>LR134135.1:1277554-1916332 GCA_900635465.1 Lelliottia amnigena
TGTCAGGCGCGTAAATTCGCACCGGCGTTCGCCTTTCAGCTGTGTGAGTTCGCCCGCCAGCGCGCGTGCGAGTGCAGATTTTCCGCTACCGTTAGTGCCCACAAACGCCCAGCTTTCGCCTGCGCGCAAAGTGATATCAGGAAGGGCCAGCGTTTGAGTGTCGCTAAGACGAAACGTGCCTTGCGAAATATGCAATGATGACATGAAATATCCCATTTAGTGCAGCGATAATCTTCAGGGATACGCACTGTCGGCAAATTTGTCAATGCACTCAGCACAACGTGGCGATAATCACCCGGTCAGCATTGAAATATGCGGTGACGTCGACACCTTCTGTTAAATCGTCTGCAGCAGCGGCGGGGATCGTCGCGCACAGGATCTGTCCGTCCGGTAAGGTCATTAGCACTTCCGACTGCTCTTCGCCGCGTTCTATCTGGCTTATCGTGCCGCGCAGTTGGTTATCCGCCGTTTTGGCCTGTTCCGCATCGCGTGTGATATTCACCCACGGTGCTTTGAGCAGCACCAGCACTTCTTTGCCTTCGTCGAGCCCGAGTCGTTCACCGCTTTGCGCCGTAATTGCCACTTTCAGGCGCGTGGTGCCATCGGCGAGAAGAATATCCACGTGCTGTTGTACCTGCGCGCGATCGCGCGCCGTCACGGTGCCAAACCACTGATTGCGCGCGCTGGTTTGCAGTGAGAAGCGAGAGATGGCTGCCAGCAGGCTATCGAGCGGAAGGGCATCGTCATCGCTCAGGACATCGAAGGCTTTTTGCTGAATCTGGGCCAGCAAATCGTACAGCTTAATCAGACGCTGACCGTAACGCGTTAACACCGCGCCACCGCCCCCTTTGCCGCCTGTCGCTCTGTCGACCAGCGTTTGCTCGCTCAGGGTGTTCATCTCATTGATGGCGTCCCACGCGCTCTTATAGCTGATACCGGCGTTTTTCGCGCCCTGGCTAATTGAGCCGGTTTGCTCTATTTGTTTAAGCAGGGCAATGCGGCGCGGATCGGCGAAAAGCTTCTGCTGAAGTCGAAGGGTAAGGAGAATTTCGGCCTGCATAACAAAGTCCTGGCAAAAAGTGTATTGTGACCCAATTGCTCGGATGCGCAAAGACTACCGCACAAAAGGGGATGTTTTTCTCGCTTTTCAGGGTAGAATACGTCACTCACAATGTCTGGAGAACACCATGTTAGAGTTGTTGAAAAGTCTGGTATTCGCCGTGATCATGGTACCCGTAGTGATGGCCATCATCCTCGGCGCCATCTACGGCCTGGGTGAAGTGTTCAACGTATTTTCGAACATCGGTCATAAAGACCAGCCTAAAAAGCAGCATTGATTCCTTTCTAAACGCCCGGTCTGACCGGGCGTTTTGCCCTCAAGTTTCTCCCTTCTGCGCCGATAGTATTCCCATTGCCAGCACGCTTTACTCATTAATCGGTACGATTTAACGCTAGGACTTCCCTGCAGATATCGTTATATTTATTTATATATAACGAAGTTAACAGGAGATAAAAATGGCACGTATATTATTACGCCTTCTTGCAGGGGCAACGTTGACGCTTTCTCTCGCCGGGCATGCACTGGCAGAAGAAAACAAAATCACGGTCTTTGCCGCGGCATCGCTGACCAATGCGATGCAGGATATTGCGGCGCAGTACAAGAAAGAGAAAAACGTCGATGTGGTCTCTTCTTTTGCCTCGTCGTCAACGCTGGCGCGTCAGATTGAAGCAGGGGCCCCGGCCGATCTGTTTATTTCTGCCGACCAGAAATGGATGGATTATGCGGTCGAGAAGAAATCTATCGACGCCGCAACCCGTGAAACGCTGCTGGGCAACAGCCTGGTGGTTATCGCGCCTAAAGCGAGCGCACAGGGCGAGATCGCGATTTCTAAAGAGACCAACTGGGCCAGCCTGCTGAAAGACGGGCGTCTGGCGGTGGGCGATCCGGATCATGTTCCAGCCGGGATTTACGCTAAAGAAGCGCTGCAAAAACTGGGTGCCTGGGATACATTATCCCCGAAACTGGCACCCGCTGAAGATGTGCGCGGTGCGCTGGCTCTGGTGGAGCGTAATGAAGCCCCTCTGGGCATCGTTTACGGCTCTGATGCAGTTGCCAGTAAGGGCGTGAAAGTGGTCGGTACGTTCCCTGAAGACTCTCATAGGAAAGTCGAGTACCCGATTGCGATTGTTGATGGACACAAAAATGCGACGGTCAGCGCCTTCTTTGACTATCTGAAGGGGCCTGAAGCGTCAGCAACCTTTAAACGTTATGGATTTACGACTCACTGATGATATTGACCGATCCTGAATGGCAGGCTGTGATTCTCAGCCTTAAAGTCTCTTCCCTGGCCGTTGCCTTTAGTTTGCCCTTTGGGATCTTTTTTGCCTGGCTGCTGGTTCGCTGCCAGTTTCCGGGCAAAGCGTTGCTCGACAGTGTTCTTCATCTTCCCCTGGTGTTGCCGCCGGTAGTGGTTGGCTATTTACTGCTGATCGCCATGGGACGCCGCGGTTTTATCGGCGAATGGCTGTATGACTGGTTTGGCCTGACGCTGGCATTTACCTGGCGCGGTGCGGTGCTGGCAGCAGCAGTGATGTCCTTCCCGCTGATGGTGCGGGCGATTCGCCTCGCGCTGGAAGCGGTGGATATCAAACTGGAGCACGCCGCGCGTACGCTCGGTGCCGGGCGCTGGCGCGTCTTCTTCACCATCACGCTCCCGCTGACCCTGCCGGGAATTATTGTCGGCACGGTGCTGGCTTTTGCCCGTTCGCTCGGCGAATTCGGCGCGACCATCACGTTTGTGTCAAACATTCCTGGCGAAACCCGCACCATCCCTTCTGCCATGTATACCCTGATTCAGACCCCTGGCGGCGAAGGCGCAGCGGCGCGACTGTGCATTATTTCCATCGTCCTGGCGCTGGTGTCGCTGTTGGTTTCTGAATGGCTGGCGCGTCTTAGCCGCGAGCGGATGGGGAAATAATCATGCTGGAACTCAATTTCACCCAAACGCTGGGCAACCACACGTTGACGCTCAACGAAACGCTGCCTGCGTCAGGGATCACCGCCGTTTTTGGCGTATCGGGCGCGGGTAAAACGTCGCTTATCAACGCGATTAGCGGCCTGACGCGTCCGCAAACGGGCCGCATTGCCCTTAACGATCGCGTGCTAAATGACGTCGAAAAGAAGATTTACCTGGCCCCTGAGAAGCGCCGTATTGGCTACGTGTTTCAGGATGCGCGCCTGTTCCCGCATTACAACGTGCGCGGCAATTTGCGCTACGGCATGGCGAAAAGCATGGCCGGACAGTTTGATAAGCTGGTGGCGCTGCTCGGAATTGAAACCTTACTTGAGCGTCTGCCGTCGTCGCTTTCGGGAGGGGAAAAACAGCGCGTCGCCATTGGTCGTGCCCTGCTCACCGCGCCAGAACTGCTGCTCTTGGATGAGCCGCTGGCCTCGCTCGACATCCCGCGTAAGCGTGAACTGTTACCGTATCTCCAGCGTCTGGCGCGCGAAATTAACATTCCGATGCTGTATGTCAGCCATTCTCTGGATGAGATTTTACATCTGGCAGACAAAGTGCTGGTGCTGGAAAATGGCAGCGTCAAAGCCTTTGGCAATCTGGAAGAGGTGTGGGGCAGCAGCGTCATGCACCCGTGGTTGCCGAAAGAGCAACAAAGTAGCGTGCTGAAAGTGAGCGTGCTGGAGCACCACCCGCACTACGCCATGACGGCGCTGGCGCTGGGCGATCAGCATCTGTGGGTCAATAAGATTGAAAAACCGTTGCAGACCGCGCTGCGGATCCGCATTCAGGCGTCTGACGTTTCGCTGGTGCTGCAACCGCCGCTGCAATCCAGTATCCGCAATATTCTGCGCGCCAAAGTGGCGCAATGTTTCGACGATAACGGACAGGTGGAAGTCCAGCTCGAAATCGGCAGCAAGACGCTCTGGGCGCGCATCAGCCCGTGGGCCAGGGATGAACTCGGTATCAAGCCTGGCCTGTGGCTGTACGCGCAAATCAAGAGCGTCTCGATCACCACCTGATTACAGCAGGTGAGTATAAATATACTGCGCGATGCTATCGGTGGTGTTGTCCCCAATCACCACGTTAGCGCGCGCTTTCACCGCGTCGTCAGCATTGCCCATTGCCACGCCCGTACCCGCCGCTTCCAGCATGCTGATGTCGTTATAGTTATCGCCAAAAGCAATCACATCGCGCATTGAACCGCCCTGAGATTCGACAAACTGCGTCAAACGTTTGCCTTTGCTGTTGCCTTTGCGGGCGATATCCACCTGATCGTGCCACGACCACTCGCACGCCAGCCCCAGCGTTTGCTCCACATGCGCCGCGAATTCATTCAGCTTTTGCGTGTTTTCATCCGTCAACGCGAATTTCCAGATAGCGTTCACCTCCTGCGCGGACTCACGCAAAGTAGACACCTGGGTAAACACCGGGCGCTGGGCTTCAGGCAGCGTCAGCGCCCAGTTGCGGGTGCGGATCACATGCCCGGTTGGGCGTTCATACAGCATGGCATCGTCAACGTACATCAGCCCGTGTACGGCGTGTTCATCCAGCAGGTCAATCAGTTGCAGCGCCTGAGTGACAGGCAGCGGATCGGACTCAAGAACCTTTTTTGTTTGATAATCATACAAATAAGTCCCGTTACAACAAATTGCAGGTGTATCTAACGCCAGTGCCTGATAAAAAGGATGAATGGCAACGTGATGTCGACCCGTGACGATCAGGAGTTGATATCCCGCTTCCTGGGCACGTTTAAGTGCTTCAAGCGAAGAGGGAAGCAGGGTTTTTTGAGGGGTTAGCAGTGTACCGTCTAAATCCAGTGCAATCACACGCGAGGTCATTTGTTCTTCCGGGTTAATATTGAATTTAAAGTCTTCTGGGATGGTACACCGAGAGAGGATGCCGGCAAAATGCCAGGCTAGAATTCAGCATTCACCGTTAAAAGTTAATTACTTTCACGCGCAGTGAGGAAAGGAGAATTCATGAAACAAACCGTTTATACCGCCAGTCCTGAAAGCCAGCAGATCCACGTCTGGCGTCTGAATACCGAAGGCTCGCTCACGCTGGTGCAGGTTGTCGATGTGCCTGGGCAAGTTCAGCCAATGGTCGTCAGTCCGGATAAACGTTTTTTGTATGTTGGCGTGCGTCCTGAATTCCGCGTTCTGGCTTACCGCATTTCCCCGGACGATGGCACGCTGACCTACACCGCCGAAGCGCCACTGCCGGGCAGCCCGACGCATATCTCCACCGATCGTCAGGGTCGTTTCCTTTTCAGCGGATCTTACAATGCGGGCAGCGTCAGCGTGACGCGTCTGGAAGAGGGCATTCCGGTTGAAACCGTGGATATTGTCGAAGGGCTGGAAGGCTGTCACTCCGCGAATATCTCTCCGGATAACCGCACGCTGTGGGTTCCCGCGCTGAAGCAGGATCGCATTTGCCTGTTCACGCTCAGCGACGACGGCCACCTGCAGGCGCAGAACCCGGCAGAGGTCACCACCGTGGAGGGCGCAGGTCCGCGTCACATGGTGTTCCACCCGAATCAGCAGTACGCCTACGTGGTAAATGAGCTAAACAGCTCCGTTGACGTGTGGGAACTGCGCAATCCAAACGGCCAGATCGAGTGCATCCAGACGCTGGATATGATGCCTGCGGACTTTGCCGACACCCGCTGGGCGGCAGATATTCATATCACCCCGGATGGCCGTCATCTGTACGCCTGCGATCGCACTTCGAGTCTGATCACCGTGTTCAGCATCTCTGAAGACGGCAGCGTGCTGGCAATCGAAGGCTTCCAGCCAACCGAAACCCAGCCGCGCGGCTTTAATATCGATAACAGCGGCAAATTCCTGATTGCGGCGGGGCAGAAATCCCATCACATCGCGCTGTATGAAATTAAAGGCGTACAGGGACTGCTGGAAGAGAAAGGTCGCTATGCGGTTGGTCAGGGCCCAATGTGGGTGGTGGTTAACGCACACTAAGCGATAGAAAATAAAAAACCTCGCTAATGCGAGGTTTTTTTATGTCCGGAGATCCGATTACTTCTTCGGCTCAGCCACGACTTTACTGCCCACGCCGCGGTTGTTGAACTCCCACATGCGGTTGAAGTTAGCGTCGTTCAGATTGCGCTGCACGTTGCCTTTATCATCCACCGCGCGGTGTTGCCGGAGAACGGACGTTTGGAGACAGCGGCATCGGCCCACGGTTTTGCCATGTTAAAGCCTTCGTTGATCACGCTGTCGCGAATCACGACCTGACCGTTGGTCGCCGAATCCACATCCAGAGAACGCCCCAGCTGCGCCACGCCGTCACCGGATGCGGTGAAGCGGCTGTTAATAGCCAGGAAGCCGTAGAACATGTTGGACAGCGTTGCAGGCGCAAACACGTAACCTTCCTGCTGGGTGCGGCTGTTCACGACGCGGAATTCGGTGTTATCAAACACCACCGCGCCACGACCAGACACAATATCCACATCGCCTTCAATGTAGCTATTGGTGACCTGAGTGCGCGTCAGACGGTTATTTTGCAGCGTGTTTTGCACGCCGCTGTTGGTCACAAAGAAGGTGTTCTGGCGACCCAGAATATTCACGTTATTGATCTGCACCCGATCGCCGTCAGTACGCAGGGCAACCGCCTGATGATTACCCGCATCCACGCTGTCACCCACGGTGTTCTGGATGGTCAGGTTTTGCAGCTGCAGACCGTTGTTCTGTGACCAGACTACCGCAGAACACATCACGCCCACGGTCGCGCTTGGCTTGCTCTGGCAGTTGTCGAACATATACCACGCCGGTTTGCCTGGCATGTATTTACCGGCCGGATTCACCAGATGACGCCAGGTGTTACGGTCGATTTCGGAGTCGATCGCCAGGCCAATTTTCACATCAACCGCTTTCTCACCGGTACCATAAATAGTGATGCTGCCCGGTGCGGCAGGAACATAAACGGTTCCTTCGTATTCACCCGGTAAAATCGCAATGTACTGGCGAGACGCGCTGTGCTTGGTGATAGCCGCGTCAACCGCAGCCTGAATGCTGGTGTGCGTCACGCCCTGCGCGCCTGCTGGCCCAACCACGAAGTTTGGCTGCTCAGGCAGACGAATAGAGGACGGCGTCCACGGCGCAGCGTTTGGATCCATTGCTGAATAATAATGTGCAGCGGTGAAGTTCTTTGCTTCGCCAGCAGACAGAATAGGGCGAGACGCCGTACCTGGTGCAGCTTGCTCAGAAGGCAACTGATCCGCAGGCGTTGAGCTACAGGCGGATAACGTCACGCCAAATGCGAGCGCCAACGCCAGACGGGAAATCCTGGAAATGTTCAAGGGAAAGCTCCTTGCTTCGCGAGTCTTAACGGGATAATCGAAATAGCCTGCTTTTTTATACTAAGTTGAGCGAAACGGGAAGATGAAAAGGCAAAAAGTTCTCTTTTTCACCTGCGACAGCCGCGGAAGTCGTCACAAATAAATAACATTTTCGATAAAGCGGGTTGACAGGGGCAATCGAATGAAAATAAATGTCTATACAACTCATGACAAGCGGACGTCCTATGCAGCAGCTTCATCCCGATGACGTTATCTGGCATCACGCACGGCTGGCAACCCTGAATCCGGACAACCCTGAGCCTTACGGTATGCAGGAAAACGTCGCATTAATTGTACGCGGCGAGAAAATCCTGGCGCTGATTCCTGAAGCTGACATCCCGGTAAATCATGCGAATCAGATTGACCTTGAAGGGCGGCTGGTCACGCCGGGCCTGATTGACTGTCATACCCATCTGGTGTTCGGCGGCGACCGCGCCTCTGAGTGGGAGCAGCGTCTTAATGGCGTCTCGTATCAAACGATCAGTGCGCAGGGCGGCGGGATTAACGCCACGGTCGCAGCGACGCGCGCAAGCTCGGCGGAAACGCTGTTGACGCTGGCGCAACAGCGGCTGCAACGCCTGATGCAAGAGGGCGTTACCACGCTTGAGATCAAATCCGGTTACGGTCTGAATCACGAGGCCGAAGCGAAAATGCTGCGCGTGGCGCAACAGCTCGCGCAAAACAATCCGGTCGAGATAAGCCCGACGCTGCTGGCGGCGCACGCGGTACCAACTGAATACCGTCACGATCCGGATGCTTATCTTAGGCTGGTTTGCGAGCAAATCATGCCCACACTCTGGAAGCAGAACCTCTTTGAAGCGGTGGATGTGTTTTGTGAAAACGTCGGGTTCACCCCTGCACAAACCGAGCGGGTTTTTCAGGCCGCTGCGGCGCTGGGGATCCCCGTCAAAGGCCACGTCGAGCAGCTTTCAAACCTTGGCGGTGCGGCTCTTGTCAGCCGCTATAAAGGCTTGTCCGCCGATCATATCGAATATCTGGACGACGCGGGCGTTGCCGCGATGGCGCAAAACGGCACGGTAGCGGTATTGCTGCCGGGCGCGTTCTATTTCTTACAGGAGCGCCAGCGCCCACCGGTTGAACAGCTGCGAAAACAGGGCGTGCCAATCGCCGTGGCGACCGACTACAACCCCGGCACCAGCCCGTTTGCCAGCCTGCATCTGGCGATGAACATGGCCTGTGTCCAGTTTGGCTTAACGCCGGAAGAAGCATGGGCTGGCGTGACGCGCCATGCCGCGCAGGCGCTCGGACGCGGCGCCACACACGGGCAATTAAAAGACGGGTTTGTCGCCGATTTTATTGTCTGGGATGCCGAACGGCCGGTGGAAATGGTGTATGAGCCAGGTCGTAACCCGCTGTATCAACGTGTTTTTCGTGGGAAAATAACATGAATTTTTGGCGACCAACGCCCTCTGAAATCTGGCAAGGGCGAGACGATCGCGCCGAGGCCAGCAACGCCCTGCGTATTTTCCAGACGCTACGCCAGGCTGAACATTTTATTCCGGTAAGTTCAGGTATTGCATTGCTCGGTTTTGCCAGCGATGAGGGGGTGAAGCGCAATCATGGCAGACCTGGCGCGGCGCACGCACCCGACGTGCTGCGCAAGGCCCTAGCGAATATGGCCAGCCATCACGGGCACGATCGGCTGGTGGATATGGGGACGATCACCGTTGAAGCAGACCAGCTTGAACCCGCGCAGCAAGCGCTCAGCGACGGGGTGAAATCCTGTCAGCACGCGGGGATGCGCACGCTGGTATTCGGCGGCGGGCATGAAACCGCCTGGGCGCACGGGCGCGGCGTGCTGGATGCGTTTCCTGATGAACGCGTCGTTATCATTAATCTGGATGCGCATCTCGATTTGCGCAAAGTCGAAAGGGCGACTTCCGGCACGCCGTTCCGCCAGCTTGCGCAGTATTGCGAAGCGCAGCAGCGTGAATTTCAGTACGCGTGCTTTGGCGTCAGCCGCGCGGCGAATACCCAGGCGCTGTGGGATGAAGCGGTTCGCCTGAACGTCACGCTGGTGGACGATCTGCATTTTCGCCGCGATGCGTTATCCACACTGGACGCCGTTTTAGCGCAGGCGGATCGCGTGTATCTCACCCTCGATCTGGACGTCCTGCCCGCGGGTGAAATGCCCGCAGTCTCGGCTCCGGCAGCGCTTGGTATTCCGGCCATGGATCTTATGCCGGTGATTGAGCAGATCTGTCGTAGCGGAAAGCTGCAGGCCGCTGATTTAGTCGAGTTTAATCCGTCGTACGATCGCGATGGTCAGGGTGCACGATTGGCTGCGCGTTTGGCCTGGCAAATTGCTCACTGGTGGGCATAACACGTTTAGAGGAGTCACGATGTTTACACGCTCACCGAATCAGCCACCCAGCGCGCCCGCGCCTTTTTACGAAAAGGTGAAACAGGCGATCAGCGAGAAAATCGCCGCGGGCGTCTGGAAGCCACACGACCGCATTCCATCCGAAGCGGAGCTGGTGGCGCAGTTTGGTTTTAGCCGCATGACCATCAACCGCGCGCTGCGGGAACTGACCGACGAGGGTATGCTGGTGCGATTGCAGGGGGTCGGGACTTTTGTCGCCGAGCCAAAAGGGGAGTCTGCGCTTTTTGCGATCCGCAGCATCGCCGATGAGATCGCCGCGCGAAATCATCAGCATCATTGCGAGGTGTTAATTCTTGAAGAGACGCAGGCCAGCGCTGAACAGGCGTTGGCGCTGAACGTCAATGAGGGGACGCGGATTTTTCACTCGCTAATGGTGCATTTCGAGAATGACATCCCGGTACAAATCGAAGACCGCTGCGTCAATGCCGCGCGCGTGCCGGACTATCTCGAACAGGATTACACCCAGACCACGCCGCATGCCTGGCTGTCGCAGGTTGCCCCGCTGACCGAAGGCGAACACATCGTCGAAGCGGTACGCGCCACGTTGCAGGAGTGTGAAATGCTGCGCATCAAAGAGCACGATCCGTGCCTGCTGATCCGCCGTCGCACCTGGTCTGGCGCGCAAATTGTCTCCCATGCGCGGCTGCTGTTTCCCGGGGATCGCTACCGGTTGCAGGGCCACTTTATGTCATAAGTTTTAAAAGCGTGATAGCTAACGCAATATAACAAAATTGTATCTTTTTTGTTAAATCCAACCTTGTGCGGGGTTGTCTATACAAGTATATCTATTTGTATATTTCATCCCGTATGAGGACCACACAATGTCGTCAGGTAAATACCGCCAGCAGGAGATCCGCGCCCCACGCGGCACCACGCTGACAGCCAAAAGCTGGCTCACCGAAGCGCCGCTGCGCATGTTGATGAATAATCTCGATCCCGACGTTGCTGAAAATCCGCATGAGCTGGTGGTGTACGGCGGCATCGGTCGCGCAGCGCGCAACTGGGAATGCTACGACGCCATTGTGGACTCTCTGACCCATCTTGAAAGCGACGAAACCCTGCTGGTGCAATCCGGCAAACCGGTGGGTGTGTTTAAAACCCATAAAAATGCCCCGCGCGTGCTGATTGCCAACTCAAATCTCGTGCCGCACTGGGCGACGTGGGAACATTTTAACGAACTGGATGCGAAAGGGCTGGCGATGTATGGCCAGATGACCGCGGGCAGTTGGATCTATATCGGCAGTCAGGGAATTGTGCAGGGCACCTACGAAACCTTCGTGGAAGCCGGTCGCCAACACTACAACGGTTCACTGAAAGGCCGCTGGGTGCTAACCGCAGGACTGGGCGGCATGGGCGGCGCACAGCCGCTGGCCGCAACGCTTGCGGGCGCATGTTCCCTGAACATTGAATGCCAGCAGAGCCGCATCGATTTCCGTCTGCGCACCCGCTACGTCGATGAGCAGGCCGACAATCTGGACGACGCGCTGGCGCGCATCAACAAATACACGTCCGAAGGCAAAACCGTGTCGATTGCGCTGTGCGGCAATGCGGCGGATATCGTCCCGGAACTAGTCGCGCGCGGCGTTCGCCCGGATCTGGTGACCGACCAGACCAGCGCCCACGATCCGCTGCACGGCTATCTGCCCACCGGCTGGTGCTGGGAAGAGTACCAGCAAAAAGCGAAAACCGATCCGGAAGGCACCGTTCTGGCCGCCAAACAATCGATGGCTCAACACGTCCGCGCGATGCTGGCGTTTAGCCAAATGGGCGTCCCGACCTTCGATTACGGGAACAATATCCGCCAGATGGCCAAAGAGATGGGTGTTGAAAACGCCTTCGATTTCCCCGGTTTCGTCCCCGCCTATATTCGTCCGCTGTTCTGCCGCGGTATCGGTCCGTTCCGCTGGGTCGCGCTTTCCGGCGACCCGGAAGATATCTACAAAACCGATGCCAAAGTCAAAGAGATCGTTGCCGACGACGCGCATCTGCATCACTGGCTGGATATGGCCCGCGAGCGCATCAACTTCCAGGGTTTACCGGCGCGTATCTGCTGGGTAGGGCTGGAGTGGCGACAAAAGCTCGGCCTGGCGTTTAACGAAATGGTGCGCAGCGGTGAAGTGTCTGCGCCGATTGTGATCGGCCGCGACCATCTGGATTCAGGTTCCGTAGCCAGCCCAAACCGCGAAACCGAAGCGATGCAGGACGGCTCCGACGCGGTCTCCGACTGGCCGTTGCTCAACGCGCTGCTGAACACCGCCAGCGGGGCGACCTGGGTGTCATTGCACCACGGCGGCGGCGTGGGGATGGGCTTTTCTCAGCATGCGGGAATGGTGATTGTCTGCGACGGCACCGACGAAGCCGCAGCGCGTATTGCCCGCGTACTACATAACGACCCGGCGACAGGCGTGATGCGCCATGCCGATGCGGGTTACGACATCGCGATTGACTGCGCCAAAGAGCAGGGACTGAATCTGCCGATGATTGCCGCCACACAAGGAAAGCACTGATGAACGCGTTAACCCTTACTCCTGGCGCGCTGACGCTGAAACAGCTGCGCAACGTCTGGCGTCACCCGACCCCGCTGGCACTGGATGAAAAAGCGCATGAAGCCATCAACCAAAGCGTGGCCTGCGTCGAAGCGATCGTGGCGGAAGACCGTACCGCATATGGGATTAACACCGGTTTTGGCCTGCTGGCGCAGACGCGCATTGCCACGCACGATCTGGAAAATCTCCAGCGCTCGCTGGTGCTGTCGCATGCCGCAGGCGTAGGTGCTCCATTGGACGACAGCATGGTGCGCCTGATGATGGTGCTGAAAATCAACAGCCTGGCGCGCGGCTTTTCCGGCATCCGGCTGAGCGTGATTCAGGCGCTGATTGCGCTGGTGAATGCTCAGGTGTATCCGTGGATCCCGTCGAAAGGTTCCGTTGGCGCGTCGGGCGATTTGGCCCCGCTGGCCCATATGTCGTTGCTGTTGCTCGGCGAGGGCAAAGCCCGCTGGCAGGGCGAATGGCTGCCCGCCAAAGACGCACTGAAAAAGGCAGGACTGGAGCCGATTACCCTCGCCGCGAAAGAGGGCCTGGCGCTGCTGAACGGTACCCAGGCGTCAACCGCGTTTGCGCTGCGTGGATTATTCGAAGCCGAAGATCTGTTTGCGTCGGCGGTGGTGTGCGGCGCCTTAACGACCGAAGCGGTGCTCGGCTCACGGAGTCCGTTTGATGCGCGTATTCATGCGGTGCGCGGCCAGCGCGGACAAATTGACGCGGCAGCGATGTATCGCCATGTGCTGACGGATACCAGTGAAATCGCTGATTCTCATCATAACTGCGACAAAGTGCAGGACCCGTATTCGCTGCGCTGTCAGCCGCAGGTGATGGGCGCGTGTTTAACCCAGTTGCGCCACGCCGCAGAGGTTTTACTTATCGAGTCCAACGCGGTCTCCGATAACCCGCTGGTGTTTGCCGAGCAAAATGAAGTGGTTTCCGGCGGCAATTTCCACGCTGAGCCGGTGGCGATGGCGGCGGATAATCTGGCGCTGGCGATTGCCGAAATCGGCGCATTATCCGAGCGCCGTATCGCGTTAATGATGGATAAACACATGTCGCAGCTGCCGCCGTTCCTGGTGCGTAACGGCGGCGTCAACTCCGGGTTTATGATTGCCCAGGTCACGGCGGCGGCGCTGGCGAGCGAAAATAAAGCCCTGTCGCATCCGCACAGCGTCGACAGTTTGCCGACCTCGGCGAATCAGGAAGATCACGTCTCTATGGCACCGGCCGCAGGGCGTCGCCTGTGGGAAATGGCGTCAAATACGCGGGGCGTGCTGGCGGTAGAGTGGCTCGCGGCGGTTCAGGGTATTGATTTGCGCGAAGGGCTAAAATCCAGCCCCTTGCTGGAGCAGGCGCGCCAGATGCTGCGCGAGGCCGTTTCACACTACGATGATGACCGTTTCTTCGCGCCGGACATCGAAAAGGCGATGGAACTGCTGGATGAGGGACATCTGGTGGCGCTGTTGCCGCCCGTGTTATAAAAAAACGCCCGGCAGACTTGTCTGGCCGGGCGTCGTTTTGCATCCTGGATTACATCACAAAGTGATCGGGATAATTCACCGCGTCGACCACGGCGTCAGTCAGTTTTTGCAACTGCTCTGCGGTGATCAAGTACGGCGGCATCAGATAAATCAGTTTGCCGAACGGACGCACCCACACCCCCTGATCGACGAAGAAACGCTGCAACGCGGCCATGTTCACCGGATAGCGGGTTTCCACCACGCCAATCGCGCCCAGAACGCGCACGTCCGCCACACATTCAGACGCTTTTGCCTTCGTCAGTTCCCGTTTGAGCTGCGCTTCGATAGCCGCAACTTGCGCCTGCCACTCCCCGCTTTCAAGGATCGCCAGGCTTTCGCTGGCCGCCGCGCACGCAAGCGGATTCCCCATAAACGTGGGACCGTGCATAAAGCAGCTCGCTTCACCGTCGCTGATGGTTTCGGCAACATGACGCGTGGTGATCGTCGCAGAAAGGGTCATCGTCCCGCCCGTTAGCGCTTTACCGAGACACAAAATATCCGGCGCGATGCCCGCATGTTCACAGGCGAACAGTTTGCCAGTGCGACCAAATCCGGTAGCGATCTCATCGGCAATCAGCAGGATGCCTTCGCGGTCGCACATCTTGCGGATGCGTCGTAGCCACTCAGGGTGATACATCCGCATACCGCCTGCGCCCTGAACGATGGGCTCCAGAATCACGGCGGCGATATCCTGGCGATGCGCCGCCATTATTCGCGCAAACCCAACCATATCGGCCTCGTCCCATTCGCCGTCAAAACGACTTTGCGGGGCGGGCGCAAACAGGTTTTCCGGGAGATATCCTTTCCACAAGCTGTGCATCGAATTGTCCGGATCGCAGACCGACATCGCGCCAAACGTATCACCGTGATAGCCGTTGCGGAACGTTAGAAACCGCTGGCGCGTTTCGCCCTTCGCATGCCAGTACTGCAACGCCATTTTCATCGCCACTTCGACCGCGACCGAACCCGAATCGGCAAGGAAAACGCATTCCAGATTTTCCGGCGTCATCGCCACCAGACGACGGCACAGAGTAATCGCAGACGGGTGAGTGATTCCGCCAAACATCACATGTGACATCTGGTCGATTTGCGTTTTCATTGCCGCGTTCAGGCGCGGGTGGTTGTAGCCATGAATGGTCGCCCACCACGATGACATCCCGTCGATCAGCGTTTCGCCCGTCGTGAGATGCAGCTCGCAGCCGTGCGCAGACGCCACCGGATAAACGGGCAAAGGCTGACTCATTGACGTGTAAGGGTGCCAGATATGGCGTTGATCGAAGGCGAGATCGTCTTGTAACATAATCGACTTGTAAACCATTTTATATTAATTTAGGTTTACGATTATACGCTGAACCGATAATTAACAAAACCCTTTGGAGAAGCCCAATGGCTCACCACACTCGCTGGACAATGTCGCAGGTCACCGAATTATTTAATAAACCTTTCCTGGAACTGATGTTTGAAGCGCAGCAGATCCACCGTCAGCACTTCGACCCGCGCCATGTCCAGGTCAGCACGCTGCTGTCGATCAAAACCGGGGCGTGCCCGGAAGATTGCAAATATTGCCCGCAAAGCGCGCGCTACAAAACCGGGCTGGAAGCCGAGCGTCTGATGGAAGTGGAGCAGGTGCTGGACTCAGCACGCAAGGCCAAAAATGCCGGCTCGACTCGTTTCTGCATGGGAGCAGCGTGGAAAAACCCGCACGATCGCGATATGCCGTATCTGGAACAAATGGTTCAGGGCGTTAAAGAGATGGGGCTGGAGGCGTGCATGACGCTTGGCACGCTCAATGACAGCCAGGCGCAGCGCCTGTCGGCGGCAGGGCTGGATTACTACAATCACAATCTCGATACCTCACCGGAATTCTACGGCAATATTATTACCACGCGTACCTACCAGGAGCGCCTGGATACGCTGGAAAAAGTACGCGATGCGGGGATCAAAGTCTGTTCTGGCGGTATTGTTGGCCTGGGCGAAACCGTGAACGATCGCGCCGGTCTGCTGTTACAGCTGGCCAATTTACCGACGCCACCGGAAAGCGTGCCGATCAACATGCTGGTGAAAGTCAAAGGCACGCCGATGGCCGATAACGACGACGTGGACGCGTTCGATTTTATTCGCACCATCGCCGTGGCGCGCATCATGATGCCAACCTCTTTCGTGCGCCTCTCTGCGGGTCGCGAACAGATGAGCGAGCAGACCCAGGCGATGTGCTTTATGGCGGGCGCGAACTCTATTTTCTACGGCTGCAAACTGTTGACGACGCCAAACCCGGAAGAGGACAAAGACGTTCAGTTGTTCCGCAAGCTGGGGCTGAACCCGACGCAAACGGACGTGCTGACGGGCGATAACGAACAGCAGCAGCGCCTTGAGCAGCAGCTTTTCAACGCCGATACCGAACAGTATTACAACGCGGCCACCGTATGACCTGGCAGCAACGCATCACAACTGCGCTGGAGAAACGCCGGGCAGCAGAGGCTTTTCGCGTGCGTACGGTTGTGGAGGGCGGCGCTGGCCGCTTTCTTATCCGCGAACAGCGTCAGTTCTGCAATTTCTCCAGCAATGATTACCTTGGCCTGAGCCAGCACCCGGCGATCGTTCGCGCCTGGCAAGAGGGGGCTGAGCAGTACGGCGTCGGCAGCGGCGGCTCCGGTCACGTCAGCGGCTACACCACGGCGCATCATGCCCTGGAGACGTCGCTCGCCGACTGGCTCGGCTATTCCCGCGCGCTGCTGTTTATCTCGGGATTCGCCGCAAATCAGGCGGTGATTGCCGCCCTGATGGAAAAAGACGATCGGATAGTTGCCGATCGCCTGAGCCACGCATCGCTGCTGGAAGCGGCACATCTCAGCCCCGCTCAATTGCGCCGCTTTGCGCACAACGACGCCTCCCAGCTCAGTACGCTGCTGGAAAAGCCCTGCGACGGGCAACAGCTGGTGGTGACGGAAGGGGTATTTAGCATGGATGGCGACAGCGCGCCGTTATGCGATGTGCAGGCAACCGCTCAGCGGCATAACGCCTGGATGTTGGTTGATGATGCCCACGGAATTGGCGTGCTGGGGGACGAAGGGCGCGGCAGCGCATTCAGCCAAAATGTCCAGCCGGAGATCCTGGTCGTGACCTTCGGCAAAGGCTTTGGCGTAAGCGGTGCGGCGGTGCTATGCAGCGATTCCGTTGCGGATTATCTGCTGCAGTTCGCGCGACATCTGATCTACAGCACCAGCATGCCGCCTGCACAGGCTGTGGCGCTACAGGCCGCGTTGAAGGTCATTCGAAGCGATGACGGTGAGCAGCGGCGGCAAACGCTGGCGGCGCTCATTCAGCGTTTTCGCGCAGGCGCACGAGAGTTGCCGTATCAGACAACCGATTCACACAGCGCGATTCAGCCTCTGATCGTGGGGGAAAACAGTCGTGCGCTGGCGCTGGCGGAACAGCTGCGTGCGCGCAATATGTGGGTGACGGCGATTCGTCCGCCAACCGTACCGGCGGGAACCGCGCGGCTGCGTCTGACGCTGACGGCCGCGCACCAGACGCAGGACATCGATAACGTGCTGGAGGCGCTGTATGCCGCAGGTTAATAAGCAGGCCATCGCGTCCGCCTTTGGCCGGGCGGCGCGGTGCTATTCTCAACACGATGAACTCCAGCGCCAGAGCGCGCAGGGGCTGTACGCGTTTCTCGGTGATAAACGCTTTAATGCGGTGCTGGATGCCGGTTGCGGACCGGGGGCAAACAGCCGCGTCTGGCGGGAAAGAGGCTGTCACGTCACGGCACTCGACCTCTCGCCGCAGATGATCGAACAGGCCCGCTATCAGCAGGCAGCGGACGATTATCGGGTGGGGGATATTGAATCCATGGCCTTGCCTGACGCGCAGTTTGACCTGGTCTGGAGCCACCTGGCCGTGCAATGGTGCGCCAGTCTCTCGCAAGCGCTGCGGGAGCTGTATCGGGTCACGCGTCCTGGCGGTACGCTGGCCTTTACCACGCTGCTGGCACACTCGCTGCCGGAACTCAATCAGGCGTGGCAGGCCGTGGATGAACGGCCTCATGCCAACCGGTTCTTGCCCGAGGCAGAGGTGATTTCTGCCATGCGGGGCTGGCGATATCGCGCGACCACGCAGACGGTGACGCTGACGTTTGTGGATGCGCTCAGCGCCATGCGTTCCCTGAAGGGCATTGGCGCCACGCATTTGCATGACGGGCGCGGGCGCAAACCGCTGACGCGCGGCGAGCTCCAGCGGCTGGAGTTAGCCTGGCCGCAGCAGCGGGGTGAATTCCCGCTCTCTTATCAACTTTTCCATGGAATTATCGAACGTGATTGAACGCTATTTTGTCACCGGGACCGACACCGAAGTGGGGAAAACCGTGGCCAGCAGTGCATTACTGCAGGCCGCGCGTTTACAGGGATTCAAAACCGTCGGATATAAACCGGTCGCCTCTGGTAGCGAGATGACGGCAGAAGGGCTGCGCAACACTGACGCGTTAGCGCTACAACGAAACAGCAGCGTGGCGCTGTCATATCAGGCGGTGAATCCCTACACCTTTGCGGAACCGACCTCGCCACACATTGTGAGCCATGATGAGCAGCGCCCAATCTCTTTTTCTGTGCTCTCTGCGGGCCTTCGGGCGCTGGAGGAGCAGGCTGAATGGGTGCTGGTTGAAGGGGCGGGTGGCTGGTTTACCCCGCTCAGTGATGACCTGACTTTTGCCGACTGGGTGGCGGGCGAACAATTGCCGGTTATTCTGGTCGTTGGTATCAAACTGGGCTGTATTAACCATGCGATGCTCACCGCATTAGCGGTAAAACAGTCAGGCCTGCGTCTCGCAGGCTGGATAGCCAACGATGTGGTTGCGCCGGGAAAACGCCATCATGAGTATCTGGCGACGCTTAAACACCGGATTCATGCGCCCTTTCTCGGCGAAATCCCGTGGCTTGCCGACGGGGCAGAAAACGCGGAAACCGGACACTATCTCGATCTCAGCGCCTTGCATCCAGCGTCATCCAGTGGGCAATAAGTTCGTCATTGAGCTCATTAACGTGGCCTTGCGCCACGTTACGTCCGCGGTACAGCATGCAAAAACGGTCGGCCACACGGCGGATAAACGACAGCTGCTGTTCCGCCAGTAAAACCGTCATGCCCAAATCTCGATTTAAACGCGCCAGAAGCAATCCCAGCCTGTGGGTAAATGTCAGGCTGGCACCGTGCATCGGTTCGTCCAGAATCAGCAGGCGAGGGCGGCTGACCAGCGCATTTGCCAGCGCCAGCTGATATTTGTCATCCGGAGACAATCCCATCGCACGGGCCTGTCGCAGCGGCCACAGCTGCGGCAACAGATCGTACATTTCGCTGCTGGCCGTCGCGTCGGATTTCCCCTGCGCGCGCATCGCGACATGCAAATTTTCTTCAACCGTGAGCTGCGAAAATATCCGTCTATCCTGCGTGACATACCCGATCCCCGGTAATTCGCTGTGCTCACGCGCAGCGCCCAACAAGTCCTGCGGTGGCGCGCCCGCTTCATGCCAGATAATAGAGCCGCTCTCCACCGGAAGTTGCCCGGTGATGCAGTTGATCAGAGTCGTTTTCCCCATGCCGGGCAACCCGACCACGCCTGTACACTTCCCTGGCGGCAAATCGAGATCTATGTTCCACAGCGTGTGTTCGCTCCCGTAAAACTGATTTATTGCGCGCAGACTCAGCATAATTCACTCCGTAAAAAACGCGTGGGCGAGATGTCATAATGATTCTGCAAAACCCTTGCCATATACGTAAAGTTAATCGAATAAGGTGTTTTTTTCGGATTATGTCACTGCTAATGTGATGTACAGGCGCGGAATTGCACATCTTCAGTGCTAACGACGCTGAGTCGTGGTGCAGCGAGGATCGAGGAAATGTGAGTAAGATCTCACCGGTCGTATATGATCTGCTCAACTGTTAATCATCGAAAAAGAGCTATAAATATTTTTTACGGACCGGCTTTTGGGAAAAACCGGGACTTTGCGGAGTGGCTGTCTACGTGGGCTGGAAGCAGTTATCCACTATTCCTGTGGATAACCATGTGCATTAGGGTTAGAAAACTTCAGGTAAGCGAGAGAATACGCGGCCTGCGGATGAATTGATGCGAAACGCGGCTTTAAGAAATATCCTCTATTAATTAATGTGTTAGACAAAAGCAATCACCGTAATGAAAGTGTCATCTGCGGCCATAAATCTGCCCTTACCCAGCTTGACAAATGTTAAAAATAGAAATGTTTTGGGGATAAGCCCTTCAGGCTAGTGTTTTATCGTGCCGTAGTCTGGATATTGACCACATTTTCGCTGATTCACCGGATGCAGTACCAAATATCGTTACATGCTACTGGATTTACATCCAGTATTTTTTACTGGCAAATTTGCCAGTCACGAGTAAAATTACTCACCTGCCGCTTTTATCGTCATCAGGTTGTTGCCCATGAGTAAAATGTTCAAATTGAATTCTGCCTTCCGTCCTTCTGGCGATCAGCCGGAGGCGATCCGTCGTCTGAAAGAGGGGCTGGAAGATGGGCTTGCACATCAAACGCTGCTGGGCGTAACCGGGTCGGGTAAAACATTTACCGTCGCCAACGTGATTGCCGATTTGCAGCGCCCCACGATGGTGCTGGCACCCAACAAAACGCTGGCGGCACAGCTTTATGGTGAGATGAAAGAGTTCTTCCCGGATAACGCCGTGGAATATTTCGTCTCCTACTACGATTATTATCAACCCGAAGCCTACGTCCCGAGCTCAGATACGTTTATCGAGAAAGACGCGTCTGTGAACGAGCATATCGAACAGATGCGTCTGTCGGCGACCAAGGCCTTGCTTGAGCGTCGAGACGTCATTGTGGTGGCCTCTGTGTCCGCTATTTACGGTCTGGGCGATCCCGATCTGTATCTGAAAATGATGTTGCACCTCACCAACGGGATGATCATCGATCAGCGCGCCATTTTGCGGCGTCTGGCCGAGCTGCAATATGCCCGTAACGATCAGGCGTTCCAGCGCGGGACGTTCCGCGTGCGGGGCGAAGTGATTGATATCTTCCCGGCGGAATCCGACGATCTGGCGTTACGCGTTGAGCTTTTTGATGAAGAAGTCGAACGGCTGTCGCTTTTTGATCCGCTGACCGGCCATATTGATTCAGTGATTCAGCGCTTCACCGTCTACCCCAAAACGCACTACGTCACCCCGCGCGAGCGCATTGTCCAGGCGATGGAAGACATCAAAGTCGAACTGGCCGAGCGACGAAAAGTGCTGCTGGAAAATAACAAACTGCTCGAAGAGCAGCGTTTGAGCCAGCGTACGCAGTTCGATCTGGAGATGATGAACGAGCTGGGCTACTGCTCGGGTATCGAAAACTACTCACGCTACCTTTCGGGCCGTGGTCCCGGTGAAGCGCCGCCGACGCTGTTTGATTATCTGCCTGCCGATGGGCTGCTGGTGGTGGACGAATCCCACGTAACCATTCCGCAAATCGGCGGCATGTACCGTGGCGACCGCGCGCGTAAAGAGACGCTGGTGGAATATGGCTTCCGTCTGCCGTCGGCGCTGGATAACCGTCCAATGAAGTTCGAAGAGTTCGAAGCGCTGGCCCCGCAGACCATCTATGTCTCTGCGACGCCCGGCAACTACGAGCTGGAAAAATCTGGCGAGGATGTGGTGGATCAGGTGGTGCGCCCGACCGGCCTGCTGGATCCCATTATCGAAGTGCGTCCTGTGGGCACTCAGGTGGACGATCTGCTTTCTGAAATCCGTGCGCGCGCGACGATCAACGAACGCGTGCTGGTCACCACGCTCACCAAGCGTATGGCGGAAGATCTGACCGAGTATCTTGAAGAGCACGGCGAGCGCGTGCGTTATCTGCACTCGGATATTGACACCGTCGAGCGTATGGAGATCATTCGCGATTTGCGCCTTGGCGAATTTGACGTGCTGGTCGGGATTAACTTGTTACGAGAAGGCCTGGATATGCCAGAGGTATCGCTGGTGGCGATTCTGGATGCCGATAAAGAGGGCTTCCTGCGCTCCGAGCGCTCGCTTATTCAGACCATTGGCCGTGCGGCGCGTAACATCAACGGTAAAGCCATTTTGTACGGCGATAAAATTACGGCGTCGATGGCGAAAGCGATTAGCGAAACGGAACGTCGCCGCGAGAAGCAGCACCAGTACAATCTGGATAACGGCATTGTGCCGCAGGGCTTGAACAAGAAAGTGGTGGATATACTGGCGCTCGGCCAGGGGCTGGCGAAAACCAAAGCCAAAGGCCGCGGCAAATCGCGCTCTCCGGTTGAGGCCGATCCGGTTGAACTGGTGCTGACGCCAAAAGCGCTGCAGCAGAAAATTCACGAACTGGAAGGGCAGATGATGCAGCACGCACAAAACCTGGAGTTCGAAGAAGCCGCGCAAATCCGCGATCAGCTTCATCAGCTGCGGGAGCTGTTTATCGCGGCGTCGTAGCTCAAAGCAAAATGGCAGCGCGTGGCTGCCATTTTTATTGCCAACTGAAAACCACGTCCTGTGGGCGTGGTCATCAACAGATTTTAGCTCTGCCTTATTGTCTTCGGATTTAAATCCAACAGGACTGGTAGAGACTTCTTTTTAAGGTTTGGGTACGCCCTTTTAGGGCGCAATGAATGCCGCCTTCTATGAAGGCGGATTTTTATTGTTACTTTGGGCTAAGAAGTCACCGCAAATTGATGATTTGCAAGATGATTCTCTCTAACCTAATTCCTGAATCGCTTTTTCCAGCGCCAGGCGCAGCAGATGGCGATCGTGGCGATACTTAATATCGCTCGCTTCCAGCGGCTCCTGCACCACGACGCGGCCTTCCATACCTGAAATATCCGCGCCGGGCCCTACGACGACACCGTCGATGATCTTCTTCCCGACATATTGTTCCATCAGGTGCAGTTTATCTGCCAGTGACAGGCTGGCGGCGGCAGGGCTCAGCTCGCGCCCCAGATTGCCGATATACACCATGGGCGCAGGGGTTCTGCGCAGCGCTTGTGCCAGCTCTTTTACCAGCAAAAGCGGCATCAGACTGGTGTAAAAGCTGCCAGGACCAATCAGGATCAGATCGGCCTCCGCAATGGCTTCGATCGCTTCACGCGTGGCGGGAACATTGGGATAGGTCATCAGCTCTTTTGGCGGCACCACAAGCTGATCGATATTCACCTCGCCGTAAACTTCATGGCCATCCATATCAATCGCCATCAAATCGACCGGTTGTTCTGACATTGGGATAAGGAATGCGTCGACTTTCAGCAGATTTCTGATCAAATTGATGGCCTCGAGAGGCCTTACGCTCAGGTGATCCAGCGCCTTTAACATCAGATTTCCGAGGTTATGCCCCGAAAGTTCACCGTTGCCGCTAAAACGATATTCAAACATCGCTGAAGCGACGCTTTGCTCGGTAATTAATTGATTAAGACAGTTGCGCATGTCGCCCCAGGCGATGCCGCCTTCAGCACGACGAATACGTCCCGTTGAACCGCCGTTATCGGTGGTTGTCACAATACCGGTCAGCCGGGAACCCAGCGACGATAACGATGACATAACGCGTCCCAGCCCGTGCCCTCCGCCGAGAGCAACGACACGGTCAAGATCCGCAAAAGTGCGATTGCGCATACAAATTCCTTATCCTGATGATCGCGTAACAGTAACCCAACTACCCCTAAAAGACGATGCCCTACGCTCGTCAAAATGACGTATATCAATGTGAAACGTTGCGTTTTACGTATCCTGTAGTGAAAGTGCACGATAATGACGCTATATATATAATTATACAGCGAAAGCAAAATGGCGGAAGTGCCATTTCCGCGCTACTATCGGCATAACCCACGTTTTCGCTGATGAAAACATACACTCTAGCCCTGGCGCCTGTGTCACATGATATGGCGCCCTGGCCGTGGCGGTTTCGCCACCAGGGTACAGAAAGAAATGACTGTGCCTCCCGTATCTGGAAAGGTGTACATGGCTTCACAACTCACTGATGCTTTCGCGCGTAAGTTTTTCTATTTACGTCTGTCGATTACCGATGTGTGCAACTTTCGTTGCACCTATTGCCTGCCGAACGGTTATAAACCCGGCAGCGTCACCAATAACGGATTTCTCTCCGTGGCCGAAGTGCGGCGCGTCACGCGTGCATTTTCTGAACTCGGCACGGAAAAAGTGCGCCTGACGGGCGGAGAGCCCTCACTTCGTCGTGACTTTCCTGACATTATTGCCGCTATTCGTGAAAACGACAGCATCCGTCAAATTGCCGTCACGACCAATGGCTATCGTATGGCGCGCGACGTCGCAAACTGGCGCGAAGCCGGATTAACCGCAATTAACGTCAGCGTCGATAGCCTTGATGCACGCCAGTTTCACGCCATTACCGGGCAGGATAAATTCCAGCAGGTGATGGACGGCATCGACGCGGCGTTTGAAGCCGGATTCGATAAA
The DNA here is from genome assembly GCA_900635465.1 of Lelliottia amnigena. Classification (NCBI taxonomy): domain Bacteria; kingdom Pseudomonadati; phylum Pseudomonadota; class Gammaproteobacteria; order Enterobacterales; family Enterobacteriaceae; genus Lelliottia; species Lelliottia amnigena. The sequence goes on from LR134135.1 coordinate 1,301,858, forward strand.
GTCAAAGTCAACACCGTGCTAATGCGCGATGTGAATCACCACCAACTGGACACCTTCCTGGCGTGGATCAAACCGCGCCGTATTCAGCTGCGTTTTATTGAGCTGATGGAGACAGGCGAGGGCAGTGACCTGTTCCGCCGCCATCATATTTCCGGGATGGTATTGCGCGATGCGCTACTAAGACGCGGCTGGATCCATCAGATTCGAAGCCGCAGTGACGGCCCGGCTCAGGTCTTTTGTCATCCGGATTACGAAGGGGAAATCGGGCTTATCATGCCCTATGAAAAAGACTTCTGCGCCAGCTGTAACCGCCTGCGCGTCTCATCGATTGGCAAGTTGCACCTGTGCCTGTTTGGCGACGGCGGCGTCGATCTCCGTGACTTGCTGGAGGATGATGCACAGCAGAACGCCCTTGAAGCGCGGATCGCAGAAGCGTTGACGCACAAAAAGCAGACCCACTTCCTGCATCAGGGCGACACCGGAATCACACAGAACCTGTCCTACATCGGCGGGTAATTGGCTTAAAAGGAATCAGAAATGAGTCAGGTCAGCGCAGAGTTTATTCCGACGCGTATTGCTATTCTTACGATTTCAGAACGCCGTGGCGAAGAGGACGATACGTCTGGCCACTGGCTGCGTGACGCGGCGCATGAGGTGGGGCACCATATCGTCGATAAGGCCATCGTCAAAGAGAACCGCTACGCCATTCGTGCGCAGGTTTCACAGTGGATCGCCAGCGACGACGTGCAGGTCGTGTTGATTAACGGTGGAACGGGTTTGACCGCAGGCGATCAGGCACCGGAAGCGCTGTTGCCGCTGTTTGACCGGGAGGTTGAAGGGTTTGGCGAAGTGTTCCGCATGCTGTCGTTTGAAGAGATTGGCACCTCGACGCTGCAATCACGTGCGGTGGCGGGGATGGCGAACAAAACGCTGATTTTTGCCATGCCAGGCTCGACCAAAGCCTGCCGTACCGCATGGGAAAATATCATCGCCCCGCAGCTTGATGCCCGCACACGTCCCTGTAATTTTCATCCACATTTAAAGAAATAATTATGTCGCAACTCACCCATATTAACGCCGCAGGCGAAGCCCATATGGTGGATGTCTCTGCCAAAGCCGAAACGGTGCGCGAAGCGCGTGCCGAAGCCTTTGTCACTATGCTGCCTGAAACGCTGGCCATGATCATCGACGGCAGCCACCACAAAGGTGATGTGTTTGCTACCGCACGTATCGCCGGGATTCAGGCGGCGAAACGCACCTGGGATCTCATCCCGCTTTGCCATCCGCTGATGCTAAGTAAAGTCGAAGTAAACCTGCTGGCGGAGCCAGAACACAGCCGCGTGCGTATCGAATCGTTATGCCGCCTGACCGGTAAAACCGGCGTAGAAATGGAAGCCTTAACGGCGGCTTCCGTGGCGGCACTGACCATTTACGACATGTGCAAAGCGGTGCAGAAAGATATGGTGATTGGTCCGGTTCGACTGCTGGCGAAAAGCGGCGGCAAATCCGGCGATTTTAAGGCTGACTGTCATGATTAAGGTTCTGTTTTTCGCGCAGGTTCGCGAGCTGGTGAATACGGACAGTCTCACAGTTGACGCCTCTTTCGAGACCGTCGACGCGCTGCGCGCCCATCTGGCGGCGCAAAGCGACCGCTGGGCGCTGGCGCTGGAAGAGGGCAAATTACTGGCCGCCGTCAATCAGACGCTGGTGGATTTCAGCCATCCTGTTAATGCGGGTGATGAAGTGGCGTTTTTCCCGCCAGTGACGGGAGGTTAACGATGAGCGACACGCGAATCATTGTCAGCCCCGCGCGGTTTAGCGTCGGAACGGAATACACGTGGCTTGCAGAGCGCGATGAAGACGGCGCGGTCGTCACCTTTACCGGGAAAGTCCGCAACCATAATTTGGGCGACAGCGTCAAAGCGCTGACGCTTGAGCACTATCCGGGAATGACCGAAAAATCGCTGGCCGATATCGTGCAAGAGGCGCGCACGCGCTGGGCGTTGGGGCGTATCACGGTGATTCACCGCATCGGTGAAATGTGGCCGGGTGAAGAAATTGTCTTTGTTGGCGTCACCAGTTCTCACCGCAGCAGCGCGTTTGAAGCGGGAGAATTTATCATGGATTATCTCAAAACGCGGGCACCATTCTGGAAGCGCGAGGCCACGCCGGAAGGCGAGCGCTGGGTCGAGTCACGCGACAGCGATAAAGACGCTGCCAGCCGCTGGTAACCGACGCGCGCAGATGTGTTAATCTTAACGGTAAATGTCCACTTAATGAGGAGTTATCATGGACCGATTTCCACGTTCGGATTCAATCGTTCAGCAGACCCGTAGCGGCCTGCAAACGTATATGGCGCAGGTGTACGGCTGGATGACCTGTGGTTTGCTGTTAACCGCGTTTATCGCGTGGTATGCAGCCAATACGCCCGCAGTGATGATGTTTGTCTTCTCCAGCAAAATCACCTTCTTTGGGCTGATTATCGCGCAGCTGGCGCTGGTCTTTGTGCTCTCCGGTCTCGTGCAAAAGCTCAGCGCGGGGATGGCGACCACGCTGTTTATGCTCTATTCGGCGCTCACTGGCCTGACGCTTTCCAGCATTTTTATCGTCTATACCTACTCGTCTATCGCCAGTACCTTCGTGGTCGCCGGCGGGATGTTTGGTGCGATGAGCCTCTACGGCTACACCACCAAACGTGATTTGAGCGGTTTTGGCAACATGCTGTTTATGGCGCTGATCGGTATCGTGCTGGCTTCACTGGTGAACTTCTGGCTGAAAAGCGAAGCGCTGATGTGGGCTGTGACGTATATCGGGGTGATCGTCTTTGTCGGCCTGACCGCGTACGACACGCAAAAGCTGAAAAATATCGGTGAGCAGATCGACGTGCGTGACAGCTCAAACCTGCGCAAATACGCCATTCTTGGCGCATTGACGCTGTATCTCGACTTCATCAACCTGTTCCTGATGCTACTGCGTATTTTCGGCAACCGTCGTTAATACTCTTTCCCTCACCCCTGTGGGTGAGGGAATTATCACTTCGCCATCGCCTTCTCGTTTTTCGCCCGCAATTTCTTCGCCCTACTCTCCAGAATCAGATAGCAGACCGTCGCCAGCGCCAGCGGTAAGAAGTAGTACAGCATGCGATAGGCCAGCAGCGCGGCGATAATCTTGCCGTGAGAAACATGTTCCCCCGCCAGCAGCGCAATAAACACCGCTTCGAGTACGCCGATCCCCGCCGGGATATGCACGATGACGCCCGCGATACTGCTCACCAGCAGCACGCCCAGGACAAAGAAATAGTTCACGTCTTCGCCGATCAACAGCCAAATGATCGCGCCCATCACCATCCAGTTGGCGCTGGAAATCGCCATCTGCATCAGGGCAAATTTCCACGTCGGCAGAACCAGTTTTTGCCCTTTGATGGTCATGTGGCGATGTTTGGCGAACGCGCAAGCCCAAAGATACACCGCGATAATCAGCAGCAGAACGATACCCAAAATCCGCAGCGTGGTTTCGTCGATATACCAGTGCGCCGGTAACTGCACCACGCCGATGGTAAAGATCACCCCACCGAGCAGAATATAGCCCAGCCAGTTGGTGGTAATACTCAGTGAAAAAATGCGCGTGATGGTACTGCTCGGCAGCCCAAGCCGCGAGTAAAGCCGGTAGCGCATCCCGATGCCGCCCACCCACGTGCTGAGCGTCAGGTTAAAGGCATAGCAGATAAACGACACCAGCATCACCTGGCGTTTTGCCAGCTTATGCCCGCAATAGGCGCGTCCGAGTAAATCATAACAGCCATAAATCAGATAACTCACAACCACCAGCCCGACGGCGCTGAGCAGCACCGTGCGGTTATAGTTGCGGATAACTTTCCAGACCTCTTCCCAGTCAATTTTCTGCGCGTACACCACCAATAGAACAATGACCGCGATAAAAAAGAGCCAGGTGAGGATTTTTTTGGCCATTCGCCAGCGAGGATGTGATTTGCTCATTATGGCTTCACCCCCCGTGTTTTCGGCTTCAACGCGATCCTGAGTTTCCATTGTAGGTTGAACCGGTGCCGGGACCTGCGCCAGTTTAGGCGTGTGCGCGGGCAGCCAGCCGACAAGCGCCGGGAAGTGTCGCAGGAAGTGGAACACCACCACGCTTTTGGTCAAATTCCACCAGGTGCGTTTGGGCACCATTGAATCGTCCACCCGCACGCAGTCGCGGGCGATAATACCTGTCAGGTTATCGCGCAAGGTCTGGTTAAATTCACGATCGTGGATAATCAAGTTGGCCTCAAGATTCAGCGACAGGCTCAGGGGATCGAGATTACTGGAGCCGACGGTGGCCCAGTGATCGTCCATCAGTGCGACTTTGCCGTGCAGGGGACGACGACGATATTCATAAATCTGCACGCCGCCTTTGACTAAATAATCGTACAGCAGCCGTGCGCCGACGGTGACAATCGGCATATCCGGCTCGCCCTGCACAATCAGTTTGACCCGCACACCGCGTCGTGCGGCATTGCGCATGGCGTGCAGCAGGCGATAGCCCGGGAAGAAATAGGCGTTCGCGATAATCACTTCACGCTTCGCGTTGGCCAGCATTTTCAAATAATGCCGTTCGATATCGTCACGATGCTCTTCATTGTCGCGCCAGATGAACAGCGCCTGCGCTTCGCCCGGCTGACGGTTCTCTTCCGGACGATGACGGCGTTTCCACCACCGACGCGTCACGGATTCACCGGGCAAGTTTTCCAGCTCGAACTGCAAAATATCCTGAACTACCGGGCCTTCGACGCGTATCGCATAATCCTGTTTGGCTTCGGGGCCGTAATCGGACATGTGCTCATCGGAATAGTTAATCCCGCCGACAAAGGCAACAGCGTCATCCACCACCACGATTTTGCGGTGCATCCGACGGAAGACGTTGGTGCGCATACCCAGCAGAGGAGGGCGCGGATCGTAATAACGAAACACCACGCCCGCCGAGGTGAGTTCGTTGACAAATTCGTCGCTCAAATCGGGTGAGCCGTAGCCATCAAGCAGCACTTCAACTTTGACGCTGCGCTGTGCGGCTCGCAAAATGGCCTCATGAAGCTGACGGCCAACGCCATCTTCAAACCAGATAAACGTTTCCAGAATCACCCTGTGCTGGGCCTTATCAAGCGCGGCATACACGGCTGGATAATACTCGTCACCATTCTCCAGCAGCGTGATCCGGTTTCCTTCTCGCCATGAACATTTCATAAGTGAATCTCCGCACTTAAAGGGGCGTGGTCGGATAAATGACGCCATGTACGCAGCGCCAGCGCAGTTGGGCTGCTGGCGTGCGCGTTTTTGACATAAATTCGGTCGAGGCGAAGCAACGGGAAACTCACCGGGAAGGTCCGCGCCGGACGCCCGTGCGCGCGCGTAAAGATCTCATCCAGCCCGGCGTGAGCTTTCAGCGGACGGTTGGCGCGCTGCCGCCAGTCGTTGAAATCGCCCGCGACGACCACCGGTTCGCCTTCGGGGAGGGCATTCACCCATTTCGCCATCATGTTCAGCTGTGCCTGACGGTGTGCTTCGCGCAGGCCCAGATGGACGCACCCGACGTGAATCGGAAACGCCAGTTCCGGTGGCGTAATCCGACAGTAAAGTAGCCCGCGCTTTTCGCTCTCGCCCACTGAAACGTCGTGATTTTCATAATGTTCGATGGGAAAGCGCGACAGAACCGCATTACCGTGATGCCCTTCAGGGTAGACGGCGTTGCGCCCGTAGGCGTAGTCACTCCACATGGTATCGGCCAAAAATTCATAATGTGTCGTGTCTGGCCAGTTTTCGACATGCATAGGGTGAATCTCATGCGCGCCCATCACCTCTTGCAGGCACACGATATCTGCGCCGACGGTGCGTACCGCGTCCCGCAACTCGGGTAAAATGAAGCGGCGGTTAAATGCCGTGAAGCCCTTGTGTGTGTTTATCGTCAATATTTTTAATGAAAAATGCCGGTTTTTTTGCGTCATATTTTCCTGCCAGCGTCACTATCCTGATGAAAATAAAGTGTAGTCGGCGTCACAAAAAGATGCGGCGTTACGGAATTTTCCGTAAAGTGCGGTACTCTGAACTAGTAGAGAAATATCCTTCAGGAGAGAAGCCATGAAGTGGCAACAACGCATTCGCGTCGCAACTGGCCTCAGTTGCTGGCAGATTATGTTGCATTTACTGGTCGTGGCGGCACTGGTAATGGGCTGGATGAGCGGCGCGCTGGTGCGTGTCGGCTTAGGGTTATGCGTCATGTATGGCGTGACCGTGCTGTCGATGCTGTTTTTGCAGCGTCACCACGACGCACGTTGGCGCGAAGTGGGTGATGTGCTCGAAGAGCTCACCACCACCTGGTATTTTGGTGCGGCAATGATTGTGCTGTGGCTGTTGTCACGCGTGCTGCAAAACAACCTGTTGCTGGCCCTGGCGGGTCTGGCAATCCTTGCAGGACCCGCAGTGGTCTCATTACTGACTAAAGAGAAAAAGTTACGCAATATTGCGTCTAAACATCGCGTACGCCACTGAGCCTGTCGTGGCCGCTATGACCAGTAGCGGCCACAAACTTCCCCACACAATATCCATGCTCGCATCCTTCAGATAAATTTGTTTCGTGATATCCGTAAAGTGCCTGATGGGATTCACCCACGTCAGATCCTGTAGCCAGACCGGCATGTTTTCGACTGGTGACACGTAGCCCGACAGCAAAATCGCCGGCATCATAAAGACAAACACGCCGATAAACGCCTGCTGTTGCGTGGAACACAGCGCTGAAATCAGCAGACCGAATCCCACCAGCGATAACCCGTAGATAAGCATCGTGAAGTAAAACAGCGCCAGCGATCCGGCAAATGGAATCTGATACGCCCAGATGCCAATTCCCAACACAATGCTGGCCTGGAACGTGGCGACGATCAGCGCGGGAACGGCTTTTCCAACAAATATCTGCCAGGTGGCAAGGGGAGACACCAGCAGCTGATCGAGCGTCCCTTGTTCACGTTCACGCGCGACCGACAGTGACGTCACGATCATCACCCCAATGGTGGTGATCATGGCGATCAGCGATGGCACGACAAACCATTTGTAATCCAGATTCGGGTTGTACCAGTTGCGCACTACCAGCTCGCTGTTGTTCGGTTTCGGCTTACCGTCCATCAGCTCCTGCTGATAATTCTTCACCACCTGTTGCAGGTAATTCGCCGCAATCTGTGCGCTGTTGGAGTTACGCCCGTCAAGAATCAGCTGCATCGGCGCGGTCTGGAAGGTATCCAGGTTACGCGAGAAATCAGCCGGGAAACGCACCAGCAGCAGCGCCTTTTGCGTGTCGATGGTCGGTTTGATCTCCTGCGGACTTTTCAGCAGCAGCACGTGGGTAAAGGCTTTGGCACGGGCGAAACGCTGAGTCAGCTCGACCGAATGTTTACCGTTGTCTTCATTGTAAATCGCGATAGTAGCGTTGGTGACCTCAAGCGTGGCGGCAAACGGAAACAGCAGCACCTGAATCAGCACCGGCAGCACCAGAATCGCGCGGGTCTGCGGCTCACGCAGCAGGGATTGCAGCTCTTTGCGAATTAACGTCCATAGACGATGAAACATAATTTCCCCTTAATCCAGCCGCCGCTTGGTTTTCATCCATGTCAGACCGATAAACATCACCGCCGACGCCATTAAAAACAGAATATTGATCACTAACACCGACGGAATATTGCCCGCCAGAAACAGGCTTTGCAGCGTATTAACGAAATACCGCGCCGGGATGATATAGGTCACCGCACGGATAATCGCCGGCATGCTGTCAATCTGGAAAATAAACCCGGACAGCATAATCGACGGCAGAAACGCGGCGTTCAGCGCCACCTGCGCGGCGTTAAACTGGTTGCGGGTAATGGTCGAAATCAACAGCCCCATCCCGAGCGTGCTGAGCAAAAACAGGCTGGTGATCAGGAACAGCAGAATCAGCGAGCCGCGATAGGGCACGCCGAGGATAAACACCGACACCAGCATGCACAGCAGCATCGCCAGCATGCCCAGAAAATAGTACGGAATCAGTTTACACAGCAGCAGCTCCACGCGGGTGACTTCGGTCGAGAGCAACGCTTCCATCGTGCCGCGCTCCCATTCGCGGGCGATCACCAGTGAGGTCAGGATCGCGCCAATGACGGTCATGATAATCGTCACCGCGCCGGGATGATAAAGTGCTGGCTGATCGCCGCCGGGTTAAACCAGTAGCGGGTTTGCACGTCGATCAGCGGTTCAAATTTTTCCCCGCGATCTTCCGCGCGCTGCATTTGCCACAGCTGCCAGATCCCCTCGGCGTAGCCTTGCACGAAGTTAGCGGTATTCGGCTCGCTGCCGTCGGTGATCACCTGAATCGGTGCGTCGGTATTTGCTCGCGCCATGTTGGCGGCAAAATCGACCGGAATGACGATCAGCCCGCGAATGCGCCCGGCCTGCATTTTCTGAACCAGTTCCTGCCGGTTATCGCTGATAGTGGCGTCGATATACGGCGAGCCGGTCAGGGCATGGGTAAAATCGAGCGCCTCTTCGCTCTGCTGTTCCAGCAAAATCCCCACCCGCAGCTTGCTGGAGTCGAGGTTAATGCCGTAACCGAAAATAAACAGCAACAGCAGAGGGATCACCACCGCAATCAACCAGCTGCTCGGATCGCGCACGATCTGCCGCGTCTCTTTGACGCACAGGGCGCGCACCCGGCGCCAGGATAAGCTTTTATGACTCACTGGCGTGCTCCTTATCCCAGTCATTGATAAGCGTGATAAACGCCTGCTCCATGGTGAGGTCCTGGTTGTCGTCATCAGCGGCCTGGGCTTTCAAATCGTCCGGCGTACCGTGCGCAATCAGCTTGCCGCGATAGACCAGCCCGATGCGGTCGCAATATTCCGCCTCATCCATAAAGTGGTCGTGACCATCACGGTCACGCCTTTCTCGACCATGCTGTTGATGTGCAGCCAAAACTCACGGCGGGTGATGGGATCCACGCCGGAAGTCGGTTCGTCGAGAAACAGAATGTCCGGCTCGTGCATCAGCGAACAGGCCAGCGCCAGCCGCTGCTTAAACCCGAGCGGCAGCTCATCCGTCGCGTGCGAGGCAATGTTGGTCAGGCTAAAACGCGTCGCTCATGCGGGCGATTTTCTCGTTCTGCGCTTTGCCGCGCAGGCCGTACACGCCGGAGAAAAATCGCAGATTTTGTTCAACGGTGAGGTTGCCGTACAGCGAGAATTTTTGCGCCATATAGCCCAGATGCTGGCGCGCTTTGCCGGAGCTGACCTTCAGGTCCATGCCCAGCACCAGCGCTTTGCCGGATGTCGGTACCAGCAGACCACACATCATTTTGAAGGTAGTGGATTTCCCCGCACCGTTCGGGCCCAGCAGGCCGAAAATCTCCCCGGCGCTTGACCGCAAAATCCACGTGATCGGTCGCGGCAAAATCGCCGAATTTTTTGGTCAGGGCTTTCGCCTCGATCACCGTTTCACCGGGCGTGCCTTCAACCGTGTGCAAAATAGCGCCGAGCGGGGACTCTGACGTGCCCGCACCGCCGAGCAAATCAATAAAGGCATCTTCAAAGCGCGGGGCCGGTTTCGGCCATATCGACAGGGGGCATACCTTGCGCATGGCGGATGTCGTCGGCAGTAGCCTCTTTCTTGAGGATCACCCGCACCGATCGCCCCTGAATCATGCCGTCGCTAACCTGCGGCAGTTTCAGTACCCGCTGCAAACAATTTGCGGTTGGTTTCCGCCGGGCTGTGCAGTAAAAAACACCGTCCCGCCATCTGCTGCGTCAGCGCCGTTGGCTCACCCTGGTACAACAGCTCGCCTTCGTTCATCAACAGCACGTCGCGGCACTGCTCGGCTTCATCCAGATAAGAGGTGCTCCAGAGAATGAGCATCCCGTCGCCTGCCAGTTCGTGAACCATTTGCCACAGCTCGCGGCGCGAAATGGGTCCACGCCAACGCCGGGTTCATCCAGCAGCAGTACTTTTGGCTCGCCGACCAACGTACAGGCCAACCCCAGTTTTGCTTCATGCCGCCCGAAAGCTTGCCCGCCAGTCGTTCGGTGAACGGTCCCAGCGAGGTAAATTCCAGCAGCCGCGCAAACGTTGTTTTCCGCGTTTCGCCGGTTACGCTACGCAAATCAGCATATAAATTCAGGTTTTCCATCACCGTCAGGTCTTCATACAGACCAAATTTCTGCGGCATGTAGCCCATGATGGCGTGGAGCTCACTGTCGTTTTTTATCGGATCAAGCCCGAGCACGGTGGCGCTGCCTTCATCCGGTTTTAGCAGTCCGGCGAGCATACGCATGAGCGTGGTTTTCCCCGCACCGTCCGGGCCGACCAGCCCGGTCACGTAGCCTTTTTGCAACGTACAATTCAGGGGCGCAACGGCGGGTTTATCCATTCCCGCAAAGCGTTTTACCAGACTGTTGAGTTGGATAACCGCGTCATTCATGTCCTTCCCCATCATTGAATTTGACGGTGATTGGCATGCCCTGACGCAGCGCATCGTCGGCATCAGTCACGATAATCCGCAGACGATAAACCAGATCGGTACGCAGGTCCGGGGTCTCGACGGTTTTCGGTGTGAATTCAGCCGTCGGGGAAACAAACCCGATTTTGCCGTGATACGGCTTATCCGGACGGCCATCGGTATACAGCAATATTTCGCGTCCTGGCTGCGCCTGGCTGAGATTCGGTTCGTCAATATAGGCGCGAACCCACACTGGACGGGTCAGCGAAAGGGTCAGCACGGTGCTGCCCGCACTTAACATGCTGCCCGGCTCGACGGCGCGGGTCATCAGCATGCCGTTCGATGGCGCGACAAGCGTGGTATCGTGCAGATCCAGTTCCGCCTGCGCCAGCTGCGCCTGCGCCTGTTCGAGATTGGCTTTCGCCTGGGCAATATCCTGTGGGCGATTACCGGTGCGGTACTGACTCAATTTATCCTGGGCGGATTTGAGCGTTGCCTGGGCCTGATCGCGTGAGGAGCGGGCGTTCTCCAGATCGTTGGCGGAAATAGTGCGGCTTTTCCACAACCCCTGCTGACGGTTATAGAAGTTTTGCGAATAATCGTAGGCGGCTTTCGCCTGTTTGACGGCGGCTTCTGCCTGCGCGACCTCTTCGTCGCGGTAGCCCGCCAGCATCAAATCATACTGGGCCTGCGCCACCGACACGCTGGCTTTGGCCTGCATCAATGCGTTTTCATACGGAGCCTTATCAAGCTGACCGAGCAGTTGCCCACTTTTTACCGTATCGCCCTCGTCAACGGCGAGTGATTCCAGACGCCCGCCAACGCGGAAGCTCATATTGAGCGTGCGAATATCGACGTTGCCGTAAAGCGTAAGACCTCGATCCTGCTGGCTTTGATACCACAGCCAGCCGCCGATGCCGGCTGCCAGCAGAACGACTACCGCCAGTATGACCACGACAGGTTTTTTCATGACTCCATGCTCCTTAGCGTTAAACCGTGCAGGATAAGATCGAGATGACAGGTGATAACCTGGCTAATCTGCGCGGCTTTATCCTCATCAAATTGTGTCCAGCCAGTGCGTAACAAAATCGTTTCTCGTCCCAGGCGAAAGGCGAGGATTTCGCCGAGCAGCGCATGGGTGTGCAAAATGGTTTGCGTGTCGTTGGGGTCGCGTCCGGTATAGGCCGCGATCAGCCGAGTCAAATGGGTGTGCATCGGGGAGATGACCTGATCGTGTACCAGCTGATAGGCGGCCGTGGGCGAAAGTTGTTCACGTGAGATAAACTTACTGAGGTTCATCGTATCGTCATGGGTCAGCAGCCGAATCATATTGTTGCACGCGTCATGCAGCAGCCCACGAATGGCGGCGCGATCCGGCGATGGCGCGTCAAGCAGCGCCGTGGCGGCTTCAACGTGCGGGCGAAAATTGCTGCCAATGAAATCAGCAATAGATTGCGCGCAGGCGAGATACAAATCTTCTTTCGAACCGAAGTAGTACGGAATAGCCGCAATGTTTTGCCCGGCTTGTGCAGCGATGTCGCGTGTCGTGGCGTGCAGTCCGTATTCCCCGAACTGGGCTAACGCCGCCGCGATCAGCTGGCTTTTTGCCTGTTCCCCTTTGGTGGTGGTCGGTGTTGGATTCATCTCGTCATTAAAAGTTAATCAATCGATTGATTAAGATTATGTATAAATTTTCACCTTGTCCAGTCGGGTGGTGCAATATTTCGCTGAGGAATCACGGAGGGATATTTTATGCGCCGTGTCACAAAATCTGCTACACTCCGCACCTTCGTGACATTGTGGTTTTTGTCCTCTTCTATTCGTCTTATCTCCCTGAAAACTACACCTGTGACGGTCGGGGCGGTTCGGAGTTTTTATGTCTTTTGATACCCTTGGCCTGAACCCGGAAATTCTGCGCGCCGTCGCAGAACAGGGATACCTCGAGCCAACCCCGATTCAGCAGCAGGCGATCCCTGCGGTGCTTGAAGGCCGTGATCTGATGGCCAGCGCACAGACCGGCACCGGCAAAACGGCAGGCTTTACGCTGCCGCTGCTGCAACGTCTGGTGCAGAAAGAGCCGCACGCGAAGGGCCGTCGCCCGGTGCGTGCGTTGATCCTGACGCCAACCCGTGAACTGGCGGCGCAGATCGGTGAGAACGTGCGTGAGTACAGCCGCTATCTCGATATCCGCTCGCTGGTGGTTTTCGGCGGTGTGAGCATTAACCCACAGATGATGAAACTGCGCAGCGGCGTTGACGTTTTAGTCGCGACGCCAGGCCGTTTGCTGGATCTGGAACATCAAAACGCGGTCAAACTGGATCAGGTCGAAATCCTGGTGCTGGATGAAGCTGACCGTATGCTGGACATGGGCTTTATCCATGACATTCGTCGCGTGCTGGCGAAACTGCCCGCTAAGCGTCAGAACCTGCTGTTCTCCGCCACCTTCTCTGATGAGATCAAAGGCCTGGCAGAAAAGCTGCTGCGTAACCCGCTGGAAATTGAAGTCGCGCGTCGTAACACCGCGTCTGAACAGGTTTCACAGTACGTTCACTTCGTGGACAAAAAGCGTAAGCGGGAACTGCTGTCGCAGATGATTGGCGAAGGCAACTGGCAGCAGGTGCTGGTCTTTACCCGTACCAAACACGGCGCTAACCACCTGGCTGAACAGCTGAATAAAGACGGCATTCGCAGTGCGGCAATTCATGGCAATAAGAGCCAGGGGGCACGTACGCGTGCGCTGGCCGATTTCAAATCCGGTGACATTCGCGTGCTGGTGGCAACGGATATCGCCGCGCGCGGTCTGGATATCGAAGAGCTGCCGCACGTCGTGAACTACGAGCTGCCAAACGTACCGGAAGATTACGTGCACCGTATCGGTCGTACGGGTCGTGCTGCGGCCACCGGTGAAGCGCTTTCACTGGTTTGTGTCGATGAACACAAGCTGCTGCATGACATCGAACGTCTGCTGAAGAAAGAGATTCCGCGCATCGCCATTGACGGCTATGAAGTGGATAAGTCTATCAAAGCCGATCCGATTCAAAACGGTCGTCAGGGCGGCGGTGGTCGTGGACAGGGTGGTGGCGGTGGACGCAGCCAGCAGCCGCGTCGTTCCGAAGGCGGCGCACCGAAAGCGTCAGGTAAGCCTCCGCGTCGTAGCGGTGATGCAAAACCGGCGGGCGAAAACCCGTGGCGCAGCGGGGAAGCCAAGCCCGCAGGCGAAGGCCAACGCCGACGCAAACCGCGTAAACCTGCCTCCGCGCAGTAATCTGGAAGCCCGGCTCTGAAGCCGGGCTTTTCTTTTTGCGACAACGCCTCGAACGTGCCACAATAGTGGCTGTTTATACAGTATTTCAGGTTCCCCGATGGCTTTAACCGCTGCGCTCAAAGCGCAAATTGCCGCCTGGTATAAGGCGTTGCAGGAACAGATCCCCGACTTTATTCCCCGAGCCCCACAGCGACAGATGATTGCCGATGTGGCGAAGACGCTCGCCGGGGACGAAGGACGGCATCTGGCGATTGAAGCGCCGACCGGCGTCGGTAAAACACTCTCCTATTTAATTCCTGGGATCGCCATTGCCCGCGAAGAGCAAAAAACGCTGGTGATCAGTACCGCCAACGTGGCGCTTCAGGATCAGATTTACAGCAAAGATTTACCCCTGCTGCGCAAAATTATTCCCGAGCTGCGTTTTACCGCGGCGTTTGGGCGTGGGCGCTATGTCTGCCCGCGTAATCTGGCTGGGCTTGCCAGCAGCGACGCGACGCAGCAGGATTTGCTGGCGTTCCTGGATGACGATTTAACGCCAAACAATAAGGCCGAGCAGGATCTGTGCGCAAAGCTGAAAGTCGATCTCGACGGTTATAAATGGGACGGCCTGCGGGATCACACTGATAAGGCGATTAGCGACGATTTGTGGCGACGCCTGAGCACGGATAAAGCCAGCTGTCTGAACCGTAACTGTCACTACTACCGTGAATGTCCATTCTTTGTTGCCCGTCGTGAAATTCAGGAAGCAGAAGTAGTGGTCGCCAACCACGCGCTGGTGATGGCGGCGCTCGAGAGCGAAGCGGTGCTTCCCGATCCCAAAAATTTACTGCTGGTGCTCGATGAAGGACACCATCTGCCGGACGTGGCGCGCGATGCGCTGGAGATGAGCGCAGAGATCACCGCGCCGTGGTTCCGTCTGCAGCTCGATCTGTTCTGCAAACTGATTGCCACCTGCATGGAGCAGTTTCGCCCCAAAACGACGCCACCGCTGGCGGTGCCAGAGCGTCTTAGCGAGCATTGCGAAGAGGTCTACGCCCTGATTGCTTCGCTGAACGCCATCCTCCACCTTTATCTTCCTGCGGCTCAGCAGGCGGAACACCGCTTTGCGATGGGTGAGCTGCCGGATGAGGTGATGGAGATCTGCAAGCAGCTGGCGAAACTGCTGGAAAAATTGCGTGGCCTGGCTGAAATGTTCTTGAACGATCTCAGCGAGAAAACCGGTACCCATGACGTGGTGCGCGTGCATCGCGTGTTATTACAGATGAATCGCGCGTTAAGCATGTTTGAAAGCCAAAGCAAGCTGTGGCGCCTGGCCTCAATGGCGCAAGCGTCCGGCGCACCGGTCACCAAATGGGCGACGCGCGAAGTGAAAGACGGGCAAATCCATCTGTTCTTCCACTGCGTGGGCATTCGCGTGAGCGATCAGCTGGAAAAGCTGATCTGGCGCAGCGTGCCGCATGTGGTCGTGACGTCGGCGACGCTGCGTTCGCTGAACAGTTTCTCGCGTTTGCAGGAGATGAGCGGCTTAAAAGAGAAGGCGGGCGACCGTTTTGTCTCACTGGATTCGCCGTTTAACCACTGCGAGCAGGGCAAACTGATTATCCCAAAAATGCAATATGAGCCGCTGATGGAGCACGAAGAGCAGCATATTGCCGAAATGGCGGCCTATTTCCGCGAGCAGGTGGAGAGCAAGAAATATCCCGGCATGCTGGTGCTGTTCGCCAGCAACCGCGCCCTGCAGCTGTTCTTAACGTTTGTCACCGATCTGCGTTTGCTGCTGCTGGTGCAGGGCGATCAGCCGCGCTATCGGCTGGTCGAGGCGCACCGTAAGCGCATTGATAGCGGTGAACGCAGCGTGCTGGTGGGCTTGCAGTCCTTTGCGGAAGGTCTGGATCTGAAAGGCGATTATCTGACGCAGGTGCATATACACAAAATTGCCTTCCCGCCCATCGACAGCCCGGTGGTGATCACCGAGGGCGAATGGCTGAAAAGCCTGAATCGCTATCCGTTTGAAGTGCAAAGCCTGCCGGCGGCGTCGTTTAATTTGATTCAGCAGGTCGGGCGACTGATCCGTAGCCACGGCTGCTGGGGTGAAATCGTCATTTATGACCGTCGCCTGCTGACGAAAAACTACGGTCAGCGTTTGCTGAATGCTCTGCCGGTATTCCCCATCGAGCAGCCCGACGTGCCGGAAGTCAAAAAGCGTCCGACTCGCGTCGTTGCCGCGTCTAAAAAAAGTCCGCGTGCCCGTGGGCGTCGTCCCGCAGGTAAATAAAAACCTGTCGGCGAACGCTTCTTCGGGGCTATATTGTTAAAAAGATGTCGCCAGGAGAAATGTCGTGGATTATCGCAAAATTATCAAAGAGGTAGGACGCGGGAAAAATCATGCCCGCGATCTGGATCAGGAAACCGCCCGCGCGCTGTATACCCATATGTTGAATGGCGATGTGCCGGAGCTGGAAATGGGCGGCATATTGATTGCGCTGCGCATCAAAGGGGAAGGCGAAGCGGAAATGCGGGGCTTTTACGAGGCGATGCAGGCCCACACCCTGCAATTGACGCCGCCTGCGGGCAAGCCGATGCCGATTGTGATCCCCAGTTACAACGGCGCGCGTAAACAGGCGAACCTGACGGCGTTGCTGGCAATTTTGCTCCACAAACTGGGATTCCCGGTGGTGGTGCACGGAGTGAGCGCCGACCCGACACGCGTGCTGACCGAAACCATTTTTACCCTGCTCGGAATTGCGCCTACGCTTCATGCCGGCCAGGCTCAGGCAAAACTCGATGGGCCTCAGCCGGTTTATATCCCGGTTAACGCGCTGTGCCCGTCGCTGGAAAAACAGCTGGATATGCGCTGGCGCATGGGGGTACGTAACAGTGCGCATACGCTGGCGAAACTGGCGACGCCGTTCGCGGAAGATGCAGCGCTGCGTCTGTCCAGCGTGTCGCACCCGGAATATGTCACCCGTGTTGCCGGTTTTTTTGCCGATATCGGCGGCAGAGGGCTATTGATGCACGGAACGGAAGGGGAGGCGTATGCTAATCCGCAGCGCTGCCCGCAGATGACGCTGATCGACAGTGCTGGAACGCGTGTGGTGCTTGAGCGGGGGGAAGAAACCGCCGGGGAGATTGCGCTGCCGGAGGCCAAAGATCCTGCGACCACTGCCCGCTGGATTGAACGTTGTCTTGCGGGAAGCGAGCCGGTGCCTCACTCCCTCAAACTTCAAATGGCGTGCTGCCTGCTGGCGACGGGAGAAGTGGAATCCGTGGATGCCGGGCTTGCGCGTATTGCGCAGACATTTTAAGCAAAAAAAAGCCCGTCCAATCCAGGACGGGCAAACAAAGGGTAACAACAACAGGGTCAATGAGGGTTGGAGCAACTCGCCAGAGGGTTAGCGAGGGTCGAGCATTAAATCGTTTGGCTTACTGGTAAATGACTGCAGTGCCGCTGAGTTTGTTATTGGTGTTCGCAGAAGTGATGGTGTAACCACTTGCGCCAGCAGCAGAGGCTTTCGCAGCCAGTTTCGCTTCCAGACCATCCAGTGTGGTCGCGCCTTCAGCACTGACAACACCCATTTTATTCATGTTTTGTGCCTGAGCTTCAGTCACTGATTGTGCAGCGAACGCGCCAAAAGAAAGGGTAGTCAGGGCGATAGCGGCAACAGCATATTTAATGGTTTTCATAGGTAATCTCTCGCAGGTTGTTCTGTTAAGGGGACGATGTTCCGTCGATGTGATAAGTATCACGTTTTTTTGCGAAAGATAAAATCGAAGAGAATTGAAGGCATTGCTCAAAAAAATTGAATGACAAATAACTTATTGAATATTAATAAATTCATATCCCCGCTTTACCGTTCTTGCCGTTTCGCTTTACACAACACTCATCGAGGGCACATTTTGCTACGCGTCACGGAAAAAACCGTGAGCGTAAAGCTAAATGAGGGTGACTTTGTTTTAGGTAAAGAAGAGTCAGCGCAACTGGCTGTCTTTCGATCCTCTGCGATTATATCCTGAATGTGATGTATTTTTTGAATCTTTATTCTGCTGGCAGGTGATGCATAGCCGCACACCTGGCACGGCTTTACGCCGGGCTTCAGGGATGGGATCGCCGCATTCTTCGCATTCACACAAACTCTCACCCTGCGCTAATTCGCCGCGAACACGCGCAACAGCATCTTCAATAGTACTGTTGATCTGTTCGTTGACGGCGTCATCATTGGCCCAACCGGATGCCATGACAGTCTCCTCTTGCATGATAGACATTCATATAATGTAAATATGGGGTTAAAAAATAGACAGTCAAGGTGGGGGCAATAAGAACTGCATCTGTTGGGGGCAGATGCAGCTATGCGGGGTTAAAGCGTCGGTTAAATCTCATTTATAGATTGTGGCCGTGCCGAACATCCGGTTTTCACCGCCAGCAGAGTTGACCACAAATCCGCTTGCACCTTCATCTTTGGCTTTTTCTGCGAGTTTAGCCTGAAGGTCGTCAAGGTTTGCTGCGCCGGTGACGGAAACAGTGCCTGCCGGTCGAAGCTGTCCGGTATCGTTACGGGACAGGGACTCAGCTGACCAGGCGGATAACGAGGTCAGTGAACCGGCAAGAACAAGTAGTGTCAGGTATTTCTTCATAATCACATCCTCTGAATGACAACGGGTAATGCAGACTAAGTTTAGAAGTAATCCTGATGTGATTTAGCGCAAAAATTTGATGGTGATCTGCGTGTTTTTTGAACGATGTTTATTGACAAAATATTGACATATCATAGACATACAGGTTGCTGATTTTTGACGGATTATTGTGCGGGGAAGAGAGTTATTTACCGTTGCGCCGCCAGAGGGTATCTTACGCCGCTGTTAAAAGGAGAATACCATGACTGCCGAAAAGCCGGGATTACACCCGCGTAACCGCCACCGCAGCCGCTACGACATGAATGCCCTGTGTCAGAGCTGCCCACAACTGCAAGCGTTCATCGTGCAGACGCCTGCGGGTGAACCCTCAGTGAATTTTGCCGACCCGCTGGCGGTAAAAGCGCTGAACAAGGCGCTGCTGGCCCATTTTTACGGCGTTACGGAGTGGGACATTCCGGAAGGTTTTCTCTGCCCGCCTGTTCCTGGACGTGCTGATTACGTCCACCACCTCGCCGATTTGCTGGCGGAAGATAATGCCGGGATTATCCCTGCGCAAGCGACGGTGCTGGATATTGGCACGGGCGCGAATCTGATTTATCCGCTGATTGGTGTCGCGGAATACGGCTGGCGCTTTACCGGAAGTGAAACCGGGAAAGAGGCGTATGCCAGCGCAAAGGCGATCGTGAACGGAAACGAGGGGCTAACCCGCGCGATTCGATTACGTCGTCAGAAAGAGGCGTCTGATATTTTCAACGGCATCATTCATAAGAATGAAAGCTACGACGCCACGATGTGCAATCCCCCTTTCCATGACTCAGCCGAGACGGCCCGCGCGGGAAGCGAACGTAAGCGTCGCAATCTCGGCCAGGCAGAAGATGGTGCGCTGAACTTTGGCGGCCAACAGCACGAGCTGTGGTGTGAAGGTGGCGAAGTGGCTTTCATCGAGAAGATGATTGCGGAAAGTAAAGTGTTTGCCCGGCAGGTGAAATGGTTTACGACGCTGGTTTCTCGTGGCGATAATTTGCCGCCGCTGTACCGCGCGCTGACGGAAGTGGGTGCGGTAAAAGTGGTGAAAAAAGAGATGGCGCAAGGGCAGAAGCAAAGCCGCTTTATCGCCTGGACGTTTATGGACGACGCCAAACGCCGCAAACCGCTTTAATCATGATGTGCCGGGCGACAACGCCCGGCCTGTCGTTAAAGCGTCGGCTCCTGCGGTGGCGGAAGTGCGCCAGCAGGCGAGAGCACCTGATACGTCTGAACAGGTGTTCGCACTTCTGCCAGATCAAAGTGTTTCTTCACCATGCTGTCGAGCGCAAAGCGCACCGTCCACTGCTTCAGCGGTTGGGTAGTGAATGAGACGCGCAGCGTAAAGGCGGTATTGGTCAGCCCCACAATGCCTGCAAACGACGGTTCACCGATCACCAGTCCTCGGATATCCTCCATCTCCATCAGCTCCTCTACCGCCGATCTGAGCGCCTGTTTGGCCTTGTCTGCGTCTTCGTGACGATCCACGTCGTAATTTGCCACCACAGACCCTATACCCCGCACAAAGTTGGCGAAGGTGGTAATCGAAGACCACGGAATGATGTGATACGCGCCGGTGTCCTGCCGCACGCCAACGGATCGAATCGACATCCGCTCTACGGTGCCGGTTAATGGCCCAATGGTCACCAGATCCCCGGTGTTCATCCCGTTCTCAAACTGAATGAAAATACCAGTAATGATGTCTTTCACCAGCGTTTGTGACCCGAACGAGATCGCCAGCCCCAGTGCACCCGCACCTGCCAGCAGCGGCGCAATGTTCACGCCGATTTCGGACAGGACAATCATAATGGTGATGGTACTGATAATGACTGCCAGCGCATTGCGGAACAACGTGAGCAGCGTACGTGCCCGCGCGCTGGGCAGGGGACGCCCATGAATATCTGACACCAGCCGGTTCTCAATCAGGCTCGCTAAAAGCGTCCAGCCTACCGCCGAGAAGAACAGGATCAGCGCGATACGAATCAGGATATCGACGGTTTTCTCGCCCGCGCCGTTGTGCAGCCAGTTCCAGAAGTCAAACAGCCCCCAGGCGTTAAGCAAAAGCATGATGGACACACAAACCGTCAAAATACGCGCAACTTTCAATGACGCTGAGATCCAGCCGTTCACCCGTTTCTGCAATTCCGGATAATTTCGCTGAACCTGCGGAGAAAGCGTGACGGTTTTTGAAATCCAGCGCGACAGTAAACCCGACACAAACGCCGCAATACCCATAATCGCCAGGCTACGGAATGTAGCACCCATCATAAACTTCAGGCTGTTGCCCGGATCGAACAGCGAGAAGAAGCACAGCACAATAAAATAGGTGCTGGCGAGCCAGTGCCATATCAGCGCAAATGCGCGGATAAACAGGCTAAAGAACGAGAGCGAGCGATCGGCGAGATGTAATAGCCCGTCGGTGATGGCCTTTTTATTGTGAAAAATCAGGTACAACGCCCAGATGGTAATGCAGATCATGATAAGCACGTTGGCTAGCGCGCCAATCTGAACATTGACCTGGTTTGAGATAATGGGCACTGCGACCAGCAGACCATAACCAATCAGCCCACTGAGAATACTCAGGCGCAGCGCCCAATATTTTGCGTGCTCATCGCTGAGAGAGAAAGGCCGTAAATCCGGCACGCGTGGGCAAAAGAGTAAACGTAAGAGCGCTTTGAAGAATTCAATCAGGGCGAAGGCGTTAAGGAAGAGACTTTGCTGAAAGGCGATGGTGTGGTTGCCGGCATCAAGATTATCACTGAGGATCTGACCGACAAACAGCGTCAACGCCAGTAGCAACAAATCGATAATGAACGCCCCGGCAATCATCAGCGGTAAATGAAACCAGCTGCTCCTTTCCCGATTCTTTTTCCGTCCCCATTGCCCCATTTTTCGGTACAACGGCCAGGCGCACAGGCGCACCAGCCAGTAGAAGGCAAAGACCATCGCGGCCAGCATCAGAAAATGGCTTGCGGCGTTATTGAACGTCTGCGGATTAAAGGGCTTATGCGGGGAACCAATCAGATTGCGATAGAGCTGAGCGAAGCGTGCTGATAGCGCATCGCCATAATGACGACCCACATCGGTGACGTTTTCCAGCACGGTTTTTTGTTCAACTACGTCCGGCGGTGTGATTTTAGGGACCGGATCCTGCGGTGGCGTCGCGGCAACGGTGCGGAGCTGTTCGATCAGCTCCTGGCGGGAAGTGTCATTCTCCAGCACATCCGCGAGCGCACTGTAGGCGGCTTTCTTTTGTTCAACGTCAGGTTCAGGGGCTGGCGTGGTTTGCTGGGAGGTTGACGCGCCAGTGGTGACGCCCGGAATCGTGACCGCCTGCGCGGGCGCGCAGAACAGGCAAAACAGTAGCAGCAGGATCCACGGCACGGCGTACTCCGATGAAGAAGAAAATGTTCAGCAAAATGATAAGTATAGAAGGAACACGGGGGAGGGAAGTTTTTGGGAACAATCTGGCATTAAAAAAGCCGGGCGATAATAAGCCCGGCTTTGGAGGATTTTCGTGAAAATATCAGGAGACGTGCTGCAAGAATTCCTGCAAACGTTGGCTCGGCGGATTTTCGATCAGCGCCTGCGGATTGCCGTCCTCGGCAATGCGGCCTTTATCGATGAAAATCAGTCGGGAGGCCACTTTCTCGGCGAAGCCGATTTCGTGAGTCACGATCACCATCGTCATCCCTTCTTCTGCCAGATCCTGCATAACTTTCAATACTTCGTGACGCAGTTCGGGGTCAAGGGCGGAAGTGGGCTCATCGAACAGCATCATTTTCGGTTTAACCGCCAGCGCACGGGCGATCGCCACGCGCTGCTGTTGACCACCGGAAAGCTCAGAAGGATAGTGATGTGCACGCTCGGCAAGGCCGACTTTCGCCAGCAGCTCTTTCGCCAGTTTTTCTGCTGCCGCTTTGTTGGCTCCGCGCACGCGCAGTGGACCGAACATCACGTTTTCCAGCGCCGTCAGGTGCGGGAACAGATAAAACTGCTGGAACACCATACCCGCTTCCTGACGAATCAAACGCTCGTCCACTTTTGGGTCGTTCACTTTCAAACCATCGACAAACAGATCGCCGCTGGTGATCTCTTCCAGCTTGTTGATGCAGCGCAGCAGCGTTGATTTACCGGAGCCTGACGGCCCGATAATCACCACCACTTCACCCTGTTTGATATTCAGATCGATATCGTGCAGCACTTTCGTAGGGCCGAAATGCTTGGAAACGTTTTTAAATTCAATCACAGGATTTTCATCCTTCTTTCAAGACGGCGCAGAACAAAGCTCAGCAGCAGTGTAATAATCAGATAAACCACCGCAACGGCGCTCCAGATTTCCAGTGCGCGGAAGTTACCGGCAATGATCTCCTGGCCCTGACGGGTTAATTCAGCCACCCCGATAACGATAAACAGCGAGGTATCTTTGATACTGATGATCCACTGGTTGCCCAGCGGTGGCAGCATACGACGCAGCGCCAGCGGCAGAATGACGTGGCGAATGGTTTCGCGACGGGACAGGCCCAGCGCCAGACCGGCTTCACTAAAGCCTTTGTGAATCGACAGCACCGCGCCACGGGTGATTTCCGCAATATAGGCGCCGGAGTTGATCATAATGGTCACGACCGCTGCGCTGAACGGATCGATGCGCAGATCGTTAAACGCCATAGGCAGGGCAAAGTAGATAAACATGACCTGTACGACGATTGGCGTACCGCGGATCACTTCGATGAAAACCAGTGCGATGTGGTTTGCAATCCAGCCACCGTAGCTGCGAGCGAAACCGGCCACCAGACCGATAATCAACCCGCCAGCCAGACCGAGGACCGAAATCCACAGGGTCATTTTAGCGCCTTCAAGCAAGAGAGGAATGGCAGGCCAGATGGCGCTCCAGTCAAACTGCATGATAATTTCCTGTAACCGTGGTTCTAAAAAATGCAGGGGCGAAAGCCGCCCCTGAGCGTACAACGTCTTTAATAATAATTATTTTGGTTCAGTACCGAACCATTTTTTGTAGATTTCGTTGTAAGTGCCGTTTTCACGCAGCGTTTTCAGCGCGCCGTTCACTTTATTACGCAGTTCGTCGCTGCCTTTCGGGAACGCAATGCCGTACTGCTGTGCTTCCAGTGACTCACCAACCGCCTTGAACTTGCCGTTGCCCGCCGTTTTGATGAAGTACAGAATGTTAGGCGTGTCGTGCAGTACCGCGTCAGCACGGTTAGTGCCGAGTTCCATATAGGCGTTGTCGATGTTAGGGAACTGGCGCAGGTCTTTGGTTTTGATATTCGCTTTCGCGTAATCAACAGAACCGGTGCCGCTCTTCACTGCGACGACTTTACCGTCGAGGTCTTTCACGCTTTTCACGTCGTTGTTGTCGGCTTTCACCATCAACAGCAGGCCGCTTTTGTAGTAGCCGTCAGAGAATTCGATCGCTTTTTTACGTTCTTCGGTGATCGTAATACCCGCCAGCGCCAGGTCGATATTTTTGGTTTGCAGAGCCGGGATGATGCCGCTGAAATCCATTGGCTTCAGGGTGTAATCCAGTTTCAGTTCTTTTGCGATTGCCGCCCACAAATCCACGTCAAAACCAACGTACTTATCACCCTGCTTGAATTCGAAAGGAACGAAAGCGGTGTCAGTTGCCACAACGAGTTTGTCTGCGGCCTGAGAAGAAACCGCGAACGCCAGGGTAAGTGCAGCCAGTGAAACTTTTAATACAGACTTCATAGTATTTCCTTTTATATCCACGGGGCGATCCCCTGCGGGAGCAAACGGCTATATGAAAGAATCGTGCCAACTTTACAACCTATTGTTTTGCAAAGAGGATATAGAGTTACGTTGCACAATAATCGTTGCAAGAGTATCGATTTGCACCAAAGTGAGGCACTGTTTTGGGTGCGTTTCAATGTAGTCAACAGACGGAAGGATATTAAGCGCAATTAACGACGATAAAACAATCGTTCGTTAACGATTTTGTGAGGTGATTATTACAACTTTTTTACTTTTGCAGCTGTCACAGAAAAAAGTGTGCACCATAAATGTGCAAAACCCCCACCGTAAGGCGAGGGTTTGATTGAAATTCCGTATGGATTATTCGATGTTAGATTCGATAAACCACAGGAACTGATCCAGGTCGCGAGAAGCCGCGGTCAGAATATCGGCTGTATCTTCATCTTTCGCTTCACCAATGGCTTTGCGCACGTCGTTCGCGACGATGGCATAGCGATCGGCCAGCTCTTTCAGGTGATCCTGTACAGAATGAATGTCCAGCGGGTAGCTTTTCAGCGCCGTTTTGCTGTTAATCACCTGGGTTGTACCCAGGGCCACACCGCCAAGCTGTACAGCTCGCTCCGCCATGGTATCAAGGTGAGTTACTAGTGCAGTACGGAATCCATCCAGCATTTCATGTACGGCAATAAAGTTTGCGCCGCGCATGTTCCAGTGGGCCTGTTTGGTGATTAATGACAGGTCAATGAACTGGATCACCTGGCGATTCAGCAACTCAATCGTCGCTTTCTTATCACTGTCCGATACATCGTTGCGGGTATAAAGCAGATTAGACGCTTTCGTTTTTACCAGTTTAGCGGTACTCATAATCTCATATCCTCTTGATGTTTTGTGTTCCAGGTAATTACCGGGAATAAGTATAGCACCGCTTTTTCTTTCTGCAGGGTTGTCTGTGCCTATCGATGTAATAGTGACAAGAGTGTTGTTCTCTTAATTCATTGATTTTATGGTTTTTTCTTTATTTATTGCGGATGAGTCTTAATTCCACATAATCATGTGAAATGCACTACATTATTTCACCATGATGACAAAGTATGTGCGGAAATAACGAAGGATAAGAATTGGCGTATATTCTGCATGGTAAGAAACCATGCAGAATAGGGCATATTAATGGATATCGATTTCTTTGATTTTAGGTTCAGATCGCATGGTCAGCGTTGAACCCATTGAAGCGGCAATAATCGAGCACAGCGCCAGTACCTGAATCAGCGTCAGGCTTTCGCCCAGAAATACCATTCCGGACATCGCTGCCAGCGCGGGTTCCATGCTCATCAATGTGCCAAAAATACGCGTGGGCAGCCGCGTCAGCGCAATCATTTCGAGTGAATAGGGCAGTGCGGTAGAGAGCACGGCGACCGCAAGGCCGATCGGCAATACAGACCACTGCCAGATGGATTCTGTCGCTTGCGCCATGCCTAGCGGGACAAAAATGATGGCGGCAATAAGTGAGCCTAACGCCACCGTGGCGGGCCCATGCTCTTCGCCTGCGCGTTGTCCCGTCAGGATATACACCGCCCAACAGGCGCCCGCACCCAGCGCCAGCGCGGCGCCGGTTAGATCGACGTGAGAAATATTCTGCCCAAGCGGCAACAGGAACCACAGCCCAAGTACTGCCAGCACCACCCAGACAAAATCCACGGGACGACGGGAGGAGAACAGTGCGACCGCCAGCGGTCCGGTGAATTCCAGCGCGACGGCCACCCCGAGCGGTACGGTTTGTATCGACAGGTAGAAGAGATAGTTCATCGCCCCCAGCGACAGGCCATAGAACAGCAGCGGCAGACGTTGCTCTTTTTTAAACCGTAATCGCCAGGGTTTAAAGATAATCACCAGAATCAGGGTGCCAAGCGCGATGCGCAGCGCAGTCACGCCGGGTGCACCTATAATAGGGAAGAGCGATTTTGCCAGCGACGCGCCGCTCTGTATTGAGAGCATGGCAATAAGTATCACGACGATGGGCAACCAGACCGGCGCTTTACGAGACAAACCAGGCATCCTTTCTCCTGTCAATTTATGTCAAAGGGAGTAAAAGCCGCAGTGTAATGGAAATAAAAGGTCAACGGTTGAGACTTTGTTGAAAAAAAGTGTCCGCAAATCCGTAAAATGGCTGCAGGTTGATGAATTAATCAGCTAATAGATTAGGAATAATCTGGATGAACGTAACGTCATTGACGCGCAAAATTAGCGAATAAATGCGGAAATTCAGAGTTATTTGAACGAGATAACTGTTCGTTGAAATGTTCTGTTACATCAAAGACTCTGTTAGACATTACGAATCACAAAGAGTTTCACCAGATTTTTTGATATATTTAAAACTTACGGATTAACTTGAAGCACATTTGAGGTGGTTATGAAAAAAATTGCATGTCTTTCAGCACTGGCCGCTGTTCTGGCTGTTTCCGCAGGTACCGCTGTAGCTGCTACTTCTACCGTTACCGGTGGTTACGCTCAGAGCGATATGCAGGGCGTTGTAAACAAAGCTAACGGTTTCAACCTGAAGTATCGTTACGAGCAAGACAACAACCCGCTGGGCGTGATCGGTTCTTTCACTTACACCGAGAAAGATCGCTTTGAAGATGGCGCGTATAATAAAGCTCAGTACTACGGTGTTACCGCAGGTCCAGCTTTCCGCCTGAATGACTGGGCAAGCATCTACGGTGTTGTAGGTGTTGGCTACGGTAAATTCCAGCAGACCGAGAATGAAAGCCTGAACCGCAGCGCAACTAACAGCGATTACGGTTTCTCTTACGGCGCGGGTATGCAGTTCAACCCAATCGAAAACGTTGCTCTGGACTTCTCCTATGAGCAGAGCCGCATCCGCAACGTTGACGTTGGCACCTGGATCGCAGGCGTGGGTTACCGCTTCTAATCACTTCGGTGATGAAATAAAAATCCGCCCATTGTGGCGGATTTTTTTTTGGAAGGTAACAGCAAAATGGCAACCCTTTGGGTTGCCATTTTGTATTGATACTTTCTCACACCAGGAGAGAGGTGCAGGCCGCATAAATCAGCGACTTTTTATCTCAAACACATCCGTCCCCAAATGGGTGTATTCCACTTTCTGTAACTTAAAGTTGGTAACGTAGACGGGGGGCGCTTTCTTGTTAGACACAAACGGGTAATTGTTGGCGATCTCTTTTGCAGAAATCCCTGTCCACTGCGCGAAAAAGTTCAGGAAATCGTTCGCTGAGCGGCGCGCTTTAATCACACGATGCTTTTTATCATCGCTCGACAGCACCATAAAAGGCACCTGAAAATTCTGCTGGAACTTATCATCGTGCGCCAGGTACTGTACCGCTTTACCCCGTTCTTTGAATGCCAGACCATGATCCGAGAAGTAAACCATGGAGAAGCTGTCACCCGTGTTTTGTAACTGGGTATACAGTTTGCTCAGCAGATCGTCGGTTTGCGTCATCGTGTAGAGATAGCAGGACGTCTCTTTTGACTGCACGAATTCTGCGTATTTCCCCTGCGTGCGATCGCACGCTTGTGGATGCGATCCCATCAGATGCAGGACGATCAGTTGAGGTTGGGTGCGTTGAGACGCAAACACCTGCGAAGTCATCTTCAACAGGGCTTCATCTTTAGTGTTTTTATCCGCTTCGAAATCGCCGTTTTTCAGGAACTGAGCTTCATCGGCACGCTTGGCAATGCTGGCAATCGCCGTGTCATATTCTCCGATTTGGCCCTGATTAGAAAACCACCACGTCTGGAAACCGGCGCGGTTGGCCAGCGTGACAAAATTATCCTGGTACTGCGGTTTCCCATCGACCACGCGGCTTAAGGTCAGGCCGAGTGACTTTTGCGTTGATCCGCTTGCTGCGACGTAATCTGTAAAGAGCGCGCCGTTGACTGAGCTGGCAAACGGCGTGTTATTCCAGTGACCGCCAAAGGCGCCCAGCGCATCACGGCGCGCGCTTTCGCCAATCACGACCACGTAAGTATGGTATTTGGGCTTCACTGCCAGCACGTTCCAGGTGTCTTTCATGTTTGAAAGCTCAGCCATACGCGCCTGCTCATCGATCACTTCTTTATTGTTTACCACGATATCTTTTACGAAGCGGAAAACGGGATAACCCGTGTCTTTCAGCTTGAAAACACCACCCCACGCCAGGTTTTGTACCGGAGCCACAAAAAAGGCCGCTACGCTGACGACGAGGCACAGGTTATCTATTTTGCTCCATGACTTTTTCTCTTGCGGCTGACGACGCACCGCAATCACGCCCAGCGCAAAAATGAGCAGGCCAATGACGTAGCTGTACCACGGGAAAATCGTCAGAATCTCCGTCGACTCTTCCATATTCGTGGAGTGCAGCGCGAGCAAAGTATTAAAGTTTGGCGCGCCATAAGCCTGGCCAAAAGGGTAATACATCGCGGCGACCACAGAGCAAATTCCCACTACCACTTTTTGCACGCGTGGTGCGCTTCGCCACATCAGATGCAGCAGGCAGGTAAATGCGACGGCGTACAGCAGGCTATAGGGATAGCCAAGCGCAAAGTTAATCAGCAGTGATTGCAGAAAGTAGAATCCCGTCCACGGGCTTAAGGCCCGACTGCGGGTAACGATCGTGTCTTTCAGGGTTAAATTCATAGGTCACTATCATAAAACGCCATGTGCTCACCCTGGCGTCGAGGGTCAAAGCCTGCCTGACAGTGCGTGGAGAGGGAGTAAGGGTCCGCTATCGCGAGCCGCAAATGGTGCAGGGCTGCAAGAAGATAGAGCCAGTCGGCAATTAGGTCAACAGTTGCTAAGAAGATGTTTTGCGAGAGGGGCTGCAAATCCGTAAAAAAGATCGGGGAATGAGGGGCAAACGGCCAGAATACAGAGGGAATATGACAGAAAAATGAAGCGGCGTACCGCAACGCCGCTTAGTGTTTGGGTTTGTCGTTTTGCTGTGGCTTACCGTTAAAAATGTCGCACAGCATGTTCAACAGCATTAATCGCACTTTAAAGGGGGAGTGGCTAAACACGTTCATGCACCTCTTGAATTCGTTCATGTGACCTCCTGATTTCAGATCCCTTCGATCCGTGAAGGGTGACTGCATTACATACAGATATAGCACAGGCTATATTGTATAGCTATGGCTAAATCGTTAAATTTTTGTGCTTGTAGAGCTATGGTTTACACTGTGCGCTCTCGTTATAGGACGCCACGGGCGTCACCCCACTGAGGAAGTACAATGAACAGTCGCGCAGGTAAGCCAACTACAAAAAAAAAGACGCAACTGGTGAATGTTGAAGAGCACGTTGAAGGGTTTCGTCAGGTGCGTGAGGCGCACCGTCGCGAATTAATTGATGACTACGTTGAGCTGATTTCGGATCTCTTTCGCGAAGTCGGAGAAGCCCGTCAGGTGGATATGGCCGCACGCCTTGGCGTCTCTCAGCCTACGGTCGCGAAAATGTTAAAACGCCTGGCGTCAGTGGGACTGATCGAAATGATCCCCTGGCGGGGTGTTTTCCTGACGCCAGAAGGGGAAAAACTGGCCCAGGAAAGCCGCGAGCGCCATCAGATTGTCGAAAATTTTTTGCTGGTGCTGGGCGTGAGCCAGGATACGGCCCGCCGTGATTCGGAAGGGATTGAGCATCACGTCAGTGAAGAGACGCTGGAGAGATTCCGCGAATTTACGCTTAAATACGGTACCCCTGCTGAATGAACATCCCTGGACTGCAGGCGCTTGCACGCGATCGCTTTTTCCATCTGCTACTCGTTATTGGCGTCGGGCTGAGCTTTTTCGTGCCCTTTGCGCCAAAAGGCTGGCCTGAGGCCATCGACTGGCACACGATCATTACCCTCAGCGGGCTGATGATGCTCACCAAAGGCGTTGAGCTCAGCGGTTATTTTGATGTCTTGGGGCGCAAAACGGTGCGTCGGTTTGCTACCGAACGCAAATTAGCCCTGTTTATGGTGCTGGCCGCCGCGCTGCTCTCCACGTTTCTGACCAACGATGTGGCGCTTTTCATCGTGGTGCCGCTCACCCTGACGTTACGCAAGCTCTGCGAAATCCCGGTTAACCGGCTGATTATCTTTGAAGCGCTGGCCGTTAATGCCGGATCGCTACTGACGCCAATTGGTAACCCGCAAAACATTTTGCTGTGGGGACGCTCGGGGCTGTCGTTCGCGGCCTTTACCTGGCAAATGGCACCGCTGGCGCTCGCCATGATGGCATCGCTGCTGGTGGTGTGTTGGTTCGCGTTTCCCAATAAAGCACTCAATTATCATAGCGGAAGCGTGACTCCCCAGTGGAAGCCGCGTCTGGTGTGGGGTTGTCTGGCCCTGTATATCGTTTTCCTGACAGCCCTTGAAATGAAGTTCGCACTCTGGGGCGCTTTGCTGGTGGCGGCGGGCTTTTTGGTGCTGGCACGTCGTGTGCTGATAAGCGTCGACTGGACGTTGCTGCTGGTTTTTATCGCCATGTTTATCGATGTGCATCTGTTGATTCAGCTGCCCGCTTTGCAGGGCGCGCTGCACAGCGTGACCGATTTGTCACCTCTCGGACTGTGGCTGACGGCAATCGGGTTGTCGCAATTCATCAGTAACGTGCCCTCCACCATCTTGCTGATCAACTACGTGCCGCCCACCGTGCTTTTAGCCTGGGCCGTGAACGTCGGAGGATTTGGCCTGTTGCCTGGGTCTCTGGCGAACCTGATCGCGCTCAGAATGGCGAACGATCGCCGTATCTGGTGGCGTTTTCACGTTTGGTCGCTGCCAATGCTCATCTGGGCGGCACTGATTGGCTTTATGCTGGTTTAGAGAAATGGGCAAGAAATAGACAGGAACGACACATTCGCAATCGGGACCAGAGAGGTATAACTCTCTGGTAGCTTTTAAACGAAGATTGCGAGGAGCGTCGTATGCGTTATCAAAAACTGGGTAATACGGGTCTGTTTGTTTCCGAGCTGTGCCTTGGCACCATGACGTTCGGGGGTGAAGACGGCATGTGGGGCAAGATTGGTCAGCTTCAGCAAAGCGATGCCGAAAAGCTGGTAGGGCGTGCGCTGGATGCGGGAATCAACTTTATTGATACCGCCAATGTCTATTCAGAAGGGCGCTCGGAAATCATTACCGGGCAGGCGCTGAAAAACCTGAAAATTCCGCGTGAAAATGTGGTTGTCGCCACCAAAGTCTTTGGCGAAACCGGCACGGCAGGCGTTAACTCTCGCGGCAGCTCGCGATATCACATCATCAACAGTGCCAAAGAGAGCCTGCGCCGCATGCAGCTCGATCATATCGATCTCTATCAACTCCATGGATTTGACCCGGCCACACCGATCGAAGAGACACTTTACGCCCTGGATAATCTGGTCCAACACGGTCACGTGCGCTACATCGGTGTGTCAAACTGGGCGGCCTGGCAAATCGCCAAAGCGCTGGGGATTTCTGAGCGTCTGGGGTTGGCTCGTTTTGCGTCGTTGCAGGCGTATTACACCATCGCCGGGCGCGACCTTGAGCGTGAGCTGGTGCCGATGATGCAAAGCGAAAACGTGGGATTAATGGTCTGGAGTCCATTAGCAGGGGGATTGCTGAGCGGCAAATACGATCGCGACGGCAAAAGCGAAACCGGCGGACGCCGCCTGGAATTTGATTTCCCGCCAGTGGATAAAGACCGGGCATTCGATTGTGTGGATGTGATGCGCGCGATTGCTGACAGCAAAGGCGTCTCCGTCGCGCAAATCGCGCTGGCGTGGCTGCTGCATCAGAAAGTGGTCAGCAGCGTGATTATTGGCGCAAAACGCATCGATCAGCTCGACGATAACATTGCCGCAACGGGCATTCGCCTGAGCGAAGATGAGCTGAAACAGCTGGATGCGGTCAGCGCATTGCCGCGTGAATATCCAGGCTGGATGCTGGAGCGCCAGGGTGAATATCGTCGCAATCAGTTAGCCCAGCAGTAATCGTTAATTCCGATCTTCAAGCCGGATTCGCATGGCGCGTCCGGCTTTTTTATTTCTATCCCGCTCACAAAAAACGATCCTTCTCTTTGATTGATTTTTCATCTTTAGCTATATGACTAGTCATGAAATTTAAATGACTAGTCATATAGGAGCGAACATGAATCAATCACTACCAGCGAATTTTTTATGGGGAAACTCAGTTTCCAGCATGCAGACGGAAGGCGCGTGGAACGAGGGCGGAAAAGGGATGTCGGTGTATGACATTCGCGAAGCCGGTGAAAACGCATCCGACTGGAAAGTGGCGACCGATTCGTACCATCGCTACAAAGAAGACTTTGATTTAATGCAGGATCTGGGCATGAACTGCTATCGTTTCCAGATCGCCTGGAGCCGCGTTTGCCCGCAGGGTGATGGCGAGTTTAACGACGAAGGCATCGCCTTTTACGACCGGTTCATTAACGATCTGATCGCGCGCGGTATTGAGCCGATGGTGTGCCTGTACCACTTCGACATGCCGCTGGCGCTGGCGAATGAATACAACGGATTTATGGACAGACGAGTGATGGACGCATTTATCCGTTACGGCAAAAAAATGATCGACTGCTTCGGCGACCGTGTGAAGTACTGGTTGACCTACAACGAGCAGAACATCTTCCATATGCCGGAAGCCTTCCGTGTGTCAGGCTATATGCAGGGCGAGCAAACCCTGCGCGAGCTGTACCAAATCCAGCATCACACGATGGTGGGGCATATGGCACTGACCGAATATTTGCATCAGACGAAACCCGGTCAGTTGATGGGCGGCATGCTGGCGCATCAGCTGATTTACCCTGCTACCTGCAAGCCGCGCGACATCTTCTGCGCGCAGCAATATGACGAATTCCTCAACCAGAATCTGCTGCGCGTCTTTGCCGGTCAGGGCTACAGCCCAGCGGTGATGGCGGTCGTAGAGCAGCAGGGCTTCAGCGAAATCTATCGTGCAGAGGATTTGGCGCTGCTGGCGCGCACTAAAAATGACTACATGGCCTTTAGCTATTACGCCAGTAAAACGCTGGACAGCGATCCGATTCCAGAAGGCACACCCGTCAATTATTACCTCGCACACGGCGAAAAAAATAACCCGTTCCTGAAGGCCACCGAATGGAACTGGCAAATCGATCCGCTGGGCTTTCGCACGATTATCACCCGCTACTACAACGACTGGCGTTTACCGGTATTCCCGATAGAAAACGGGATCGGCGTTATCGAATCCTGGGATGGCGTCAATCCGGTCGAAGACGACTACCGCATTGACTATCACCGCAAGCATTTTGACGCCATGAAAGCGGCCATATTTGAAGACGGTGCGCAAGTCATCGGTTATCTCGGCTGGGGATTGATCGATATTCTCAGTTCACAGGGGGATATGCGTAAGCGCTACGGCGTGGTGTATGTAAACCGTGAAAACCACGATCTCAAAGACCTGAAACGCGTGCCGAAAAAAAGCTACGCCTGGTTGAAACAGGTCATCCATAGTAACGGACGCGATTTGTAAGTCGTACGCTGCCGGACCGTTTTTGTGACTGATTGATGGGAATATCCGCTATGTCTGATACAAAAATCACACCTGCGATGCAGTCTTTTGTTGATAAGTTTGTTGAGTTCTCAGCGCGCCTGGCAAACCAGGTGCACTTACGTTCTCTGCGCGACGCTTTTGCCACGGTCATGCCCATATTCATTCTCGCCGGGCTTGCGGTGCTGGTGAATAACGTGGTGTTTCCGTGGGTGCTTGAGGGCGACACGCTCGCCGAGTTTAAAGTGTGGGGCGAGGCGATCATTAACGGCACGCTGAATATCGCGGCGCTGCTGTTAGCGCCGATGATCGCCTGGTCGCTGGCACGCAACAAAGACTTCGACAATCCGGTCTCGGCAGTGGTTATCGCTGTCAGCAGTTTTATCATTATGATGCCGATGCAATTACAGCTGGTTCCCGTGGGGAGTCAGACGGCGGTGAACGTCACGCAGGTACTGACGTTCTCCAATATTGGCTCGACGGGGATCTTTGCAGGAGTACTCATTGGCCTGCTTTCTACCGAAATTTTTATCGCGATATCTCGCATAAAATCGCTGCACATTTCGCTGGGCGAGAACGTGCCGCCAGCAGTCAGTAAATCGTTTACCACGCTAATCCCCACGATCATTACGCTCTCTCTGTTTGCCGTGCTGGCAGCGCTGCTCGCCAACGTGCTGCACACGGATCTGATTCACCTGATCACGACGTTTATCCAGCAGCCGCTGCGGTTGATCAACACCAGCCTGCCGGGCACGCTTTTTATCTACAGCTTTGGTAATTTCTTGTTTACGCTGGGGATTCATCAGTCGGTGGTGAACAGCGTGATTCTGGAACCGTTCTTGTTGATCAACACCAACGAGAACATGATCGCGTTCGCCAACGGGCAGCCGATTCCGCATATTATCAACAATATATTTGTCCCCACCTTCGGCATGATTGGCGGAACCGGAAGTACCATTTCGCTGCTGATTGCGATTTTTATCTTTGCACGACAAAATTCGTCAAAGCAGGTTGCGCGGCTGTCGTTGGCGCCAGGACTGTTCAATATCAACGAGCCGGTAATTTTTGGCCTGCCGATCGTGTTTAACCTGCCGCTGATGATTCCGTTTGTCCTGCTGCCGGCCATCGGCATTTATTTTGCCTGGCTCTGTACCACGCTCGGACTGATGTCCCGCTGTGTCGTGATGATCCCGTGGACAACACCGCCAATACTCAGCGCCTGGCTGGCGACGGCCGGAGACTGGCGCGCGGTGGTGGTGCAGTTGGCAATCATTGTATTTGGTGTATTCTTCTACCTGCCTTTCCTCAAGATTGCAGAGCGAGTGGCGTTGAAAAACAGTGTGATAGCGGATCAATCATAAGGAAAAGGCGATGGCGGCGAAGTACATCACCATAGCGCGGGAAATCAAAAAACGCATTATCAGTCAGCAGTATGCCGCCAACGAACCGTTGCCCGACCAGTTTGCGCTGGCGGCGGAGTTCAGCACCAGCCGCATGACGATTCAGCAGGCCATGCGCCAGCTGATTGTGGAAGGGCTGGTGTATACGCGCCAGGGGCAGGGGACATTTATCCGTAAAAACTTCCTGCAGCTATCGCAGTGGGATCTTTCCGGAAGCGACTATTTTGGTGCGACCAAAACCTGGGAACATCTTGGAACGGTCAGCAGCAAAGTGGTGCATTTCGAACTGCGTTTTCCGAATGAGAAAGAGCAGTCTTCGCTGATGATTAATGTCGATACGCCCGTTTATGATTTTATCCGTTTGCGCTCGCTCAACGGCGAGCCGATGTCGCTGGATTCAACCGTGATGCCGCTGAATCTGGTGCCGGGCCTGAACAAAGCGCACCTTGAAAGCTCGGTATTTCAGTACGTTCAGGAGACGCTGGGGCTGAAAATTATGGGGTCGTATCGGGTGGTCCGTGCGTTAAAACCGACGGCGCTTGATATGCAGCATCTGCTGTGTGAACAAACCGATCCGGTACTGGAAGTCGAGCAGGTTATCTATCTGGAAGACGGTACGCCGCTGGAATATGCCCACTGCCACTACCGCTACGATCACGGCGGGATAGTTATCGTGAATAACGGATAATAAAAAAGCGGGCTAAAAGCCCGCTTTTTTTATGCCGCGATTCGAATCAGTTCAAACGAACCGGCATCCCTGAGCGGTTCTGCACGGCCTGATCAACAACCGTCGCTTCAACGTCTGGCTGGGTAGTTACAGCCTGCACGTTGCTCTTCAGATTAATCGGTACGATTTCATTGTTATTAATCTGGTCTTCGCTGGTAGAGAGCGGGTTATGCACCTCAATGTAGCGGCTGCCATCCGGCTCAGAAGTGGCTTTGACAGGCTCATTGATGAACTGCACGCGCGTCCCGACTGGCACGTTCTCGAACAGGAATTTGATATCGTCGTTACGCAGACGCACACAGCCGTGGCTGACGCGCAGGCCGATACCAAAGTTGGCGTTAGTACCGTGGATTGCATACAGACGGCCAATGTACAGCGCGTACAGACCCATAGGGTTGTCCGGGCCCGCAGGCACAACGGCTGGCAGCGGTTCGCCGGCAGCGATGTATTCTGCGTGCATTTTCGCGGTAGGCGTCCAGGTTGGACCCGCTTTTTTACGTTCGACTTTAGTGGTCCAGTTCAGCGGGGTATCTTTGCCCAACTGACCAATACCAATCGGCAGAACGATCACGGTATTCGTGCCTTTCGGGTAATAGTACAGACGCATTTCCGCGCTGTTGATCACGATGCCTTCATGGACGGTGTCCGGCAGAATCAGCTGCTGAGGGATGTTCAGCACGGTGCCCGCTTTCGGCAGATACGGGTCAACGCCCGGGTTTGCTTCCAGCATATTAGACAGGCCCAACTGATATTCAGCTGCAAAATATTCCAGCGGCTGGTCGTTGCCTTCCGGCACGATAACCACCTGGTTTTGACCCACCAGACGGCTACCGTCTGTCGGCAGCGGATAAGTTACCGCAGAAGCGGTATTGCAAAAACCTACTACGGCTAACGC
The DNA here is from genome assembly GCA_900635465.1 of Lelliottia amnigena. Taxonomy (NCBI): domain Bacteria; kingdom Pseudomonadati; phylum Pseudomonadota; class Gammaproteobacteria; order Enterobacterales; family Enterobacteriaceae; genus Lelliottia; species Lelliottia amnigena. The sequence continues at coordinate 1,338,531 of LR134135.1, forward strand.
CGCCGCAAAAAGCGTTGATAATTTCATATTCATGTTATGCGAGGTATCTTTGCCACTCTGGCGATTAGTTGATGAGTCTGAGTCAGTGATGGGAGCGCATTATATGTGCATTCCCTCCCCCTGGGAATTCAGATGTGTACGAAATCACATTTTTTTCACTTTCGTTAAAGTTTAGCGGTTCGCTGCAACACGGGATCTCATTTAGGAATTGTGGCATAATGATGTGTTTATCACACTTTTTCGCAGGAATCTCCCGTGTTAGTTACCAGCAACATCACTATGCAGTTTGGCAGTAAGCCGCTGTTTGAAAACATTTCCGTCAAGTTTGGCGGCGGCAACCGTTACGGCCTGATTGGTGCCAACGGTAGCGGAAAATCCACCTTTATGAAGATTCTCGGCGGCGATCTCGAGCCAACGCTCGGCAACGTGTCGCTGGATCCGAACGAACGTCTCGGTAAGCTTCGCCAGGACCAGTTCGCCTTTGAAGAGTTTTCGGTACTCGACACTGTGATCATGGGACACGGGGAACTGTGGGAAGTGAAACAGGAGCGTGACCGCATTTACGCTCTGGCAGAAATGAGTGAAGAAGACGGCTATAAAGTGGCCGACCTCGAAGTCCTCTACGGTGAGATGGACGGTTACTCTTCCGAATCCCGCGCGGGCGAACTGCTCCTCGGTGTCGGTATTCCCGTTGAGCAACATTACGGCCTGATGAGCGAAGTCGCGCCGGGCTGGAAACTGCGCGTGCTGTTAGCCCAGGCGCTGTTCTCTAACCCAGAAATTCTGCTGCTTGATGAAACCGACGAACAACCTGGACATCGATACCATTCGCTGGCTGGAGCAGGTGCTAAACGAACGTGGTAGCACCATGATCATCATTTCGCACGACCGTCACTTCCTGAACATGGTCTGCACCCATATGGCTGACCTGGACTACGGCGAGCTGCGCGTTTATCCGGGCAACTACGACGAATACATGACGGCAGCGACACAAGCGCGCGAGCGTCTGTTGTCTGATAACGCCAAGAAAAAAGCGCAGATTGCCGATCTGCAATCCTTCGTGAGCCGCTTTAGTGCCAACGCCTCTAAATCTCGTCAGGCAACGTCTCGTGCCCGTCAGATTGACAAAATTAAGCTGGACGAAGTGAAAGCCTCCAGCCGTCAGAACCCGTTCATTCGCTTCGAGCAGGACAAGAAATTGTTCCGTAATGCGCTGGAAGTAGAAGCACTGACCAAAGGTTTTGATAACGGCCCTCTGTTCAAAGACTTCAATTTGCTGCTGGAAGTGGGCGAGAAAATTGCGATTCTGGGTGCCAACGGCGTGGGTAAATCTACGCTGCTGAAAACGCTGGTGGCTGAGCTTCAGCCCGATCACGGTACGGTGAAATGGTCTGAAAATGCGCAGATTGGCTATTACGCGCAGGATCACGAATATGAATTCGAAAATGACCTGACCGTATTTGACTGGATGAGCCAATGGAAGCAAGAAGGCGACGACGAGCAGGTTATTCGTGGCATTCTTGGCCGTCTGCTGTTCAGCCAGGACGATATCAAAAAGCCTGCGAAAGTGCTTTCCGGTGGGAAAAAGGTCGCATGCTGTTCGGCAAGCTGATGCTGGAAAAACCAAACATTCTGGTAATGGATGAACCAACGAACCACCTGGATATGGAATCTATCGAATCGCTGAACATGGCGCTGGAGATGTATCAGGGGACGCTGGTCTTCGTTTCTCACGACCGTGAGTTTGTCAGCTCGCTGGCGACCCGCGTGATTGAGATTACGCCAGAGCGCATCGTGGACTTCACCGGTAACTACGAAGATTATCTGCGCAGTAAAGGCATTGACAACTAATTTCCCGTCGTCTTTCACGCTACAGCTGCGTTGGCTGCACCTGCGCACCCCGGTCACTGACATATGTCAGCTCCCGGGGATTTGCAGGTTTGCCGCCTTGCTGTAACGCGAAATACTTAGGGAAATACTTCTGTCATGTAGGCCGGGTAAGGCGTAGCCGCCACCCGGCAATCAACGACTACAAAGCCCACTCACTCTGCTCAATCCCGTTGATCAACAACTGACGTTTCTCACCCACTGGTAACGTTACTTTCAACGCTTTCCATGCCGGACGATAATCCCCTCGCGCCGTCACGTTCAGATGGATAGTGGAACCTTCGCACAGCATCTCCCACTCCAGCCACAGCGCGTTGCCTTTCTGATAACCCCAGCTTTCGCCGTCGTCTTCAAACAGCATGCCAGACGTTGTCCCCACGCCTTTTAGCGGGAACAATTTCAGCTCGCGCGTATCATCTTTTTCAGCTGACACATGCGTGATGCGTTCGCTCAGCGGCAAACCGGCACCGGCGCGGACCATTAACGGCAGTTTTTCCAGGGGCGCATCGCGGGTAATCCACTGACCGCCGGAGAACCATTCGTGGGTGTAAAATCGTACCAGCCGGTCACGTTGTCTGGCAGCCAGAGACGGCGCTCACGCTGTCCCGCTTCGACGACGCTCGCGACAAGCACATCGCGGCCCAGCATAAAATCGTCACACTCTTCGAACGTCTGCGCATCATGCTCGTGATCGAGGAACGTCGGGCGCAGCATCGGCTCATCGTCAGCGTGAGCCTGCCAAAGCAGAGTGTAAAGATAGGGCAGCAGCCGATAGCGCAGTTCGATGGCACCGCGAATGGCAGGGGTCACACCCGGATACATCCAAGGCTCATTCACCGTCCGATCGTCATTCCACGAGTGAATGGTAAAGCGTGGATGCATCACGCCGTTCTGCACCCAGCGCACAAACAGCTCGGCGTCAGGTTTATCGCCGGAGAAACCGCCCACGTCGTGGCCGACGTTAAACAGGCCGGACAGGCTCATGCCCAGGCCCATGCGGGTGTTATAGCGCAGCGTGTCCCAGTTGGTCCGGTTGTCGCCGCTCCAGGTCTGGACGTAGCGCTGCATTCCGGCGCAGCCAGAACGCGAGATCAAATACGGACGTTTTTCCGGGGCAAACTTCTGTTGGGCTTCCATTGACGCGCGCATCATTAGCAGCGGCATCACCGGGCGAATGTGTTTGATCGCAATGTCCTGACCGAAGCCGTGACAGCGCGCCTCACCATCCCAGACTTCAAACTCGTTGTTATCATTCCAGGTGGAATCAATCCCCATTTCCAGGATTTGGGTCGTCACACCGTTCTGCCACCACTCAACCGTTTGTGGATTCGTAAAGTCAAGGTGTGAACCTTCGTCGTCCCAGAAGCTTGAGCGTTCTGGCGCATCGGTTTCTGAATCACGGATAAACAGGCCTTTTTCGGCCACTTCGCCGTAGCGTGGGTGATCCTGTAGCAGACAGGGTTTGATATTCGCGGCAAGCTTGAGACCGGCGTCGTGGAAGGCCTGGCTCATCACTTTGGGCTGCGGCACTTTGTCATAGTTCCAGTTAAAGACGTAGCGCTTGCCGTTAATCGAGGTATATCCGGACGACAGCTGGAACGAGTCGCACGGGATCGCATGCTCTTCGCACAGGCGGATGAAGTTCATCAGCTGAATTTGCGCGTCGGGTGCGTCGGTGTAGTGCATCGTTGAGCCGCTGTAGCCCAGGCTCCATTTCGGTCCGAAAAGCGTTTTCCCGGTCAGGCGCACGAAGGCTTTGGTGACGTCGAGCACGCGTTTGCCGGTAAAAATGTAGTAATCAATATCACCCGCTTCGGCCTGCCAGCGGCGATAGGCGGTGTGGTAGTTGTCGATTTCGTTACCCAGATCCAGCCAGCAGCTGCTCAGGTTGTCGTAAAACACGCCGTAGCTCACGTCGTCGCGGCGGGCGATGGTAAACGGAATATGCTTGTACAGCGGATCGGTGCTGGCGGCGTTATAGCCCATCGCATCCAGATTGCGCATCTCATAGCGTTTGCCGTTGCGCTGCAAATCACCCGCTTTCTCGCCCAGGCCATAAAAACGCTCATCTTTACGACGGCTCAGGTAGTGGGCTGCGCCGTCGCCGTGGGCGTTCAGCAGATAGGCACTTGTTGGGCGATCGTTCACCAGCGCCTGCCATTCACCTGCCTCATTGCGATAATGCCACTCCAGCCACAGCGGCTGATGCACGGTTACGCGCAGCTGTTCGGTGGCAATCACCAGCGCATTGTCCTGCTGCGTGAGCGTCCAGGTCGGGCAGCTAAACCCGCTGAGATCTTCACGATGCCGGCCTTCCCCACGGCACGTCCTGGTCTGGCGCTATGCTCCAGGTTTTCTCCAGCGCCAGCTCGCCTTTACGCTTAATCAGCACGCGGAACAGGTTTTCTTCCAGCACATACAGGCTCAGGTGATGTTGAGAATCAACCAGCAGTTCCAGATGATTCGCTGACTGCTTCGCCAGCGTCCAGTTTTTCAATGTTTTCATATGCAGTACATCCAGTATCAGGCGCGCTTGGCGCGACGTTCAGCAATAAATGCGACCAGGAAAAATGCGCCAATCAGGTCAAAGAAGCCCATGGCAATGAACAGCGGGTTAAAGCCGATTTTGTCGGCGGTTACGCCAATTAACAATGAGAACAAGAAGCTGGCGATCCAGGCCGCCGAGCCGCGCATGCCGTTGACGGTCGCCATCTGGCCTTTGTCGAACGATTCCACCACCAGGGCGCTGAGCATGCAGGAGATAATCTGATGACCGAACCCGCCGATAGAGATAAGCGCAATCGTGATATACGGGTCGCGGGTGATAGCAACCGCAGCCAGAGAAATCATCAGGAACGCGCCGGTCACGGAGCTGGCCACCACGGAGTTCACACGCGAGCAGCCGAAAAGACGGGTATAAAGACGGGTAAGATATCCGCTCACGACGCTGCCGAGATCGGCGGCCAGGAACGGCAACCACGCAAACATCGCGATCTGTTTCAGGTCCATGCCGTGTTCTTTGGCAAGATACAGCGGAACCCAGAAGCTCAGTACAGCCCAGGCCGGTTCAGCCATGAACGCGGGAATGGCGATGCCGTAGAAACGCTTATTTTTAGACACGGTTTTGAGCGCGGTAAGGAACGGCAGCTTAACGGCTGGTGGCTCGTTATCCTGCTTGATGAACGCCAGTTCGTCTTTGCCCAGATTCGGGTGCTGTTCCGGATTATGGTAGAACGCCCACCACAAAATCACCCACAGCAGAGCCAGCACGCCGGTGAACATGAACGCACCCTGCCAGCCGAACGACGCATGCGCAAAGTAAATAATGGGCGGCGCCAGCATCGCACCGATCGAGAAACCGACACCTGCCCAACCGGCAGCAATAGGGCGCTCAGATTTTGGGAACCATTCGCCGATAGTTTTGGCGTTAGCCGGCGTGGCGGCGGCTTCCGAGGCACCCATGAAGAAGCGCAGGATAGCCAGATGCACCCAACTCCCCGCACCGGCGTGGAAAATACACATTAATGCCCAGATCCCGGCGCAGACCATAAAGCCAATTTTCAGGCCAATCACGTCGATAAGCCAGCCGCACAGGGGCTGGAAAATGGTATAGGCAATCTGGAACGCGCCGACAATCCAGGAATATTGTTCGGTAGTAATGCCCATCGTCGCTTTCAGCTCGGGCGCCAAAATGCCTAACGAGTTACGGGTAATGTAGTTGACGGTGACGCCCAGCAAAAACAGCACCAGCACATACCAGCGCAGGTTTTTGATGACGCGGCGGGTTTTGCTTGCCACAACCGGAGTATTAATGCCCTGACTCATTTTCTCTCTCCACAAGACGGACGGTAGGGGGAAGGTACGATTCGGTTGTCACACAGATTATTATGGCGTTGAAAGTTATCTGTTTTTCGCTTCAAGTTGATATACAACTAGTATGGAAGTTGTGTGACAAGTTCACCTTATGGCAGAAAATGAGCGGGCAATAGTGGATTTTGTGCAAGCTTTCTCATAAGTGGCATTCGTTTTTTGGCAAGATGCCATTAAAGCCTGTAGATATGGGAATTCCACACTATGAAAATTTTTGCATTTAGCAAATGGAGCGAGATCACAAAATGGATAAAAGGCTAAAAATCGCAGAAATTGCCAGCCGGACGCAACTCTCGATCAGCACGGTTTCTCGTGTCCTGGCAGGGAAGGCAAACACCAGCGAAAAAGCCCGTCAGAAGGTGCTGGAATGCGCACGGGAACTGGGCGTCATGGATGGCATGGCGGCGGGTCGGTTACTGCTGAATAGTCTGGTGGTCTTCGCCCCGCAGCGTGCCTTTGACGAGCGGTCCGACATCTTTTACTACCGCGTGATTCAGAGTGTCAGCAAAGGGCTCGCCTCTCATGAAGTCAGGCTGCGCTACTGTGCGCTGGAGGAGAACGACAGCGACGCGCAGCTCTTTCTCGCCCGTATGAACGAAACGGACACTCAGGCCGCGATATTACTGGGCATTGACGATCCCCATATTCACGATTTGGCCGTTGATATTGCTAAACCCTGTATGCTCATTAACTGTCGTGATAGCCGGATGCGCTTGCCTGCTGTCGCCCCCGATCACCGCGCCATCGGTGAACGGGCCGCGGAGTATCTGTTCGAAATGGGTCACCGTGAGATCATGAATGTGCTGTGCCTGCGCCGGTATACCATGGAGCTGCGTCTGGCGGGCATTCGTGATGGCTGGCAGACGCACAATCTGAAATTTAACGATAAACGCGATCTGCTGGTGGTGCCCAGCTTCAGCGCCACAGAAACGGAACAGCAGGTCAGCGAATGGCTCAGCCGAACGCCCGCCAAAAACCTGCCAACGGCGTTTCTGGTGGGGGGCGATTTCATGGCCGCAGGCACCATTAGTGCGTTGCAAAAGCATGGCTTGCGGGTGCCGCAGGATGTCTCGGTGATGAGCATCGATGGTTTCAATCTGGCGGCGATTCAGGATGTTCCCTTAACGGCAGTGCACGTTCCACGCGATGAGCTGGGAACGGAAGCGGTACATATGCTCCAGCAGCGGTTGATGCGCCCGGATGCGCCGGTGGGAACGTTGTTGCTAAACGGGACGCTGACGGTGCGGGAATCGGTACGGCGGATACGTCAGGGAAAACGACGCACCGCCGTGGAGCGGGAAGGACTTTACGACGCTTAGACCATGCCGAGCGCGCGCTTGCCATGGATATTCAGATCGTTCACGGTAAAGCGATCCTGCCAGGTTTTTTCGTAATCTTCGCGCGGGAAATCGCCCGGCGATGCGCCCGTTTCCAGCGCCGCTTTGACCTTTTTCGCGTAGGCGAGATTTTTCTCGCACATCGGCGCGGCAGGGATGTACATCACGTTGCCCCAGCCTTGCTGATCATCCACGGGCGCGACGGAGTGAATCACATCGCAATGCCACCACACAGAATCCCCCGCGTCGAGCGCCGGAATGCTGGTTAACGCTTCAATCAACAGCGGATGCCACTTCTCCGAAATCGGCAGTACGCGCCCTGGTGCTACGCCGCAAAGCTCATCTTCCGGCACATCGTCGAGCAGCGGACGCAACAGAATGTACGCCATCGCTTCCGGGATCGGCACGACGTGCAACAAGCCCTGGTCCGGGATCATATCCGACAGCGCCGTCCAGCCCTGGAAGGTGCGGAACACCGAGCACTTGGTGGTGTTATCCACGGTGTACTCTTCCACTTCGGTGCGATGCGCGGCATTCCAGGGATCGTACCGATCGATGTTACCGTCAAACACCCGGGCAAACACCTGCTGATAAGCCGGAAGCAGCCAGCGTTCCAGCGCCCCGGAATCGGTATGCGCGCCCAAGCCTTTGGACGTTGTTCCTGGCGGACGGCGGCGGATGCGATCCGGATAAATCACGCTGACATCCGGGTCAAACCACTGTTTGCCGTTGCTCTCGAACGTCCACAAACGATTCAGAAACGATTGCACCTGCGCCATCTGTTCACTCTGACGGGCCTGCATTTGCGCCTGCGACCAGTAGATCGGATAAATTTCCGGACGCGATGCGCTTAATGAGCCAAAGAAGTTATCGCCTGGCCCTTGGTAGACCTCGTCGAACTGGTTGAGATCGAGATAGTCGAGCATGGAATTATCCCACGCCAGCGCTTGCTCGCGCGGGAAATGACCTTTGATGACTGCGCAACCCCGGCGTTTGACCGCTTCACGCTGCGCGGCGGTTATCGTGCCGTTCTTCACATCTTCAAAAGGGATAACCGGCCAGACGGATTCCCCTTTGTTTTTCAATTCATTAATTTCCGCCACACGAGTCGCAATTTTATCACTCAGCCGGTCGAAAACCGCCTGAACGTCACCGATCTGCGCGCGTAACTCGCGTTTCATTTGGCGAATCGCGGCTTTAGGGTCCGCAGGCAAAATTTCACTGGTAAACGTTAACGTCATAACCGCCTCGCATCTTTCATTCGAAAGTAAAAATGTCTACAAGTGATACTTTAAGTTAAAAATAAGTTAATGCAAGTTTAAAAGTTTGACGTGTACCGCAGGATCGGAAAAGAGTGATATGCCGGAACTTAGCCCCGGCCAGAAGGGGATTACGCGTTGAAAGGATCGGTATGGTCGAGCACGGCCTGGATGACGTTCAGCGCACCCTGATGATTATTATCGTCAGTGCTAAAACGGCTAATCGATTTAATGCTTTCCGCTGCATTGCCCATCGCAAACGAATATTTCACCAGCTTCAGCATTTCGGCGTCATTACCGCTGTCGCCAATCCCTACGCATTCCTGCGGGGAAATGCCCCAGCGTTTGAGCAGGAGGCTGATACCATTGGCCTTATGCAGGCCAGGGATAATCAAATCGACAAAGCCGAAACCGCTGGTGACGGGCTTCATGATGCCATCCAGCGAAACATGCAGTTTGTCGATGAGATCGGGGATATCGCTATCCGGCAGGTTCAGTGAGAACTTGAACAGTACGTCGTCAATGTCCTGATAATCGCTGATGCGCTTTAAGCGGTGATAGTGTTTTGACATCAGCGCGACAAACTCGTCAGGCGCGCTATTGCTCACATACGCGCTCTCTAATCCACAGGCGACGAAATTCAACTGTTTATCTTTGAGCAATTCGCCGATCACGATTTGTGATTCGTGGCGGGTCAATTCGCCGTGGAAAATCTGCTCGCCGTGATCGAACACCAGCGCGCCGTTTTCGGCGACGAAAGAAATGTGTTCTTTCAGTTCCGGGAAGAACGAGATGAGCTGGTAATACTGGTTTCCGCTGGCAACAACAAATTCAATATCACGTGCTTTTAGCTGCTCGAATTGTGCCTGAAAGCGTTCACGATCGTATTGTTTGGCATCATCAAGGAAAGTTCCGTCCATATCGGTGACGATAACTTTAACGGTCATACATTGTTCTCCAGAATATTACTGCGACCAGAAACATTCTAATAACAATGTGACCCGAACCACAAATCTATTTCATTCGAAACCAAAAGCAAATGACAACCCATGGTTGTCATTTTTTAGTGTCTGCGCCCTCTCCCTGTGGGAGAGGGGTGGGGTGAGGGCATCAGAGCGGAGAGATTAAAGCGTGTGCTCCGTACGGGCGATGATATCGTCCTGCGCGTCTGGCGAAAGCGCGGTGAAGAACGCCGAGTAACCCGCGACACGTACCACAAGATCGCGATACTGATCCGGATGCTTTTTCGCTTCGAGCAGCGTGTCACGTGACACAATGTTGTACTGGATATGCCAGCCTTTATGCACCTCGAAGAAGGTGCGCAGCAGGATCATCAGCTTCTGACGGTCCGAATCGTTCTCCAGCGTTGCCGGATTCAGCTTCTGATTTAACAGCACGCCACCCAGAATGGCTTCGGTCGGTAATTTACCCACGGAACCAATAACCGCTGTTGGACCGAGATGATCGGTACCCGATGCCGGGCTTGCGCCTTCCGCCAGCGGAGTATGCCCTTTACGGCCATCCGGCGTTGCCATCGTCGCCGCACCAAACGGCACGTTTGCCGAAATAGACGACGTACCCGCGTAGTAGTTACCGCCGATCGGCCCACGGCCGTGGCGCGGGTTGTGGTACTGCTTCAGCTCTTCGATATAGGTCTGGTAGGCGCGGGCCAGCAGCAGGTCGACGCTGTCGTCATCGTTGCCGTACTTCGGTGCACCGTTGATCAAACGCTGGCGCAGCTGTTCATGCGTCAGCCCTTCGAAATCATCCGCCAGCGCGGCTGCCAGCTGTTGCTGACCGATTATGCCCTGTTCAAAGACCAGCTTCTTCACCGCAGCCAGACTGTTTCCGAGGTTGGCGATACCGACCTGCAAACCCGACACCCAGTCATATTTCGCGCCGCCTTCCTTAATGCTTTTCGCGCGCTCAATACAGTCGTCCACCAGCGCAGAGCAGAGAATATCGTGTACGTTCTCTTCCAGCATGGTGTCCACCACATATTCAATTTCGATGGATTTGCGCGTGTAGTAGCGAATCTGGTTGTCCCAGGATTCCATCACCTGCTCGAAATTATCGAAGTTACCGGCGGAGAGCGCTCTATCCTGCGGCAGGAAAACCTTGCCGCTGGTGGCATCGCGACCGCCTTCCATCGCGGCGAGCATCACGCGGGCGAAGTTAATAAAGCTCATGCCGGTACAGCGGTATCCCCATTTCCCGCCAACAGCGGTTTCGATACAACCGATCGCCGCATAGTCGTAAGCGTCTTCTTTTTCGACGCCGAGCTTGATGAACTCAGAAATCACAATTTCATCGTTATTAAACGCGGGCATCCCAAATCCGCAGCGGATCACCTGCACGCAAGCGTCGAGGAAGTCATTACTCATACCCGCGTGGTAACGCACGCTGAGGTTTGGCTGAGTGGAACGCAGGCGGCCGCAGGATTCCAGAATCGCGTAAGAGAGCGGGTTTACCGCGTCCATCGCGTCGCCGTTGACCAGCTTCTGTCCGCCAATCGTGACGTTCTGATACAGCGGGCTTCCCGCCGACGCTTTTGAGTGCGAGCCGGAGCGGATTTTGTTCACTTCCAGCAATTTCAGCCAGCAGCTGTGCAGCATTTCAATCGCGTTTTCGCGGCTGAGCGACTGATCCAACTCAACGTCGCGGCGGTAGAATGGATAGAGATACTGATCCATACGGGCAAAGGAGACGGAGTGACCGTTGGACTCAATTTGCAGAATCAGCTGGATGAAATAGCACAGCTGTAGCGCCTGCCAGAAGGTTTTCGGCGGCTGATGGGCAATCACATCGCAGTTTTCTGCCATTGCCAGCAGCTCGTCGCGACGACTTTCGCGGATCTCATTGCTCGCCATTTCACGCGCCAGGCTGGCAAAGCGTTGAATATGCAGGCTGACGGCGTCCAGCACGATATCAACCGCTTTCAGGAACTGATCGCCGTGCAGATCGTCCAGTACGGTCAGGTTAATGCGGGTACGACGCTCGGCCACTTTGGCCCGCATCCCGTCGAGCCCTTTTTCCAGCAGCAGCGGGAAATTCACCGCCAGATGGGCATCGCCGGAGGTCATATTGCCTTCGGCTTTGATAATCCCGGTTTCCAGTAGCCCTTTTTGCTCGTCGGTAAACATGCCGTAGCAGCGATCTTGCACCGTCTGGCCGCGCCACCACGGGCAAATATCATGCAGAACGCGTTTATTCTCTTCGCTGACGGCAAAGCCCGCGCCCGGACGGTCGGCCAGATCGTCGATCTCTTTTTCAATCCACGATACGGTATATTCCGGGAAGATCGGTGCGGCGCGGACTTTGCTTGCCTGGTTGCCAATGATCAGCTCGTCGTGTTTTATCCAGATGGTACGATTCGCCAGGTGATGGGCCAGCGCAAGCGCGCGACGCACCGGGATAGGCTTGTCCATGTGCTGCTGGTACATTTCGGTGTAATGCTGCGCGCGCTCGGTACAAACGGGCGGCTTAACAATATGCACCAGAGCGGTTTTATGCGCCTTAATACGATCGGTCAACGTGTTCAGATTCAGCTGTGTCATAACATTATCCTCGTAAGGTGGCGGTTAACCCATTCTGGTCAGCAAACGCCAGGGCAAAGTCCAGTAACGCTGGGTTATCGAGCGGTTTATCAGGGGCAGAGTAAGGTTGGCCGAGCAGGGTATATTTGTTCATGCCAAGGGTGTGGTACGGCAGAAAATGGATCTCGCGGACGTTCAGCTCATCGGCGGCAAAACGTGTAATCGCTTTGACAGACGCTTCATCTGCGTTAAAACCGGGAATCAGCGGAACGCGGATAGTCATTTTTTTGCCTGCCGCCGCAAGGCGTTTCAGGTTTTCCAGTACGCGCTTAGCCGAGCCGCCAGCCCATTGTTTAAACACGTCGCCGTCGACATGTTTCAGGTCGGCGAGAAACAGGTCAACATACGGCAACGAGGGTTCGATCGCGTGCCACGGCACATGCAGACAGGTTTCAACGGCAGTATGTATGCCTTTTTCGTGGCTGGCTTTGAACAGCGAGTGGGCCAGAGTAGGGTTCATAAACGGCTCGCCGCCGGAGAGTGTGATACCGCCGCCGCTGCGCTCGTAAAAGGGTTTATCGCGCAGCACGGTGGCCATAATATCGGCGACCTGTTGCTCCTCACCGCATACGGTCATCGCTTGCGTTGGGCAACAGTCGGTGAGGGCGTTCAGCGTTGCATCGTTGAGTTTTTCGCGATGAATAATCAGTCCATTCAGCGTGCGGTCGATAATCCCTGGCGCAGCCTGCTGGCAGAGGTCGCAGCCTTCCAGACACAGGCGGGCATCAAACAGGACGTCTCGGGTACGAGAACGGCTCTCAGGATTTTGACACCAGCGGCAGCTTAATGAGCAGCCTTTCAGGAACACCACGGTACGAATACCGGGACCGTCATGCGTCGAATAGCGCTGAATATTGAAAATCATAATGTCGCCTCTTGTTGCGTATGAAGATTAAATAACTTTCGAATGAAAGTTATTTTGATGTGCGTCAACTCTGCGGCGAGTTTTTACGTGGTAGTGTTAGGGCAGGCTAATTTTGAGGGTTTGATCATGGAACTTTATCTCGATACTTCCGACGTTGCTGCAGTCAAAAAACTGGCGCGCATTTTCCCGCTGGCGGGCGTAACCACCAATCCCAGTATTGTGGCGGCGGGGAAAAAACCGCTGGACGTGCTGTTGCCAGAGCTGCATGACGCGCTGGGGGGAAAAGGCCGGTTGTTCGCGCAGGTGATGGCGACTACGGCCGAAGCGATGGTCGACGATGCGCGTAAATTACGCGCCATAATTAACGATCTGGTGGTCAAAGTGCCCGTCACGGCAGAAGGGTTGGCAGCCATTAAAATGCTGAAAGCCGAAGGGATCCCAACGCTGGGAACGGCGGTTTACGGTGCTGCGCAGGGCATGCTGTCGGCGCTGGCTGGCGCGGAATATGTTGCGCCTTATGTGAATCGCCTGGACGCACAGGGCGGCGACGGGATTCAAACGGTGGTGGAATTACAGCAATTGCTGACGCTGCATGCGCCGCAGGCAAAAGTGCTGGCGGCGAGCTTTAAAACCCCGCGCCAGGCGCTGGACTGTTTGCTGGCGGGCTGCGAGGCCATCACTTTGCCGCTGGATGTGGCGCAGCAGTTTATTAACGCTCCCGCGGTGGATGCGGCAGTAGCGAAGTTTGAGCAGGACTGGCAGGGCGCGTTTGGCCAGACAACTATTTGATTGTACGGCCTGATGCCCTCACCACGACCCTCTCCCACGGGGAGAGGACTCCCCAGAAAATTAGAAGTAGAAAGGTGGTGATTTAATGCTCAAAAAAATGCAATAAATCACCATTTGTCGAACACTGATACCTTAATCGTTTCCATATTTCATGTTACTTATGAGCAGTAAAGTATAAGTTGCTCATACATAACCCACTTCAATCCCCTGTAACCACTAATAAAAATTAGCGGGGATCCCTCAGTCTACAAGGAGGGTGGAAGAAAATATCCTTTATTCTCAGCATTTTCCATAAAGTTAACCAGTAACACTTAATACTCTGTCGTACTGGTTTCTTCATTCTTGCTGAAGGCAATCCACGCCGGTTGCAAGTGAGCACCAGCAGATAAAACCGGAATAAATATAAATAGCATCTATGAATAATGGAAATGCATAAATATCATAAATTTATGTTAATTTTGATTACATAAATCCCGTTGTCAGCAGGGGGTTAAAGCGTATTGTCGGCACAGAATAGATTCTGAATATTTATCACTGATAAATGGAGACAATATTGTGAATAGTTTATTCCATCACCGGACGATGGAGGCTGCATCATGATAATCAGCCCGCCGTTTCTGAAACCTCGCCACCAGCATGAAACCGACGATCGGTGGATTGACCGGACACAAAACACTGACCCTGTTCGCGCGTATCCGTTAAACCGCCATCAGGCATGGCATGGTGGTATTCATCTTAAACACACGGATTCCACTTCGCAGCCTGAATTCGTCCGCGCCATTGCCGACGGGACGGTGGTTTCCGTCAGAAATTCCCGGCTGGAAAAACGCGATACGTTTCCGCAGAACAGTACCGGGGGGAAATATGGCACCGATAACGGCTATATTCTGCTTCGCCATGAGACAGAAACGGGCACAGGCGATAATGCGAAAGTGGTTTTTTATTCGCTGTATATGCACATGACACAACTGCGGCCTGAAATGGTTAAGGGTAAAAAGGTTTACCGCAAGGATAAACTCGGCACCACTGGCATGGTGGACGGGGATAACGCCTTTCATTTTCAGATATTCTGTGACGATGCCAGTATTCAGAGACTGACCGGGCGTACGGACAGCCAGCTGGATACCAGCCAGGACGGGCGGATGGATGCGATTTACGGCGATATGCACTTTTATCTCCCGGCGGGCACGGAGGTCTGGCAGAGCGAACCGGGGATGATGGAAAAGTCTCCCCGCAGCACCGCAGTAAAAACCACGCTGCCCCTGTATGTCACCCGCGAGCTGAAACAGGGCAACCAAATCGTTATCACCCGCGCAGAAAGCGCCCCCGGTAGCGGAGAGTTCAACGCCGTGGGCGACCCGCTGGTCAGCGGGAAGTATGAATATGAGTTGTACAGTAAAATTCACGCGCACGCGAAGGGGCATAACCAGAGCGCCATTTACGAGTTACACCGCTTCGGGCGGCTGGTCTCGCCTGACCAGGAACAACTGACTGACCCGGCAACACCCGTCTGGTGCCAGGTGAATCACCTTCAGGGAACGGGCTGGGTGAATCTGGCGGACCCGAAAATTAAAAAATTCAGCGATGCAGATTTTCCGCACTGGACGGGCTGGAGGCTGGTGGATGACGATACCGACACTAACAGCCAATGTAACTCCCCGACGGTACTCGCCGAAAAAGACGCAGGCCAGCCTCTCAGCCGTCTGATATGTCATTTTCCGTTTGAATGGGACCGGAGCACCATCACGTCGCGCTTCCAGTGGCTGACCTCGCCGAATGAGCACGTTGACCCGCCCATGACCGCCGATGATTTTACCCGCTTTCAGGCCCATGTCAGCGCGCTCTGTCTGGACGATGCCCTGCCCGGCGGGCGCTACTGGCATTTTCACCCGCTGGAGTTTATTAAGCATTTCAGGAAATGCCTGTGG
The DNA here is from genome assembly GCA_900635465.1 of Lelliottia amnigena. Lineage (NCBI taxonomy): Bacteria > Pseudomonadati > Pseudomonadota > Gammaproteobacteria > Enterobacterales > Enterobacteriaceae > Lelliottia > Lelliottia amnigena. The sequence goes on from LR134135.1 coordinate 1,354,062, forward strand.
ATGAGCGCCAGCGAATTTAAGCAAGTGGTGCCCGTCTACGCCATCCGGTCAGACAGCCACCGTGTCTACAGGGAAAAGGTGACGCTTCATGACGGGGCGGACTCGGTATTTATGAAGCACTATACCGGGCTGAACCGGGCAATGCGGAAATACGGCATCAACACGCCGTGGCGTATGGCCTGTTTCCTGGGGAATGCCGTGCAGGAATCCGCCTGGCTGAATCAGACCAGCGAAGGGTACGTTAACACATTTACCGACCCGGCAACGCACGAAAAGAAAAAGCGCAATACCTGGTACTACCCGTGGTACGGGCGCGGCTTTTTACAATTAACCAGTCCGAATAATTATTTTGATTACTGGACCTTCAGGGGACGTGAGTATCCGGCTTCATTAAAAGAGACGCTAAGCGATGCTTACCATGATTTATACCAGCATAAGGAAAAACGCTATCACAACACATCACTGCTGGATGAAAAAAATCCGGATTTAACCATTAATGTGCTTGCATGGCGGGATGATGTGGCAAATCACAGTTACGATCCTTCAGATAGTGCGGGGTATTATTGGATTCTGACTAATATGGCGGGTTTTGCCGATGAAGATCATATATTAGAGAAACATAGCATCAGCGGAATAAGTTATTATAGGAGCAATGTATTTTGGAAAGCTAGCGCAATAGTTAATGCCCCTGCACAAGTGACCGACAGAGAATATCGTGGTTTAAATGGTTTTGATAGCCGTTGTTGTGCATATGGTTATGCACTTGATGTGCTGTCAGAAACAAGGTTCTCTGATTCAAATGGAAGCAGTTCTTTAGAGTTTCCTTATACACATCGCAGAGGTTAACAGTGAAAGAGATAATATCAATATATTTATTATTTTCTACCTGCGCAGCAAATGCAGTTGTCGCACCTTCCATAGCTTTACCACCTGATTTTTTATCAGCGAAATTTGCTGAAAAAAATTTAGATGAGATTGTAGGTGCAACGTATATACAGCAATCTTCTGATTGTGACTCAGTAAGATTTAAAGAATATTTCTTTACAACGAAAATGGATAATACTGATTACTATTTCAATAAAAGTCCGATAAAACTATGGCAGTGTTTGCTTATGAATGGTGATTTAGAATCCTATGGCTTGGGTTATGACCCAGTGTAGCCGATGAAAAACCTGCAAATCAAGTAGTACGCTATGACGAAAAAAATGATACATGGAAAATTGTAAACAGGAAATCTTATCATAAGAATGACAAACCATTGCAGTTATTTAATGTAACTTCTCCAAATGCAAAGGGCTATATGGTTGTTGACGAAAACATTAATAAATATGATATTCAGAATGGTATAACTCAAAAGAAAGAGGTTAAATTTTGTTTAATTGGATGATAGTAAGAAAAACTATGCTCTTTGTGGTCATGGTGATCTACTAGAAAAAATAGATGGAAAAGAAGTTGATTTAACTGCATATTTTCTTAAATCTTTAGAAAGCATGACGTTATCTAATAAATAATAGTCTCCCGGCAGATAATGCAAGCTGCCGGGGAGGCTTTTATAATCTGTACCCTTGGTGTATAAAGCGATTTTTCTTACGATGCACTAATATTACTAGTGATATTCAAATTATTTTCGCGGTAAGAAATATTATGTTAATGACCAAAACCCCCGACGCCAGGCGCATACGCGCCAATAGCCAGACAGTGTGCAACCGGCCCCGAAAAGGCGTACTGGTGCAGGTGGGAAGAAAATCGACGATGAAGAGAACCCATCCCATCGAAATACCCCGCAGCACTAGCCCCACCGGACACTGACAATAACGTGGCAGGATCCCTATAGATGAACCAAAGCATTAGCCAGAGAGGTGATCGCCAGTGATGTCAATATTCAGCTTTGCTGAGAATGTTATAGCCTTCAGATTATCCCCCACAGAAAGAGGGAGAAACGAAGCAGTGTACAACCGCCTCATGCTTTGCTTCTCTGCGAAAGGTTAATGGAAACAATCACGCAAACAAAAAACAATCCGCATTGTCACTCCCCCCCGCAGACCTCGCATCCGGGATGACGCATCAGTTTCATCTCGCGGAACTGACAGCTCATCGCGTCGTACATCAGGATTTTTCCCGCCGCCGGTGTTCCGTAATGCGTCAGCACTTTAATCGCTTCCATAGCCTGCAATGACCCGATCACGCCAACCAGCGGCGCCATGACGCCCGCCTCGACGCAAGTCAGCGCATTCTCGCCAAACAGACGGCTCAGACAGCGATAGCAGGGCTCGCCGTCGGCGTAAGTAAATACGCTGATCTGGCCTTCCATCCGAATCGCCGCGCCGGAAACCAGCGGTGTCTTATGGGTAAAACAGCCCGCGTTAAGCTGATTGCGAATAGTGACGTTATCGGTGCAATCAAGAACCAGGTCGTGCTGTGCGATGCGCGCGAACAGCGCAGTGTCATCGAGCAAAGCGTCAATCAATGTGAACTGAACGTGAGGATTAATGCGTGCCAGCGCGGCATGAGCGGAGGCGACTTTCGGCTCACCAATTGTCGCGTCGCTGTGCAACGTCTGGCGCTGCAAATTGGATACCGACACGGTGTCGAAATCCAGCAGCGTCATACTCCCGACGCCCGCTGCCGCGAGATATTGCGCCGCCGCACAGCCCAAACCGCCTAATCCCACCACCAGTACGCAGGCGGCTTTGAGCGCTTCCTGACCGTCAAAATCAAAACCCCGCAGCACGATCTGGCGGTTGTAGCGCAGCATCTCCTGGTCGCTCAGTTCTACCGACATGCTCAGCCTCCAAATAAATGGTTAAAGGCTTCGACCTCAACCCACTCGCCCGCTTCGACGTTTCCGCGCTCGCGCTCAAGAACGATAAAGCAGTTGCCCTGGCTGAAGGAGCTGAAAATATGTGAACCCTGATGGCCGGTGGTACTCACCTCCAGTAAACCCTCGGCGTTTCGCGCCAAAATCCCGCGCTGGAAATCAAGACGACCCGGTGATTTTTTCAGGCGCGTAGCGGTGCGTACGCGCTGACGTGCAGGCAGGCCCTGTGCCGTGTTGCCGGACAATTTTGCCAGCAGCGGCTGCACCAGCTGATAAAACGTCAGCGCCGCCGACACCGGATTGCCCGGCAGGCCGCAGAACCAGCTGTGGTCAAGCTTACCGAAAGCGAACGGTTTGCCCGGTTTAATCGCCAGCTTCCAGAAGCCGATTTCACCCAGCTCGTCGAGAAGAATTTTGGTGTAATCCGCTTCGCCAACGGATACGCCGCCGGAACTTATCACCACATCAGCGGAGTTGTCCGCTTGTATAAACGCGGCGCGCAATTGTTCCGGATCGTCAGGAATAATGCCGAGGTTAATGACCTCGCAGCCCAGCTGTTCCAGCATCAGATGCACGGCCAGACGGTTGGTATCGTAGATTTGCCCCGCTTTAAGCGGCTGACCCGGCAACTGCAGCTCATCGCCCGTCGAGAACAGGGCAACGCGCACTTTGCGCACCACGTCGATCTCAGCAATACCCAGCGATGCCAGAACCGGCAGTTCAGCGGCCGTCAGCCTTTTCCCGGCGGCGAAAACGGCTGCACCCAGCGTGATATCTTCCCCGGCGCGGCGGATGTTCTGGTTCGGCTTAACGCTGGCGGTAAAACGCACGCCCTCGTCGGTTTGCTCAGTCTCTTCCTGCATCACCACCGCGTCGCAATCCGCTGGCAACGCGGCACCTGTCATAATGCGAATACAGGTTCCCTGCGGCCATTCACCCTGAAAAGGCTGGCCCGCAAAGGCTTTTCCGGCGACCGGCAATGCATTTCCTGCCTGAATATCTGCAAGACGCACCGCATAACCGTCCATCGCAGAGTTATCAAACCCCGGCACGTTCAGCGGAGAGACGATATCGCTCGCCGTCACGCGACCAAAACAGCGCAGTAAAGGTAGCGTTTCGTGCTCTTTCAGCGGCGAAATCTGGTCGAGCATCTGCGTGAGTGCCGTCTCAAGCGGCATCAGTCCGGCGGTAAAATCCATGGGTCACTCCTGCGGGATTGCAACGAAAGCGGGCATTATGGCAGAAAAGTGCCACTAACTGTATGACTCCGATGGTGTACGCTTTACATCACAGTTGCGTCTTTCTATATTCAAAAATCATCTGAAGCTCCGGCCACGATAATGATATTTATAGAAAAAGCAGCGCCTTTACGCTGATGGGTGATTGATATGGTGAATGCGGTTATCGCAATACACGGTGGAGCAGGGGCAATTACCCGATCAAAGCTGAGTCCTGAGCAGGAAAAACGCTACGTCAATGCGCTGTCTGTCATTGTCGAAACCGGTCAAAAAATGCTGGAAGCGGGAGCCAGCGCGCTGGACGTGGTCACCGAAGCGGTGCGTCTTCTGGAGGAGTGCCCGCTGTTTAATGCGGGTATTGGCGCGGTATTTACGCGCGATGAAACACACGAGCTGGATGCCTGCGTGATGGACGGCAACACGCTAAAAGCCGGTGCTGTCGCTGGTGTCAGCCATCTGCGCAACCCGATTCTGGCGGCGCGTCTGGTGATGGAGCAAAGCCCGCACGTGCTGCTGATGGGTGCCGGGGCAGAAAAATTTGCCACTGAGCATGGAATGGAAACGGTTCTGCCTGACATTTTCTCTACGCCTGAGCGTTATCAGCAATTACTGGAAGCACGCACGGCGGGGATCACTCAGTTGGATCATTCGGCCCCGCTGGATGAGAGCACCAAAATGGGTACGGTTGGCGCGGTGGCGCTCGATAAAGAGGGCAACCTGGCGGCAGCGACATCCACCGGCGGCATGACCAATAAATTACCCGGTCGGGTAGGAGACAGCCCTTTACCCGGCGCGGGATGCTACGCCAATAACGCCAACGTGGCGGTCTCGTGCACCGGCACGGGGGAAGTGTTCATCCGCACGCTCGCCGCCTATGACATTGCGGCGTTAATGGATTACGGCAATTTAAGCCTCGCTGAGGCCTGCGAGCGCGTGGTGATGGAAAAATTGCCCGCGTTGGGCGGGAGCGGCGGGCTGATCGCTGTCGATCGTGAGGGCAACGTTGCGTTGCCGTTCAACAGTGAAGGCATGTATCGCGCCTGGGGTTATGCAGGCGATGCACCAACAACGGGAATTTATCGTGAATAAGGGGGTTATGGGTGCCGCACAGTAACGATCTGGACAGCCAGCAGGTATTGGCGGTTCACAACCTGAACATCGCGTTTCAGGAAGAGCGGCGGCCCGTACCGGCGGTAAAGCATCTCTCGTTTTCACTCAAACGCGGAGAGACGCTGGCGATTGTTGGCGAATCCGGTTCCGGTAAATCCGTGACGGCGCTGTCGCTCATGCGCTTGCTGGAGCAGTCCGGCACCATGATTGAATGTGACAGCATGCTGCTGCGCAGGCGCAGTCAGAAAGTGGTCAGCCTGATGGAGATGAGTCAGTCGCAAATGCAGAGTGTGCGCGGCGCGGATATGGCGATGATCTTCCAGGAACCGATGACGTCGCTTAATCCGGTCTTTCCGGTGGGCGAGCAAATTGCCGAGTCGATCCGCTTACATCAGGGGTTAAACCGGGAAGAGGCGTTGGCCGAAGCCAAACGCATGCTGGAACAGGTCCGCATTCCGGAGGCGCAGACGATCCTGTCGCGCTATCCGCATCAGCTCTCCGGTGGGATGCGCCAGCGGGTGATGATTGCGATGGCGCTGTCATGCCGTCCGGCGGTGCTGATTGCCGATGAACCGACCACCGCGCTGGACGTCACGATTCAGGCGCAGATTTTGCAGCTTATTAAAGTGCTGCAACAGGATATGGATATGGGGGTGATTTTTATCACTCACGATATGGGCGTGGTGGCGGATATCGCCGACCGGGTGCTGGTCATGTATCAGGGCGAAGCGGTGGAGACGGGCAGCGTGGAGCAGATTTTCCATGCGCCGCAGCACCCTTACACCAAAGCGCTGCTGGCGGCAGTTCCGCGTCTTGGGGCAATGAACGGCAGCGATTTACCGCGTCGTTTTCCGCTGATCTCGATGAACGATCCGCAGCATCAGGAAGCCGAAACGGAGCAAGACACGGTGGTGGCGGGCGAGCCCATTCTTCAGGTTCGCGACCTGGTGACGCGCTTCCCGCTGCGCGGCGGCATTCTGAATCGTGTGAAGCGCGAAGTGCATGCCGTCGAAAACGTCAGCTTTGATTTATGGCCCGGCGAAACGCTCGCGCTGGTGGGGGAGTCAGGCTGTGGTAAATCCACCACCGGACGCGCGTTACTGCGGTTAGTTGAGTCGCAGGAAGGCAGCATTATCTTCAACGGCGAGCGCATCGACACGCTGTCGGCGAGCCAGCTGCAACCGCTGCGGCGCGATATTCAGTTTATCTTCCAGGACCCCTATGCGTCGCTCGATCCGCGCCAGACGGTGGGGTATTCGATTATGGAGCCGCTGCGGGTGCACGGTTTACTGCAAGGCGAAGAGGCCCAGCGTCGCGTGGCGTGGTTACTGGAGCGCGTGGGGCTGAAACCGGAACATGCCTGGCGTTATCCGCACGAATTTTCTGGCGGTCAGCGACAACGCATTTGCATCGCGCGTGCGCTGGCGCTAAACCCGAAAGTGGTGATAGCGGATGAGTCGGTGTCGGCACTGGACGTCTCCATCCGGGCGCAAATTATCAATTTACTGCTCGACTTGCAGCGCGACTTGGGTATCGCCTTTTTGTTTATTTCGCACGATATGGCGGTAGTGGAGCGCATCAGCCATCGCGTGGCGGTGATGTACATGGGGCAAATTGTTGAAATTGGTCCGCGCCGCGCGGTGTTTGAAAATCCGCAGCATCCTTACACCCGTAAGCTGATGGCGGCCGTACCGGTTGCCGATCCGGCACATCGCCACGGCCAGCGCGTGCTGCTCCAGGATGAGATGCCAGGCAATATTCGTAAACGCGGTGAGCGGGCAGAACGGGTTGAATTACGCGAGGTTGGCCCCGGCCATTTCGTCGCACCTCCGCGTCAGAACAATGCGTTTTCGTGGTTATAACATTTGACAGACAGGGAACAACAGGAGAATAAAATGACAAAATTTGTTGCTCGACCATGGCTGTTAGCCGCGAGTGTCACGGCGGCGCTGGCGGCAAGCCCTGCCTTTGCGGCCAAAGATGTGGTTGTTGCGGTGGCATCAAACTTCACCACGCTCGATCCGTATGACGCCAACGACACGCTGTCGCAGGCGGTGGCGAAGTCGTTTTATCAGGGACTGTTTGGCCTTGATAAAGAGATGAAGCTGAAAAACGTGCTGGCGGAGAGCTATACCGTCTCTGATGACGGCCTGGTGTACACCCTCAAACTGCGCAGCGGCGTGAAGTTCCAGGACGGGACAGACTTCAACGCCGAGGCGGTGAAGGTCAACCTGGATCGCGCCAGCAACAAGGAGAACAGCCTCAAGCGCTATAACCTGTACAAGAATATCGCCAGCACCGAGGCCGTCGATCCCACGACCGTTAAAATTACCTTAAAAGAGCCGTTCTCGGCGTTTATCAATATCCTGGCGCACCCGGCGACGGCGATGATTTCGCCAGACGCGCTGAAAAAATACGGCAAAGAGATTGGCTTCCATCCGGTTGGAACCGGGCCGTATGAGCTGGTCACCTGGAATCAAACCGATTTTGTGAAGGTGAAGAAATTCGCCGGATACTGGCAGAAAGGGCTGCCAAAGCTGGACACTATCACCTGGCGTCCGGTGGTGGATAACAACACCCGCGCGGCGATGCTGCAAACCGGCGAAGCGCAGTTTGCCTTCCCGATCCCTTACGAGCAGGCGGCGATCCTGCAAAAAAACAGCAAGCTGGAGCTGGTCGCCAGCCCGTCGATCATGCAGCGTTACATCAGCATGAACGTCACGCAAAAGCCGTTTGATAATCCGAAAGTGCGTGAGGCGATCAACTACGCGATTAGCCGTCAGGCGCTGGTGAAGGTCGCCTTTGCGGGCTACGCGACGCCAGCCACCGGCGTTGTCCCGCCGTCGATCCAGTATGCCGAAACCTACACCGCGTGGCCGTACGATCCCGCGAAAGCGCGCGAACTGTTAAAAGAGGCCGGATTCCCGAACGGCTTCAGCACTACGCTGTGGTCGTCGCATAATCACAGTACTGCGCAGAAAGTGTTGCAGTTCACCCAGCAACAACTGGCGCAGGTGGGCATTAAAGCGCAGTTAACCGCGATGGATGCGGGGCAGCGTGCCGCAGAAGTGGAAGGGAAAAGCCAGAAAGAGAGCGGTGTGAGAATGTTCTACACCGGCTGGTCAGCCTCAACGGGCGAAGCTGACTGGGCGCTGTCGCCGCTGTTTGCCTCGCAGAACTGGCCGCCAACGCTGTTTAACACCGCGTTTTACAGCAATCCGCAGGTGGATAAAGATCTGGCTGACGCGCTGAAAACCACTAAACCGGAAGAGAAAGCGCGGCTGTATAAAGACGCGCAGGATACTATCTGGAAAGAGTCGCCGTGGATCCCGCTAGTAGTAGAAAAACTGGTTTCTGCGCATAACAAAGCGCTGACGGGTTTCTACATTATGCCGGATACGGGCTTTAGCTTTGACGATGCGGATTTGAAATAACAGAACTCATTCCCGCAGGCGACGGCGCGCGGGATGAGAGGGAAAGGCATGCTGAATTATGTGTTTAAACGCCTGCTGGGGTTGATTCCAACGCTACTGATCGTGGCGGTGCTGGTGTTTTTGTTTGTCCATATGCTGCCGGGCGATCCGGCACGATTGATTGCCGGGCCAGAGGCGGACGCAACGGTTATTGAGATGGTGCGCAAGCAGCTGGGTCTCGATCAACCGCTGTATGTCCAGTTCTGGCATTACATCACCAACGTTTTACAGGGCGATTTTGGCACGTCAATGGTGTCGCGTCGTCCGGTGTCCGAAGAAATTGCCAGCCGCTTTATGCCGACGTTTTGGCTCACCATCGCCAGTATGCTGTGGGCCATGGTGTTTGGTCTTGCGGCGGGCATTATTGCTGCCGTATGGCGTAATCGCTGGCCGGATAAGCTCGGCATGGCGCTGGCCGTGACGGGAATTTCCTTTCCGGCATTTGCGCTGGGCATGCTGTTGATGCAGATTTTCTCGGTGGAGCTGGGCTGGTTACCTACGGTGGGGGCGGACACCTGGAAGCACTACATTCTGCCATCGGTTACGCTGGGCGCTGCCGTGTCCGCCGTGATGGCGCGATTTACTCGCGCCTCGTTCGTGGATGTGCTGAGTGAAGATTACATGCGGACCGCGCGCGCCAAAGGCGTGAGCGAAAAGTGGGTCATCCTTAAGCATGGTCTGCGCAATGCGATGATCCCGGTCGTCACGATGATGGGCCTGCAGTTTGGCTTTTTGCTGGGCGGCTCGATTGTGGTCGAAAAGGTGTTCAACTGGCCGGGGCTGGGTCGCTTGCTGGTCGATTCAGTCGACATGCGCGACTATCCGGTGATTCAGGCAGAAGTCCTGCTGTTTTCACTGGAGTTTATTCTTATCAATTTAGTGGTGGACGTGCTGTACGCCGCCATTAACCCGGCAATCAGGTACAAGTAAATGAGATTGTTACACTGGCGCCGTCAGGCCATGCTAAACGCGATGCCGGGGATAAAACCGGACCATATCCGCACGCCGTGGCTGGAGTTCTGGCGGCGATTTCGTCGTCAGCCTGTGGCAATGACCGCCGGGCTATTCGTTTTGCTGTTGATCGTCGTGGCGATTCTGGCGCCCTGGATCACCCCATATGATGCGGAAAATTATTTCGATTACGACCGTCTGAATGACGGCCCGTCAATGATGCACTGGTTTGGCGTAGATTCCCTTGGGCGCGATATTTTTAGTCGCGTGCTGGTGGGCGCGCAGATTTCGCTGGCGGCGGGCGTTTTCGCCGTGCTGATCGGCGCTGCGATAGGCACGGTGCTGGGACTGCTGGCGGGGTATTACGAAGGCTGGTGGGATCGCATTATCATGCGCATCTGCGATGTGCTGTTCGCCTTCCCAGGTATTTTGCTGGCGATTGCGGTGGTAGCGATAATGGGCAACGGCATGGCAAATGTGATCATCGCCGTGGCGGTGTTTTCCATCCCGGCGTTTGCGCGTCTGGTGCGCGGCAATACGTTGGTGCTCAAGCAGCAGACGTTTATCGAGTCGGCGCGCAGCATCGGTGCCAGCGACGCGACCATTCTCTTCAACCACATTTTGCCCGGCACCGTGTCATCCATTGTGGTCTACTTCACGATGCGAATTGGCGTGTCGATTATCTCGGCGGCGAGTCTGTCTTTCCTGGGGTTGGGCGCACAGCCCCCGACGCCGGAATGGGGTGCAATGCTGAATGAAGCGAGGGCCGATATGGTCATTGCGCCCCACGTTGCGCTCTTCCCGAGCATGGCCATTTTCCTCACGGTGCTGGCGTTTAACCTGCTGGGCGATGGACTGCGTGATGCGCTGGACCCCCGAATCAAAGGCTAAGCGCAGGGAGGCTTTTCCCTGTGCCAGAAAAAGCATCAGCACGGAATTTTTAACATTGTAAAAGATGTTAACCGGTTACCATTTATTGATCTCAGGCAGTGATCTGTACAAAAAATGAACTTATGCTTTCTTTGCACAATGGCTGATTAGGGAGGGAATAGCATGTCCGTTGACAGACTGAAACGCGATCTGCTGAACAAGCTGATCAATGCCCGAATTGACCTTGCAGCTTATCTGCAGTTAAGGGTGGCAAAAGGGTATATGTCAGTCAGCGAAAGCGACCATCTGCGCGAAAATTGTTTTGAACTGTGCGCCTACATGCGTAAACAAGCGCCAATCCTGAGGGATCACTACGATGCGGATGAGCAACGCATCCTCTGTCGCGCGGCAGACGCGCTTTCTAAAGCCGCCGTCTGTTTGATGACCGGGCACCATGATTGCCCAACGTTTGTAGCCGTCAGCGCAGATAAGCTTGAACACTGCCTGACAACACTCACTCTCTGCATTATGTGCCTGAAAGAGCACACTCCGCTCCAACAGCACTGAGCCACGGGGGAGGCAACTCCCCCTTCTGATTAAGCTTTTGTAAAAACGCTAACGCGCCTGCGCTGCCTGGCTAATCTTTATGCCATACGTCGAAAAGGAGTGCGTTATGCGTCGATCTTCGCTTATTTCTTTGTCTTTCTTATTGATATCCACGTCGCTGATGGCTGCGCCCGCAGCGGTTAAGGTCGATATTCTCCAGACAAAATTGGATCACCCCTGGTCGCTGGCTTTTTTACCCAATAATCAGGGAATGCTGATCACGCTAAAAGGCGGACAGCTTAAGCACTGGCAGGCGGGTAAAGGGCTATCCGATCCGATTGTGGGTATTCCAAAAGTGTGGGACAGCGGGCAGGGTGGGCTTTTCGACGTTGTTCTCGCACCCGATTTTGAACAATCTCGCCGCATCTGGCTGAGCTATGCTGAAGTCGGAAATGACGGCAAAGCGGGTACGGCGGTGGGCTATGGCCGTCTTAGCGATGACCTGTCGCGCATAGAATCCTTCCAGGTGGTGTTCCGCCAGATGCCAAAACTGTCCACCGGCAACCACTTCGGTGGGCGATTGGTGTTTGATGGTAAGGGCTATCTGTTTATCGGCTTGGGGGAAAACAACCAGCGTCCGACGGCGCAGGATCTGGATAAACTGCAGGGCAAAGTGGTGCGTCTGACCGATCAGGGTAAAGTGCCAGCCGACAACCCGTTTGTTGATAAAGCCGGTGCGCGGCCGGAAATCTGGTCCTACGGCATTCGTAATCCGCAGGGGATGGCGATGAATCCCTGGAGCGATGCGCTGTGGCTGAATGAACACGGCCCGCGCGGCGGCGATGAAATTAATATCCCGGAAAAAGGCAAAAATTACGGCTGGCCGCTGGCGACACACGGCATCAACTACAGCGGCCTGAAGATCCCGGAAGCGACAGGCGAGCACCACGACGGCACCGAGCCGCCGCTGTTTGTCTGGAAGAAATCGCCGGCAGTCAGTGGGATGGCGTTCTACAACAGCGAGGTGTTCCCGCAGTGGAAAAACAAGCTGTTTATCGGCGCGCTGAAAGAGAAAGACGTGATCGTGCTGAGCGTGAACGGCGACAAGGTGACGGAAGACGGCAGGATTCTGGGCGATAAAGGCTCGCGTATCCGCGATGTCCGCGTTGGCCCGGATGGATATTTATATGTCCTGACAGATGAATCAGACGGGCAACTGTGGAAAGTCAGCCCGTCCAAACAGTGATTAGCTGACGGGTATCATCACCACATTCTGATACGCCGGGCGCTCGCTGAGCTGTTTCAGCCAGCGCTCGAGATTCGGGCGCGGCGCCCAGGTCAGGCCAATCTGGGTCAGGTTCCAGACGAACGGTGCCACCGCAATATCACCCACGCCGAAGTTTTCCCCGGAGAACCACGGTTTGTCGGCCAGTTCAGCATCCATCATCGCGAAAAGCGTTTCGCAGGTGGCTTGTGCCGCGTGAATAGCGGGATAATCGCGGTCGGATTCAGCCGTTCTGACCAGCCCCATCAGGATCACACGGTGGACAGGCGAGAACGTCTGGTTCGCCCAGTCCATCCATTTTTCACCCTGAGCACGCTGCGCGGGGGCGTCGACCCACAGGCGATTTTGACCGTACTGGGCCGCCAGGTAACGCACGATCGCATTAGATTCCCACAGCGTTAAATCCGTTTCATCGTCACGTAACAGCGGCACCAGGCCATTCGGATTCATCGCCAGATACTCGGCGTCTTTATTCACGCCAAACTGCAAACCGGCCATCACCAGGTTAAACGGTAAATCCAGCTCTTCCAGCGTCCAGAGGACTTTCTTGACGTTAGTCGAATTGTTCCTGCCCCACAGCGTAATCATACTGACTCCTGAAATCATCAAACCATCGGTTTTGTGAATGAAATCTAACGAATTCCATGGTGAGATAAACCCAACAATTACGCAACAGGTGACAAAAAAATCGTCTCTATCAAAGCGTATCTGAATGTTATTGCGTAAACTTTAAAAACTTTACCTCGTTTAGGTTTCTTTGAACGCATTTGTGCGCTATTACTCATCGCTTCTTGCGACACGGTGATGTGACGTGATTTTTAGAATGGACACTCGGGTGGCATTTATGACGCAACTAACTTCTTCTCTGCGCGGCCTGGCAGCAGGCTCTGCGCTACTATTTTTGTTCTCTCCAACACTGTATGCAGCTGAACAAGCCGCGCCTGAAGCGCCTCCGGTTGACGCTCGCGCGTGGATTTTGATGGATTACGCCAGCGGTAAAGTGCTGGCGGAAGGCAACGCGGACGAACAGCTCGATCCGGCGAGTTTGACCAAAATCATGACCAGCTATGTGGTGGGCCAGGCGCTAAAAGCAGGCAAAATCAAGCTCGACGATATGGTCACCATCGGCAAAGATGCCTGGGCCACCGGCAACCCGGCGCTGCGCGGATCGTCCGTTATGTTCCTGAAACCGGGCGATCAGGTGTCCGTTTCCGATCTGAATAAAGGCGTAATCATTCAGTCAGGCAATGATGCCTGCATCGCGCTGGCCGATTATGTGGCGGGCAGTCAGGATTCATTCATTGGCTTGATGAATGGTTACGCGCAAAGACTGGGCCTGACCAAAACCACGTTCAAAACCGTTCACGGTTTGGATGCGCCAGGGCAATTCAGTACCGCGCGTGATATGGCGTTGCTCGGCAAGGCGCTGATTCACGATGTGCCAGAAGAGTACGCCATTCACAAAGAGAAAGAGTTTACCTTCAACAAGATTCGTCAGCCGAACCGCAACCGCCTGTTGTGGAGCAGCAACGTAAACGTGGACGGTATGAAAACCGGCACCACGGCGGGGGCGGGTTATAACCTTGTGGCCTCGGCAACGCAGGGCGATATGCGCCTGATCTCCGTGGTGCTGGGGACTAAAACGGATCGTATCCGCTTCAACGAATCAGAAAAACTGCTGACCTGGGGCTTCCGCTTCTTCGAAACCGTCACGCCGATCAAGCCGGATGCGACGTTTATCAGCCAGCGCGTGTGGTTTGGCGATAAGAGTGAAGTCAATCTGGGCGCGGGTGAAGCCGGTTCAGTGACCATTCCGCGCGGACAGCTGAAAAACCTGAAAGCCAGCTACACCTTGACGGACCCGCAGCTTACCGCACCGCTGAAAAAGGGCCAGGTGGTCGGGACAATCGACTTCCAGCTAAACGGTAAATCCATCGAGCAGCGTCCGCTGATTGTGATGCAAGCGGTGGAAGAGGGCGGCTTCATTAGCCGGATGTGGGATTTCGTCCTGATGAAATTCCACCAGTGGTTCGGGAGCTGGTTCTCCTAGATAAATGCAAAACGGCAACCTTCGGGTTGCCGTTTTAGTATTTGCGCTTTCTCCAACAGTGAGAGCTGGGATGCGGGTATCAGCCTAATAGATCAGCTTAATTTGATGCTCTTTTGCATGGTCTACCAGGTCATCATCCGGGCGGCAGTCGCTGACAATCGCATCAAACCGCGACAGTTCGCCCATTCTTGCCGAGCGCACTTTCCCGAACTTACTGTGATCCACCACCAGCACATGATACTGCGCGGCATTCATCGCCCAATGCTTCACCGTCAGCTCTTCGAGATTAAAACAGGTTGCACCCTGGCGTACGCTCACGCCCGCCGCCGAATAAAAGGCGATTTCCGGACACAGGTTGCTAAGCGTATCCTGCAGATTCAGCGGCTTGAAAATCGCGTTGCTGGCGTGGAATTCCCCGCCACAAAGAATCACCCGGCACTCGGGCTTTTCCTGTAAGGCCAGAAAAGTGTTTAGCGAATAACAGACGCCGGTAAACGGCAGTTCATTATCGATGGCTTCGATAATCCAGGGCGTGGTGGTACCACAATCAAAAAACAAGGTTTGATGCGGCTGGACTAACGACGCGGCCTGACGCGCGGCTTTGCGTTTTTCTTCGACCAGACGGGTTTTTTGATCGTTAATCAGATAGTGGCTACCGCTGCGAGGTTCGAGAACGATATACCCGCCGAGCAGCACCACGGGGGCACTTTCGCTGTTCAGATCGCGACGAATGGTCATCTCAGAGACGCCAAGCAACGTCGCGGCTTCTTTGAGATGCAGCTTATCGCTGCGCTTCAGCGCCTGCAGTAGCTGGGCAATGCGGTCGTCGCGTCGTGTTTCCATAGGTCCTCAGGATCAAAAGTGAACCCCGCAACGCGGGGGCTCAAGTGTAACCTGTCGCACCGGGATTAGTCACGTACCCAGCCTTTGCGGATAGGCAGGGCAAAGCAGATGCGGTAGACCTGCTGGAGTCCGCGATAGAGCTGAGGACCAAAAAGCTTCCAGAGGATTTGCGCACTCAGGCAGCCAATCATACCCACCAGCAGACCGCCGAGCATATCCAGCGGCCAGTGAACGCCCAGATAGATGCGTGACCAGGCGATCGCGATCGCGATGCCCATCAGTACCACGCCAGACCAGACGCGATGCCAGAACAGGAAAGCCAGCGCGAAGGTGAAGATCACCGTGCCGTGATCGCTTGGGAAAGAATCATCCGCCGAATGATGCAGGAAATTGGAGCCAATATGGTCGACAAACGGCCGATCGTGCGGGAACAGATGTCCCAGCATCCACGATGCCGTCATGCTGACAGCAAGTGCCATGGCGACTTTTATCACCAGTTGACGCTGCGCGCTGACCTGTTTACGCGGCCCCCATAGCCAGAGGATCACCACCAGCGCCGGGACAATGTTAATCAGATCTTTGGCGATAAATTTGGCGAAGACAATCATCCACTCTGGCGAGGCCGGGGTGGCATTAATCAGATAAAACAGGCCTAAATTAAGATTCTCTAGCATTCCATCATCACTCTTTTGCAAACCAGGCTGAAACAAGGCCATAAGCCAAAACCTGAGAAAACCATACCCACCAACCTGCCCACAGGTTGTGAGAGAAAAAATGCGCGCCGCGCATTACCTGGCCATAGCCCATCAATAGCCCAGAGATCACGCCGAGTGCGACAAAACCCCAGGCCAGACGTGGACGCTCGCGCCAGAACGCAAAAAACAGTCCCATCACCATAAAGCCGCTGGACGCGTGCCCGCCGGGGAAACAACGGCCGGGCCGCTATCAACCGGCGCACTGCCGAACAGGGGATACGAAACAGCCTTACCGCCGTACTCCACCAGATCCCATGGGCAGCTGTGATGGCTCATGCTTTTCAGGACGCCGACGACCAGGGTGCCGAGCCCCATCAATAACGCGCCCGTCACCAGCGGCGCGTTGCGACGATACGCGCCGTAAATCAGCGCGACGGCAGCCAACGCAATGGCGATGAACTTTGCCAGCCGGTGATTGAGTAAATCGAGCAAGTGGTTCTGTTGCAGCGGAAAACGGTGCGTTGCCGCGTCAAACCAAAAGCCCGTTATCCAGCGGTCCAGCATTTCGTCGCGCGAAAGCCAGGTAAACAGCACCGCCAGAACCCCTAGCGCCAAAAGCTGATAACCATAAAAGCGTGCCGGCAGACGGTAAAGCGGTTTTGTCTTAGTTGTCTGTGACTTAGATAATTCTGATGCGACAGGTAATGGGGCCATGATGACATTCGATGACGGGAAATAGGGTTATCATAGGGGGGGCAACTTAAGGAAACCTTAAACGACAGCGATATGTGCTGTATTTCTGTTTATCTTCAATAATTCACTATCTCGATACCGGCCAATTCATTAAAATCATCGCGATTTTTCATCATAAAGAGACCGCATGTTAAACCGTTCTTCTTCTTCCGGTCATCGTCTGGGTCGTCAGGCGTTACTGTTCCCGCTGTGTCTGGTGCTTTACGAATTCTCGACCTATATCGCTAACGATATGATCCAGCCCGGTATGCTGGCGGTGGTCGCGCAATATAACGCTGGAATCGAGTGGGTACCCACATCGATGACCGCCTATCTGGCGGGGGGCATGTTTTTGCAGTGGTTGCTGGGACCGCTGTCGGACCGTATTGGCCGCCGTCCGGTGATGCTGACGGGTGTGGTGTGGTTTATCGTCACCTGCCTCGCCATTTTGCTGGCGCAAACGATCGAACAATTCATGGTGCTGCGCTTTTTGCAGGGCGTGAGCCTCTGCTTTATCGGTGCCGTGGGGTATGCCGCCATCCAGGAGTCATTTGAAGAGGCGGTGTGCATCAAAATTACCGCGTTGATGGCGAACGTGGCGCTGATAGCACCGCTACTCGGCCCGCTGGTGGGCGCGGCCTGGGTACACGTAGCGCCTTGGGAAGGGATGTTTATCCTTTTCGCGCTGTTAGCGGCGA
Organism: Lelliottia amnigena; assembly: GCA_900635465.1. NCBI lineage: Bacteria > Pseudomonadati > Pseudomonadota > Gammaproteobacteria > Enterobacterales > Enterobacteriaceae > Lelliottia > Lelliottia amnigena. The sequence goes on from LR134135.1 coordinate 1,371,371, forward strand.
TTTCCTGGTACGGCCTGCATCGCGCAATGCCAGAAACCGCAACCCGACTGGGCGAAAAATTGTCGCTCAAAGAGTTAGGCCGCGATTATAAAGAAGTATTGAAAAACGTCCGCTTCGTGGCGGGCGCGCTGGCAACCGGATTTGTCAGCCTGCCGCTGCTGGCATGGATTGCGCAGTCGCCGGTGATTATTATCAGCGGTGAGAAACTCAGCAGCTATGAATATGGCCTGTTGCAGGTGCCGATTTTTGGCGCGCTCATTATCGGTAATCTGGTGCTTGCCCGTCTGACGTCACGCCGCTCCGTGCGCTCGCTGATCATTCTGGGCGGCTGGCCGATTGCAGGCGGTTTGATTCTCGCCGCCGTCGCCACGGTGGTCTCTTCACATGCTTATTTGTGGATGACCGCTGGCCTGAGTATTTATGCGTTTGGGATTGGGCTTGCCAACGCAGGCCTGGTGCGCCTGACGCTGTTTGCCAGCGAGATGAGTAAAGGAACGGTGTCGGCCGCGATGGGCATGCTGCAGATGCTGATTTTTACCGTCGGGATCGAAGTCAGCAAACATGCTTACATTATTGGCGGTAACGGCCTGTTCAGTCTGTTTAATCTGGCGAACGGCGTACTGTGGGTGGGGCTGATGGTGATATTCTTGAAAAATAAACGCGTCGGCAATGCGTTACAGCCGTAACAGTGTGAACAGCCCGGCCAGCGCAGCAACGCGACCGGGCTAAGCCTTTAGTTAAACGGCGCTTCTTTGGTTAACACTTTCTCGATGACGTCCAGCACGCCTTCGTCATTATTGTGCGGTGCCTCAAAACGCGCGACGGCTTTGATATGCGCTTTGGCATTCGCCATCGCAAAGCTAAAGCCAGACTGACGCAGCATTTCGACGTCGTTGCCGCTGTCACCGAAGGCCACCACTTCGTTGTCCTCAATGCCCCAACGCTTCTGCAAAATACGCAAACCGTTCGCTTTGTGCACACCCGGAATTATCAAATCGATATTGCCGTGCCCGGTCGTGACCGGCACCATAATATCGCTGAGTTCCGCATGAATCATGGCCTGAATGCGTGGGATTTCACTGTCCGTCAGGTTCAGCCCAAACTTAAAAAAGATGTCGTTCAGATTATCGAAATTCTCGACCATTTCGAGACGGTGGTAATATTTCGCCGCCATCTCTTTGAGGGAATCGTCATACGATTTCAGGGTATAAGCGCTGTTTTTCCCGCAGGCGATGACTTCCACTTCGGGCAGTGAACAGAGAAAGCGCGCGACGGTATCAAACTGCGTTTTGGTCAGCTCGCCGTTGAACACATCTTCACGGGCATTCACCACCCAGCCGCCATTTTCCGCGACAAAGGCAATTTCATGCGCAATGTCGGGGAAGAAAGAGATCAGCTGATAATATTGATTCCCGCTGGCAACCACGAAGCGAATACCTTGCTGTTTCATGCGTTCATATTGCGCCAGAAAGCGTTCACGATTGTAAGTTTTGGCGTCGCTTAAAAAGGTGCCATCCATGTCGACTGCGATTAACTTAACGCTCATATCCCTTCTCCATAGCTGAGTCTTGCGAATCCGGTTTGGCGACCGCTTTGGCCACCAGCGCGGCAACGATCACTAACGCTAACACCACCAGCATGGCGCTGCGCAACCCGTAATGTTCACCGAGGAAACCGAGCAGCGGCGGACCGACCAGGAAGGCCAAATAGCCCGTCGTCGCCACCACGCTGACACGTGTCGGCGCATCCGGGCCAGTGTCGCTGGCAGCGGAAATAGTCAGCGGGAATCCAAGCGATGCGCCTGCGCCCCATAAAATTACCGATACGCCTGCTATCCAGTCCACGTCAACAAAGATAATCAACGCGATGCCTAGCGCACCCATTAATGCACTCGCGCGAACCACGGCCACGCGGCTGTAGCGATCGATAAACCAGCCGCCGGTAAAGCGCCCGACGGTCATACCGAGGGTGAATCCAGCGTAAATAAGCGAGCCGGAGGTCGGGCTAAAGCCATGACCGTCGACCATCAATAGCGGGAGCCAGTCGTTAGCGGAGCCTTCGGCAAAGGCCATCGCCAGAACCACGACACCAATCAGCATCAACTGCCTGTCGCGATAAAACGGCAAACCTTTCACCACCGATTTTTGCTCTTCCGCGGTATTTTTACCGGTGCCATCAGGTATCGCGGTGATCCCAGTGAGAATAGGGATAATGCAGACCAATGCCGCCAGTAGAATATGTAAGTTCGCCGCGACGCCGAACGCCGTCAGCGCCATACCCACGCCTGCGCCTGCCAGCGTGCCGAGGCTATAAAAGCCATGCATCATTGGCAGCACGGTTTTATCCATTTCGCGTTCAACGGCGGCACCTTCAACGTTAATCGCCACTTCTGCCGCGCCAAAACTGCCACCAAATACCGTCAGGCCGAGGGCAAACATCAGCGGCGAGGCAAACCATAGCGCTACGCTCAGAAACACCATTCCCAGTACCGCGCAGCACATGGTGGTGCGGATGACGGTGCGTGTACCAAAGCGCTTAACCAGCCACGCAGAGCAGAGAATGCCGCTCATTGAACCAATCGACAGGCCAAACAGCACGATGCCCATTTCTGCGGTCGATACCGTCAAAATGTCGCGAATTGCGGGCGTGCGCGTGGCCCAGGATGCCATCAGCAATCCAGGAATAAAGAAGAACATAAAGAGCGCCCACATGCGTCGCTGCAGGGCCTTGCGTGGAGAGGTTAAGGTCATTCGAATCACACCAGAAGCATAACAATAGCGACAACACTAGCAAGTTTGTGTACATTTGTACACAAACGGAAAGAGGAATTTATGAGCAGACGACCGAACGATCCACAGCGCCGGGAAAGAATTCTTCAGGCTACTCTGGAGACCATTGCAGAGCATGGGATAGATGCCGTCACGCACCGTAAAATCGCCACCTGTGCGGGGGTGCCGCTAGGGTCGATGACCTATTATTTCGACGGTATGGATTCACTGCTGGAAGAGGCGTTCACGCGTTTTACCTGTCATATGTCACAGCAATATTGCGACTTTTTTGCGGGCGTCACCGGGCCGGAAATGGCCTGTGAATCCATTACCACGCTGATCCACAGTTCTGAAGTGACCACGCCACCTAATATGGAGCTAATGTATCAACTTTACGCGCTGATGAGCCGCAAGCCTGCGTTGAAAAAGGTGATGCAGGACTGGATGCAAACCAGTCAGTCGACGCTTGAGCAGTGGTTTGATCCGGTGACTGCACGTGCCCTGGATGCCTTTATCGAAGGGATGACGCTGCATTTTGTGACGGACAGGCAGCCGCTCTCGCGAGACGATATTCGACGGATGGTGGGACGGATTGCTGGTGAGCATTGCTGAAAGAGATACGAGGATGTGATTGCTTATTGCTTCCTGATTCTGTTAGGCATTCGTCACGCTTTTCAGGCTTTATCTCTCTGGAGTGCCCTTTAAAACCAGATATTTTTTACATTGATATGAATATAAGTGATTGCTTTTAATTATATAAATAACTGTAAGACGTAGGCGCTCAAATATCCGCTCGGATTGAGTTTCAGGTCAGATATGAAATTTTTGGTTTACTGATGATAACCAGCAGCGGCTGGAGAAAGTAAGTATCGATGTGGTTGTGAATGGAGAGGCTATGAATTTCAGGCAACAAAAAACCCATTTATGTAAACGGGTTGGTAAAAACAATGACTTGCAAGATAATCAATAAGTTAGGTTAGTGGTAAGGAGTGGCGATTACGGGGTAATGCCAACCGCTGCCGCCACTTTGTCGCCACTTTAATTCATTCACGCCATGCTCTTTCACTTCTGTTGCTTAACTACATTCTCCGTCACAAGCATCTCCAAAAGAGAACCTGCCTAATACTGCTTCTGGCTGCTAGGATTTTGCGGATCACTTCTGGATATTAGGCATATGAGTAAAAGTGGCGGGACTACCGTCATGTGCAAGGAGTGGACTTTAAAAATGCCTATTTTTATTAATCATTTGTAAGAAAGTCAGGGGGCTACTGTCATCTTAAAACATCCCACACTATGTATAACGTTGCGAATACGAAAAGGATACTAAAAAAGTAAGGCCAAAATTTAAGTATGATCCATCCGATACCGCACACCAGGCCAACACCAAGAACCATTTCTATTAAGGGATTGATCCACATAACAACCTCTATTAATTGCCTTACAAGCTTGTTATGAATGATTGCTTAAAGTTAGTCTAACCGCACTTATTTCCCCTACCTAGCAAGGAGCCTGTTATTAGCTTCGTTAGGTGCTGTTGGCATCGTTGCTAACGGATTGAAGCGAACGGCTGTTTCTAGATGGTCAGAGGCCAAGTGGGCATAGCGCATGGTCATTTTGATATCGTGATGCCCCAGGATTTTCTGAAGCGCAAGAATGTTTCCGCCCGACATCATAAAGTGTGCCGCAAATGTATGGCGCAGGACGTGGGTAAGCTGTCCGCGTGGAAGGACGATGGAAGTTTTGTCCATTACCGACAAAAACTGGAAGTAGCAGTCAGTAAAGAACTTGAAACCGTCTAGGGCAGTTATTTCCTCGTACAGCTCTTTGCTGATCGGGATACTCCTATTCTTCTTGCCTTTGGTTCTGACGAAAGTAATCCGGTATTTGGTGACCTGGGAGCGCGTGAGGTTTACAGCTTCCCGCCAGCGCGCACCTGTGCTCAGGCAGATTTTAACAACAAGAGCGAGAAGGGGACTTTGGCGATTACAGTCGTATAAAAGCTCGGTGATCTGTTCATGCGTCAGCCAGGCCATTTCCTTTTCAGCAATGGTGAACTTGCGCATATTCTCCAGGGGGTTCGGTGCTGCCCATTCTCCGAGTCGGGCCAGCTCGCTAAAAACGCCACTCAGATAGCTTTGCTCGAGGTTGATTGTTACCGGGCTGGCACCTTTCTTCCACTTCTCACTGAAATAGATTTCACCCGTCAGGCGTTTGTCCCGGTAATGCGCGAACAATTTCGAGCTGAGATCAGTAGCATTTGGGTTTCCGAGTGCATCGACCATCAGGACAAGTTTATCGTAAACATGCTCGCCAGCGGTCAGGGATTTGCCATGCAGTTTGAACCAGAGTTCAACAACGTCTTTCAGAGTTCGACGGTCTACCGATTCACCCAGCCAGGGCTTAGCCTCCGCCTCATCCATCGTGTGACGCTCAAAGGCCAGTGCTTCTCCTTTGGTGGCGAACTGCTTACGCACGCGGCGCCCAGCACGTCCGGCGGGGTAGCATTCGCAAATCCATTTTCCTGTGTCGAGTTTTCGTACTGCCATAAAAAAGCCCTCATGTCTGAGGGCTAAATTTAACTGTATGTTTGAACAGTGGTCAATGTATGTTTTGAAAATAATAAACTTATCTATTGCATCAAAAATGCTTTTATTGCTTGTTTGAAAATTAAGCTTGGCTCACTAAATCCACTAGCATCTTTTAGAAATTGATAGTCGCTAATATCTACCCATTCTTTTTTTATTTCTTGATTGGGGGGATTAAGGGGGGATATTATCGAGATATGTTTATAGGTTATCCCAAACAATGCACGTTCAAAGTTATGAACTTTGTATTTATCAGCGCCGTAATCAAATTTAGTAACACCAAATACATTAACTAATGGTTCAGGAGCTATATTATCGTCAAGATATGACAAAGCAATATCTCTACCAAAGCAATAAAGAATCACAGCTAAGGTTCTATAAAAGCAATAACCTATTTGTTTTTCTTTGCTAATCCCATTGCCAGTAAATAATTGATATATCTCAACATACCTAGCTAACGTTTCTACCTCGCGCAATGAAATTCTTTTACATTTAATAAACTGTTCAAAAAAAGCACCACATCTTTCATTAGCTAATATTAAACTTTCGGATTGGCTACAAATTTTTTGCCAGTGATACACAGATGTCAGAACGTCGTCATGACCATTTACTTTAAAGGTTATAGGTAAACTAAATGTAAATCTTACAAATTTATCAAGGTATTGCTCTGAGTTAACAGATGAACCATAAATGTGATTTATTGATGCTTTTAATTGTGAGGTATTTGCCACTAATAGGAAGTTGAGATTAGAAACATCGAATACATGTTTTATATTTTCAATTATAGAAAGCGCAAAGCTTGGTTTACATCTATCCAGCTCATCTACAATGATGGTTATTTTTTTATCTGAAGTAAGTTCGGACAATACCTGCTTGAGTGCAAATATGTTTTTTTGTGCTTCAATATGATCGTCCAATAATGCTTCTACTGTTCCGTCTATGGCTGAATTGGCAGCATCCTTGATTGCATCTTCCAACCCTTCAGCGATGTCACTAGCGTTCTGCTTTAATATCCAACCAGTTCCTGCTTTGAACACAGTTTTAAGTCCAAATCTGATTGCTGGAAGAGCTTTTGAAATCAATTCTTTTTTATCATCATTTGGAAATAAAGTTACTATTGCAGCCATGATAGTGAGTATTGGAGCATCATTATGATCTTCAGCGAATGCATCAATATATATTACTTTGTGAGTGTCATTTTTGTTGTTAATTAACGTTGCTAATTTTTTAGAAAATTCAGTTTTACCTGTTCCCCAACCACCATCAATTACAATAGGGGATATGTTTATTGGTGATTCCAGTAATGTTACTATTTTTTCAGCTATGATCTTTCTGTTATACTCGTCTCGAGTGTCAAAATTTAATTCTAATTCTAATTCTAATTCTAATTCTAATTCTTGGCTCATTTTTAATCCCTTAATTTTTTGAGCATGTTTTCTTTGATTTACTTATGGTTCCATCATTACACACAAACTTCCCATCAGATGAGCAATGTGAAACACCACCTTTTTTTCCTGAACATGGATAATTCTTTGCAAAACTAGTAATAGGTATAATTACACACAAGAAAATAAGTAGGCTTTTTATTGTTCTGAATAACATATTTATCTCCTTGTAAATTAATTTACATAATTCACTATTGTGCTTCTAATTTTTCCGATGATATCAATTTCATCTATTTTGCATTCAAAGGAACTGCTGCCACCCTCGACATTTAGACGGTGTCCTGGCAGCCGAGTCAGTTTCCTGATAGCAACTTCGCCGTCGATACCTACGATCCACTTACCATCACGCACGTCTCCATAATCCCTATCGCAGATAAACTCTGATGTGCCATCGATCACAACAAAAGGTTTTTTCAGTTTTTCAGGTAAAAAGTTGTTATCGAAAACGTAGAAGCCATCAGGGAGTAGTTTTCCGCTAGATAAAATATTCCTTTCAACCTCTTTCGTGTTTTCTTTATGTGAACTTTTCTGTGAGCCTTGCCCAGTTGTGAGCCAGTTTAGCGATGTACCAGTCTCAAGTGCACATTGAATAACCCATTCCGCAGGGAATGAATCACGCATGTAGCGTGTTGCAAGGGTGCTTTTCGAAATCCCCAAATGGTCGCACAAAGCTTGTCTTGTCTTGAAACCATAGGCTTCTACCATACGCTCTATGGCACCACGACCGCCTTTTTCCAGATTCATGGTCACTCCAAGTGAACTTTTATCTTGACGATTTCATGATGTGATCGTATGTTTGTTGTGTTCACAAAATACAAACGATCAGTATTCATCCTGATTAATCATTGCTAAACGAGGAATGTTGCATCATGAGACCTAACATTTCAATCACTCTCATCACCCCCCATGTCACTATCGAAAGATATAGTGAACTCACTGGGTTATCTATCGACACCATCAACGACATGCTTGCAGATGGGCGGTTGCTTCGTCATCGCCTACGCAAGGACAAAAAGCGTGAAAAAGTGATGATTAACATTGCTGCGATGACGGTCGATGCCCTGTCTGATTGCAACGTGACTATCAACTAGTTCCATTTTGAGACTTCACGGAGCAACTGACTATGTTTGACTATCGCATATCAAAACATCCCCATTTCAATGAAGCCTGCCGGACCTTCGCGCTGCGCCACAATATGGCGAAGCTGGCAGAACGTGTAGGTATGAACGTTCAAACCCTGCGCAATAAGCTCAACCCTGAACAACCGCATCAGCTCACTGCGCCAGATATCTGGCTGCTGACCGATCTCACCGAAGACTCAACGTTGGTTGATGGATTTCTGGCGCAGATCCATTGCCTGCCATGTGTACCAACCAATGAAGTAGCACGGGAGAAAATGCCTCAGTACGTCCTGAAAGCCACCTCTGAGATCGGTCGTGTCGCCGCTTGCGCAATATCTGGCGTTCAGATGAATGCGACTACTCGCCGTCAGGTTGTCGAAAGCGTCAACTCCGTTACTCGGCTGATGGCACTTACCGCGATTTCACTGCAGGCGCGGCTACAGGCTAACCCTGCAATGGCAAGTGTCGTCGATACCGTAACGGGCCTTGGCTCATCATTCGGTCTGAGCTGAGGTGTTTATGTTGAGAAACGAACCTTCATTTGCGTCGCTTCTCGTTAAGCAAAGCCCGGCAATGCACTGCGGCCACGGCTGGATTATCGGGAAGGATGGTAAGCGCTGGCATCCGTGCCGCTCGCAGGATGCGCTTTTGGCTGACCTGTCCACTATAAAACAGGGGAAACCATGGCTATTGAAGGCCCTGCGGCGACTGTTCCACTGAGTACCGGTCAGCGTCTGAATGGACTGAACCATATCGCGGAGCTGAGAGCAAAGGTATTTGGCCTGAATATTGAGCGCGAACTGGAACGGTTTATTCATGATATGCGCGATCTCCGCGACATAAATCATAGACAGAATGAGAGGGCATTAGCCGCCATATTCTTCATGGCAAAAATTCCGGCAGAACGTCACAGCGTCAATATTAATGAGCTGACCACTGACGAAACGCGGGAGCTGATTAAAGCAATGAATCATTTTCGGGCAGTGGTGAGCTTATTTCCCAAACGGCTAACCATGCCGAATTAACTCAAAACAGAAATTAATGGCGTAAACCCGCCGGGCATTCTTTTGCCCAAATTCAGGAGAATTGATTATGCGAAATAGTGAAACCCTTACCACCAAAATCGGACCAGATGATGCCGGTTTGTTCCAGTTGTTTAACGAGACTCGCCTGGATGAGCGTAAAAACTGCGCCTTTGCCGTTTCCATCCGCATGGAGGCACTGGCAATCCACATCCTTAAAGAGGGAATGAACGGACTGGAAGCGGCAGAACTACTGCGCCGTGAAGTTGCCCGTTATGAAGCTGAATCACGCGGGGACTGGCACTGATGGCTGATTCCATGGATCTCGTACAGCAGCGCGTCGAAGAAAACCTGCAGCGCCATATTCAGAACGCCCGTGCCAGAAAACCAGGCACTGCTCGCGTTCTTTGCATCGACTGTGACGCGCCAATTCCAACTGCTCGCAGACAAGCTATCCCTGGCGTGCAGTGCTGCGTGACGTGTCAGGAAATTGCTGAGCTGAAAGGGAAGCACTACACCCGAGGGGCGCTGTGAGCTTCGGAGCCTGTCAGTGATGCCTGAATTAACAAAAGATAAAGGCGGCCCGACTGAGGCCGCCGGTGTTTTCCCATGGAATGCCCCAAAAAAAGCAGTAAACCCCTATTTGGACCCGGCGGAAGTTGCGCCGGTGTCTGCGCTTTTAAAACTGATCACTCTCTACGCTGCGGATAACGAGCAGGAACAACTGCACCGCGAGGCCATGAGTGATGAGGTCTGGGAACGCTATTTCTTCAATGAATCTCGCGATCCTGTTCAGCGTGAAATGGAACAGGACCAGCTCATCAGCCGCGCCAAAATGGCGCGCGAGCAGCAGCTCTTTAATCCCGACTTAGTCATTCTGGCTAACGTCAACGCCGAACCCGCCCACGTCAGTAAACCTCTGCTGGAAAGGATTAAGTTCTTCCAGGGGCTGGGGAGGCCGAAAGCATATTCCCGCTATCTGCGCGAAACCATCAAGCCGTGTCTTGAGCGACTGAACCGTGTACGTGAAAGTCAGGTGTCTGCCTCGTTCCGGTTTATGGCGAGTCATGAAGGGCTGGAGGGGCTGCTGGTTTTGCCTGAGATGAGTCAGGAGCAGGTCAAGCGCCTGTCCACGCTGGTTTCGGCGCATATGAGTATGTGTCTAGATGCTGCCTGCAGCGATCTGTTTGTGACTGATGACGTGAAGCCTGAGCAAATCCGCCAGTCATGGGAAAAAGTAGCGGCAGAGGCTATGCGTCTTGATGTCATTCCGCCTGCCTTTGAACAGCTGCGCCGCAAGAAACGCCGCCGCAAGCCCGTGCCCTATGACCTGATTCCGGGTTCGCTGGCGCGGATGCTGTGTGCCGACTGGTGGTATCGCAAACTGTGGCAGACGCGCTGCGAGTGGCGGGAGGAACAGCTGCGTGCCGTTTGCCTGGTCAACAAGAAAGCCTCCCCGTATGTCAGCTATGAAGCCGTGATCCACAAACGCGAGCAGCGCCGTAAATCGTTGGAGTTTTTCCAATCGCACGAGCTGGTGAATGCCGATGGTGACACGCTGGATATGGAAGACGTGGTGAACGCCAGCAGCAGCAACCCGGCGCACCGTCGTAATGAAATGATGGCCTGTGTGAAAGGTCTGGAGCTGATCGCCGAGATGCGCGGCGACTGTGCCGTGTTCTATACCATCACCTGCCCGTCGCGCTTCCACGCAACCCTCAACAATGGCAGGCCCAATCCGAAGTGGACTAACGAAACTGTGCGGCAGAGTAGTGACTACCTGGTTGATACCTTTGCCGCATTCCGCAAGGCCATGCATAAGGCCGGGCTGCGCTGGTATGGGGTGCGCGTTGCTGAGCCGCATCACGACGGCACCGTGCACTGGCATCTGCTGTGCTTTATGCGCAAAAAAGACCGCCGCACGCTCACTGCGCTGCTGCGTAAATTTGCCATTCGCGAGGATCGCACCGAGCTGGGCAACAACACCGGCCCGCGCTTCAAGTCTGAACTCATCAACCCGCGCAAAGGCACGCCGACCAGCTACATCGCCAAATACATCAGTAAGAACATCGACGGGCGTGGACTGGCAAAAGAGATCAGCAAAGAAACCGGCAAATCACTGCGCGACAGTGCCGAGCACGTCAGTGCCTGGGCATCCCTTCACCGCGTCCAGCAGTTCCGTTTCTTCGGCATTCCTGGGCGTCAGGCATACCGTGAACTGCGCCTGCTGGCCGGGCAGGCCTCGAGAGCGCAGGGTGACAAAAAAGCCGGTGCGCCGGTGCTGGAAAATCCGCGACTGGATGCCGTGCTGGCGGCCGCTGATGTGGGCTGTTTTGCGACCTACATCATGAAGCAGGGCGGCGTGCTGGTTCCCCGCAAAAATCACCTTATCAGAACGGCATACGAGCTTAACGACGAGCCGGGCACCTACGGCGATCACGGCATCCGAATCTATGGCATCTGGTCCCCGATTGTTGAGGGCCGGATCTGCACGCACGCGATGAAGTGGAAAATGGTTCGTAAAGCCATTGACGTTCAGGAGGCGGCAGCCGACCAGGGCGCTTGCGCCCCTTGGACTCGTGGCAATAACTGTCCCCCTGTTGAAAAAATGTACCAGACAGGGGGCGAATCATCAGGTAACGAAGAACCGGCAGCGCTGCCGGACTTCGAGAATATGAGTAAAAAGGAACTGCGTGAGCTTACGGCGAGGCTGCGGCTGGTAAAACCGAAGCGTCGGAAAGGGTACAAACAGGAAATTACGGAACACCAACGACTGCAGCTCGACGCAGAACTGCGGTCCAGAGGCTTTGACGCCAGCGAAACGGAAGTGGATCTCCTTCTGCGTGGTGGCAGCCTGCCATCTGGAGCCGGGTTGCGGCTGTTCTATCGGAACCAGCGACTACAGGAGGATGACAAATGGCGTCAGTGGTACTGAAAAAGTCACGATTGAGGTTATCTATTAATCAAAGGGTTAGCTGAGTAAAAAACCATTTCAGCTTTAAATACATATGTTGTACTGTATATATAAACAGTAATAAGGGGAGGGAGTTGTGAACGATTTGTTCATTGAGTCACTTGCATTGCAGCGGATAGAACTTATGGCCCGGCTGGTCGCCAGCTCAGATTGTAGCGATGACGACAAGGAGGTTGCGATCTCGTGGCTGTCGGAGCTGACGAGCGATCTGGTTACCAGGCTAAATGAATACGGAGTAAGGCAGGATGAAAGCACGCATTAGTGATTTTGCACCGTGGGAAACTCCCTCCCGTACGGCATTCAGCGGCATGACGATATTGTGCATGTCTATGGTGCATGGATTCGCATGATCCAAATAGGATCGCAACGGGTCGGGGCCGCCGGAACTGGCGCGCTCTCCGGCCCGTCATGCACCTGCATGAAAACCACTACACAAAGCGGGCAGGCGTGGCGGGGATACGAGCGCGCGCCAGCTCACTATTTTGGTTTAAGTATTTGAACTTTAACCATTGATAGTGGTAATAATCTGAGAAGGATAACAATAGAATAAAAGGTAACGTATTGTGAATATTAATTTTGATATTGTAATTAACAGCGATGATCATCAGGTCGATATGGACTACGGATTGAAGACTTTAGCTGGGACGTCAAGAGTTGTATCAACACTCGCTGAAGCAATTCTCAAACAAGAAGTTTCTGAAAGAAGAACAAGTGTAAATGATATTAGAACTCAGCTGAAACAAAGCTTTAAAAGCTCTTATGGGCAAAATTTTTGTATCGAAATTAATGATCCAGTACTTAAAAGAAAGTTAAAAAAGATGGGGAATGATGTTTTTTGTGAGGTGATGTCATATTTCATCTCAGAATCATTATTCCTTGAACCTAATAAGTTAAGTGCAAGTGCATTAGGAGTTGTTGCTGAATTGGAAAATGTTGAGGATAAACTCCTTGAAGTTCTTCGGCGCGCTCTGGTCGATATGCACAAATAACTACTATGAGCAGTTTCAATGTAGAATTGAACCACAAACCTAGGGGGGATAAAACTCGAATCGCTATGCTAACCCCTAAAACAGCACAGCATATTACTGAAACTGAAGAAGGAAAGCGTGAATATCAAATTACTGTTATCTTTACCCGATTTAACTCAATGACAGGTAATGGCCGGTTAATAGTTCAAGGTGATGATCAGACGACAGCTTTTGGTTTAGCAAAAGGATTGAAATATGTTCCTTTAGACTTTAAGAAGAAAATCACTGAAAATCTTCATAGAAATAATGGGTTATCCAAAGATAAATGGGATTTTATCACCTTAACAGTACATGACTTGAAGTTAGGAAGCGGCGAAGTTGTTAAGTATTTTATTCATGAGATATCTTAGAATGAAAAAGATTATTTATTTTAGCCTGTTTTTTATAGTTGTCGTCATACTTGCGTATGTCTACAACTTCAATACTGGCAAAGGTTTGTCTAAAAGCACTGAGGTTTGGGCGCAATTCGGTGATTACTTGGGAGGGGTTGTAAACCCTATACTAACCTTCTTATCCATAGTGCTCTTGATAAGATCTGTTAATCTACAAAGAGAGGCTAATTCAAGTCTCATTGTAGAAAATAAACGTCAAGAACATCTTGATTACTTGAAGAATTTCGAAGCTAGATTTTATAACCTTATTGATGCTCAACGTACTGCCTTCGATAAATTTAGATTAAGTAAAGCGGATGGGAGTGAAGTTAAGGGAGGTGAGGCTGTAAATTATCTTGAAGAACTTATTTTTTCTAAGAAAAATGAAGGCTTTTCACGAATTGACATCGCTAATGATATTAGCGAATGTGACGTTTCAGAATCAATTCACTCTTCAGCGAGACGCTTTTATCTTTTGCTTAAGTTGATCGATGAAAAGTTATCGGGGCAAGAAAAAAAAGAATATTACGAAGTGTTGATTAATTTGACTGATTTCCCATTGGTAAGATTAATGGTTTTGACGTTGTGTCTTTATGATTGGGATATTATTAACTACATAGATTCCAGTGGAGTTCTTGCAAAGGATGAATTGATTGAATATAAATCGCATTTTGAAATTTAAAATTATTTTGAATGGTTGTTGTGGCAAAGATAAGAGATGTAATCTCTTATCTTTTTAAAGAGATTCTATTGCTCTAAAGAGTAATGCCTAAAAGTAATTATTGCATCACCTAACCATATATTAAGTTCTTCAAGTCTTTTTTGCAGAGGAATTAACTCATTCCGCACAAACACATTCGCCGCCTTCTCCACATCCCCAAACCCCCCAACATTACTCGGCATGATCCCCATCATCTGCGGCGGAACGCGGTGTGCTGCCATCATGTCATCCCGGCTCACGTTCTTGATATTCAGAAACTCATCCTTAGCAGCTACCTCTGAAAGCGGGATGATTTGAATCCCGTCCTTTTTGCCGTTAGGCGAGTACATAAACAGGTTGCGGAAGTTGCCCGGCCCTTTGGCGCTTTTCATCGCCTGGCGGATGTTGTTCACGTCCTCCTGATTCTGTGCGGCATCGGTCATGTACATGATGAACCCTGCATGGCTGCCGTTGATGTAATACTTGCGGCGGAATAGCGTAGCGGACTCGTTCAGCAGGGCGGAAGGGATGGCTGACAGGTACTCCGGCAGGCCGTAAATCTCCTGGTTTAAATCCGGTTCCATCAGGTGAAAAATGCTGCCTTTTATGAACTCGTACGGTTGCGTGGTCATGCCGTACTGCACAAACCAGTAGGTATCCAGATCCACACCGCGCCGGGTGTATTTCGCCAGCGACGGCTCCAGCGACAGAATACCGCCCAGCCGGTTGGTGCGCTTCTCCAGATAGGCGTTATTCTGCGCAACGACGTGTGTGATATCAGCCTGAACCTGCAGCTGACCGAGCGCGTGCTGGTCAGCACCGACGGCGGGATCTCGACGGTTGAGGCGGAGCCGGAACCTGATGAGCCAGAAGAGATGTGGAGGGTGAAACGTGAATAATCTGCACAAGATGGACGAGTGGCTAGCGGCACTGCTGGCGAATCTGGAGCCTGCTGCACGTCAGCGCATGATGCGGGAACTGGCGCAGGAGGTGCGGCGGAATCAGCAAAATAATATTCGGCTACAGCGTAATCCTGACGGCAGTGGCTACGAGCCGCGAAAGGTCACGGCCCGGACTAAAAAGGGGCGCATCAAGCGGCAGATGTTTGCGAAGTTGCGCACGGCGAAATACCTGAAAACTGCCGCCAGCGCGGATTCAGCCAGCGTGCAGTTTACAGGGAAGGTGCAGCGCATTGCGCGGGTGCATCATTATGGCTTACGCGATCGTGTCAGACGTAAGGGGCCAGAGGTACGTTATGTTGAGAGAAAATTATTAGGTGTAAATAGTACAGTGAAGAACGAAGTGTACAATTTCTTGATTAATACGATTAAATAATCCTTACGAACTATTGAAATCCTCTTGTGCTCATCTATCTTATAAAAATGATAAAAAGGTTTTACTGCTTCTCATATAGTCAATGTAATGTTGATGAGAACATTGTTTTTATCTTTTAATAGGCGTCATTTTGTTATGTTGTTAATTTCACACAGCTTGCTCTGGAGTCGAATATGGCTAGATTTGCTTGTGCTGTTATCCCTATCCTTTTCCTTGTTGGGTGTGCTTCAAAAACTATAAATGATAGCAATAGTTTTGCGGATGCAGGGATTGTTTATTCCTCCTCAATGGATAAGTTTTTAGGTAAGGTAATTGGTTATACTACGGAGTATAGTAATTTTGCATTATTGCATTACAGAAAAGTCCCAATAAATCAAACGCCAGACAAGCTCTCAGCACAAATTAAATTTGAGGATGATAAAACTATAGCTGATATAAAAGATCTCGAAGCAATTAAAATTCGAGTTGCATTAAGTTCTGGGTATTTCACTTCATTGAAGAAAATTGCGAATGATGCGTCTGACAAAGAAATCACTGCTGAAGGGGCGTCTCTGGTAACGAAAATTGACTCAGGAAGTAAATTTCTTGGAACCAATGAGTTGAGTGCAGAGGATAAGAATTATATTGAACAAATTACATCAAATGCTTCCAAGATGTACAAGGCGGGTAAGATTAGTGCGTCATTAAAACAAGCTTCTCCAGATATAGCAACAGAATTAATCATCCATAAAAAAGTTCTTGCTGCATTTAGTGGTGTATATATAGGCGACTTGAAGGATTATTCTGATAATAATTATGTTAATAATGTAAAAGAGCCATATATAAAACATATGAAAAATATAAATGCAGAGTTATGGGGGGATGGTCGAAAAGAATGGATTACAACTCAATCCAAATTAGCTCATTTTGATATTGTGAAAACAGCCCCTGATAAAATGTTAGATTTACTCTATAAAACAACAAGTGGCGAGGGAGGGTCAGTTTCGGCATTGCGTGATCAGGCTGAAATTCAGCAGTTTGCTTCATTTGTCGATTCTCTAACTACAGATATCAATATGGGGGTTAAAAAATGACTGAGCAAGAACAACAGCTTATTCAATATACGGTGGATACTTTAAGATCTATAAGGAATAAATTTTATCAGTATTCTGATGCAGAATTGACATCTATGAGTTTAAAGGATCAGTCGTTATACAGTGATAATCTTACAAAATTAATTCAGGCTATTGCTGTGCTGGATCATGCTAACTATCAAGCCATTATCGATGAATTTTCAAGGAATACATCAAAACTGCAAGAGGCACTTGAAAGAAATAATGAGTTTTTAGATCAGACTAATAATGTGGTTCAGGTCGTTAGAGGTATTAATGAGTTTTTGGCTATAGTATTGCCAATAATTTTACTTCTTATTTGACCTAGCGGAATCATCTTTTACTGGTAGTGTTCCATACATTATTGTTGCCACTTGCACGATGGATACGAGTAAGTGGCACAGTTCATTGTGCACGTAACAGAACAATTCAGTTAAGTTGTCGCATATACGTGTAATAAACCAACATTCCCCCCATGAACGCTCACCCGACCCATTACCACGGTGAGCACCGCCATCGTGGGCATGGTCTGCACCGGCGATGATGCCGATGCGGCAATGTTTCCTCTCAACAAACCGGTTCTGCTAACCGACGTCCTGACCGCCAGCGGCAAGGCGGGCGAGTCCGGCACGCTGGCCCGTTCGCTCGATGCCATTGCTGACCAGGCCAAACCCGTCACCGTCGTGGTACGTGTCGCCCAGGGCGAAACTGAAGCGGAAACCACCTCTAACATCCTCGGCGGCGTCACCGCTGACGGCAAAAAAACAGGCATGAAAGCGCTGCTGTCGGCGCAGTCTCAGCTCGGCGTGAAACCGCGCATCCTTGGCGTGCCGGGGCATGACACGCAGGCCGTTGCCACTGAGCTGCTGAGTGTGGCGCAGAGTCTGCGCGGGTTTGCCTATCTGTCCGCCTATGGCTGCAAAACCGTGGAAGACGCCATTGCCTACCGCGCTAATTTCAGCCAGCGCGAGGGGATGCTGATCTGGCCTGACTTCATCAACTTTGACACCGTACTGAATGCCGACGCGACGGCGTACGCCTCCGCCCGTGCGCTTGGCCTGCGTGCCAAAATTGACGAGCAGATCGGCTGGCACAAAACGCTCTCCAACGTCGGCGTGAACGGCGTCACCGGGCTGTCCGCTGATGTGTTCTGGGATTTGCAGGACCCGGCAACCGATGCAGGGCTGCTTAACCAGAACGACGTCACCACGCTTATCCGCAAGGACGGTTTCCGCTTCTGGGGTTCCCGCTGCCTCAGTGACGATCCGCTGTTTGCCTTTGAGAACTACACCCGCACCGCGCAGGTGCTGGCGGACACCATCGCTGAAGCGCATATGTGGGCGGTGGACGGCGTGCTGAATCCGTCACTGGCCCGCGACATTATCGAAGGTATCCGTGCCAAATTGCGCAGCCTGAAAACGCAGGGCTACATCATCGGCGCGGACTGCTGGCTGGATGAGTCCGTGAACGATAAAGATTCCCTGAAAGCCGGGAAGCTCACCATCGACTACGACTACACGCCGGTGCCACCTCTGGAAAACCTGATGCTGCGCCAGCGCATCACCGATCAGTACCTGCTGGACTTCTCCAGCCAGGTCAGTGCGTAAGGGGACACCATGGCTTTACCACGCAAGTTAAAACACCTGAACCTGTTTAACGACGGGAACAACTGGCAGGGGATCGTCGAGTCGCTGACCCTGCCGAAATTCACCCGCAAGTTCGAGAAGTATCGCGGCGGCGGGATGCCGGGCGCGGTGGACGTGGATATGGGGCTGGATGACGGCGCGATTGATACGGAGTTCTCCATCGGGGGCACCGAGCTGTTGCTGTTCAAGCAGATGGGCAAAGCGACGGTGGACGCCATCCAGTTGCGCTTTACCGGCTCTATCCAGCGTGACGACACAGGCGAAGTGCAGGCGGTTGAACTGGTTGTGCGCGGGCGTCACAAAGAGCTGGATTCCGGCGAGTGGAAAACGGGCGAGAGCAGCACAACCAAAGTCACCAGCACCAACAGCTACGCGAAGCTGACCATTAACGGCGACGTGCTGTATGAGGTCGATCTGGTCAACATGATTGAAATCGTGGACGGCGTGGACCTGATGGAAGCGCACCGTAACGCCCTCGGCCTCTGATTAACCTTAACGGCGCGGGCAGCCGCGCCAGTACCCACGAACAGGACACGAACATGAGCGATAAACCGACCGAAAAGGCCGTGCAGCTGGATACCCCGATCAAGCGCGGCAAAACAGAAATCACCGAAATCATTCTGCGTAAACCGCAGTCCGGCGCGCTGCGTGGCACCCGCCTGCAGGCCATCATGGATATGGATGTGGGCGCGATGATGACCGTTATTCCGCGTATTTCCACGCCGACCCTGACCGCGCAGGAAATGGCGGAGCTGGACCCCGCCGACCTCACCGCACTGTCGGTCGAGGTGGTGACTTTTTTATTGAAGAAGTCGGTGCTTGCCGGTTTGCCGACAGCCTGACGGTTGATGACCTGGTGGCAGACATTGCCACCATCTTTCACTGGTCGCCGTCCGTCACTGACGTTATGCCGTTAGGAGAACAGCAACGAAGAATGCATGCCGTCCGCGCCACCTATTCCCGTAGCCTGGAGGTCCGTGACCGTATCGCCGGAGCCGGAGCAAGCACCACTGCGGCAGGTGTCGGAATGGGCGCACCGGTGATGGCGGCGGTGAAAAGCTACGCCAGCATGGAAGATGCCATGAAGGGCGTGGCAAAGCAGGTCAACGGCCTGCGCGACGACAACGGCAACCGTACCGCCCGGTTCTACGAAATGCAGGACGCCATCAAAGCCGCCAGTGAAAAGCTACCGATGGAAAACGGCGCAGTAGATTATGCCGCGCTGGTTGAAGGCGGGGCGCGCATGAACGTGGCGAACCCCAACGATTCCTGGGCGGACCAGAAGCGCGACCTGCTGGCTTTCGCGAGCACAGCGGCCAAAGCGTCCACGGCGTTCGAACTGCCCGCTGATGAGCTGTCCGAAGGGCTGGGGAAAATCGCCAGTCTGTATAAGGTGCCAACCCGCAATATCGAACAGCTGGGCGACGCGCTGAACTACCTGGACGATAACGCCATGTCAAAGGGCGCTGACATTATCGACGTGCTGCAGCGTATGGGGGGCGTGGCGGACCGTCTGGATTATCGCAAGGCCGCCGCGCTCGGCTCCACGTTCCTGTCATTAGGTGCTGCGCCAGAAATTGCCGCCAGCGCGTCGAACGCCATGGTGCGCGAGCTGTCGATTGCCTCCATGCAGAGCAATCGATTCATGGACGGTATGGATCTCCTGAAGCTGAAACCAGCAGAGCTTGAAAAGCAGATGACAAAGGACGCTATGGGGACCATTCAGCGCGTGCTGGAGAAGGTCAACCATCTGCCGCAGGACAAGCGTTTATCTGCCATGACGATGCTGTTTGGCAAAGAATTTGGCGACGATGCGGCGAAGCTCGCGAACAACCTGCCGGAGCTGCAGCGCCAGCTCAGACTCACGGCCGGCGGTGACGCGAATGGCTCCATGCAGAAAGAATCCGATATCAACAAGGATTCTCTTTCCGCGCAGTGGTTGCTGGTCAAAACGGGGGCGCAGAACGCGTTCAGCAGTCTGGGCGAAACGCTGCGCGAGCCGCTGCTGTCCATCATGAACACGGTGAAAGAAGTCACCGGCACGTTCCGGCGCTGGGTGGAAGAAAACCCGCGACTGGCGGGCGGTCTGCTGAAAGTGGGGGCGGCATTCGCCGCGCTCGCCGTGGTGCTCGGAACGGTCATGCTGGCGGTGGCTGCGTTGCTCGGTCCGCTGGCACTGATGCGCCTGCAGTTTTCTATTCTCGGTATCAAAGGCGGTGGCGCGTTCGGCCTGATTAGCAGCGCGATTAGCGGTGCCGGTAAAAGTGTGGTGTGGCTGGGCCGCCTGATGATGGCGAACCCGATTCTGGCGGCGGTCAGCCTGATTGCCATGGGGGCGATTTACATCTGGCAGAACTGGGAGACGCTGGGGCCGAAATTCAGGGCGCTGTGGGAGGCTGTCAGTAATGGCGTGTCGGCAGCATGGGCGATTGTCAGGCAGACCATTAGCCAGAAATGGACGGAAATCATCAGCGATATTGCCGCGCTACCGGAGAAATTCAAAGCCATGGGCAGCGCGATTATCGACAGCGTTCTCGACGGCATCAATGAAAAGTGGGAGGCGCTGAAAAGCAAGCTGGCGTCAGTCACGGATTACTTGCCTGACTGGATGACCGGCAACACCACAACGACACCGCAGGTGCAGATTGTCGGGGCGGCCACGCCGCGACCCATACCGCCGGGTGGTAGTTTTGCGGGAATGTATGACAGCGGTGGCGCAATACCGCGCGGGCAGTTTGGCATCGTGGGCGAGAACGGTCCGGAAATTGTCAACGGTCCGGCGAATGTGACCAGCAGGCGACGCACTGCGGCGCTGGCGTCCGTGGTGGCCGGAGTGATGGGCGTAACAGCCGCGCCTGCAGAGGCCGCGCCGCTGCATCCGTTCAGCCTGCCGGTCAGGGCGTATCAGCCGCAGCCGGTGAAGGATGACAGTCCGCCAACCATTATCCGTTATGAGATTAACGCGCCGATCCATATCACCGCCCAGCCAGGGCAAAGCGCACAGGATATTGCCCGCGAAGTGGCGCGACAGCTCGATGAGCGAGAACGCCGGGCCAGGGCAAAAGCGCGCAGCAATTACAGCGATCAGGGGGGGTACGAATCATGATGATGGTGCTGGGTTTGTACGTGTTTATGCTGCGCACCGTGCCCTATCAGGAGCTGCAGTATCAGCGCAGCTGGCGGCACGCCGCCAACAACCGGGTGAACCGTCGTCCGTCCACGCAGTTTCTTGGCCCGGATAACGATTCCCTGACGCTTTCCGGCGTGCTGCTGCCGGAAGTCACCGGCGGCAGGCTGTCTCTGCTGGCACTGGAGCAGATGGCGGAGCTGGGCAAAGCGTGGCCGCTGATTGAGGGGAGCGGCACTATCTATGGCATGTTTGTGATCGAGATTCTGAGTCAGACCAAAACGGAGTTTTTCGAAAGCGGAATGCCGCGGCGGATTGAGTTTACGCTGACCCTGAAACGGGTGGATGAGTCGCTTTCGGATATGTTCGGCAGTCTGAGCGATCAGCTCAGCAACCTGCAGGACACGGCGACGTCTGCGATTGGCAAAGTGAAAAATATGGCGGGAGGGCTGCTGTCATGAATCTGAATTCAAGTCTCATGAACCTGACCAGCAAAAAGCCCGGCGTTCAGTATCACCATCGAAGGCAGGGATGTGACGACGGTGATGGACGCGCGCCTGATGAGCCTGACGCTGACCGACAACCGGGGCTTTGAGGCGGACCAGCTCGATCTGGAGCTGGACGACGCGGACGGAATGATTGTTCTGCCGCGTCGGGGGGCGGTGATCCATCTGGCGCTCGGATGGAAAGGGCAGCCGCTGTTCCCGAAAGGGGCGTTTACCGTGGATGAAATCGAACATTCCGGCGCACCTGACCGGCTGACCGTCCGTGCGCGCAGCGCTGATTTTCGCGAAACCCTGAACACCCGGCGTGAAAAGTCCTGGCACCAGACCACGGTGGGCGCGGTGGTGAAGGAAATTGCTGCTCGCCACAACCTGAAAGTGGCGCTGGGCACAGACCTGACGGAAAAGACACTGGACCATCTGGACCAGACCAATGAGAGCGACGCGAGTTTTCTGATGAAGCTGGCGCGCCAGTTCGGGGCGATTGCGTCCGTGAAAGACGGAAACCTGCTGTTTATCCGCCAGGGACAGGGCAGAACGGCCAGCGGAAAGCCGCTGCCGGTTATCACCATCACCCGCCAGGCTGGAGACGGCCATCGGTTTTCCCTGGCTGACCGTGGAGCCTACACTGGCGTGATTGCCAGCTGGCTGCACACCCGTGAACCGAAGAAGAAAGAGACGACGAAGGTGAAGCGACGCCGCAAGAAAACCGCCGCGCCCAAAGCGCCGGAGGAAAAGCAGGGTGACTACCTGGTGGGAACGGATGAAAACGTGCTGGTCCTGAGCCGGACCTACGCCAACCGGGGCAATGCGGAACGGGCGGCAAAGATGCAGTGGGAGCGTCTGCAGCGCGGGGTGGCGTCGTTCTCCCTGCAGCTCGCAGAAGGGCGGGCGGATCTCTATACCGAAATGCCGGTCAAGGTCAGGGGCTTTAAGCAGCCGATTGATGATGCGGAGTGGACCATCACCACGCTGACGCATACGGTGAACCCGGACAGTGGGTTTACCACCAGTCTGGATCTCGAAGTGAAAATTGACGAGTTCGAAATTGAATGATTAGTTCCAAAATGAGAACAATGATGTATCATTATTGCGAACTGGTTAAGAGTGAGGGCTGAACAAAATGATGAATTGTCCGATGTGCGGCCAGGCCGCGCATACACGCAGTAGCTTTCAGGTCTCCAGTGAGACCAAAGAACGCTACAACCAGTGCACCAATATTGAGTGCGGGCATACGTTCGTGACACATGAGACGTTTGTCCGTTCTGTATGCCGCCCGCAAAAAATCAGCGCCGCGCCTCCCCATCCGAAAGGAATGCAGGAGCAATTAGCTTACTAACCCGCCAATGGCGGGTTTTGTTTGTGTAACTCAGAAGTCAGGTATCTCGCCGGTTTCAATGAAATGATTAAAACCAGACTCATCAATGATGACAGTCCCTTTCATCCTTGCTGCGTTAACTTTTGATGGTCCCGCATTGTAGCCGCAGCAAAGTATCTGAAGATTTTTTGTGACCGAGTCTCGTACTGTTAACTCATTCTCAGAAGCAACGGCGATCAGACGCTCTTTGTCTGCTTTTTTGAAGCCGGTAAAACAGATATCAAAGGTTTGCTGCTTGAGGGCGGTTTTGCTTTTAGAAACGAGGTGGGAATAGCTATCGGGATTAAAGGTATCGCAAGAGCCGAAAGCCTCTTCAGCAGAACCGTATTCCTTAAGGATGCGATCCAGACGGTAGGTCTTAACTGAGTTGCTCTTGGTACAAACCCCTTGCAGGTGGTGTTCGCTGCGGCTGATATTTATTAGTGAATGGACACCAATTCGCGCATTACCATTGATGTAAACAAAGTGCATTTCTTCCATGTGGCTGCCTCAGAGTTTTCAAGATCATCCCCTTAACGAGCCGCCAAAAATTTCGCTGTCGCCATTCTGTCGCCACGGATGAAGAGGAATGTGTCTAAGTGACTGATTATGAATGGGCAGAATAGCAGGCAACAAAAAACCCATCAACCTTGAACCAAAACGGCGGGGTTGATGGGCTCCACAAATTGGGGGACATCAAAGAAAAGCAGTGGCACTAATTATGACTGCCTCCTTTTGGAAAAGTTCTGCGCATATCTAAAATAATTTTCTCGATGCGCAAACTTGAGAGTTATCCGAGTCCCGGCCAGATGATGATGATCAGCGTACCCGCCAGCGTCAACAGCACGTTAGCAATGGCGTATGTGCCCGCGTAGCCCAGGGCCGGGATGTTACTGCGTGCAGTATCGCTGATGATTTCCATCGCGGGCGCACAGGTGCGGGCACCCATCATCGCGCCAAATAACATGGCGCGGTTCATGCGCAGAACGTAAGCGCCGAACAGGAAACAGATCACCACCGGCAGCAGGCTGACAATCAAACCGGCGACCAACATCTGCCAGCCGACGGCACCCAGACTGTGTCCAATACCGCTGCCCGCGCTCAAACCCACGCCCGCCATAAAGACCATCAGGCCAAACTCTTTCACCATATTCAGCGCGCCCTGCGGGATATAGCCGAAGGTTGGGTGGTTAGCACGCAGGAAGCCCAGCATAATTCCGGCGAATAAGAGCCCGGCGGCGTTGCCAACGCCAAAGCTGAAGTTGCTGAACTGGAACGTGATCATCCCAATCATCAGGCCGACAATAAAGAAGGCGCAGAAAGCCAGCAGATCGGTCACCTGGCTGTGGATGGAGATAAAGCCGATACGGTCGGCAACGGTTTTCACGCGGCGTGCGTCGCCGCTTACCTGGAGCACGTCGCCCTTGTTGAGAACGACATTGTCGTCGATCGGCATTTCAATCTGGCTGCGGATCACGCGGTTTAAGAAGCAACCGTGATCGGTCAGCTTAAGTTGCGCCAGGCGGCGGCCCACGGCGTTGTGGTTTTTGACCACAATCTCTTCGGTAACGATGCGCATGTCGAGCAGATCGCGGTCAAACACCTCTTTGCCGTTACGGAAGCTGGGATCGAGACGGGCATGCGCATCGGGATAACCTACCAGCGCGATATCGTCGCCCATCTGCAACACCGCGTCGCCATCCGGGTTCGCCAGAATGCCGTTGCGGCGAATGCGTTCGATGTAACAGCCGGTCTGGCGATAGATCCCCAGCTCACGCAAATTTTTACCGTCAGCCCAGGCTACCAGCTCCGGCCCCACGCGATAGGCGCGGATCACCGGTAAGTAGACTTTGCGTTTAGTGTCAGTGTCCAGGCCGCGTTCACGGGCGATTTGCTGGGCGCTGGTTTGCAAATCCTGGTGCTGTAATTTTGGCAAATAGCGTGCGGCGACAATCAGACTGACCAGACCGATCAGATAGGTAAGGGCATAACCCAAACTCAGATGATCGAGCGCAACGGAAAGTTGGCTCCCTTCCATCCCCGAGTGGCGCAACGTGTCGCCAGCGCCGACGAGAACGGGCGTCGAGGTCATCGATCCTGCCAGCATGCCTGCAGTTAACCCGATATCCCAGCCAAACAGTTTGCCCAACCCTAACGCGATAATCAGTGCGCTACCGACCATCACCAGCGCCAGCATCAGATAATTTTTGCCGTCGCGAAAGAAAATTGAAAAAAAGTTCGGGCCCGCTTCCACGCCTACGCAAAAAATAAACAGCATAAATCCAAGGTTTAGCGCGTCGGTGTTAATGCTGAAATGTTGTTGGCCTAATAATAATGAGACGACTAAAACGCCAATGGAATTACCGAGTTGAACTGAACCCAGGCGTAATTTGCCCAGGCACAGGCCTAATGCCAGTACAACAAATAATAACAGGATGTAATTCCCGTTTAACAAATCTGCGACGTTTATATTCACGAAGGCTAACTTCTTGTTTACCGTTAAGCTGTTGAAAGAAAGGGTTATTTAGGCTACTGTTTTGTTCCATGCGCGAGCAGAAAAATACACTTTTCACACACTAAGAATATATCCGAAGAACAATAACTGGCCGATAGTCTAATCGCATTGGATATTCAGAGCCAGTAAAGATCGCATATCACCTATGGGCTTTGGCAAGGAGTGCCACGTTGCTTTATCTGACTGGGCGTCCGCTGGACGAATGTGTATTCGATAGAGATGAAGTCAGGAGGATTTTTGAACATAAAACGGAACTGGGCGGGGGTCGCCTGCTGTTTCTTGTTGTTTACCGTGGTTTGCCTGGTATTAGCGAATGTGAAGGGCGCGTTTCGGTCATCAGGTCATCCTGAGCTGGGGTTACTGTTTTTCATTCTCCCAGGGATAGTGGCCAGTTTTCTGACGCGCGGTGAAGCGGTATTTAAGTCGTTGATTGGTGCGGTTCTGGCGGCACCGCTATGCCTGGTGGTGATGCGTTGGGTGTTTGTACCGTCGCGTTCGCTGTGGCAGGAACTGGCGTGGCTGATGAGCGGGATATTCTGGTGTGCGCTGGGCGCGCTGTGCTTTCTCTTTGCGCGCAGTCTGATCCGACGTCTGCGTCACAAATAAAAACGCCCTCCCAGAGAGGGCGCTTCACACATTACTGGGCAGCAAAAAGACCCAGATTCTCTTTCGCATAGGCTTCGAAATCAGTGAAACCACCAATGTGCGTCTGATCGAGGAAAATCTGCGGCACGGTTTCAACCGGTTTACCCACGGTTTTTTCGAGGTCAGATTTGCTGATGCCTTCCGCGTGGATATCAACGTAGCGGAAGTTAAAGTCATCACGCTCAGCGGTCAGTTTTTCTGCCAGTTCTTTAGCGCGCACGCAGTAAGGGCAACCTGGACGTCCAAAAATCACTGCAAACATATCTCTCTCCTAAAACGTAAGCCCGACGGCGAATGACGCTTATAGTGCACGATAACCTGCCCTCATGAAAAGCAGGTTTCACCTGTCGCTTTGATATCTTTAGGCTATATTTCGCCAATTACACGTTCGCCATCTTTGCCTATACTGGCTGGAAACCGCGTAAAGAGAGAGAAAAGAGAGACCCATGACCCCGACGATTGATGTGATCCGTTCCCACCGTTCTATCCGCCATTACACCGACCAACCGATTACGGATGCCCAGCGGGAAGCGATTATCGCGAGCGCGCAGGGAACCTCCAGCTCCAGCTTTTTACAGTGCACGTCGATTATCCGCATTACCGATCCCTCGATGCGTGAGCAACTGGTGACGCTGACCGGCGGGCAGAAGCATGTCGGGCAAGCGGCTGAGTTTTGGGTATTCTGCGCCGATTTTAATCGTCATCTGCAAATTTGTCCCGATGCGCAACTGGGGCTGGCGGAACAGCTGCTGCTGGGCGTGGTGGATACCGCAATGATGGCGCAAAATGCGTTAACAGCCGCGGAATCGCTGGGTTTGGGTGGCGTGTATATCGGTGGCATTCGCAATAACATTGAAAGTGTGACGGAACTGCTGCAACTGCCAAAACACGTTTTACCGCTGTTTGGCCTGTGCCTTGGCTGGCCCGCTGATAACCCGGACGTGAAACCGCGTATTCCTGCTGCGATGCTGATGCATGAAAATCACTATCAGCCCGTGGATGCTGACGTGCTGGCGCAGTACGACGAAGACCTGGCCAACTATTATCTGACGCGCGACAGCAATAATCGTCGCGACACCTGGAGTGACCATATTCGTCGCACCATTATTAAAGAAAACCGTCCGTTTATTCTCGACTATTTACATAAACAGGGCTGGGCCGTGCGATAGCACATTTATCCTGCGCCCTGCTGCGTATATGATACGCAGGCTCTTATTGAGTTTTTAGAGAGGTGCAGGGTGAAAATTGCCATTTTGTCCCGGGATGGAACGCTCTATTCTTGTAAGCGCCTGCTTGATGCGGCGAATAAGCGTGGCCATTCGGTTGAGATCCTCGATCCGCTGTCGTGCTATATGAACATCAGCCCGGCAGCGTCTTCAATCCATTATAAAGGTCGCCAGTTACCGCACTTCGATGCGGTGATCCCGCGCATCGGTTCGCAAATGACCTTCTATGGCACCGCCGCGTTGCGTCAGTTCGAGATGCTCGGCAGTTATCCCCTGAATGAATCTGTTGCCATTACCCGCGCGCGCGATAAATTGCGTTCCCTGCAGTTACTCGCCCGACAGGGCATCGATTTACCGATGACCGGCATTGCCCATTCGCCCGACGACACCAGCGATTTAATTGCAATGGTGGGCGGCGCACCGCTGGTGGTGAAGCTGGTGGAGGGCACCCAGGGCATTGGAGTGGTGCTGGCCGAAACGCGTCAGGCAGCCGAGAGCGTGATTGACGCGTTTCGCGGCCTGAATGCGCATATTCTGGTGCAGGAATATATCGAAGAGGCGAAAGGGCGCGATATTCGCTGTCTGGTCGTCGGCAATGAGGTGGTGGCGGCGATTGAACGCCAGGCGAAAGACGGGGATTTCCGCTCTAATTTGCACCGTGGCGGCGTGGCGCGTATCGCGAACATCACCGAGCGCGAACGTGAAATCGCCATTACAGCGGCGCAAACCCTTGGACTGGATATTGCGGGCGTGGATATTTTGCGCGCTAACCGGGGGCCGCTGGTGATGGAGGTTAATGCCTCGCCAGGCCTTGAAGGGATAGAGAAAACCACGGGCGTCGATATTGCGGGTAAAATGATCTCATGGATTGAGCGCCACGCCACGCCGGGCTATTGCCTGAAAACGGGTGGTTAGGAACACGCTTTTTGCGTACTCTAAGCAAAGTTTTTTATTACGAGGCTGCACTCTATGGATTTACAGGTCGTTCCAACTCTGGATACGTTACGTCACTGGCTCGACGATGCTGGCATCACTTACTTTGAGTGTGATTCCTGTCAGGCGTTGCACCTGCCGCACATGCAAAATTTCGACGGCATTTTTGACGCCAAAATCGACCTGATTAACGACGTAATTCTTTTCTCGGCGCTGGCCGAAGTAAAACCGTCGGCACTGCTGGCCCTGGCCTCTGATTTATCGGCAATCAATGCCGGTTCTTTGACCGTGAAAGCATTTCTCGATATTCAGGATGATAATCTGCCAAAATTGGTGGTTTGCCAGTCTTTATGCGCCGGTGCGGGGTTGTCATTTCAGCAGTTTGCCTGGTTTATGCGCCAGAGCGAAGAGCAAATCTCGATGGTGATGTTAGAGGCCAGCGCGCACCACCTGCTCTTTATGGCTGAAGATGAAGAGGTCGAGAATAACGATTCACGCGACGCGTTTCTGCACTAAAACGCGCTGACACTCTCGCAGTCGCTACCGCAGCGGCTGCATAACACCCTCTAATCTGCTGCTATTAACCTCCCTTTAAAGAATATTTCACCTGTCTGCGGGCCTGTTCGGCTTATCACATAGACCCTTTCTGCGTAAAAAATTGATAAAAACCGCTTTTTAATCTGGGCTATAGCCTGGGGCACAGGCTACAGTTATTCTTGCGGAGCTTAAAAAAGCGAGCGAAAACTGCCAGAAGGTTTTTTCTTTTGCGTCAGGCAGAGCGACAAAATATGCATGATTCTTGCATATCCCCAAATGCATGCTTTTAGTTCGTTTGTTAACAACAGTTAACGAGCTTTCATAAGGAATAACGATATGGTCGCCTTTAATAAAAAATGGTTATCGGGTCTGGTTGCGGGCGCTCTGATGGCTGTCTCTGCCGGTACGCTCGCTGCGGAACAAAAAACGCTGCACATTTATAACTGGTCTGATTATATCGCGCCGGATACGGTGGCGAATTTCGAAAAAGAGACCGGGATTAAAGTGGTTTACGACGTCTTTGACTCCAACGAAGTGCTGGAAGGCAAATTGATGGCGGGCAGCACCGGCTTTGACCTGGTGGTTCCCTCGGCCAGTTTCCTTGAGCGCCAGCTGGCGGCCGGCGTTTTCCAGCCGCTGGATAAGAGCAAGATGCCGAACTGGAAAAACCTCGATCCTGAAGTGCTGAAGATGGTCGCGAAGCACGATCCGGATAACAAATACGCCTTACCGTATTTGTGGGCGACGACCGGGATTGGCTACAACGTCGATAAAGTGAAAAAGGCGCTGGGAACCGACGTACCGCTGGACAGCTGGGATATGGTGCTGAAACCGGAAAACCTGGCCAAGCTGAAAAGCTGCGGCGTCTCATTCCTCGATGCGCCTGAAGAGATTTTTGCCACCGTGCTGAATTACCTCGGCAAAGATCCGAACAGCACCAAAGCAGATGACTACACCGGGCCGGCCACCGACCTGCTGCTCAAGCTGCGTCCAAACATTCGTTACTTCCATTCATCTCAGTACATTAACGATCTCGCTAACGGCGATATCTGTGTTGCCATCGGCTGGGCGGGTGATGTGTGGCAAGCGGCCAACCGCGCGAAAGAAGCGAAGAATGGCGTGAACGTGACCTATACGATCCCGAAAGAGGGCGCGCTGGCGTTCTTTGACGTCTTCGCGATGCCTGCGGATGCGAAAAACAAAGATGAAGCCTATCAGTTCCTGAACTACCTGCTGCGTCCGGAAGTGATTGCCCATATCAGCGATCACGTCTTCTACGCCAACGGTAACAAAGCGTCTGTGCCGCTGATCAGCGCTGAAGTCCGTGACAATCCGGCGATCTTCCCGCCGGCAGATGTGTTCGCCAAGCTGTTCACGCTGAAAGTACAAGACCCGAAAATCGACCGCGTGCGTACCCGTGCGTGGACGAAGGTGAAAAGCGGTAAATAATTCATTCACCGACTTTTTCCAGGCCGGGAATGTTCAGAACATCCCGGCAACAGGCGCACCGAAAGGGTGCGCCTGCACCAGTTTAGATTGATGCCGGAGAGCACCCCGTGAATGAAGCGACCCCCCGCCCGCAGGCGAAAACCCGTAAAGCGCTGACCCCGCTTCTTGAAATCCGTAACCTGACGAAGTCCTTTGATGGTCAGCATGCCGTGGACGATGTCAGCCTCACCATCTACAAAGGCGAGATCTTTGCGCTGCTTGGCGCGTCCGGCTGTGGTAAATCCACGCTGTTACGGATGTTGGCCGGTTTTGAACAGCCGACAGCCGGGCAAATTATGCTGGATGGCGTCGATCTCTCCCGCGTGCCGCCTTACGAACGCCCGATCAATATGATGTTTCAGTCATACGCGCTGTTCCCCCATATGACGGTGGAGCAGAACATCGCGTTTGGCCTGAAGCAGGACAAGCTGCCAAAAGCCGAAATCACCGCACGCGTGGCCGAAATGCTCAGCCTGGTGCATATGCAGGAATTCGCGAAGCGCAAGCCGCACCAGCTTTCTGGAGGTCAGCGTCAGCGCGTCGCGCTGGCGCGTAGCCTGGCAAAACGACCAAAACTGCTGCTGCTTGACGAGCCCATGGGCGCGCTGGACAAAAAGCTGCGCGACCGTATGCAGCTCGAAGTGGTGGATATTCTTGAGCGCGTGGGTGCGACCTGTGTGATGGTGACGCACGATCAGGAAGAGGCCATGACCATGGCCGGACGTATCGCGATCATGAACCGCGGTAAGTTCGTGCAAATCGGCGAGCCGGAGGAGATTTACGAGCACCCGACCCACGCGCTACAGCGCGGAATTTATAGGTTCGGTCAATGTGTTTGAAGGGTTGCTGAAAGAACGTCAGGAAGATGGTCTGGTGATTGAAGCGCCAGGGCTGGTGCATCCGCTGAAGTAGATCCTGACGCCTCGGTCGTGGATAACGTGCCGGTTTACGTTGCACTGCGTCCGGAAAAAATCATGCTCTGCGAGGCGTCGCCTGCCGATGGCTATAACCTTGCCGTCGGAGAAGTGGTGCATATTGCATACCTGGGCGATCTCTCGATTTATCACGTTCGACTCAAAAGCGGACAGATGATCAGCGCCCAGTTGCAGAACGAACACCGTTACCGAAAAGGGCTGCCAACGTGGGGCGATGAAGTGCGTCTGTGCTGGGACGCGGACAGTTGCGTCGTGCTGACGGTATAAGGAGCGGCAATGAGTACACTTGAACCCCCTGTCCGCGAGCCTAAAACCAGCGGATTCGCGAAATGGCTGACGCATATGCAGATGGCGCATGGCCGCAAGCTGGTGATCGCCATGCCGTATGTGTGGCTGATCCTGCTGTTCCTGCTGCCATTCCTGATTGTCTTCAAGATCAGTCTCGCCGAAATGGCGCGGGCGATCCCGCCTTATTCCAATCTGATGGAGTGGGCGGACGGAACGCTGACGATCGCGCTGAATTTGGGTAATTATTTACAGCTCACCGACGATCCGCTCTATTTCGAAGCATATTTGCAGTCGTTGCAAATAGCCGCGGTCTCGACGATCTGCTGTCTGGCGATCGGCTATCCGCTTGCGTGGGCGGTGGCGCACAGCAAACCGTCGACGCGCAATATTCTGCTGTTGCTGGTGATTCTGCCGTCATGGACCTCGTTTCTGATCCGCGTGTACGCGTGGATGGGGATCCTGAAAAACAATGGCGTGCTGAATAACTTCTTGCTGTGGCTCGGCGTTATCGATCAGCCGCTGACGATTTTGCACACCAATCTGGCGGTGTATATCGGCATTGTGTACGCCTATCTGCCGTTTATGGTACTGCCCATTTATACGGCGCTGACGCGCATTGATTACTCGCTGGTGGAGGCCTCACTGGATCTCGGTGCCCGTCCGCTGAAAACGTTTTTTAATGTGATTGTCCCGCTCACCAAAGGCGGAATTATCGCGGGGTCGATGCTGGTGTTTATCCCGGCGGTCGGTGAGTTTGTTATCCCGGAACTGCTCGGCGGCCCGGACAGCATCATGATTGGCCGCGTGCTGTGGCAGGAGTTCTTCAACAACCGCGACTGGCCGGTGGCCTCTGCGGTCGCGATTGTCATGCTGCTGCTGCTGATCGTGCCGATCATGTGGTTCCACAAGCATCAGCAAAAACAGATGGGAGATCACGGATGAATAATTTACCGGTCGTACGCTCTCCGTGGCGCATTCTGATTCTGGTGCTGAGCTTCACGTTCCTTTACGCCCCGATGTTGATGCTGGTGATCTACTCGTTCAACAGCTCCAAACTTGTGACCGTTTGGGCGGGCTGGTCGACGCGGTGGTACGGCGAACTTTTCCACGATACCGCCATGATGAGCGCGGTGGGGTTGAGTCTGACGATTGCCGCCTGCGCGGCCACGATGGCCTCTATTCTTGGCACCATTGCCGCACTGGTAATGGTGCGATTTGGTCGCTTCCGTGGCTCGACGGGCTTTGCGTTTATGATAACTGCTCCGCTGGTCATGCCGGACGTCATCACGGGTTTGTCGTTGCTGCTGCTGTTTGTCGCGCTGGCGCATGCGATTGGCTGGCCGGCGGATCGGGGCATGTTGACCATCTGGCTGGCGCACGTCACCTTCTGTACCGCCTATGTGGCGGTGGTGATTTCGTCGCGTCTGCGCGAGCTGGATCATTCGATTGAAGAGGCGGCGATGGATCTCGGTGCTACGCGGTAAAAGTCTTCTTCATCATTACGCTGCCGATGATTATGCCTGCGGTGATCTCGGGTTGGCTGCTGGCGTTTACGCTGTCGCTCGACGACCTGGTGATTGCCAGCTTCGTTTCAGGCCCGGGTGCCACGACGCTCCCGATGCTGGTTTTCTCCAGCGTACGCATGGGCGTTAACCCTGAGATCAACGCCCTGGCGTCAATCATTTTAGGGGTTGTGGGCGTCGTGGGCTTTATCGCCTGGTATCTGATGGCGCGCGCGGAAAAACAGCGCGTGCGCGATATCCAGCGTGCAAGACGCGGCTGAAGCATTTAAAATTCTCAATGAAGTGCCGCGCGTGTCGCGGCACTGTTTTTCAGGGAAGTAAAAACATTGGGATTCTTAACGAAATCGCGACAAGCACATGCTCGCCTGAACGTACCTGCTCTTGTGCAGGTAGCGGCGCTCGCCATTATTATGATCCGCTGTCTGGATTTAGTGATGCTGTTTAATATGCTGGGTCTGCGCGGCGTGGGGGAATTTATCCATCGCAGCGTGCAAACGTGGAATTTGACACTCGTTTTCATGGGCAGCCTGGCGCTGGTTTTCGTTGAGATCTACTGCGCTTTTTCCCTGGCGAAAGGACGTAACTGGGCGCGGTGGGTGTTTCTGCTGACGCAGGTGATTGCCACCGGTTATCTGTGGGCCGCGTCGATCGGCTATGGGTATCCCGAGCTGTTCAGTATTGCCGGTGAGTCGAAACGGGAAATTTTCCGCTCGCTTATGCTGCAAAAACTTCCGGATCTGCTGGTGCTGTTCCTCCTCTTTGTTCCTGCGTCCAGCCGACGGTTTTTCCGTCTGCAATAATGTGTATACACGTCATCCTTCAAGCTGTCGCTGCGTTGGCTGCGTCTGCTCACCCCAGTCACTTACTTAAGTAAACGCCGGGGATTCTTAGACTTGCCGCCTTGATACAACTTGTATGATTTTGTGTATATAATCGCAGCCCCGTTATTCTTAAGGTTTTCCTATGCAGTGCGCACTCTTTGATGCTGGTCGTTGCCGCTCCTGTCAGTGGATAGAGCAGCCGGTTTCCCAACAACTCTCCGCGAAAATGACCGATTTGCAGCAGCTGCTTGCATCGCACCCGGTTGCGGAGTGGTGCGCACCCGTCAGCGGGCCGGAGCAGGGCTTTCGCAATAAAGCTAAAATGGTGGTGAGTGGGAGTGTTGAAAAACCGCTGCTGGGGATGTTGCACCGCGACGGCACGCCGGAAGATTTGACCGACTGTCCGCTGTATCCCGCTTCGTTTGAACCGGTCTTCGCGGCGCTGAAACCCTTTATCGCCCGTGCGGGTTTGACGCCCTATAACGTTGAGCGTAAACGCGGTGAACTCAAATACCTGCTGTTAACCGAAAGCCAGCTCGACGGCGGAATGATGCTGCGCATTGTCCTGCGTTCCGAAGCCAAAATTGAACAACTGCGCGCGGCGCTGCCGTGGCTTCAGCAGCAATTACCGCAGTTGAAGGTGATCACGGCAAATATTCAGCCGGTGCATATGGCGATTATGGAAGGGGAGAAAGAGATTTTCTTCACCGACCAGCAGGCGCTGGCGGAACGTTTTAACGACGTCCCGCTGTGGATCCGCCCGCACAGTTTCTTCCAGACCAACCCGACGGTGGCGAGTCGGCTCTATGCCACGGCGCGCGACTGGGTGCGGGCGCTAAATATCCATCATATGTGGGATCTTTTTTGTGGTGTTGGCGGCTTTGGTCTGCACTGCGCCACGCCGCAGATGACGCTGACGGGTATTGAGATTTCGCCGGAAGCCATTGCCTGCGCCAAACACTCTGCTGCGCAATTAGGCTTAACCGATCTTCATTTTCAGGCGCTGGATTCTGCCAAGTTCGCCACCGGTCAGGGCAGCGTGCCTGAACTGGTGCTGGTGAATCCTCCGCGTCGGGGCATCGGTAAAACGCTGTGCGATTATCTGAGCCAGATGGCACCTGACTTCATCATCTATTCCAGCTGTAACGCCCGGAGCATGGCAAAGGATTTTGACCACTTGCCCGGCTACCGTGTAGAGCGCGTACAGCTTTTCGATATGTTCCCGCACACCGCGCACTACGAAGTGTTGACGCTGCTCGTCAAATCTTAAACAAAATGTGAACTCTTCTGCCGTCCAAAATCAGGTAAGCTTTAACGGTTAAACACTGAAAAAGGCAAATGAATGGCGGCGGCAAAACAGATCCTGCTGGTGGAAGACGACGGCGATATCGCGTCTCTCCTGCGTTTACATCTTGAAGACGAAGGTTACGTCATTACCCATGAGGCCGACGGTGCCAAAGCGTTGCTGCTGCTTGAGCAGGTGCAATGGGATGCGGTGATCCTCGATCTGATGTTGCCTCACGTCGACGGGCTGGAAATTTGTCGTCGCATTCGCCAGCTCACCCGCTATCTGCCCATCATTATTATCAGCGCCCGCAGCAGTGAAACTGACCGCATCACCGGGCTGGAAACCGGCGCGGATGACTATCTGGCTAAACCCTTTTCCGTGCAGGAGCTGATTGCCCGCATTAAAGCGCTGTTCCGTCGCCAGCAGGCGATGGGGCAGGCGCAGACCAACGGGCAAATTTATGCGCACGGCCTGGCGCTGGATCCGCTCTTGCGGAGCGTGCAGCTGAACGGCAAAGAGGTGGTGCTCACGCCACGCGAATTTGAGCTGCTGTACTTCTTTGCCCGTCATCCCGGCGAGGTGTTCTCGCGTCTGGCTTTGCTCGAGCAGGTCTGGGGCTATCAGCACGAAGGCTACGAACACACCGTTAACACCCATATCAATCGCCTGCGGATCAAGATAGAAAAAGACGCCGCCGAGCCGGAAATTATTCGTACCGTCTGGGGCAAAGGCTATAAATTCGCGGAGTTTCATCATGACGCGCAGGTTTAGCCTCAGCCAGCGGCTGACGCTACTGTTTATTCTGTTGCTGATGCTCAGCGCGGCCGTGGCCTGTGTGGTGCAGCTCTACACCAGCATGCAGTACGGCAACGCCATGGTTCAGCGCCTGTCGGGCGGGCTGGCGCAGCAAATTGCTCAGCGCGAACCGATTCTTGATGCGCAGGGCAAGGTCGATCGCCAGCGTCTGAAGCCGCTGTTCGATCGGCTGATGACGTTTAATCCCAGCGTAGAGCTGTACGTGATTTCACCGGACGGCGAGCTGCTGGCTGATGCAGCCCCGCCGGGGCACATTCAGCGGCAACGCATTGCGATTGCGCCGCTGCAAAATTTCCTCAGCGGCGAAACGTGGCCGGTGTATGGCGACGATCCGCGCAGTCTCGATAAGAAAAAAGTCTTCAGCGCCACGCCGCTTCGCCAGGACGGCCAGCTTCGCGGCTATTTGTACATCATCCTGCAAGGTGAAGAGTTTAATGCCCTCGCGGACATGGCGTGGCACAAAACGCTTTGGAGCACAGCGATGTGGTCGTTGCTGCTGGTGGCCCTGTTTGGCCTGCTGGCGGGCCTGCTGGTGCGCTATTGGGTGACGCAACCGGTCAAGCGACTGACGGCGGAAGTCTCCGGTCTGGAGCAGGACAGCATCAGCGCCATTAAACAGCTTGCAGACCAGCCGCTCGAAA
Source organism: Lelliottia amnigena (assembly GCA_900635465.1). Classification (NCBI taxonomy): domain Bacteria; kingdom Pseudomonadati; phylum Pseudomonadota; class Gammaproteobacteria; order Enterobacterales; family Enterobacteriaceae; genus Lelliottia; species Lelliottia amnigena. The sequence continues at coordinate 1,408,100 of LR134135.1, forward strand.
ACAGCACGGGTGATGAGGTGACGCTCCTGCGCAACACCTTTATCGAACTGGCGCGCAAGATTACGTCCCAGTGGGATCAGCTGGCCGACAGCGACCGGCAGCGCCGGGAATTTATCGCCAATATTTCTCACGATTTGCGCACGCCGCTCACGTCGTTGCTGGGGTATCTGGAGACGCTATCGATGAAATCCGCGACCCTGACGGCAGAAGAGAGCCAGAAGTATCTGGCCACGGCGCTGCGACAGGGGCAAAAGGTGCGGCATCTTTCGCAGCAGCTGTTTGAACTGGCGCGCCTGGAATATGGCGGCATCAAACCGCAGCGCGAACGCTTTGCGATGGGGGAGCTGATTTCCGACGTGGCGCAGAAGTTTGAGCTGACCGCGCAGACCCGTGAGCTTCGCCTGCATATTGATGTCCCAGGGCGGCTGCCTCTGGTGAATGCTGACGTCTCGATGATCGAACGGGTGGTGACGAATTTGCTGGATAATGCGATGCGCCACACGCCTGCGGGCGGCGATATTCGTCTGGCGGTGTGGCAGGAGAATCAGCAATTGCAGGTGGAAGTGACCGATAGCGGACCGGGGATTGCGGCGGCGTTGCGGGATGAATTATTCCAGCGACCGTCTGCGTTGAGCCAGCAGGCATCGCGCGAAAATCGCGGCGGATTAGGGCTGTTAATCGTGAAAAGGATGCTGGAGCTGCACGGCGGCGGGATTAACCTGATGGAGGCGGCGAGCGGGGCGCGTTTCCGCTTTTATGTACCGCTATAAATCACAAATAAAAAGCCGGGCGAGTGCCCGGCGAGACGTGATTATTGTGGGAACCACTGGTCACTGATTTTCTGGTAAGTGCCGTCGGCTTTAATCGCTTTCAGCGCGCCATTCAGTTTTTCCAGCAGAGCTTTGTTATCCGGGCGTACCGCGATGCCAAGGCCAGTACCAAAGTACTGCGGGTCGGTCACTTTTTCCGTCGCTGTACCCAGCTGAGGGTTGTTTTTAAGCCACTCGTTCACCACGGCGGTGTCACCAAACACCCCGTCAATACGGCCATTTTTCAGGTCGATAATCGCGTTCTGGTAGCTATCGTAAGCCACGGTTTTGACTTCAGGATGTTGATCCTGCAGATATTTTTGGTGCGTGGTGCCGTTTTCCATCCCGATGCGTTTGCCTTTCAGCTCAGCGAAGGATTTGTAAGTGTCTTTTTTCGCGATAACGACCGCAGAGTTAGCGTAGTACGGGTCGGTGAAAGAGACCTGTTTGCTACGATCTGGCGTGATGTCCATTCCGGAAATGACCGCATCGTATTTTTTAAATTTCAGCGCCGGGATCAGGCTGTCGAACGCGTGGTTGGTAAAAGTGCAGTCGGCCTGCATTTGTTTGCACAGCGCTTTCGCAAGATCGATATCAAAACCAACGATCTGATTGCTGGCATCCAGCGATTCGAATGGCGGATAAGTGGCGGAAACGCCGAAGCTGATTTTATCTGCGGCTGATGCGCCAGCGGCGAAAGTTGCCAGTAATGCGGCCAGAACGTACTTTTTCATTTTACTGCTCCCGTCTGTCAATCTGTCTTATGCGCCGTGTCTTCGGCATAGATAAACAATGCCATTTATTGAATTTGTATGCAATAAAAATGATTAAATATTATTTCGCGCATAAAAAAAGACGGGCAGTGGTTAGACTTGCCCGTCTTTAAGACTCACGGTTTATGCAGTTTATTGATTAATTTCTGCGCTCAAATGCCAGCGCTTTGTTCTCGATAAGACGCATCATCAGCGTCAGCAGACCGTTCACAATCAAATAAACCAGACCTGCTGCACCAAACACCATGACGTCATAGGTGCGGCCGTACAGCAGCTGTCCGTGACCCATAACTTCCATCAATGTGATGGTGTACGCCAGAGACGTGCTTTTAAACACCAGCACCACTTCATTGGAATAGGAAGAGAGCGCGCGTTTAAACGCATACGGCAGCAGGATCGCCAGCGTGTCTTTCTTGCTCATCCCCAGCGCGCCGCAGGACTGCCACTGGCCTTCCGGAATCGCGCGGATCGCGCCATAGAAAAGCTGCGTGGTATACGCCGCACTGTTCAGCGACAGGGCAATCAAGGCGCAAAGCCAGGGTTCAGACAGCAGATGCCACATAACCGGGTATTCCTGCAGCGCCGGGAACTGGCCCGGTCCGTAGTAAATCAGGAAGATCTGCACCAGCAGCGGCGTACCCGTAAACAACGTGATATAGGCGCGAACAATCCATACCAGCACCGGCGTTTTTAGCGTCAAAACGATGGTAAAAATCAGCGCCAGAATCAGAGCCACCACAATGGACGCCACGGTGAGCGTCAAGCTGGTATGAAGCCCTTTCATCAGCTCAGGTAAATACTCAAGCATCAGCCGGGTCTCCGTTCAAAGCGCGTGGCGCGCAGGTCAATGCGTTTCAGAACGTACTGACTTAGTAGCGTGATCACCAGGTAGATAGCCGCCGCAACGATATACCAGGTGAAAGGCTCCTGGGTGCGGGTGGCAATACTTTTGGTCTGGAGCATTAAATCGTTCACGCTTATCAGGCTCACCAGCGCGGTATCTTTCAGCAACACCAGCCACTGATTTCCCAGGCCTGGCAGGGCATGACGCCACATCTGCGGCATCACCAGACGGAAGAAAATCGCCGTCTTAGATAAACCCAACGCCTGACCGGATTCCCACTGCCCAATCGGCACCGCTTTCAGCGCACCGCGTAGCGTCTGCGACGCGTAGGCGGAATAGAGCAGCGAAAGCGCGATCACGCCGCAGAGGAACGGACTGACGTCAAAGTTCTCAATCTGCATCTGCACGGGAATCTGGGCAAAACCCAGGTTTATCGTGAAGCCGTCAGAGAGCGTCAGCAGCAGCTGTGAAGAGCCGAAATAGATAAACAGGACGACCAGAATTTCTGGCAGTCCGCGCAGAACGGTGACCAACGCGGAGCCAATCCATGCGATTGGACGCCATTTCGCTGACTCCCACACCGCAAAGATCATCGCCAGCGCAAGGCCGATAATGAGCGCACAAACGGCAAGGCCGACGGTCATCCCGGCGGCGCTTGCTAGAGGAAAAAATTCGTTCATCAGATCTTACTTCTGGAACCATTTGGCATAGATGGTTTCGTAGGTGCCGTCTTTTTTCACTTTTTCGAGCGCAGCGTTGAATTTCTGCTGCAATTCCGTGTTGCCCTGACGTACCGCGATGCCCAGACCCGTGCCGAAGTAATCTTTGTCGGTCACTTTATCGCCGACTGCCGCCAGCTTATCGTTGGCTTTCAGCCATTCGGTAACCACAGCGGTATCACCAAATACCGCGTCGATACGCCCGTTTTGCAGATCCAGTTTCGCATTCTGGTAGCTGTCATAAGGCACGGTGGTGATTTCCGGATGTTTATCCATGATGAATTTCTGGTGCGTTGTGCCGTTCTGTACGCCGACTTTTTTGCCTTTCAGCAGATCAATAGAGGCAAATTTGCCTTTCTGACCGATGAACAGGGCGGAGTTGTCATAGTAAGGGGTAGAGAACAGAACCTGTTTTTCACGCTCAGGGGTGATGTCCATACCGGCCATGACCGCATCGATGCGCTTGAATTTCAGGCTTGGGATCAGGCTATCGAAAGACTGGTTGGTGAAGGTGCAGGTCGCATCGATCTCTTTACACAACGCGTTTGCCAGGTCCACGTCAAAGCCCACAATTTTGTTGTTTGCATCGATAGACTCAAACGGAGGATAAGAGGCTTCGGTGGCAAAGCGGATAGTCTGTGCTGCGGTAGCGGAAAGGCTGATGCTAGCAAGCAGTGCGGCAATCAATACTTTTTTCATTATCATTTTCCCTAACACATCAGTGAGATAAATAGTTTTTAAAGGCGTCAGTTTGCGGAGCGGTGAAGCAGCTCGCATCCCCTTGCTCGACGATAAGACCGTTTTCCATATACACCACGCGGCTGGCGGTTTTGCGCGCCACTTCCACTTCGTGCGTCACGATGACTTGCGTGATATTCGTTTCAGCCAGTTCGCGGATAATGCTGACGATCTGGGCGGTAATTTCTGGGTCCAGCGCGGCGGTTGGTTCATCGAACAGCAGAACAGCGGGTTCCATCATCAGGGCGCGTGCAATGGCAACGCGCTGCTGTTGACCGCCAGAAAGATGCAGTGGATAGCGATCGCTGTACGGTTTCAGGCGCAGACGTTCCAGTAATTTTTCGGCACGCGCCAGCGCCTGATCTTTGCTCAAACCCAGCACACGACAGGGCGCTTCAATCAGGTTTTGCTGCACGGTCAGGTGCGGCCAGAGATTATATTGCTGAAAGACCATGCCGACGTTCTGGCGCAAATCGCGGATCGCTTTATCGGACGGCGTTTTGGCAAAATCAAAGTGATTGCCGGCGATCGCAAGCGTACCGGAGCGTGGCATTTCAAGTAGATTGAGGACGCGCAGAAGTGAGCTTTTACCTGCGCCGCTTGGGCCAAGTAAAACCAGCGTTTCGCCCTCGGGGCAGTTCAGCGTGATGTCGAACAGCGCCTGGTGTGCGCCGTAGAAGCAGTTAATGCCGTTTAGTTGAATACTCATCGGGGCAGTCTTTACTCATCCAGGCAATCTATAGCAATTGAGGCCGCAGATAGTACCGTTGACAGAATAGTTATGCAATATTTATGCGTTAAAAGTTAAATATAACCCGTAATTCTATCTAAACATAGCACAAAATAGCGGAAGGCAAATGGGGTGAGAATAAATGTCGGCATTCCTCATGAAATGCCGGACATTTTACGGGGGTAACGATTTTTACTCAGCGATTTTCAATCGACTGGCGCAGCGTGCCAGCCGGGGCATGTACGCTGCCACCGATATAGCGAACGTCATCAATCGCCCAACAATGGCCTTCGCGGATCATCAGCACTTCGTCCTGCCAGGACTGGTCGCCCTGAGTCAGTTTCACTCTTAACGGGATGTTTCGCGCATCGGTATTCGGAATCGTGGAGGCGCTGGCGACCGCTGCGCTGTCAGGCGGCGTGGTGCGACTGGAGAACGGATCGGACTGGAGCAGCGCGTTGTGTTGCGGGTCGCGAGTGGCATCGCTCAGCAGTTTCGCCAGGTTGTCGCTCAGGTAGGGGCGCAGGGCGGTGATGTCGTTGTTGCGATGCTGGATACGGTAGTCGTAAAACTGCTGGGCTACCGCATCAGGACCGCCGTCAATGCAAGGGCCGCTGCGGGTTCCGATGTCCTTGAATGCCGGTGTAACAGGCGTGGTGCAGGCGCTGAGCAGCAGCGCACAAGGCACCAAAAGCGTCAAAGCAGAATAGCGCATGTTGATTTCCTTAATGATTAACTATCCTTTCAATCATAGCGTAACGCACCGATAATGCTGGGGAAGTGATGCGCTAAGGCGTTGAACGCGATACCGGTCATTCGTCGGGTTGCGGCCGTGTTGTCGCAACTTAAGGGTTCAGGGCATGTAAAAAGGAGAGACACGATGCAATTTTCAACAACTCCAACGCTGGAAGGGCAGCCGATTGTCGAGTACTGCGGCGTGGTAACGGGTGAGGCCATTCTGGGGGCGAATATTTTTCGCGACTTTTTTGCTGGCATCCGCGATATCGTCGGTGGGCGTTCCGGAGCTTATGAAAAAGAGCTGCGCAAGGCGCGCGAAATCGCGTTCAAAGAGCTCGGCGAGCAGGCCAAAGCGTTGGGCGCTGATGCGGTTGTGGGGATTGATATCGACTATGAAACGGTCGGTAAAGACGCCAGCATGCTGATGGTGAGCGTCAGCGGTACCGCGGTGAAAACGCGTCGATGAAACGTCTGCTGTCTCTTTCCCTGCTGGCCTTGCTGCTGGTGGGATGCGCGGGAGAAAAGGGCATCGTCGATAAAGGGACGTATGAGCTGGATACCCGTCATCAGGCGCAGGCTGCCTATCCACGCATTAAAGTGTTGGTGATCCACTATACAGCAGATGATTTCGACAGTTCGCTGGCAACGCTGACCGATAAACACGTCAGCTCGCATTATCTTATTCCCGCTAAACCGCCTGCGCCGGACGGCAAACCGCGCATCTGGCAACTGGTGCCTGAAAGCGAGCTGGCCTGGCATGCGGGCGTGAGTTTCTGGCGCGGCACGAACCGTATTAACGATACCTCGATTGGCATTGAGCTGGAAAATCGGGGCTGGCAGAAAACGGGTAGCGTGAAGACCTTTACCCCGTTTGAGCCTGCGCAAATTGCCGCGTTGATTCCGCTCGCCAAAGACATTATTGCCCGGTACGACATCAAGCCGCAGAACGTGGTGGCGCATTCTGATATTGCCCCGCAGCGCAAAGACGATCCTGGCCCGCTATTCCCGTGGCACGCGCTGGCCCAGCAGGGGATTGGCGCATGGCCCGATCCGGCTCGCGTCGCATTTTATCTTAACGGAAAGCCGCCGTATCAGAGCGTGGAACCTGCCGCGTTGCTCGATCTTCTGGCGCGTTACGGGTATGACGTGCCGGAAAATAGCACGGAGGCGCAGCATAAGCGCATTATTATGGCGTTTCAGATGCACTACCGTCCCGAGCGCTGGAACGGTATTGCGGATGCGGAATCTATGGCGATTGCCGAGGCGTTATTAGAAAAGTACGGGCAGGGATAATTCGCGTTAGCGGTGCAGTTTACCGTGATCGCGCAGCCACGCCGCCGTGCGTACAATGCCTTCATCCAGCGTGACGATCGGCTTGTATCCCAGTTCGTTTTCAGCACGCGTGGTATCTAGCGTAAAATCAAAATTGAGCTTCGATACGCCATAGTGTGTTAGCGCGGGTTCTTTGGCGGATTTATTGCCAAAGCGCTCCATGCTGCGGGCGATCATGTCCAGCATCGGGTAGGGCACCGAGCGAATACGGCAGTGAATATTCAGCTCGTCGATCAGACGCTGTACGATATTACGCAGGCTTTGCGGCTCACCGTTGGTGATGTTGTACGCGCGACCTGAAATAAGGTTATCGCACTCTGGCTGACTCGCCAGCCACATCGCATGAATCGCATTTTCAAAATAGGTCATATCCACCAGCGCATCGCCACCGCGCGGCAACAGCACGCTGCCGTAGTGATGCATCATTTGAGCCAGACGCGGGATAAACACTTTATCGTGCGGCCCAAACAGGCTTTGCGGACGCAGAACGGTAAACCGCGTGTGCGGGTTTGACTGCGCCAGCAGATCGATCACCTCTTCGCTGGCGGCTTTACTGCGCGCAAATTCGCAGGCGAACCGCGCCGGGCGAAAATCTTCCTGGATATTACGATGATGGTGATAATCGAAATAGAGCGACGGGGAGGAGACATGAATGAAATTCCGCACTCCCCACGCGACAGACCATTCGCCGAGACGGCGGGTGGCGCGCACGTTCGCGAGGTCAAAGGCTTCCTGCGTTCCCCAGGGAGAGGTGAAACTGGAGCAGTGCCACAGCGTATCGATTCCGGCGAGCATGACTTTGGCCTGCGAAGAAACCAGCTCCGTCAGGTCGGCATGGATGAATTCAGCCCCCATTTTTTGCAGGAGTTTGCCCATCGCTTCGTTGCGACCGGTGGCTCTGACACTGATGCCTTTATTGCGCAGAAACTCGACCGCATTTCGGCCTAAGCCGCTGGTGGCGCCGGTAACCAGTACCTTCATATCAATCCACTGTGTTGAAAAGAATTTCGTGCGCATTCTTCCGTGAATCACGCCACGATGCAATGGGAAAGGTGAAAGAATCAGAGTTTTAATCAGATTTTTTCTGACTTGTGTTCTGCAAGATGCGCAATCCGTTTTGCCATGCCGCGGAAGATAAACAGGTGCGCCGGGATCATCAACAGCCAGTAGAAAAGCCCCGGCATTCCGTGCGGGTGCCACCACGCGCGCACGTCCAGTTCGCGGTGATCGCCTTTGTCTTTCAGCGTGAAGCACAATCGCCCAAGGCCTGGCGCTTTCATACCGAACAGCAGCGCCAGCTGTTTTTCGGGCTCGACGATGATCACTTTCCAGCTATCGACCGTATCGCCTGGCTGCAGCATGGCGTGTTCAGGCCGGCCTTTTGCCAGCTTGTGTCCCACCAGCAGATCCAGCATGCCGCGCGTTTGCCAGAGAATATTGCCAAAGAAATAGCGCTCTTTGCCGCCAATTTGATTGACCACTTCCCAGAGTGCTTCGAGGCTGGCGCGGGTTTTCACCGTGTAGCCCGCCTGTTTGGCGTAATATCCGTACTCCGGACGCCAGCGGGCAAAGGCCTGCGCGTCGTAACCCCAGTCGCTGGAGTTCACCAGCTTCTCTTCTTCTTTTAGCGTGTTGCGCACCGCGTCGTCGAAACGGATCAGATCTTGCGGGATCAGCGCCTGCAATTCGCGGTCATCGGCCAGCAGATCGTGTTTAAGCCCTTGGATCAGCGCTTTGGCTGTCGTCGGCGGAACGGACGTAATGACGTTCAAAAACCAGACGGAGATCCAGCTGGTTGGGAAGGGGATGGGTACCAGCAAGCGGCGACGCCCGCTAACCCTCATAAAATGCTCAAACTGTTCCTGATAGCTCAACACTTCCGGCCCGGCGGCTTCCAGCACGCGATGCTGCGCGCTGGGATGATTCAGCAGTTCCATCAGATAATGCAGCAGATTTTCCAGCGCAATCGGCGTGGTACGCGAGCGTACCCAGCGCGGCGGCGTCAGCACCGGCAGGTTGTAAACCATATCGCGCATCACTTCAAATGCCGCCGATCCTGCGCCCACGATGATCCCGGCACGTAATTCGGTAAGCGGAATAGTGGCGCTGCGCAGCATTTCACCCGTAAGCTGACGCGCGCGCAGATGATCGGACTGCTCGCTTTCAGGCGCTTGCAACGAGCTTAAGAAAATGATCTGCTTAACGGACGTTTTCAGCAGGGCGTCGCGCACGTTCAACGCCACCTGGCGCTCATGCGCGATAAAATCACCGCCTTCGCCCATGCTGTGCACCAGATAATAGAGCGTATCGACGCCCTCCAGCAGGACGGGCAATTCCTTTGGCCAGTTGAGATCAACATTGTGACAGCTGACGTTGGGCAGGTTCAGCTTCTGGAGGCGCTCAGTATTGCGTGCCGCCGCCAGCACCTGATGTCCTTGCTCACCTAATGCGGACGTCAAATGCTGACCGATATAGCCACTGGCGCCGAGCACCAGAATACGTTGCGGCACGGTGTGCTCCTTAGCGCTGTAAAAAGGCCTGCCAGTGTTTCACCACGTCAGAAAGCTGCTCGCGACTGACGTCAAGGTGCATTACCAGGCGCACCACTGGGGATGCGTTTAACAGCACGCCACGGGATTTCATGAATTCACCCAGCGCAGCGGCGTTTTCATCACCCACGCGAATGAACAGCATATTGGTATCGTGACGCATCACATCCGCGCCGATTTCACGCAGTTGAGTCGCCATCCACGCGGCATTGTCATGATCGTCTTTCAGGCGCGCAACGTTGTTTTTCAGCGCATACAGTCCAGCTGCGGCCAGAATACCGGCCTGACGCATGCCGCCGCCGGTCATTTTACGCCAGCGGTTGGCGCGCTTGATGTAATCCGCATCGCCGACCAATAGCGATCCGACCGGCGTCCCCAGACCTTTTGAAAGACAAATCGTGAACGTATCGCAGTATTGAGTAATCTCTTTCAGCTCGCAGCCATATTCCACCACGGCGTTAAAGATGCGCGCGCCGTCGACATGCAGCGCCAGATTGCGCTCGCGGGTGAATGCCCACGCGGCTTTCAGGTATTCGCGCGGAAGGACTTTCCCGTTATGGGTATTTTCCAGACTGAGCAGTTTGGTCCGTGCAAAATGTATATCGTCGGCTTTGATTTTGGCCGCGACTTTATCCAGCGGCAGGGAGCCGTCAGACGCGGCATCAATCGGCTGCGGCTGAATGCTGCCGAGCACCGCGGCGCCACCGGCTTCGTACAGATAGTTATGTGCGCCCTGGCCCACAATATACTCTTCGCCGCGCTCGCAATGGCTGAGCAATGCGACCAGATTGGCCTGCGTGCCGGTGGGCAGGAACAGCGCCGCCTCTTTCCCGCTTAATTCCGCGGCATAGCGCTGGAGTTCGTTGACCGTTGGGTCGTCACCGTACACGTCGTCCCCGACCGGTGCGGCCATCATCTCTTCAAGCATGGCGCGACTCGGACGGGTGACGGTATCACTGCGTAAATCAATCATGGCATATCCTTATATACACGCATCTTTCACGCCTGCACGTTAGCGGCACCTGCAAACCCCTGTCACATTCTGTGTTCATGGGGTTTCAGGCTTGCCGCTTTGACGCATCACGAATGATTTTTGCGTATGACTTTAAAAGGATATTTTTACCTGAGCCAGTTGGTTTTTGCTAGCTCCATCACTTCGTCACCGCGACCGCTAATAATGGCGCGCAGCATATACAGGCTAAAGCCTTTGGCCTGCTCCAGTTTAATTTGCGGCGGGATCGCCAGCTCTTCTTTGGCTACCACGACATCGACCAGCACCGGACCGTCGATGGAAAACGCGCGTTGCAGCGCTTCATCCACGTCTGCGGCTTTTTCCACGCGGATACCCGTGATACCGCAGGCTTCGGCGATTTTGGCAAAGTTGGTATCGTGCAGATCCGTGCCGTCGGTCAGATAGCCGCCGGCTTTCATCTCCATCGCCACGAATCCCAGCACGCTGTTATTGAACACCACGATTTTCAGCGGCAGCTTCATCTGTACGACCGACAAAAAATCGCCCATCAGCATGCTGAATCCGCCGTCGCCGCACATGGCGACAACCTGACGCTCCGGCGCGGTGGCTTTAGCGCCTAGCGCTTGCGGCATGGCGTTGGCCATTGAACCGTGGTTGAAGGAGCCGATCAGTCGGCGCTTGCCGTTCATTTTCAGATAACGCGCTGCCCAGACGGTGGGGGTGCCCACGTCGCAGGTAAAGATGGCGTCATCAGCGGCGAAGTGGCTAATCTGTTGCGCCAGATACTGCGGATGAATTGCCTTTTCGCTCGGCTTCGCGAGGTCGTCCAGCCCTTTGCGCGCGTCACGATAATCGCTGAGCGCTTTGTCGAGGAATTTGCGATCGGTTTTCTCTTCCAGATGTGGGATCAGGGCCGCGAGCGTGGCTTTGATATCGCCAATCAGCGCCATATCGACCTTGCTGTGTGAGCCAATACTGCCGGGATTAATATCGATCTGGATGATTTTCGCGTCAGTTGGATAGAACGCGCGATAGGGGAATTGCGTGCCGAGCAGCACCAGCGTATCGGCGTTCATCATCGTGTGGAAGCCGCTGGAGAAACCGATCAGACCGGTCATCCCCACGTCGTAAGGGTTGTCGTACTCCACATGTTCTTTGCCGCGCAGGGCGTGAACAATCGGTGCTTTCAGTTTTCCGGCAAATTCCAGCAGTTCTTTATGCGCGCCCGCGCAGCCGCTGCCGCACATGAGCGCAATGTTGCTGGAGTAGCGTAAGAGCTGAGCCAGTTTTTTGAGCTCCTCTTCCGCTGGCGTGACAACCGGCTGCGGCGCGGGGTACCAGTGCGTGCTCGCCCCTTCTGGCGCGGCTTTCAACGCCACGTCGCCAGGTAACACCACGACCGAAACGCCGCGATTGAGGATCGCTTTGCGCATCGCAATCGCCATCACCTGCGGGATTTGCTCCGGCGTGGAAACCAGCTCGCAGTAGTGGCTACATTCACGGAACAGCTCCTGCGGATGCGTTTCCTGAAAATAGCCGCTCCCGATTTCGCTCGACGGAATATGTGCGGCAATGGCCAGCACCGGAACGTGATTGCGATGGCAGTCGAACAAACCGTTTATCAAATGCAAATTACCCGGCCCGCACGATCCGGCGCAAACCGCCAGCTCGCCTGTCAGTTGCGCTTCCGCGCCTGCGGCAAATGCCGCGACTTCTTCATGGCGGGTGGGCATCCATTCGATGGTGCCCATTCGGTTGAGGCTGTCGCTGAGTCCGTTAAGTGAATCGCCGGTCACGCCCCAGATGCGTTTCACTCCAGCTTGTTCCAGCGTTTTCGCGACGTAAGCCGCTACGGTCTGTTTCATGGGTGTCCATCTCCGTTATGTGATAACGCTTACAAGCTTAGAAGAAAATGGCCGTTCTGCCCGTCAAACCCCCCTGATTAATAGTTACTTTCATTGTGCAACAATTCGTCATATTCTGTTGAGACTTCAATTAAAAACAGGAATCATTTCAGATGGTTAAATCATTGTTAATTGCTGTTAATAAAACGCTAACGCATGAAGATTTTGGCAAGCTGTTACTGCGATTGGCCGTTGGTGGGTTAATGCTGTTCCACGGGATGCACAAGCTGATTGGCGGCGTGGATGGCATTAGCGGCATGCTGGTGGCAAAAGGATTACCAGGGTTTATCGCCTATGGTGTGTTGATTGGCGAAGTGGTTGCGCCTGTGCTGATTGTGCTGGGCATTCTGACGCGTCCGGCAGCGCTGGTGCTGGCCTTTACGATGATTGTCGCCTGGCTGATGGTCGGCACCGGCAAAACGTTCGCGCTGGACGCAGTAGGCGCATGGGCGATCGAAAGTCTGGTGTATTTCTTTATCGGCGCGTTAGCCGTGGCGTTTTTAGGTGCTGGGCGCTATGCCTTAGCCAAAGACCCGGCCTGGAAGTAAGGTTTTATCCGGGCGGCGCGAGCTTATATCGAGATAAAAACCAACATCTACAAAAAGGGTTCTTCGGAACCCTTTTTTGTGGGTGCTGGTTAAGATATTGATATTGTTGAGTGGAATGAGTATCCAGGAAAAAAGGGTTTGCCGCGCTGGAATCGAATTTCAAAAGGAAAGGTGAAGATTGCTTCAGTTTACTACCGTACAGGCAGCTTAGAAATACGCCAAATAAAAAGGCCAGCAGATGCTGGCCTTTCGCGTTTTAACAGGTGAGAATTAATTTACGCCAGTACCAAATCACCCTGCGGATGACAGGAACAGGCCAGCACGTAGCCGTCGGCGATTTCTGCCTCTGTCAGCGTCATGGTGCTGTTGACGGTATAGTCACCGGACACCACTTTCGTTTTGCAGCAACCGCACACGCCAGCACGGCAGGCGGCGACAATCGGAACCTTGTTGCTTTCCAGCGCTTCCAGCAGCGTGGTGCCAACGCGACCGAAAAAGGTCTGCGCCGGTTGTAGCTTGGTGAATTTCACGCCGCTGGTTGCGGCTTCTGCCACTGGCGTGAAGAACTGCTCTTTAAAGAAGCGAGTCACCCCGAGCGCGTGTACCTCTTTTTCGACAATGTCCATGTACGGCGCAGGCCCACAGGTCATTACCGTACGCGACGCGATATCCGGCACGCTTTGCAGCAGTTCACGGCTCAGACGACCGGCGACAAAACCGTGAGTGGCGTTATTTTCTGCCACCATCGTCACAGGATAATTTCGCCATTCGTCGGCAAAAATCACATCGTCGGGGGAGCGCACGCTAAAGATAACCTGCACGTCAGCGTGCGGACGATTTTTTGCCAGCCAGCGACGCATCGACATCACCGGCGTTACGCCACAACCCGCAGCCAGCATCAGGAATTTATCGTCGGCTTTGTCGTCGCAGGTGAAATCCCCCTGCGCATCGGAGAGCCAAATATAATCCCCGCGCTTAACGTCGTTGGTCAGCCACTGCGATCCCGCGCCCTCGTCAATACGGCGGATGGTGAGCGTAATGTACTCGCTCACGCCCGGTGTCGAGGAAAAGGGTGTACGCACGCAGCGTGTCGGCAGCATTGCGAACGCTAACCAGCGCATACTGACCCGCACGGTACGGATAGAAGTCATGGCACAGCAGTGAAAGCGTCCACACATCCGGCGTCTCCTGATGGATGTGATGAACCTGCATCCGCCACGGGCATTGTGAGGTTGGCATCGTCATAAATACTCCTTACGCGCTCAGCAGTTGCTGCATGTCTTCTTCTACGGTCGTCACGGAACGCAGACCGAATTTCTCGTTCAACACGGCCAGCAGGTCCGGGGTCAGGAAGCCCGGCGCGGTCGGACCGGTGACGATATTGGTGACACCCAGCGACAGCAGGGTCAGCAGGATCACGATCGCTTTCTGTTCGAACCAGGAGAGCACCAGAGACAGCGGCAGATCGTTCACGCCGCAGCCCAGTTTCTCTGCAAGCGTCACCGCCAGGATAATCGCTGAGTACGCATCGTTACACTGACCGGCATCAATCAGACGCGGCAGGCCTTCGATATCGCCGAAGTCCAGTTTGTTGAAGCGGTATTTACCGCAGGCCAGGGTCAGGATCAGACAATCCTGCGGGACACTGGTGGCAAAATCAGTGAAGTAGTTACGTTCACCCCGTGCGCCGTCACAACCGCCCACCAGGAAGATGTGGCGCAGTTTTTCGCGGCTCACCAGATCGATCAGAGAATCAGCAGCACCCAGCAGGGTTTCGCGGCCAAAGCCCACGGTGATCATGTGTTCGATTTCGCTGAACGGGAAGCCCGCCATCTGCTGTGCCTGGGTGATAACCGGTGCGAAATCATCACCTTCGAGGTGGCTCACACCCGGCCAGCCGACAATGCTGCGGGTCCAGATGCGATCATCGTAAGAACCGACGGTCGGATCGATAATGCAGTTTGAGGTCATCACGATGGGGCCTGGGAAGCGGGCAAATTCCACCTGTTGATTCTGCCAGCCGCTGCCGTAGTTACCGATCAGATGTTTGAATTTGCGCAGCTCCGGATAGCCGTGTGCAGGCAACATTTCGCCGTGGGTGTAGACGTTAACGCCTGTCCCTTCAGTTTGCAGCAACAGATTGTAGAGGTCTTTCAGGTCGTGTCCGGAGATCAAAATACACTTACCGGCAGTCGCTTTCACGTTCACCTGCGTTGGCGTTGGGTGACCGTAAGTCTCGGTTTCGCCCGCATCCAGAATGCTCATCACTTTGAAATTCATCTGGCCGATTTCCATTGAGCACGCCAGCAGCGCGTTCATATCGGAAGGCCAGGTCCCCAGCCACGCCATGATGTTGTGGTACTCGGCGTAAATGTCGTTGTCGTACTGACCGAGTACGTGGGCGTGTTCCATATAGGCCGCCGCGCCTTTCAGGCCGTACAGGCACAGCAGGCGCAGGCCGAGAATATTCTCACCGATCGCCGCTTTATCTTTATTCGGGGTGAAATCCGCCGCCTGACGCTGCAGGTCGCCCAGATCGTCGCTCACCAGTTGCAGGTCAGCCATTGGGTTATCCACCGCAGCATTGGCATCTGCATTCAGGCTTTGTGCTTTCAGTGCTTCGCGAAGGGCAATGGCTTCACGCGCGTAGCCCACGATGCGCGGAGAGTCGAAGTTCACGTTAGTCAGCGTGGAGAAAAAGGCGCGCGGTGCGAAGTTATCGACATAGTGATCCACAATGCCGTATTCACGCGCTTTTGCGGCCCAGGCGGACAGGCCTTGCAGGGCCGCAATCAGGAGATCTTGAAGGTCAGACGTTTCTGCAGTTTTACCGCACATACCTTGCGAGTAGGAGCAGCCGTTGCCGGCGGGGGTACGGATGGTTTGTTCACATTGCACACAAAACATAATCACACCTGTTAAAGTTATATTTTAGATACATGTTTAAGATTATGCGCTTGGCTGGTCGTAGAAAAGTTCTTTCTTCTACAAAGTAAAGGGATATTGATTTAGCGCAATTTTGGCGGTAGAGGGCTACCGCCAGAGAGGTATCAGGCGGAGAAAACAGCCATCAGAATCGGTACAAGCAGACTCAAAATAAAACCATGCACGATGGCGGCAGGCACCAGCTCCAGCCCACCCGAGCGCTGTAAAACGGGCAGCGTGAAGTCCATCGATGTGGCTCCGCACAGGCCGAGCGCCGTTGAGCGGCTCTGACGCACCAGCCCCGGAATGAGCATAATCGCGATCAGTTCTCGACCCAGATCGTTAAAGAACGCGGCGCTGCCGATAACCGGACCAAATGATTCGGTGAGTAAAATACCGGACAACGAATACCATCCAAACCCTGATGCCATCGCCAGGCCGGTTTTTAGCGGCAGATCGAGAATAAACGCGTTAATCACCCCCGCGACCATGGAGCTTGCCACGACGACCACCGCGACAATCATCCCTCGGCGATTTAGCACAATTTGTTTCAGGGTCATGCCGTTATTACGCAGCTGAATACCAATCAGGAACAGCAGGAAAATTAATGTATATTCGCTGGCTTCGGTTGCGTGCTGTAAAAACGCAAGCCCTGTCAGGCCGAGCAGAAAACCCAGCACCACCACACCGCACAGTTTTAATGACTCCAGCGCCATCGCAATTCGTGAGGGCAATTTTTCTTGCTGGTGATGATTTCTCCACGGAATGCTTCGTTCGAGCCATAACAGCGCGGCAATATTACACGCCAAAATAACCACAATAGTGACAATGGAATAATGGAGGATTGACAGCAGATTGGCGGCCAGATTATCCAGGAATGCGAGGCTTATCCCCATGAAAAACAAGATCACGTAAACAATCCAACTCAGAAAGCGATTAATGAGTTTTAAAGCGGAGGCGTGACGGAGAGGAATAAGGTAGCCCACTACCAGTGGCAGCAGAATGATTAAAAGTCCTGAAAACATGAACAGCCTGTCCTTTATAAGTATCTGAATAGCGCCAGAGACACTACCCAATAAAGACTGCTCAGTAAAGATGCAAAATAAAAGCCGGGTGGCACAAAGACCACCCGGCTGAGTCGCGGAGTGAATTAACGACGCTTTTCAAGCAGGGTGCGGTACAGCACGCCACCCAAAATACCGCCGATAATTGGCATCACCCAGAACAGCCACAGCTGCTGAAGCGCCCAGCCACCCTGGAAGAGGGCGACGGCGGTACTGCGTGCCGGGTTAACCGAGGTATTGGTCACCGGAATACTGATCAAGTGAATCAGGGTTAACGCCAGGCCGATAGCAATTGGCGCAAATCCCGCTGGCGCGTTTTTGTCTGTCGCCCCGTGAATCACCAGCAGGAAACCGGCGGTCAGGACAATTTCAATCACTATCGCTGACAGCATAGAGAAGCCGCCAGGAGAGTGTTCGCCGTAACCGTTTGAGGCAAAACCGCTTGCTGTCGCATCAAAGCCAGCTTTACCGCTGGCGACAACATACAGAACCGCCGCTGCAATAATGCCGCCGACAACCTGGGCAATAATATAGCCAATCACGTCTTTTGCCGGGAAACGACCGCCGGCCCACAGACCTAATGTCACGGCAGGGTTAAAGTGACCGCCGGAAATATGCCCGACCGCAAATGCCATGGTTAATACCGTTAAACCAAAAGCTAAAGCCACACCCGCAAAACCAATGCCTAATTCCGGAAATGCTGCTGCAAGCACTGCGCTACCGCAGCCACCAAATACCAGCCAGAATGTACCAAAGCATTCCGCCGCTAATTTTCTAAACATAACCACCTCGTTAAATTCCATACGCTATTCTGCGTACGGCTGTATATCGCCTAAAAGGATGACGACTCAAAGAGCCGATATTTTAGAAAGCAATAACTTAGCAATGCCACTTAAATAAATTCTGTTAATTTGATTTAAGGCAATGTGATGTTAGTTATTATTGGAATTGGGCTGAAATAAAGCGTAGCTCAATTCTGGACGCTTAGTATCTTGCGCGGCAGGGTGTATTTCAAATGAAAGCTCGCGAGCAAATTCTGATTTTAACTCTGCGTGACAAAACACCAAACCGACGCCAGAGTGTTCTGTCTCGTCGCTGGGCGCTATACTCCTGATAACTTGAAGGAAAAAGTGACTAATTCGCGGGGGTTATATGCTTCTCGAGCGTGTGGAGATTGTCGGGTTTCGCGGCATTAATCGTTTGTCGCTCATGCTGGAACAGAACAATGTTCTGATCGGTGAAAACGCCTGGGGTAAATCCAGTCTTCTGGATGCATTAACCTTATTGCTTGCGCCTGGAACGGAACTGTACAGCTTTGCTCGGGAAGATTTCTGGTTCCCGCCCGGCGATATCCTGGGGCGAGAACGTCATCTGCATATCATTCTGACTTTCCGCGAACTTGAACCCGGTCGCCACCGCGTTCGGCGTTATCGCCCGCTTTCACCCTGCTGGGTGCCGTGTGATGACAATTACCAGCGCATTTTTTACCGTCTGGAAGGTGAACTGGCACAAGACGACACCGTGCTGACGCTGCGCGGGTTTATGGATGCCAAAGGTCATCAAATAGCGCTTGAGAATATCGACGAACAGGCTCGCCATCTGGTGCGCCTGATGCCGGTATTACGTCTGCGGGACGCACGTTTTATGCGCCGGATCCGTAACGGTACGGTGCCTCATTTGCCTGAAGTCGAAGTGACGGCCCGCGAGCTGGACTTTCTGGCGCGCGAGCTGGTGGCACGTCCGCAAAATCTGACTGACGGGCAAATTCGCCAGGGGCTGTCAGCGATGGTGCAACTGCTGGAGCACTATTTTTCTGAGCAAGGGACAACCCAAACGCATAACCGGCTAATGCGCCGCCGTTCGTATGACGAGCAGCGCAGCTGGCGCTATCTGGACATTATCAACCGGATGATCGATAAACCTGGCGGACGGTCTCATCGCGTCATCCTGCTGGGATTGTTCTCCACGCTGTTGCAGGCGAAAGGCAACGTTCAGCTCGACAAAGATGCCCGTCCGCTGCTGCTCGTCGAAGATCCTGAAACGCGGCTGCATCCCATCATGCTTTCGGTGGCATGGCATCTGCTCAATCTGCTGCCGCTCCAGCGCATCACCACCACCAATTCCGGAGAACTGCTTTCATTGACGCCCGTCGAGCACGTCTGTCGGCTGGTGCGCGAGTCCTCACGCGTCACGGCGTTCCGCCTCGGCCCTGGCGGATTGAGCGCCGAAGATGGTCGCCGCATTGCCTTTCATATTCGTTTCAATCGCGCGTCTTCGTTGTTTGCGCGCTGCTGGCTCCTGGTTGAAGGGGAAACCGAAACCTGGGTGATCAACGAACTGGCGCGCCAGTGCGGGCATCATTTCGATGCGGAAGGCATCAAAGTCATTGAGTTCGCCCAGTCTGGTTTAAAGCCGCTGATTAAGTTTGCGAGCCGTATGGGCATCGAATGGCACGTGCTGGTGGATGGTGATGAAGCCGGGAAAAAATACGCCAGCACCGTGCGCGGTGTGCTGGGTAATAACGGCGAAGAGGAGCGCGTGCATCTCACGGCATTGCCGGCGATGGACATGGAACACTTTATGTATCGTCAGGGTTTTGACGACGTTTTTCACCGGGTGGCGATGATACCGGTCAATGTGCCGATGAACATGCGGCGGGTGATCACGAAGGCGATTCATCGCTCATCAAAACCCGATCTGGCGATTGAAGTGGCGGCGGAGGCGGGAAGAAGGGGCGTCGAGTCTGTGCCCACGTTGCTGCGGAAAATGTTTTCCCGCGTGCTGTGGCTGGCACGCGGGAAAGCGGATTAGCTGCGTGCGGCCTGATTAACCTGAGCGATCAGGCTGTCCAGAAGCTCATAGCGACGACGGTACTCGGCGCGTTTCTTGCTCGCGATATCTTCCATCGGCTTGCGGGGCATTTCGAGCGCGAGCGAAAAATTGCCGGTCGGGTGCTGTTCGCCACCAATGGAGCGCCAGAAACTGTCGTAATCCGCCAGCAGTTTGCCCTCTTTTTTCTTGCGATAGCGCCAGCTACGATAAATATGCGTAGCGTTACTGACCGCCAAAATCTGCTCAACCGGGAAGACCGCGCCCAGCGTCATGGCGGCTTCCACCAGCAGACGTTTCGGGAACAGGCCGTGGCAGGCTTTGGTCGCCCCCTGGATTAGTTCATGCGGAACAAAGGCTTTTGCGCCCTGCATGCCACCGATAAACAGCGTCGATTTTCCCTCAAACTGGCAGAGCGTAAAGGTCAACTCAGCCAGAATGGTATTTTCCCGATCGCAAAACGCCAGCGTCGCTTCGCCTTCTTTATCCAGAAACGCATCGGCGCAGAGGCGAACGGTAAACTGTTGCTCGTCTTTTCCCGTCAGAGTCAGTAACGTCATGCCCTGTTTGGATAAATAGCCATTCATCAACGCGGCGGGAAGAACAGAATTCATTGTCTGATAATGCCAGGCCAGCGCGTCGAGCGTTTTCTGACGATCCATATTCACAGACAGCCACGGGCGATGTAACCGGCACGGCAACCCAGGCTGGACCTGCATCATTTGCATCAGCCGCGGTTGCTTTGCCAGGCTTGCCAGCAGGCGGGTGGTACTGAACGGTGTCGCCAGTGAACGTAACATGAATTTGCGTCGATACGACGGGTTTTGCCAGGCGAGGCCAGGCGTATATTCACCGGAAGCAAGACTTTTGAAAAGCTGCCAGCCTGATTTTGGCTGAGGCTGCTGTGAATAAGGTGTATCGACGATGGAAGACATGATGATTACCGGCTTCAGGATAAGATCTGTATTTCAGCAGGTCTATAATCAACAGCGCGTCAACAAAGGTTTTGCGATACCAAAAACAGGGGTTTCGTTGACGAACAGTTTAGATAGAATCAACGGTTATAATTGCCAGAACATTTATTTGGAATATTTATGAACCTTAAGGGAAAACGCAGGAAGCTCTATCTTCTGCTGGCAGTGGTGGTAATCGTCGGTGGTTTCTGGCTATGGCAGGTTCTGAACGCGCCCGTGCCGCACTACCAAACGCTGATTGTCCGGCCGGGCGAACTGCAACAAAACGTCCTTGCAACCGGAAAGCTGGACGCGCTGCGCAAAGTGGATGTCGGTGCGCAGGTGAGTGGTCAGTTAAAAACGCTCTCTGTGGAAATTGGTGACAAAGTGAAAAAAGGCCAGCTTTTGGGGGTTATCGATCCTGAGCAGGCAGAAAACCAAATCCGCGAAGTGGAAGCGACGCTGATGGAGCCTGCGGGCGCAGCGCAGTCAGGCCGAGGCGGAACGTAAACTCGCACAGGTTACGCTTGGGCGTCAGCAGGCGCTGGCCAAAACCCAGGCGATTTCGCGTCAGGATTTGGATACCGCAGCCACTGAGCTGGCGGTCAAGCAGGCGCAAATTGGCACGATTGACGCGCAAATCAAACGTAACCAGGCGTCGCTGGATACGGCCAAAGCGAATCTTGAATACACCCGCATCGTGGCCCCCATGGCGGGCGAAGTGACGCAAATCACCACGCTTCAGGGTCAGACGGTGATCGCCGCGCAGCAAGCGCCAAACATTCTGACACTCGCAGATATGGGCACCATGCTGGTTAAAGCCCAGGTTTCGGAAGCTGACGTGATCCATCTCAAACCGGGCCAAAAGGCGTGGTTTACGGTGCTGGGCGATCCGCTTACGCGTTATGAAGGCGTGCTGAAAGACATTCTGCCGACGCCGGAAAAAGTCAACGACGCTATTTTCTATCACGCCCGTTTTGAAGTGCCCAATCCGAAAGGCGTACTGCGTCTGGAAATGACCGCACAGGTCCATATTCAGCTCACCGGTGTGAAAGATGTTCTGACGGTGCCGCTGGCGGCGCTCGGCGAACCGGCGGGGGTGAATCGTTATAAAGTCAAAGTACTGCGTAACGGCGAAACGCGCGAACGTGAGGTTGAGATTGGCGAGCGCAATGATACTGACGTGGTGATAGTCAAAGGCCTGGAAGAGGGAGAGGAAGTTGTCATCGGCGAAAGTCAGCCCGGAGCCGCTAAATGACGGCGTTGCTTGAGCTGAATAATATTCGCCGGAGCTATCCTTCCGGAGAGGGCGCGGTGGAGGTTCTGAAAGGGATCACGCTTCAGGTTGAGCCTGGCGAGATGGTCGCTATTGTCGGCGCGTCAGGTTCCGGTAAATCCACGCTGATGAACATTCTGGGCTGTCTGGATAAGCCGACCAGTGGCACATATCGCGTGGCGGGAACGGATATTTCTACTCTCGATAGCGATGCGCTGGCGCGACTGCGGCGCGAGCACTTTGGCTTTATTTTCCAGCGCTATCATTTGCTCTCGCATCTGACGGCCGCGCAAAACGTTGAGGTTCCTGCGGTTTACGCGGGCGTTGAGCGCAAAAAACGTCTCGAACGCGCTCAGGCATTATTAACCCGGCTGGGGTTGGCGGAGCGCGTTGATTATCAGCCTTCGCAGCTGTCCGGGGGGCAGCAGCAACGCGTCAGTATCGCCCGAGCGCTGATGAACGGTGGACAGGTCATTCTGGCCGATGAACCGACCGGCGCGCTCGACAGTCATTCTGGCGAAGAGGTGATGGCGATCCTGCACCAGCTGCGCGATCAGGGGCATACAGTCATTATTGTGACCCACGATCCGCAAGTTGCTGCGCAGGCTGAGCGGATCATTGAGATCCATGACGGCGAATTGATCAGCAACCCACCGGCCAGGAAAAACCACGCGGGCGTGCACAAAGAGGTGCTGCCGCCACCGACGGGATGGGGGCAGTTCGTCAGCGGCTTTCGCGAGGCGTTAACCATGGCCTGGCTGGCGATGGCGGCGAATAAAATGCGCACGCTCCTCACCATGCTCGGCATTATCATCGGGATCGCGTCGGTGGTGTCGATTGTGGTGGTGGGCGATGCAGCCAAACAGCTGGTGCTGGCGGATATTCGCGCGATTGGTACGAACACCATTGATGTCTATCCTGGTAAAGATTTTGGCGACGATGAGCCGCAAAATCAGCAGGCGCTGAAATATGACGATCTGGCGGCGATCCAGAAGCAGCCGTGGGTGAACTCGGCGACACCGGCCGTTTCGCAAAACCTGCGCCTGCGTTACGGGAATATCGACGTTGCGGCCAGCGCGAACGGCGTCAGCGGCGACTATTTCAATGTTTATGGCATGACGTTCAGCGAAGGGGCCACCTTCAACGCAGAGCAGCTCGCAGGGAGAGCGCAGGTCGTCGTGCTCGATGCAAACTCGCGTAAACAGCTGTTCCCGGGAAAATCCAGCGTGGTGGGTGAAGTGATCCTGGTGGGGAACATGCCAGCCACGGTGATTGGCGTGGCAGAAGAAAAGCAGTCGATGTTCGGTAGCAGCAAAATTTTGCGCGTCTGGCTGCCGTATACGACGATTTCCGGGCGGATTATGGGCCAGTCGTGGCTGAACTCCATTACCGTGAGGGTGAAAGAGGGATACGACAGCGCCCAGGCTGAGCAACAGATTGAGCGTCTGCTTACGCTGCGCCACGGCAAGAAAGATTTCTTCACCTGGAACATGGACGGTCTCTTGAAAACGGCTGAAAAGACCACACGTACTCTTCAGATGTTCCTGACGCTTGTCGCGGTTATTTCGCTCGTGGTGGGGGGAATTGGCGTGATGAATATCATGCTGGTGTCCGTGACGGAACGTACGCGTGAGATCGGTATTCGTATGGCCGTTGGCGCGCGGGCAAGCGATGTGCTGCAACAGTTTTTGATTGAAGCGGTGCTGGTGTGTTTAGTTGGCGGTGCGTTGGGGATTGCGTTGTCGATGCTGATTGCCTTTACGCTGCAACTGTTTTTACCCGGCTGGGAAATTGGTTTCTCACCGTTTGCGCTGCTGACGGCATTTTTATGTTCAACAGCGACGGGCGTGTTGTTTGGCTGGCTCCCGGCGCGCAACGCGGCGCGGCTCGATCCGGTGGATGCGCTGGCGCGCGAGTAGCGGAAATAAAAATGCCAGCCGATCGGGCTGGCATTTTGACTGGAGGATGTACACAATGAATCAGAGGGCTATGCAACAGCTTCTGCTTCGATGGGCACAATGACACTGGCATGATTGCCTTTTGGCCCCAGGTGAACATCAAACCGAACCGACTGCCCGGCTTTTAGCGTTCTGTAACCATCCATCTGAATGGTGGAATAATGAGCGAAGATATCTTCGCCGCCGCCTTCAGGGCAGATGAACCCGAACCCTTTGGCGTTGTTGAACCACTTAACAGTACCCATTTCCATGCTTCGACATCCTTCGTATATCTTATTAAGTAAGATGGAATGAACCGGTGGTGGAGTGGGGGCTGTTCAAAACCTCGCCAACTCACGCCTGTACAATTTAGATAAACCAACCATTGCGTCAAGTGTCAGGCGCTGGAGTTGGGACAATAATCAACCAAATTTTTGAAGCAGTTAACGCTATTGACGGGAATGTGACAGATATCGCGGATGGCATTAATAGATGTTTGTTATCTGATATCTGAGGTAGATTCAAAGTATGTACCGACTCCTGTCAGCGAAGATGTTCTGCCGGAAACCGTAACCGATGATGACGACTGACAATGAGTAAGAAGAACGACTGGCTGGATTTTGACCAACTGGCGGAAGACAAAGTGCGCGACGCGCTAAAACCGCCATCTATGTATAAAGTTATGTTAATGAACGATGATTACACGCCGATGGAATTTGTTATTGACGTGCTACAAAAGTTCTTTTCTTATGATGTTGAACGTGCAACGCAACTGATGCTTACCGTTCACTATCGTGGCAAAGCCATCTGCGGCATTTTTACCGCCGAAGTGGCCGAAACCAAAGTGGCGATGGTGAACGAATATGCAAGGGAGAACGAGCATCCGTTGCTGTGTACGCTGGAAAAAGCCTGAAAAGGCATAAAAATTGGGGGAGGTGCCTATGCTCAATCAAGAACTGGAACTCAGTTTAAACATGGCTTTCGCCAGAGCGCGTGAGCACCGACATGAGTTTATGACCGTGGAGCATCTGCTATTGGCACTGCTCAGCAACCCATCTGCCCGTGAAGCGCTGGAAGCGTGTTCTGTGGATCTGGTGGCGCTGCGTCAGGAACTCGAAGCCTTCATCGAACAAACGACACCGGTGCTGCCCGTCAGTGAAGAGGAGCGCGACACTCAGCCGACGCTCAGCTTCCAGCGCGTATTGCAGCGCGCGGTGTTCCACGTCCAGTCTTCTGGCCGTAACGAAGTGACCGGCGCAAACGTACTGGTTGCCATCTTCAGTGAGCAGGAGTCGCAAGCGGCATATCTGCTGCGTAAACACGAAGTCAGCCGACTCGACGTGGTCAACTTTATCTCTCACGGAACGCGAAAAGACGAGCCGAATCAGGCATCCGATTCCAGCAGTCAGGCGAGCAATCCTGAAGAGCAAGCAGGCGGGGAGGATCGTATGGAAAACTTCACCACCAACCTTAATCAGCTTGCTCGCGTTGGCGGAATTGATCCGCTGATTGGCCGCGATAAAGAGCTGGAACGTGCGATTCAGGTGCTGTGCCGTCGCCGCAAAAACAACCCGCTGCTGGTGGGGGAATCGGGCGTGGGTAAAACCGCGATTGCCGAAGGGCTGGCCTGGCGTATCGTGCAGGGCGACGTTCCAGAAATCATGTCGGATTGCACCATCTACTCGCTGGATATTGGTTCGCTGCTGGCGGGCACGAAATATCGTGGTGATTTTGAAAAACGCTTCAAAGCCTTGCTGAAACAGCTGGAGCAAGACACCAGCAGCATCCTGTTTATCGATGAAATCCATACCATCATCGGTGCGGGCGCGGCGTCTGGCGGCCAGGTGGATGCGGCTAACCTGATTAAACCGCTGCTGTCGAGCGGTAAGATCCGCGTGATGGGGTCGACAACGTATCAGGAATTCAGCAACATTTTTGAGAAAGACCGTGCATTAGCGCGTCGCTTCCAGAAAATTGATATTACTGAGCCGTCCGTTGAAGAAACGGTGCAGATCATCAACGGCCTGAAACCGAAATACGAAGCGCACCACGACGTGCGTTATACCGCGAAAGCGGTGCGTGCGGCGGTAGAGCTGGCGGTGAAATACATCAACGACCGTCATCTGCCGGATAAAGCGATTGATGTGATCGACGAAGCGGGCGCGCGTGCGCGTCTGATGCCGGTCAGCAAGCGCAAGAAAACCGTTAACGTGGCAGACATTGAATCCGTGGTGGCGCGTATCGCGCGTATCCCTGAGAAGAGTGTTTCTCAGAGCGATCGCGACACGCTGCGTACCCTCGGCAATCGCCTGAAAATGCTGGTCTTCGGACAGGATAAAGCGATTGAAGCCTTAACCGAAGCCATCAAAATGGCGCGTGCGGGGCTGGGTCACGAACATAAACCCGTTGGTTCTTTCCTGTTCGCCGGGCCGACCGGGGTGGGGAAAACCGAGGTGACAGTTCAGCTTTCCAAAGCGCTGGGTATTGAACTGCTGCGTTTCGATATGTCCGAGTATATGGAGCGCCACACCGTGAGCCGTTTGATCGGTGCGCCTCCGGGATACGTGGGCTTTGATCAGGGTGGTTTGCTTACTGATGCAGTAATCAAACATCCGCACGCGGTTCTGCTGCTCGATGAAATCGAGAAAGCGCACCCGGACGTGTTCAACATCCTGCTGCAGGTGATGGACAACGGAACGCTGACGGACAATAACGGGCGCAAAGCGGACTTCCGCAATGTGGTGCTGGTGATGACCACCAACGCCGGCGTGCGTGAAACCGAGCGTAAATCGATCGGCCTGATCCATCAGGATAACAGCACCGATGCGATGGAAGAGATCAAGAAGATCTTTACGCCTGAATTCCGTAACCGTCTGGATAACATTATCTGGTTCGATCACTTGTCTACCGAGGTGATTCACCAGGTTGTGGACAAGTTCATCGTCGAGTTGCAGGTTCAGCTTGATCAGAAAGGCGTATCGCTGGAAGTGAGCCAGGAGGCCCGCAACTGGCTGGCCGAGAAAGGCTATGACCGTGCGATGGGCGCGCGTCCGATGGCGCGAGCCATCCAGGATAACCTGAAAAAACCGCTGGCTAACGAACTGCTGTTTGGATCTTTGGTGGACGGCGGGCAGGTCACTGTGGCGCTGGATCAGGCGAAGGGCGAACTGACGTATGACTTCCAGAGTGCGCAGAAGCACAAGCCGGAAGCGGCACACTAAGTTGAACGTGAGTCTTAAAAACCGGGCATTAGCCCGGTTTTTTTATGTGCTCAAAGTACCCGTTATTCAGCCCGTTCTGCCAAGCTGTTGGTTATAAATATAACCGAGAGCCACCAAATGTTGACTCACCACGCGCGGTCCGTAGCTGTCACTCCGCAATGACCAGGGATGCTTTTTTAGCCAGGTGACAAAGGCGGTACAGGATCCCAGCGAGGTTAATATCGGGTCTTCCGTGCGTCGTTGTCCCGTCAGTAGCCCAATCATTTTGCTTTGTTCGCCATTCTCCCAACGCTCCCAAACATTTTCCCACCACCCAATGCGCCGGGTATCGGTCAGGCGGAAAGGTTTATCTGCTGACACAGTGCCAGTCGCGCTTTCTGCTATATACCAGAGATCGGTTTTCCCGATGCCAACGTGAGCGGACCACGCCGTAATTGCACCGCCGCGCAGTACGC
Source organism: Lelliottia amnigena (assembly GCA_900635465.1). Classification (NCBI taxonomy): domain Bacteria; kingdom Pseudomonadati; phylum Pseudomonadota; class Gammaproteobacteria; order Enterobacterales; family Enterobacteriaceae; genus Lelliottia; species Lelliottia amnigena. Next base: position 1,435,417 of record LR134135.1, read on the forward strand.
ATTCATGGGCAAGATAATGATGGATGACATCCGGGAAGCGTCGCTTCAAACGCTGGAAATGGCTATGAATGGCCACCGCTGGGCGAATAATACTCCCCCGATCGTTACGTTTAAGTTTGGCGCTACCGTACTGAATCTCATCAAACTGGCTGCGCTTCATAAAGTGCACCTCCCGCTCGTGGACATATTCCACATCACGGGGCAGAAGGGCGTGGGAAAAGTGCGGTGAGATTTCGTGATAGAGCAGCGATGCGCCAGCCTTCCAGTCACAATAATTTGTGGTGACTTGCACCACTTTTCCGGAATGAATATCGGTGCTAATAACAGCATACAAACACTGGTTGGCTACGTTGCCCTGAAAGGGGATAACCAGCGTTGAGGTGGCAATATGTGTTACGGATGGCGCGGAGCCGTAAAGATGACGTTCACACCAGTTAACGGCCAGAGACAATATTCTGTGTTCTGTTATTTCTCCGGCATACAGACCGCGTTCCAGTTGAGATAAAAGCCAATCAATGTTGCTGCGATGACGACTGTTTATCTGCAGAGGGGTGAAAACATACTGGCAGGCCCGGCATTGAAAACGTGGACTTCCTGCACGGGTATGACCATAGCGAATAATCGTTGTTGTATAGCAACGCGGGCAACCTTGCCCTGTCGCACCCAGTTTCTCGTGCATAAACAGAGAAAACCAGTCGTCACACTCCTTTTCATTAAAAAGCGGAGGAAGGCTGCCGCATTTTTGGCATTCCAGCGTCGCATATCCTAACCGATATACGGGATAAATATAGTCAGCAGCGTTCGGAATACCGAGATTTGGACATGACCAACTTTTACAAACATTCATCGGTATTTTATAAGTGCGTTCCATATCCCTCGCCAACTGATTTTGTAAGTCGATAATATTGTCGATTCTTTTTCATTGATGTCGTGAGAAGGCTCACACTTTGTGCCGCTTTTAAAATGACAATGGAGATCGTCATTTTATTAAAGAGGCTAAGATGAAAAAATCTATTTTCGCTGTTCTGTTGATGTCTGGATATTTATCTCAGGCGATTGCACAGGATGTAACCATCATTTACACCAACGATCTTCATGCACATGTTGAGCCATATAAATTACCTTACGTTGCTCAGGGGAAACGTGCTATCGGTGGGTTCGCAACTATCGCCACGTTTGTTAAGCAGGAAAAATCAAAAAACAAAGCCACATTTTATTTTGATGCCGGAGACTATTTTACCGGTCCCTATATCAGCAGTTTGACGAAAGGGAAAGCAATCATAGATATTATGAATACTATGTCCTTTGATGCTGCATCGGTAGGCAATCATGAGTTCGATCACGGCTGGGATAATACGTTGCTTCAACTCAGTCAGGCTAAATTCCCCGTTCTTTTAGGGAATGTGTTTTATAAAAATAGCAATGTTTTATTCTGGAATAAACCCTACACCATTATTGAAAAGGAAGGGGTGAAAATCGGCGTAATTGGACTGCATGGTGTTTTTGCTTTCGATGATACGGTTTCATCCTCAATGCGCCAGGGAATTGAGGCGCGGGACGAAGTGAAATATTTGCAGCACTATCTGGACGAACTACGCGGAAAAGTCGATATCACGGTTGCGCTGATGCATGAAGGTTTTCCTGCCCGGCAGTCCAGTATTGGCAGCGCAGATGTCAGGCGGGCGCTTGATAAAGATATTCAAACGGCGCGACAGGTGAAAGGACTGGATATTCTGATTACCGGGCACGCACATGTGGGAACACCGGAGCCGATAAAAGTTGGGCAGACGCTGGTGCTCTCGACAGACAGCGGCGGGATCAATATCGGTAAGCTTGTGCTCAATGTGGATCCTGAAAAGCATCGTCACGACACAAAAAGTTTTGAACTGAAAACGCTCTATGCCGATGAGTGGAAGCCCGACCCGTCCACGCAAAAGGTCATCGACAGCTGGAATAAAACGCTGTCAGAAACGGTCCAGCAAAAAGTAGGAACAACGCCCATCACGCTGACTCGCGCGTATGGTGAGTCTTCTCCGTTGGGCAACGTATTTACCGATGCGATGCTGATTGCAGCCCCTGATGCGCAGCTGGCGCTGACGAATTCTGGGGGACTTCGCGCGGATATCAATGCGGGGACTATCACACTGGGTGATGTGATCAGCACATTCCCATTCCCGAATGAACTCACTGTAATGGATTTAAGCGGTAAAGCCCTGCGTAGCCTGATGGAGCATGGCGCGTCCCTCACGAATGGGGTGTTGCAAATGTCAAAAGGCGTGAAAATGCGTTACGACCCGCAAAAACCAACGGGCCAGCGCGTCGTGCTTTTCACCTTAAATGACAAACCCATTATTGATAACGAAACCTATCGCGTCGCAACCAACAGTTTCCTTGCGCCGGGAGGCGATGGTTTTAACGCATTTACTCAGGGCAGAATAAACAGGTAAAAGGTGGCTATAACCTTTCCAATGCGGTGATTGATTATTTGTTGAAAGGGAATCAAATCATCCCCCAGCAGGTAAATGAAATGCGCGTCAATAGCGTTAACAGTAACTAATACTATCAGGTGATTAATATGGCAATTATTTATACAGATATGGATCTCGCCCCTGCAAACAATCAGCTTGCGGCGTACCTTAATTTTATAATCGATGAGGCGGTAACGTATTCTTATACGGTTCTAGCCAGAAATACCAGTCCAACAAGTGTGGATTTCAACTACGTTTCTGATGTCACTATTGAGAATACCGACAATATAGTGAAAATTCCTGTAATAGGACTTTATGCCAATTATCCCAATCAAGTCAGGGTTATGTTTAAAGACCTGGATGGCATAGAGATTTTTAACCAAATCATCATGGTGCGAACGGATACGCAAGTTTATCGCGATGCAACTATTTTTCATTTGAATATTGAACATACGGATACAACAAAGTTTACCTCTGTATGGGGAAATAGTTGGCTAATGACCACAAACTGCGATGGGTATGACCAGAATGGCGATCTCCGCTGTTATTATTCCGAGTCTTATCGTAATCAGATGTTAAGAACCCACAATGGTTACTTTTATATAGGGAGCGATGAAGATGAACACTGGTACGGCCGCCGGTTTTTCAAAATTGATATTTTAGGCAATGTTATTCTGGAATTTACTCTACGCGATAGTAATAACAATCGTTTTGCCAATACTCACGATCTGGCCTGGGACTCAGCCGGTAATATCTATATGATCGGTAACGATAACCCGGATCGATCGACGAATACCATGAGGCAGGATGCGTCTATCCTAAAATTTGATGACAATACAGGGATGATGATCTGGGCCAGAAATTATACCAGGGATTTTAATAATGCGCAGATCCTGAATAACAGCCCGACAAATGACGTTCATCTTAACTCACTTTCCTGGATCCCAGCAGGTAACGTCAACGGCGAAGCTATTATTGTACACACTCGCTCCACGGGTATTATCTTTGGTATCTCTCCCGAAAATGGGGAAATTTTATGGACGTTAAATTCAGGTGGATTTAATGGGGCTCTCTTTGCTAATGGGCTCGATACGTCTGGTATCACGGCCTTTGAAAATGGCGCCCATACGGTATGTGTCACTCATAACAGTAAGTTTATTGGCAATACAGATGTAAGTCAGGGGAAATTTGTTCTCTCGTTATTTGATAACCGCTCCTGCGTTGATCCGGATGGGCAAGCCGTTACGCGTGCCATTACCGCCGACGCAACGGCTGAACCCTATCAAACCGATCCTGCTCGGGTAATGTTCTACGCCGTTAATCTCACGACAAATACGGTGACCCAGGCGCAACCTAGTATTGACCTTCCTTCCGAAACCGTTCCCCAAATAACCGATTTTATGGGTGCCGTCTTCGACCATAATGACTATTACAGTATTTATACCAATCATGCTCGTTCATTTTTTATCAGTGATGTAAACGGTGAGATTATTGCCACTGTCTACGATGTAATTTGCTCACTGGATGGTTATCCGGAGTTTTCTGGCGAGTGTTACCGGGCAAGACTGTTTGCTGAAAGTGAGCTCAATGACTTAATTGGTGTTGGGTATAAGGTGGCCAACACCTGATTGTCCTCCGGGTATTTTTCTGCGTTAAGACAGGGCGTTATTTTAATGCCGGTCACCTGAGGTGTCCGGCATTGTTACAGAAGGAACGCCTTGGTCTGGCTTCACGGTATAAATTGAAAAATTTTGCGAGGCGTTTTCCAGAATTTAAAACGCGCTATTGCTGGATAAAAGCACAGTCATAAAATGGCGGCGCACCTGCAAAATCAGGTGTCAGGATTGGCGTCCTGAAAGTGTGTGATCGGCAATATTTTGTCGGTGGTTTCGTTCGCCCTAAGGAAAAGGGTATAGTTCTGCTTCTGGCGGGCGAATCGGGAGCTTCTTTTGAAGCGCCAGTATACACACACACTGGTACGCCAATTCCTTTTCGTCCGCCGCCTGCGAATTTGGCGTTTCCTGCGGTGGTAAATTCAATGTGTGTGAAGGAATTACCCGATGAATTCAAAAGAAAGCGTTAACCCATTGTACAGCGAATTAAGCCTGAATAACTTTGATCTCCCGGTTCTTGCGGAGCGCTGCAACCTGCTTACCGAAATGCTGCTCGACTGCCGCTCTCTTTCGCAAATGCAACCTATATGTCGATGCCTTTCTGTTTATCTGGACGCCCTTCAACGCGAGGTGGCAACATCGATGATCGATTTTTTACGTGGTAGAAAGCGCAAATGATCAGCCTCTGAAGCAAAAGAGTGGCTTTTAGAAGATACCGAAACGATTTGTGATTACTGCCGCGCGTTAAATCACGTTTTGCTCATCTCACACGTTGATGGCGAAATGCGCCCTCATCTTACCGGCCTGCTGCACGACATCACGCACGCGATTGCTGACGAACTCAATGGCCCTCAGATTCAGGTCACAAACCGTTCCCTCTAATCGAACCGTGCCGGGCTAGTTCCCGGCACCATGCAAACCCTTTTTTCAGATGATTATTAACGTATTGATTTTATTACGCGTAAATAACCACTCAGAAAAAGGGTAGAAATGGCTGAATGTGGATTATTTTGCGTCGCAACAATTAGATAGCGCCGTAGCACTTCAGTTCACTGCCGTACAGGCAGCTTAGCAACTGGAAGACTATGGCAGAGCTCTGTTCACTGCCAGACAAGCAGTGATAAAACGCCGACAATGCGCATTTGTATAGAGGTTAATTGCCCACACGCGCCCATTCACTGCTGCTACGATATAGGCATCAATAGCAATCCGTAAAGATAAAAAAATAAGGCCGGGGATATCCCGGCCTTATTTATATCTGTACGCCTTCAGCGGCGAAATTAATTAGCGACTACGGAAGACAATGCGGCCTTTGCTCAGGTCGTACGGGGTCAGCTCAACAGTCACTTTGTCGCCCGTCAGGATACGGATGTAGTTTTTGCGCATTTTACCGGAGATGTGCGCGGTGACCACGTGACCGTTTTCCAGTTCTACGCGAAACATGGTGTTAGGCAACGTATCAAGTACGGTACCCTGCATTTCAATATTGTCTTCTTTGGCCATCTAATCCTCTGGGGTATCACTACCAAGTTTTGAACCGGCAAGATAATGCCGAAATTCATCAATTAAGTAAAGAATTGCGCGTTTAAAACGCAACAAAACAGTTTCGGCGCATTGCCCAGTCGTCACGGTATAACCGTACGAGAAGCGCATTCGTAAAGGGGGTGACGACAGGATAAACGTCAGGACGTTATCTGATGCGAAGAATTCCCAAACGGCGGCGGGGCAACAGGCAGAAGCTACTCTGCGGCACCAATTATAACACTCCTCATCAAAAATGGGCGGAAAACATTTACACCTGAGGCATAAAGAGTGTTCTCGGCACCCAAAAGTTCTGTGGGAGCTTTTGCAGGCGCAGCTTGTCCAGTTGGTCGAGGTAATGGCGACGCGTAATTTCAACCGCACCTAGTGACGCCGTGTGTTCGTTGAGCACCTGACAATCCATCAGTTGACCACCGCGCAGGGAAAACTCCTGACAAAAAACCAGCAGCGCGGTTTTAGAGGCGTTAATCGCGCGACTAAACATCGATTCACCGCAAAATAATGTCCCTTGCGCCACGCCATACATTCCCCCCCACCAGCGTGTCATTGTCCCAGACTTCAATCGAGTGCGCATAGCCCAGCTCATGTAAACGAAGATAGGCATTGATAATATCGTGGGTAATCCAGGTGCCTTCATCGCGATCCGCAGCGCAGCCCTCAATAACCTGCCCAAAAGCATAATTAAGCGTGACGCGGTAGGATGATTTGGCATGAAAGCGCTTCATGCTGCGGCTGAGGTGAAACTGTGATGGCTCCAGTATCGCGCGGGGATCGGGTGACCACCACAAAATGGGATCGCCGGGTGAAAACCACGGGAAAATTCCGCGCTGGTAGGCCATTAACAGGCGTGCCGGGCTTAAATCCCCGCCGAGTGCGAGTAGCCCATTGGGTTCACGTAGCGCTCCCTCTGGCGGAGGGAACGCAATGTTATGACGAGAAAGCTGGACCAGGCGCATGACAACAGAACTCCAATACGCGAGTTAGGATCGGTTCAAATATAGTCTACAGACGTTGTTTAAACTGGTAATAACGACCCTGTTTCGCGAACAATTCTGCGTGACTACCTTGCTCAATAATCTGTCCGTTGTCCATGACAATTATTTGATCAAAATTCGCCAGCCCGCGCAGGCGGTGAGTCACCATCAGCACGGTTTTGTTTTTCATGGTTTGCGCCAGTAAATCAAGAATTTGACTTTCAGTGGTTGCGTCGAGCCCTTCTGTCGGTTCATCCAATAACATGAAGGGGGCATCATGCAGTAATGCTCTTGCTACTGCCAGACGGCGCAATTCACCACCGGAAAGCTGGCGTCCTCCTTCGCCAAGCCAGGCGTTCAAACCGTCATCCTCAAGCAGCTTGTGTAAACCCACTTGTTCGAGAACAGCGCACAACGCTTCATCAGAAGCGGTAGGGGAGGCCAGCAGTAAATTGTCGCGCAGAGTTGCGCTAAAGAGATGAACGCGCTGCGGTACAACGCTGACGATTTTGCGCAGCGTCTGCTCGTTAAAATCGGTCAGGGGTGTGGTATTAAAAAGAATCTGTCCCTGGCGCGGATCCCACGCACGGGTCAGCAGCTGTAAAAGCGTCGATTTACCACAGCCCGTTCGGCCAAGAATGGCGACATGCTGCCCCGCCTGGACAGTCAGATTAATTCCATCAAGCGCATTTTGCGTTTGTCCCTCGTAGGCAAACGTCACCTCTGTCAGCTGCACAGCGATGCTGTCTGGCACGACTGAGTGACCTTCCTTGAACTGGACTTCCGGCGTTTGCTCAACGATCTGCGTGATGCGCACCGCAGACGCAATAACCTGGCCAAGGTGCTGGAATGCGCCGGTCACAGGCGCGAGCGCCTCAAATGCTGCAAGTGCACAAAAGACGAACAGAGCAATTAGCGCGCCGGGCTGGGTATTTCCCCCCACGCCTCCGGCGGCCATCCACAGCATTGCAATCACAGCGAAACCGCCAATCAACAGCATCAACGCCTGAGAGAGCGCCGTCAGCTCCGATTGTCTGCGCTGAGCTTCATGCCAGCTCAGCTCAGTGCTTTCCATCCGGGCACGATAGCGTCGGCTGGCACCAAAAATGGTTAATTCGGCCTGGCCTTGCAGCCATGATGTTAACTGCTGACGATAGTCCCCACGCAAACGCGTGAGTTTTTCACCCGTTGCTTTGCCCGCGCGATAAAATAGCGGTGGCAACAAGAGAAGCGTGAGTAACATTATGCCGCCGAGCGTGAGAGCGATCGGCACATCAAGCATACAAAGCCCCAGCGTGACAACGGCGATCACCACAAAAGCACCTACCAGCGGGGAAATCACGCGCAGGTAAAGGTGATCCAGCGTATCGACGTCAGCGACGACGCGGTTTAGTAAATCACCCTGACGAAAACGCGCCAGCCCGGCAGGAGAGAGCGGCAGCAGCTTGCTGAACGTGAAAATACGCAGATGCTGCAGGACACGGAAAGTCGCGTCGTGGCTGACCAGACGCTCAAAATATCGACCTGCGGTGCGCGCGATAGCCGTGCCACGAACGCCCGCAGCGGGCAGCATATAGTTGAAGCTGTATAATCCGGCAAAGCCTGCAACGGCAGACGCGGACAGGAACCAGCCAGAGAGCGTCAGCAGGCCAATGCTTGCCAGAAGCGTTAAAATGGCGAGCACAACGCCGAGCGTGAGCATCCATTTATGGCGTTTATAAAGCGCGAGATACGGGAGTAGGGCACGCATTAAATATCCTCCTGACGATTCGCCAGCAGAGCCGCAAAGGGCCCCTGAGCGGCAGCGAGCGTTGCGTAATCGCCTTGCTCAACAATATGGCCGTTTTCCATCACCCAAATCTGATCCCATTCGGCAATGCCTTCCAGTTGGTGCGTCACCATGAGCGTCGTCTGCTGCTTTGACGCGTCATTGAGCGCCTGCATAACACGTTGCTCGCTGTGGGCATCCAGGCTGGCGGCGGGTTCGTCGAGCAACATCAGCTGGCTTGCGTTAAGCAGGGCACGCGCCACGGCGATACGCTGTGCCTGGCCAACGGAAAGTCCTGCGGACTGATCGCCCACCACGGTATCAACGCCGTTTGGCAGACCCGGCAGGAACTCGCTAACCCAGGCGCGATCGAGCACCGATTTGAGCTCATCTTCATGCGCATCGGGACGCGCCAGTAAGACGTTCTCGCGCAGCGTAGAAGCAGGTAGCTGTGGGTTTTGCCCCACCCAGCTCAACTGTTTGCGCCAGGCATCGGGCTCAAGCGAGCGCAATTCGGTTCGATTGACCTGCAACGAACCGGTGTACGCCATAAATCCGGATAACGCATTCAGCAACGAGCTTTTTCCTGAACCGCTCGTGCCGACTAAAACGACGCGCTGACCCGCAGCAAGCGTGAAGTTGAGCGGACCAGCGAGCACTTTGCCTTCTGGCGAAAGCACAGAAAAGTCATGGGCTTCAAGAGTGACTGGCTCCTTACCGTTGAGCGTGACGTCACCGCGTTCGGGATGGGCCAGCGGCGTTTCAAGGAAGGTTTTCAGGCTGTCAGCGGCGCCAACGGCCTGCGCTTTGGCGTGATAAAACGTCCCCAAATCGCGCAGCGGCTGGAAAAATTCGGGTGCCAGAATGAGCGCGAGGAAACCAGCAGACAGCGTTACTGCCGTGCCGTAGTGACCAAAATCGAGCGCGCCGAGATACGAGAAACCGAAGTAAACGGCCACCAGGGCAATCGAAAGCGACGTAAAGAATTCAAGTACGCCGGAGGAGAGGAAGGCCATACGCAGCACTTCCATTGTGCGCTGGCGGAAATCCTGTGACGCGAGGCGAATATTGTCAATTTCGGCTTCACCACGGCCAAAGACGCGCAGGGTTTCCATCCCACGCAGTCGGTCAAGGAAATGTCCGCTCAGGCGGCCGAGCGCAAGGAAATTGCGCCGGTTGGCATCAGCAGCCCCCATTCCGACCATTGCCATAAACATCGGTATAAGCGGTGCAGTCCCCAGCAAAATTAACGCAGCAACCCAGTTGGTTGGGAAAATGGCGAGCACAATAAGCAGCGGAACAAAAACCGCCAGCGCCATCTGCGGGAGATAGCGGGCATAGTAATCATGCATATCGTCGATTTGTTCGAGAATAAGCGTAGCCCAGCTTCCGGCCGGTTTTCCCTGAATCCATGCGGGGCCAGCTTCCTGAAGTCTGTCGAGCACTTTACGTCGGATTTCATAGCGAATTTGCTGTCCGGCATAAAAGCCTACCCGCTCGCGTAGCCAGACAACCCAGGCGCGAAAGAATAAAGACCAACACCAGCACGACAAAAGGCATCAACAGTGCCTCGCGCGGTATATTTTCCATAATCATATGGTTGAGAATGCGGGCCAGCAGCCATGCCTGGGCGACAATCAACAAACCGCTGATAAAACCCAAAAGGCGGGAAATATTCAGCCAGCGGCGCGAAAGAACGCTTTGCTGTTTAAGCCAGCGAGTTAACTCTTGTTGACGGTTTTTTTCCATTGCGTACTTTGCAGGTAACATTATTAGAATTGGGCTTCGCAATGTTACATGCCAGGCAAAATAAAGGCGACCTATCGTCGCCTTTATTTACGTTTGTTACTGACTTGTAAAGATTATTTACTCAGTTCAGCCAGTCCGTCCAGATAACGTTCTGCATCCAGCGCGGCCATGCAGCCTGTGCCCGCAGAGGTGATCGCTTGACGATAGATGTGGTCCATAACATCTCCCGCAGCAAAGACGCCCGGAATGCTGGTTTGGGTTGCATTGCCGTGGATACCCGACTGCACTTTGATGTAGCCGTTTTCCAGCGCCAGTTGACCGTCAAAAATACCGGTATTTGGGCTGTGACCGATGGCAACAAACAGGCCAGCCACTTCCAAAGATTCGACGTTATCGCTGTTTTGCGTATCGCGCAGGCGCAGGCCTGACACACCCATTTGGTCACCGGTCACTTCTTCCAGCGTGCGATGCGTATGCAGCACGATATTGCCGCTGGCGACTTTGTCCATCAGGCGTTTGATCAGAATTTTTTCAGCACGGAAGGTGTCGCGACGGTGAATCAGGTGCACTTCCGAGGCGATATTCGCCAGGTACAGTGCTTCTTCAACCGCGGTGTTGCCTCCGCCGATGACCGCTACTTTCTGGTTACGATAGAAGAAACCATCACAGGTTGCGCAGGCAGAGACACCGCGGCCCTTAAATGCTTCTTCAGAAGGCAACCCCAGATAACGAGCAGATGCGCCCGTCGCGATGATGAGCGCGTCACAGGTGTATTCGCCGTTGTCGCCGGTCAGACGGAAAGGACGGTTTTGTAGATCAACTTTGTTGATGTGATCGAACAGAATTTCTGTGTCGAACTTGGTCGCGTGCTCGTGCATGCGCTCCATCAGCAGCGGCCCGGTTAGGTCATGCGGATCGCCTGGCCAGTTTTCCACTTCCGTTGTGGTGGTCAACTGACCGCCTTTTTCCATGCCGGTGATCAAAACCGGTTGCAGGTTAGCGCGTGCAGCGTAGACCGCTGCGGTGTATCCCGCAGGTCCAGAACCAAGGATTAGCAGCTTACTGTGTTTGGCCGTGCCCATGAGATCCTCATTAGTGTTGGCAGACATTTGCTCGGATTGTAGGGAATTTGTTGCCGTAAAAAAAGAGCACAGCAATTTTGTAAACGATTTGTGCAATAGCCATTGGCAATGACGCGGGGAAAAAAGCGTAACAATATAACGATTTCTGATGAAAATCGGGTCGTTTATAAGGCGACAAAATGAGGATTAATACCCGACCGCAATGAATAACTGGCACGTTGTACTAAAAAACGATGTTTTACTTTGACAATCCCCTGCGCTTTTGCGAAAACATTGAAGGAAGAAAAAATCTGCGCTAACGGTGTGTCGCATAGGCATGCACATAAACGCCATTTTTACCGGGTCAGCGAAAATTATGCAGGGTGTGGACAGATACCCTACGTGATGTCGATGGCAGCCTCTGGGCAACGGTCTTCTTACCGTAGAACCCGAATCTGCATCGCGTACATATTATAAAAGGCGATGCGATAAACAACGGGTACAGACTCTGAACAGTGAAGTGCAAAGGGTCCAGGCAGGAGTAGGGAAGGAATACAGAGAGACAATAATAATGGTAGATAGCAAAAAGCGCCCTGGCAAAGATCTCGACCGCATCGATCGTAACATTCTTAATGAGTTGCAAAAGGATGGGCGTATTTCCAACGTCGAGCTTTCAAAACGTGTGGGACTTTCTCCGACGCCGTGCCTCGAGCGTGTGCGCCGACTGGAAAGACAGGGTTTTATTCAGGGCTATACAGCTCTGTTAAACCCGCATTATCTGGATGCCTCACTTCTCGTTTTTGTTGAGATTACTCTGAATCGTGGCGCACCGGATGTGTTTGAGCAATTTAATACCGCGGGTACAAAAACTTGAAGAAATTCAAGAGTGTCACTTGGTTTCAGGCGATTTCGACTACTTGTTGAAAACCCGCGTACCTGATATGTCAGCCTATCGTAAACTGTTAGGTGAAACCTTGCTGCGACTGCCTGGTGTGAACGACACCCGTACCTATGTGGTAATGGAAGAAGTCAAACAGAGCAATCGTCTGGTGATTAAGACACGCTAATACGGAACAGGTGCAAAATCAGTGTAATTTGATTACACTCCTGTTAATCCATACAGCAACAGTGCCGGGTATCCCGGCGCTGTTGTCCGTTTTAGCAAACAGGCAGGAAATGCCTGATACCTGGAGAGCCTTTTTTGAGCCAGGAATATACTGAAGACAAAGAAGTCACTTTAACGAAGTTAAGCAGCGGGCGCCGACTCCTGGAGGCGTTACTGATTCTTGTTGCCCTTTTTGCCGTCTGGTTGATGGCAGCCTTACTCAGTTTCAACCCTTCCGACCCTAGCTGGTCGCAGACTGCATGGCATGAGCCTATCCATAACCTGGGTGGGGTTCCTGGCGCGTGGCTGGCAGATACACTGTTCTTCGTGTTTGGCGTGATGGCTTACACCATACCTGTCATCATTGTCGGGGGGTGTTGGTTCGCCTGGCGTCACCGTCAGAACGAAGATTACATCGACTATTTTGCGGTATCACTGCGTCTCATTGGCGCCTTAGCGTTGATCCTGACGTCCTGCGGTTTGGCAGCGATCAATGCCGATGATATCTGGTATTTCGCCTCCGGTGGGGTGATCGGCAGTCTCTTAAGCACTGCACTCAAGCCTATGCTCCACAGCAGCGGTGGCACCATTACCTTACTGTGCATCTGGGCCGCGGGCCTGACGTTGTTTACAGGATGGTCATGGGTCAGCATTGCCGAAAAACTGGGCAACTTTATCCTCAATATTTTAACCTTCGCCAGCAACCGTACGCGTCGTGACGATACATGGGTTGATGAAGATGAATACGAAGATGATGATGAAGAGACATCGTCAACAGCGGATCGTCGGGAGTCACGCCGCACGCGTATTATGCGAGGCGCGCTGGAGCGTCGTAAACGCGTCGCTGAAAAATTTGCAAATCCCCTTGGCCGTAAAACCGATGCAGCACTTTTCTCCGGCAAACGCATGGATGATGAAGAGCACGTCGAATACAGCGCCAGAGGTGTTGCCGCCGATCCTGATGACGTTTTGTTCTCCGGTCATCGGGCAATGCCTGGCGATTATGATGAGTACGATCCTTTACTAAACGGCCATTCGGTCACGGCACCGGTTGCCACAGCGGCAATGGCAACCACGGCAGCGCAGGTTTACGCTGCGCCAGTGGACGCTGTCACGCCTTCTGCACCTGTACTCACGGCAGACACGGATTTGCAGCAGCCCGTCATTGACTGGCAAACCGCGCCTGGCGTTCATACGCCTGAGCCGTCAATTGCTCCTCAGCCAGAAAGTTACACTCCGGCTCAGCACCAGGAACACTGGCAGCAACCGTATCAGCCTGACACGACTTATGAACCACAGGCTTATCAGCAATATGAACAGCCTGCCGTTCCGCCGCATCAGCAACCTGCGCCTGAATATGTCGAGCCTGTTCAGGAGGATGTTGAGCCTGCGCCAGTAGTGGAGGAGACGAAACCGTCTCGTCCACCGATGTATTACTTTGAGGAAGTGGAAGAGCGCCGTGCACGTGAGCGTGAGCAGCTCGCTGCGTGGTACCAGCCAGTGCCAGAGCCGGCTAAAGAGCCTGTCAGCACGCCGGCATTTTCCCCCTCTGTTGCTTCTGATATGGGTGCCGCCTCCAGCGTTGCGCCTGTTGCGGCGGGTGTTCAGCAGGCAACTTCACATGCGACAACCGCTGCAGGCGTTGCTGCACCCGTATTTTAATCTGGCGGCAGGCGCTACGCCACGCCCTCAGGTAAAAGAGGGTATTGGGCCGCAGTTACCCGCGACCGAACCGTGTACGCGTGCCAACGCGCCGCGAACTGGCGTCTGCTTCCTTTGGTATCAAAATTCCTTCTCAGCAAATTTCAGACGAGAGAATGGCTGAAGAGGATTACGATGACGCTGAAGAAATGCATCAGGATGAGCTAGCTCGCCAGTTTGCCGAGCAGCAAAATCAGCGTTACGGCGAAGAACATCAACATGAGGCGTCGCACTATCCTGTCCAGGACAGTGAAGATGATGCCGCAGAGGCTGAGCTGGCACGACAGTTCGCTGCGACGCAGCAGCAACGTTATTCTGGCGATCAGCCATCGGGAGCGAATGCGTTCTCATTGTCAGATTTTGAATTCTCGCCAATAAAAGATTTGGTTGATAATACGCCGAGTGCGCCGTTATTTACGCCGAGCGTCATGCCTGAACAGGAGCAACCGCGTCAGTCGTTTGCCCCTACGCAGCCACAACATGTTCAGCAACCTGTTGCGCCGCAGCAGCCTGTCGCTGCACCGCCGCACTATGCGCAGCATCAGCCGTCTCCGGCACAACCGCAGGAAAGTTTGATTCACCCGCTGCTGATGCGTAATGGTGACAGCCGTCCGGTGCAAAGACCAACGACGCCGTTGCCATCGCTGGATTTGTTAACCTCTCCGCCTTCTGAAGTGGAACCGGTCGATACTTTCGCACTTGAGCAAATGGCGAGACTGGTTGAAACGCGTCTGGCGGATTTCCGCATTAAAGCGGATGTGGTGAACTACTCTCCGGGCCCGGTTATCACCCGCTTTGAACTGAATCTGGCGCCTGGCGTTAAAGCTGCGCGAATTTCTAACCTGTCCCGTGACCTGGCACGTTCGCTCTCGACTGTGGCAGTGCGTGTGGTTGAAGTCATTCCAGGCAAACCCTATGTCGGTCTGGAATTGCCTAACAAAAAACGTCAGACCGTCTATTTGCGCGAGGTTCTGGATAACGCGAAATTCCGTGATAATCCATCGCCGCTCACTATCGTGCTGGGGAAAGACATTGCGGGTGAACCTGTGGTTGCGGATCTGGCGAAAATGCCCCATCTGCTGGTCGCGGGTACAACAGGTTCCGGTAAGTCTGTCGGCGTCAACGCCATGATTCTGAGCATGCTCTATAAAGCTCAGCCGGAAGATGTGCGTTTCATCCATGATCGACCCGAAAATGCTGGAACTTTCGGTTTACGAAGGTATTCCGCATCTGCTGACCGAAGTGGTTACCGACATGAAAGACGCTGCCAACGCTTTGCGCTGGAGCGTCAATGAGATGGAACGCCGCTACAAACTGATGTCGGCGCTCGGCGTGCGTAATCTTGCAGGTTACAACGATAAAATCGCAGAAGCGGCGCGTATGGGCCGTCCGATTCCCGATCCATATTGGAAGCCTGGCGACAGCATGGCTACTGAGCATCCGGTTCTGGAAAAACTGCCTTATATCGTGGTGCTGGTGGATGAATTCGCCGACTTGATGATGACGGTGGGTAAAAAAGTGGAAGAGCTGATCGCTCGCCTGGCACAGAAAGCGCGTGCTGCGGGCATCCATCTCGTACTGGCGACACAGCGTCCCTCTGTCGATGTCATTACCGGTCTGATTAAAGCTAACATTCCAACGCGTATTGCGTTCACCGTATCGAGCAAAATTGACTCGCGAACTATTCTCGATCAGGGTGGCGCGGAATCGCTGCTCGGCATGGGCGACATGCTTTACTCTGGTCCGAACTCGACAACGCCAGTGCGTGTGCACGGTGCGTTTGTTCGTGATCAGGAAGTTCATGCAGTCGTGCAGGACTGGAAAGCGCGCGGTCGCCCGCAATACGTTGACGGTATCACCTCTGAAAGTGAAAGTGAGGGAGGCGGCAGCGGCGGCTATGACGGCGCTGAAGAGCTCGATCCTTTATTCGATCAGGCGGTTAACTTCATTACTGAAAAGCGTAAAGCGTCCATTTCTGGCGTGCAGCGTCAGTTCCGTATTGGTTACAACCGTGCAGCGCGTATTATTGAACAGATGGAAGCGCAGGGCATCGTGAGCGAGCCCGGTCACAACGGTAACCGCGAGGTACTTGCTCCGCCACCGTTTGAGTAACTTGTCATCGTTTGCAAAGATGGGTAAAACAGTAAAAATTAAGCATTTTCTTCTGTTGCCTGCCGTTTGGCAGGTTCAGAATGGATGACAGAACCCCATTTCGGGATGACGAATTTAAGGACTGATAATGAAAAAAATCGCAATCGTCGGAGCATTATTGACCAGCTTTGTTGCCAGCAGCGTCTGGGCCGATGCCGCTAGCGATCTTAAAAGCCGCCTGGATAAAGTCAGTAGCTTCCATGCCAGCTTCACTCAGAAAGTGACTGACGGCAGCGGGAATGCAGTGCAGGAAGGTCAGGGTGATTTATGGGTTAAGCGCCCCAATCTTTTTTAACTGGCATATGACCCAGCCAGACGAAAGCATTCTGGTTTCCGATGGTAAAACCCTGTGGTTCTACAATCCATTTGTCGAGCAGGCTACCGCGACATTATTGAAGGATGCGACGAGCAATACGCCGTTTATGCTGATTGCGCGCAACCAGGCCAGTGACTGGCAGCAGTACAATATCAAACAAAACGGTGATGATTTTGTTCTGACGCCGAAGACCAGTAACGGTAACCTGAAGCAGTTCACCATTAACGTGAGCAACAACGGGACAATCAATCAGTTTAGCGCTGTGGAACAAGACGAGCAGCGTAGTAGCTATCAGCTTAAGTCACAGCAAAATGGCGCTATTGATGCATCCAAATTCACCTTTACCCCGCCGCAGGGCGTAACGGTGGATGATCAACGCAATAAGTAAGAGGCGTGAGTGGGCAATCTTTCGCTCGATTTTTCTGAGAATGCGTTTCAACCTCTGGCCGCTCGCATGCGGCCAGAAAATTTAGCGCAGTACATCGGTCAGCAGCATCTGCTGGCTCCCGGGAAACCGTTGCCGCGCGCTATCGAAGCCGGGCATCTGCACTCAATGATCTTATGGGGGCCGCCGGGGACAGGCAAGACCACGCTGGCGGAAGTGATTGCTCGCTATGCCGATGCTGATGTCGAACGTTTGTCTGCCGTTACCTCCGGTGTGAAAGAGATCCGCGAGGCTATCGAACGCGCCCGGCAAAATCGCAATGCGGGTCGTCGTACCATTCTCTTTGTTGATGAAGTTCATCGTTTCAATAAGAGCCAGCAGGATGCATTTCTGCCGCATATTGAAGACGGCACTATCTTCTTTATCGGTGCAACCACCGAAAATCCTTCCTTCGAACTTAACTCTGCACTTCTCTCGCGCGCACGCGTTTACCTTTTGAAGTCGTTGACGACGGAAGATATTGAGCAAGTGCTCACTCAGGCAATGGAAGATAAAGCACGTGGCTATGGCGGCCAGGATGTTGTTCTTCCTGATGATACGCGCCGCGCGATCGCAGAGTTAGTAAACGGTGATGCGCGCCGGGCATTGAACACCCTGGAAATGATGGCTGATATGGCCGAGCTGGGTGACGCAGGTAAACGCGTACTGAAATCTGAGTTGCTGACGGAAATCGCCGGAGAACGCAGCGCGCGTTTTGATAATAAAGGCGATCGTTTTTACGATTTAATTTCTGCACTGCATAAGTCTGTTCGCGGTAGCGCGCCAGATGCGGCGTTGTACTGGTACGCACGTATTATCACAGCGGGTGGCGATCCTCTCTATGTTGCGCGTCGCTGTCTGGCGATAGCGTCAGAGGACGTCGGTAACGCGGATCCACGAGCCATGCAGGTCGCCCTTTCAGCCTGGGACTGTTTTACCCGAGTAGGCCCTTCCGAAGGGGAGCGCGCCATCGCTCAAGCCATTGTTTATCTGGCGTGTGCGCCAAAAAGTAATGCCGTCTATACCGCCTTTAAAGCCGCGATGGCGGATGCGCGCGAGCGTCCGGATTATGACGTACCGGTTCATCTGCGCAATGCGCCAACTAAGCTCATGAAAGAGATGGGCTATGGGCAGGAATATCGTTATGCACACGATGAGCCAAATGCCTACGCCGCGGGCGAGGAATATTTCCCGCAGGAGATGGCACAAACGCGCTATTATCGGCCCACAAACAGAGGTCTTGAAGGTAAGATTGGCGAAAAGCTCGCCTGGCTTACCGAACAGGATCAAAATAGCCCTATAAAACGCTACCGTTAGCGCGATCGTTGCGGTAATGTTGGCATTGTATCCCTGTGGCCGCAGGCTGTGGTCACATTTCCCTCATTTAATTCGATAAGCACAGGATAAGCATGCTCGATCCCAATCTG
The DNA here is from genome assembly GCA_900635465.1 of Lelliottia amnigena. Lineage (NCBI taxonomy): Bacteria > Pseudomonadati > Pseudomonadota > Gammaproteobacteria > Enterobacterales > Enterobacteriaceae > Lelliottia > Lelliottia amnigena. The sequence continues at coordinate 1,453,716 of LR134135.1, forward strand.
TTGCGTAATGAGCCAGACGCAGTCGCTGAAAAACTGGCACGCCGGGGCTTTAAGCTGGATGTAGATAAGCTGCGCGCTCTTGAAGAGCGTCGTAAAGTTCTGCAGGTACAAACTGAAAATCTGCAGGCTGAGCGTAATTCTCGATCGAAATCCATTGGCCAGGCGAAAGCACGCGGGGAAGATATTGAGCCATTGCGTCTGGAAGTGAACAAACTGGGTGAAGAACTGGATCAGGCGAAAGCTGAGCTGGAACTTCTCTTGGCTGAAATTCGTGATATTGCACTGGCGATCCCGAACACACCTGATGATAGCGTTCCTGTCGGCAAAGACGAAAACGACAACGTTGAAGTGAAACGCTGGGGCACGCCTCGTGAATTCGACTTCGACGTTCGTGACCACGTGACGCTGGGTGAAATGCACGCAGGGCTGGACTTTGCGGCCGCTGTGAAATTGACGGGCTCTCGCTTTGTCGTGATGAAGGGGCAAATTGCGCATCTGCACCGCGCACTGGCGCAATTCATGCTGGATCTCCACACCGAGCAGCACGGCTACAGCGAAACTTACGTTCCGTACTTGGTGAACCACGACACGTTGTACGGCACTGGTCAGCTGCCTAAGTTTGCAGGCGATCTGTTCCATACTCGTCCGCTGGACGAAGAAGCCGATAGCAGCAACTATGCGCTGATCCCAACGGCTGAAGTCCCGCTGACTAACCTCGTGCGTGATGAAATCATCGACGAAGACGACCTGCCAATCAAACTGACTGCGCATTCTCCATGCTTCCGTTCTGAAGCCGGCTCTTACGGTCGTGACACGCGTGGTCTGATTCGTATGCACCAGTTCGACAAAGTTGAGATGGTTCAGATCGTTCGCCCGGAAGAGTCAATGGATGCGCTGGAAGAAATGACCGGCCATGCTGAGAAAGTTCTGGAGCTGTTAGGCTTGCCGTATCGTCGAGTGGCGCTGTGTACAGGCGACATGGGCTTTGGCGCAACCAAAACGTTCGACCTGGAAGTGTGGGTTCCTGCGCAGAATACCTACCGCGAAATCTCTTCGTGCTCGAACGTGGGGGATTTCCAGGCGCGTCGTATGCAAGCACGTTGCCGTACCAAGGCTGATAAAAAGACCCGTTTGGTTCACACGCTGAATGGTTCTGGTCTGGCTGTAGGCCGTACATTGGTTGCGGTGCTGGAAAACTACCAGCAGGCTGACGGCCGTATCGAAATTCCTGAAGTACTGCGTCCTTACATGAAAGGTCAGGAATACATCGGTTAATCTGTTTTAAAATAAAAAGCGCCTGAGGGCGCTTTTTTTATGCCTCTGCTTTGACTCGAAACAATATCAGCTCCTCCTAAAGTAGTAATACTCCTTTGAATGAAACCCAGCACATCATGTGCCTGAATAACCGTTTCTCTATATAAAAAACTATATAGCGGTCTATGCCGCATCTTTTTTGTGAGCAACCAAAGTGAGTATTTATGAAAATCAAAGCGCCTGATGCTTTACTGGCTGCCGAGGTAAGCCGTCGCGGATTAGTCAAAACGACTGCGATTGGCGGCCTGGCCGTTGCCAGCAGTGCGTTCACCTTACCCTTCTCACGTATAGCATCGGCGGCTGACGTTATTGCCCCGAAGACTGCGGCTGAAAAAGTGGTGTGGAGCGCCTGTACCGTTAACTGCGGCAGCCGTTGCCCGCTGCGTATGCATGTTGTCGATGGTGAAATCAAATACGTTGAGACGGATAACACGGGTGATGATAACTACGAAGGGTTACATCAGGTCCGCGCCTGTTTGCGTGGCCGCTCCATGCGTCGTCGCGTTTACAATCCGGATCGTTTGAAGTATCCGATGAAGCGTGTTGGCCAACGCGGTGAAGGCAAGTTTGAGCGTATCAGTTGGGAAGAAGCCTTCGATACGATTGCCACCAACATGCAGCGCCTGATTAAAGAGTATGGTAACGAGTCTATCTACCTGAACTATGGCACCGGGACGCTCGGCGGGACAATGACCCGCTCCTGGCCGCCAGGAAAAACGCTGATTGCTCGTCTGATGAACTGTTGTGGCGGTTATCTCAACCATTATGGTGACTACTCTTCGGCGCAGATCGCGGCGGGGCTGAATTACACCTACGGCGGTTGGGCCGATGGCAACAGCCCGTCAGATATCGAAAACAGCAAGCTGGTGGTCCTGTTTGGTAATAACCCTGGCGAAACGCGCATGAGTGGTGGCGGGGTAACCTACTATCTGGAACAGGCCCGCGCGAAATCGAATGCCAGAATGATCATCATTGATCCGCGCTATACCGATACGGGCGCGGGCCGTGAAGACGAGTGGATCCCAATCCGTCCGGGTACGGATGCTGCGCTGGTCAACGCGCTGGCATGGGTCATGATCACCGAGAACCTTGTTGATCAGCCATTCCTGGATAAATATTGCGTTGGATACGACGAGAAAACCTTGCCCGCCAGTGCGCCTGCAAACGGGCATTACAAGGCTTACATTCTTGGACAGGGCAGTGACGGTGTAGCGAAAACCCCACAGTGGGCTTCTACGATTACAGGTATCCCTGTCGAGCGTATCGTACAGCTGGCGCGCGAAATCGGGTCTGCTAAGCCTGCGTACATCAGCCAGGGCTGGGGACCTCAGCGCCATGCGAATGGTGAAATTGCAACTCGCGCTATCTCAATGCTCTCGATTCTGACCGGTAACGTGGGCATCCATGGGGGAAACAGTGGCGCGCGCGAAGGCTCCTATGAAGTGCCTTTTGAGCGCATGCCGACGCTGGAAAATCCAGTACAGACCAGTATTTCGATGTTTATGTGGACTGACGCGATTGAGCGTGGCCCGGAGATGACGGCGCTGCGCGACGGTGTGCGCGGTAAAGACAAACTCGATGTGCCCATCAAAATGATCTGGAACTATGCAGGTAACTGCATTATCAACCAGCACTCCGACATCAACCGCACGCATGACATTCTTCAGGATGACAAGAAGTGCGAGATGATTGTGGTGATCGACTGTCACATGACCTCATCGGCTAAATATGCCGATATTCTGTTGCCGGATTGCACCGCCTCTGAGCAGATGGATTTTGCCCTTGATGCCTCCTGCGGCAACATGTCCTACGTCATTTTCACCGACCAGGTCATCAAACCGCGGTTTGAATGTAAAACCATCTACGACATGACTACTGAGCTGGCGAAACGTTTGGGCGTCGAGCAGCAGTTCACAGAAGGTCGCACGCAGGAAGGATGGATGCGCTATTTGCACGAGCAGTCTCGCAAAGCGGTTCCTGAACTGCCTGATTTCGACACGTTCCGTAAGCAAGGCATGTTTAAGCAGCGCGATCCCGAAGGGCACCATGTGGCCTACAAGGAATTTCGTCAGGACCCCCAGGCGAATCCGCTCACCACACCGTCGGGAAAAATTGAAATTTATTCCGAAGCGCTGGCGAAGATCGCTTCCAGCTGGGAGTTGCCGGAAGGCGACGTTATCGATCCCCTCCCGATCTACACCCCTGGTTTCGAAAACTATAACGATCCTCTCACGGCAAAATATCCGCTACAGCTGACAGGGTTCCACTATAAAGCGCGCGTTCACTCCACCTACGGCAATGTGGACGTGCTGAAAGCCTCTTGTCGGCAGGAGATGTGGATTAACCCGCTGGATGCTCGCAAGCGCGGCATCGCTAACGGCGATCGTATCCGAATTTTTAACGATCGCGGAGAGGTCCATATTGAAGCGAAAGTGACGCCGCGCATGATGCCTGGCGTGGTTGCGCTTGGGGAAGGGGCCTGGTATAGCCCTGATGCAAATCGCATCGACCAGGCAGGCAGCATTAACGTGCTGACTACGCAGCGCCCGTCGCCACTGGCGAAAGGCAATCCGTCCCACACGAACCTCGTTCAGGTTGAAAAGGTGTAAGGAGTAACCGATGACAACCCAATATGGATTTTTTATTGATTCCAGTCGTTGCACCGGTTGTAAAACCTGCGAACTGGCGTGTAAAGATTACAAAGACTTAACCCCGGATGTTAGCTTCCGTCGTATTTACGAATACGCGGGTGGAGACTGGCAGGAGGACAACGGCGTCTGGAATCAGAACGTGTTTGCCTACTATCTGTCGATTGCCTGTAACCATTGTGAAGATCCTGCGTGTACCAAAGTGTGCCCGAGTGGCGCGATGCACAAACGTGATGACGGTTTTGTTGTCGTTGATGAAGATGTTTGCATCGGCTGTCGCTACTGCCATATGGCGTGCCCGTATGGCGCCCCACAGTACAACGCTGCAAAAGGGCATATGACGAAATGCGATGGCTGTCATTCCCGTGTTGCAGACGGTAAAAAGCCGATCTGCGTGGACTCTTGCCCTCTGCGCGCACTGGACTTTGGTCCAATTGACGAGTTGCGTCAGAAGCACGGCCAGCTTGCAGCGGTTGCTCCGCTACCGGGAGCGCATTTTACCAAGCCAAGTATTGTTATTAAACCGAATGCCAATAGCCGTCCGACAGGTGATACCACCGGCTATCTGGCCAATCCGAAGGAGGTGTAAAATGGGAAGTGGATGGCATGAGTGGCCGCTGATGATTTTCACTGTCTTTGGGCAGTGCGTCGCCGGCGGTTTTATCGTTCTCGCTCTGGCGTTGCTTAAAGGACAGTTACAGCCTGAACAGCAGCAACGTCTGGTGCTGAGCATGTTTGGTTTGTGGGTGTTAATGGGCATCGGCTTTATCGCTTCGACACTGCATCTGGGATCTCCTATGCGGGCTTTCAACTCGCTGAATCGCATTGGCGCTTCATCGCTGAGTAATGAAATTGCCAGCGGTGCGATCTTCTTTGCAATTGGTGGGCTTGGCTGGTTGCTGGCAGCGATGAAAAAACTGCCCGCAGGCTTACGCACGTTGTGGCTTGTTGTGACAATGGTACTGGGCGTGGTCTTCGTTTGGATGATGGTACGTGTATACAACACCATCGACACCGTCCCAACCTGGTACAGCGTCTGGACGCCGATGAGCTTCTTCCTGACGATGTTTATCGGCGGGCCGCTGCTGGGCTTCCTGCTGTTGCGCGTCGCGGGTGTTGATGGCTGGGCTATGCGATTACTGCCTGCCGTTTCACTGCTGGCATTGGTGATCAGTGCGATTGTGGCGTTAATGCAGGGGGCAGAGTTAGCCACTATTCATAGTTCAATCCAGCAGGCTTCTGCTCTGGTGCCGGATTATGGATCGCTGATGGCCTGGCGTATCGTCCTGCTGGCTCTCGCGTTGACATGTTGGGTCATTCCTCAGCTCAAAGGATACCAGCCTGCCTTACCGGTGTTATCCCTTGCCTTTGTGCTGGTACTGGCGGGAGAACTCATTGGCCGTGGGGTGTTCTACGGTCTGCATATGACGGTTGGTATGGCTATCGCCAGCTAAAGCTTTATTTAGTTATATCAAGCCGGGGAAATATCCCCGGCTTTTTTATTTTCTATCATGAAATTTTTCAACTGAGCCCTGTTAATTATTTGTCTTATAAATTAATAAAAACAATCAGATAAATATTATGCATACGGGCGAAGCGGGAAGGAGGATAAGTTTTTTAAATCGACAGGGAACAAATCGTGCGAGCCCCCTAAACCCATGGATTGACTTTGTTTTTGCTGGTGGCATGATGCGCTCGAAATCTTCACTTCCTCACGGTTTTTAATCCATGACCACCTATACCCGGCCAGTGCTGCTGTTGCTCTGTGGCCTGCTTTTGTTGACCCTGGCGATTGCGGTTTTAAATACGCTCGTCCCGCTTTGGCTCGCCCATGAAAACTTACCGACCTGGCAAGTGGGGATGGTGAGTTCGTCCTATTTTACCGGCAACCTCCTCGGTACATTGCTGACGGGTAAATTAATTAAGCGCTTTGGCTTTAATCGTAGCTATTATCTGGCTTCACTGATTTTCGCTGCCGGATGCGTGGGCCTGGGCCTGATGATCGGGTTCTGGAGTTGGATGACGTGGCGGTTTATCGCGGGCGTAGGCTGCGCGATGATCTGGGTGGTCGTGGAAAGTGCGCTGATGTGCAGCGGTACATCACGCAACCGTGGGCGTTTGCTGGCAGCGTATATGATGGTCTATTACGTCGGTACCGTGCTGGGCCAGTTAATGATCAGCAAACTGTCTACCGATTTGATGAGCGTTCTGCCGTGGGTCACTGGCATGGTACTGGCCGCTATTCTACCGTTGTTGTTTACCCGTATTGTGAATCAGGGCAGCGAGCATCAGGAGGCCACGCAGGTCTGGCCGATGCTAAGACTTCGCCATGCGCGTCTTGGCGTCAACGGCTGTATTATCTCCGGCATTGTGCTGGGTTCACTGTATGGCTTGATGCCGCTGTATCTGAATCACCAGGGCGTGAGCGACGCCGGGATTGGATTCTGGATGGCGGTGATGGTGAGTGCGGGTATCGTCGGTCAATGGCCGATTGGTAAACTGGCGGATCGCTATGGTCGCTTGCTGGTGCTGCGCGTTCAGGTATTCGTGGTGATTCTGGGTTGTCTGGCGATGCTCAGTAATGCCGCCATGGCTCCCGCGCTGTTTATCCTGGGGGCGGCGGGCTTTACGCTTTATCCCGTCGCGATGGCCTGGGCATGCGAGAAAGTAGAGCATCATCAGCTGGTGGCGATGAATCAGGCGCTGTTGCTGAGCTATACCATCGGCAGCCTGCTTGGCCCGACTTTTACCTCAATGCTGATGCAAAGTTATTCTGATAATCTGCTGTTTATTATGATTGCCAGCGTCTCGTTTATTTATCTTCTCATGTTGCTGCGCAAAGCCGGAGAACATCCAACGCCGGTGGCACATGCCTGATGAAATAAAAGCCTGTCGATGACAGGCTTTTTTGTTCCAGTCACAAATAAGAGTTTTAGACATTGTTTGTTTTAGGCGCCAGGTGATAATTGAATTGCGTTCTACCACTAAAAGGCAGCAATCATGTCTGGTCATCGTTTTTCCGCTACCGCTCTGGCAGTAGTGTTGTCTTTAACGTTTGCTACTGCTCCGGCAATGGCAAATCCTGGCAATGGTGAGGGCAATGGTAATGGCGGTGGCCAGGGTAATAGCGGCAACCATGGAAATGCAAACGCTGGCAACCACGGTAATAAACAGAATAACGCGCATCAATATTCCGGCAAATCGAATGAAAACGTAAGTGATGATGTTGATGTGCGTGTCAGCTTCGATCATGCCCGTCATCTGGCATTAAACTATGGCTTAACAGGCTATGACTCTCTGCCTCCGGGTATTGCGAAAAATCTCGCACGCGGTAAACCCCTTCCTCCAGGAATTGCGAAAAAAACCGTTCCTGCATCGATGTTAGGCCAGTTACCATCTTACCCAGGTTATGAATGGCGGGTAGTGGGGGACGATCTGGTATTAATTGCACTCAGTACCGCAATTGTGACCACCATTATTAATGGTGTCTTTAAATAATAAAGTAAAAAGCCCGGTGTCATTGCCCGGGCTTTTTTATTAATACATCACCTTGTGACCGTATTGCTCAAGAATACCTTTCACACGTTCCATGGTCTCTTTCTTTGGCGGCTTAACGCCATCGAGCTTGTATTCTTCGCCCATCGCCACCCACTTGTGCTTGCCCAGCTCATGGTACGGCAGCAGTTCGATTTTCTCGACGTTCCCCATATCACGAGTGAATTCACCCAGGCGATGCGCAGAATCATCATCATCTGACCAGCCTGGCACGACGACATAACGAATCCAGGTTTTGATCCCTTTACCTGCGATGTATTTGGCAAACTCCAGCGTACGGTGATTTGAGACGCCGACCAGATTCTGGTGGATTTCATCGTTCATTTGCTTCAGATCGAGCATGACAAGGTCGGTCACCTCAAGTAACTCATCAATGACCGGATCATAGCGACGCACAAAACCATTGGTATCCAGACAAGTATGAATGCCTTCTTTCCGGCAGGCGCGGAACCAGTCACGGACGAATTCTGCCTGGAGAATAGCTTCTCCTCCGGATGCTGTGACGCCGCCGCCAGAGGCATTCATAAAGTGGCGATAGGTCACCACCTCTTTCATTAGCTCTTCAACGGTAATTTCTTTACCGCCGTGCGTGTCCCATGTATCACGGTTATGGCAATACAGGCAACGCATCAGACAACCCTGGAAGAAGGTAATAAAGCGGATGCCTGGGCCATCGACAGTGCCACAGGATTCAAAGGAGTGAATACGGCCAATAATTGACATTGCGGTGATATCTCCAGATTCGGCCCGTCCGGGGCCTGTTTATATGCATAGCTCAGTTGGCTATGTCGAGTCTGTTTTGGCTGTTATCCATTTAGTATAGATGCCGGGCAAAAGAGACTTAACGTGGAGAGGGTGTTAAAAAGGCCCCACGGATGTGGAGCCTTTATTGTACGCTTTTTACCGCGTGATTTCAGTCAATTCCAGTTAGATGGATTGAGTGAAGGTACGAGTGATAACGTCCTGCTGCTGTTCTTTAGTCAGGGAGTTAAAACGTACTGCGTAGCCAGATACACGAATGGTCAGCTGCGGATATTTTTCCGGGTTTTCCATCGCATCAAGCAGCATTTCACGGTTCATCACGTTCACGTTCAGGTGTTGACCACCTTCGATGGATGATTCGTGATGGAAGTAACCGTCCATCAGGCCAGCCAGGTTGGTTTTACGCACTTCGTCGTCTTTACCCAGCGCATTTGGAACGATAGAGAAGGTATAAGAGATACCATCTTTCGCGTAAGCAAACGGCAGTTTAGCAACGGAAGTCAGAGAGGCAACAGCACCTTTCTGGTCACGACCGTGCATTGGGTTAGCACCTGGGCCGAATGGCGCGCCAGCGCGACGACCGTCTGGGGTATTACCGGTTTTCTTACCGTACACAACGTTAGATGTGATGGTCAGAACAGACTGAGTCGGGATAGCGTTACGGTAGGTGGTCAGTTTCTGAATTTTCTTCATGAAACGTTCAACCAGGTCAACCGCCATGTCATCAACACGAGAGTCGTTGTTACCAAACTGCGGGTATTCGCCTTCGATAGCGAAGTCGACAGCCAGACCGTCTTCGTCACGAATTGGTTTAACTTTCGCGTATTTGATAGCAGACAGGGAGTCAGCGGCAACAGACAGACCTGCGATACCACATGCCATGGTGCGAACCACGTCACGGTCGTGCAGTGCCATCAGAGAAGCTTCGTAGCTGTATTTGTCGTGCATGTAATGGATAATGTTCAGGGCGGTGACATACTGCTTAGCCAGCCAATCCATGAAGTGATCCATACGTTCCATGACTTCGTCGAAGTTCAGAACGTCACCTTTGATTGGTTCAGATTTAGGACCAACCTGGATTTTCAGTTTTTCATCAACGCCGCCGTTGATAGCGTACAGCATGGTTTTCGCGAGGTTAGCGCGAGCACCGAAGAACTGCATTTGCTTACCAACAACCATCGGGCTTACACAACATGCGATAGCGTAGTCATCGTTGTTGAAGTCAGGACGCATCAGATCATCGTTCTCGTACTGCAGAGAAGAGGTATCGATGGACACTTTAGCCGCGAATTTCTTGAAGTTCAGAGGCAGTTTTTCAGACCACAGAACAGTGATGTTTGGTTCCGGAGACGGGCCCATGGTGTACAGGGTGTTCAGGAAGCGGAAGCTGTTTTTGGTAACCAGAGTACGGCCATCAACACCCATACCTGCGATGGATTCAGTTGCCCAGATTGGGTCACCGGAGAACAGTTCATCATATTCAGGGGTACGCAGGAAGCGAACCATACGCAGTTTCATGACCAGGTGGTCAATCATTTCCTGAGCGTCTTGTTCGTTGATTTTGCCCGCTTTAATATCACGTTCGATGTAAGCATCCAGGAAGGTGGATACGCGACCGAAGGACATTGCTGCACCGTTCTGAGATTTAACAGCCGCCAGGTAGCCGAAGTAAGTCCACTGAATCGCTTCCTGAGCATTGGTCGCAGGACCAGAGATATCACAGCCGTATTTCGCTGCCATCTCTTTGATCTGGCCCAGTGCGCGGTACTGTTCAGAGATCTCTTCACGCAGACGGATAGTCGCTTCCAGGTTTACGCCGTTTTCCAGATCGGATTGCAGAGACAGGAACTGAGCGTATTTGTCTTTCATCAGGAAGTCGATGCCGTACAGCGCAACACGACGATAGTCACCGATGATACGACCACGGCCATACGCATCTGGCAGACCGGTCAGCACGCCAGATTTACGGCAGTTCAGGATGTCTTTGGTGTAAACATCAAACACGCCCTGGTTGTGAGTCTTGCGGTATTCAGTGAAGATTTTTTTCAGCATTGGGTCCAGCTCGCGATTGTACGCTTTGCATGAACTCTCAACCATTTTGATGCCACCGAACGGAATAATTGCACGTTTCAGTGGCGCTTCAGTCTGCAGACCAACGATTTTCTCAAGGGCTTTGTTGATGTAGCCAGCATCGTGAGAAGTGATGGTAGAAGCAACGGAAGTATCGAAATCAACTGGCGCATGAGTGCGGTTTTCCAGTTTAACGCCTTCCATTACGTTGTCCCAAAGCTTGGTGGTTGCGTCAGTTGCACCAGCCAGGAAGGATTCGTCACCTTCATACGGGGTATAGTTTTTCTGAATAAAGTCACGCACGTTGACTTCTTTCTGCCAGTCACCTTTCGCGAAACCTTCCCAGGCTGTGGCTAACTTTTCATTAAGTTCGGACATGTGATACCTACCTTCTTAAGTGGATTTTTTATTTACTGCCTGAGAAACCATCAATGATGATTGTCGCCACGCAGGTAAATGACCCAGTATGTCAACCCAACCAACAGACCCCCACCGATAATATTCCCAATGGTGACTGGGATCAGATTATCTGTGATGAAATTCATAATAGTCAGGTGAGAGAAACTTTCCGGGCTTGAACCAACAGCGGTCCAGAACTCGGGGCTTGCAAAGTTGCGGATAACGATCCCCATCGGGATCATAAACATGTTTGCGATGCTGTGTTCAAAGCCGCTGGCGACGAACATGGCGACGGGCAGAACCATTATCATGGCTTTGTCCATCAGGCTGCGTCCGGAGTAGCTCATCCAAACAGCCAGGCATACCATCAGGTTTGCGAGGATACCCAGAGCGACGGCTTCGATAAATGTGTGATGCATTTTGTGGTCGGCGGTTTGAAGGACGTTAAGCCCCCAGCCACCGTTGGCGGCCATATACTCGCCAGACAACCACATGAGCAAAACAAACAGCAAACAGCCAATCAGGTTGCCAACGTAGACATTGAGCCAGTTGCGCGCCAGTTGGCCCCAGGTGATTCTTCCGCTCGCTTTTGCCACAACGATAAGGACGGTTGAGGTAAAGAGGTCAGCGCCACAGATGACGCACAGAATCAAACCCAGTGAGAAACAGATACCGCCAATCAATTTTGCAATACCGAAAGGCATCGCAGCAGTACCGGTGGTCGCAGTGATGTAGAAGACAAATGCGATGGAGATGAACACACCAGCGGTAATCGCCAGATAGAACGTCGTCATCGGGTGCTTTGTTGCTTTATAGACACCCGCTTCTTCGGCCACTTTGGCCATCGCTGCAGGGAGTATTAGATCAAAAGGGTTGTCAGCTTTCACACTAACTCTCTCTTTATTAAGTCGGCGACGAGATACTAACAAAGCATTATAGAAGAGAAATTGATATAGATCATATCTCGCCTGGCTTATAGGCCCGCAAAGCGTATGGTTTTGCTACGATTGCGGCGTAAGTTTTTGATTATCCGTATAAAAATAAATTTTAAAAGTTATGAAAAGAGTTGAATTATTTCCTAAAGGCTCCTGACGGCAGTTAATTAAAATGGAGTAATTGCCCTAAAAAGTAACAGTAAAACGCAAGTAAACATATTTATATTTACCTGTAATTAACGTTATTATTACAATTAAAATTCATTGCGATTAAATATAAAAACGGGGCAATGAAATTGCCCCGTAATATAGCTCAGCGAATTAGATACGCCTACAGTCTATGGTGTTATGTGCGCTTATTTTGACCAGTGAGCGGCTTTCGCGCGCTGCAGTTTTTCATACGCTTTCAGCAGTGACTGATGTGCCGGGAACGCGTTGAGGTCGCCGTCGACAGGCTGAAGGCCATAGAATGGCGCTTCGCCGCTTAGGGCGGCACTCGCGGCTTCAACGGCTTCTGCACCATACATACGCACGAAGGCGTTCAGATATTGCAGCGGCTGGCGATCTTCTTCCTGAGAGAGCAGCAGCAAGGTTTGCAGGCAGCGGTAATAATTTGCGCGCTCTGCGCTGAATACAGACTGGTTGTACTCAATGGTCCACTCGGTCCAGGCCAAAGCCTGATCCAGATCGCCACCGGCCAGTGCCAGCATCGCTTTCAGTTCGCCAATACGCAGCGTATACCAGCCAGTGTCTTTACCGGTCGCCAGACCCAGCAGCTCGCGCACGCGGGTCATATCATCGTGACCTTCATCGTCCATCTGGGCGATCAGGTTTAAATACTCTTCTTTTTCCCATTCGCTGCCCGGCAAGGCGAGCAAGGTTTCACGAAGATGGCTGCCCATCGCGTTATTTGCCAGCCACAGATCTTCTGCCGGGTAAATATCGGACATGCCAGGCACCAGAATACGGCAGGCGTAAACGCTCAGGTGTTCGTAATCGGCGATATACACTTCTTTATCTTCGGCTTTGAAGATCGCCATCAGCGTGGCGAACTCTTCTTCAGTTGTGCCGGAGAAATTCCAGTCCACGAACGGGTAGTCAGCGTCCTGCTTGAACATGTCCCAAGAGATCAAACCGCTGGAGTCAATGAAGTGCGTTTCCAGGTTAGTGTGTTCGCCCACTTCTTCATCATCAAAGGTTGGTGGCGTAAACACGTCCAGATCTTTCAGGCTGCGGCCTTGCAGAAGCTCGGTCACGGTACGTTCCAGCGCGACGCCGAAATCAGGGTGCGCACCAAACGAGGCAAAGCACGTCCCGTTAGCTGGGTTGAACAACACTACGCAGATAACCGGGTATTTACCGCCCAGTGAACCGTCGTAAGCAAATATTGGGAAACCTTCGGCTTCCAGTTTGGCGATGGATTCCACCACGCCTGGGTAGCGCGCCAGCACGTCGCTCGGGATTTCCGGCAGGCTGATGGATTCCGCAATAATGCGATTTTTGATATGACGCTCAAACACTTCGGAAAGGCCCTGAACGCGAGCTTCATTGCGGGTGTTGCCTGCAGACATACCGTTAGAGACATACAGGTTACCGACGATATTCATCGGAATGTAGACGGTTTGTTCATCAGACTGACGGGTAAACGGCAGGGCGCAAATACCCCGCTCGTCGTTACCGGATTGCAGATCGATCAGCATACCGGCGGTCAGTTCGTTGTCAGGATCGTAAAACGCACGCAGACGCGCATCCAAAATGCCGTCTGGTAATTCATCGTCTTCCGTAAGCGGGAACCATTTTTCGTTCGGATAGTGCACGAACGGGCCGTTTGCGATCGTGTCGCCCAGCCAGAAATCCGCAAAGAAATAGTTCGTGGACAAACGCTCAAAATACTCACCCAGCGCAGACGCCAACGCCGCTTTTTTGGTGGCACCTTTACCGTTGGTAAAGCACAGCGCGCAATCGGTATCACGAATATGAACAGACCAGACGTGCGGAACTGGATTGAGCCAGGACGCTTCTTCGATATTAAAGCCCAGGTCGGTCAGTTTTTGCTGGAAGCGAGCGATGGAATCTTCCAGGGCGGCGTCTTTGCCGGGGATGAATGTTTGAGTCATGGCTATCACTTTTATCGTACGGAAAGCGCGCAATGATACGGGTTTTGCGTGACTGGCGCTATCTTCGCGGAGGATACGGCGAAAATAAAAGGCTGGGCTATGCTTACAGGCAGTAACCCACTGTTAAGGCATAGAAAAAAATGAAAGCGTTTGATCTTCATCGGATGGCATTCGACAAAGTTCCGTTAGAGTTTTTTAGGAGAAGTGGCACTTCGTAGCCTTTACACTTTTATATTGGTCTTTTTGTTTCTCAAGATTACGGGTCGCCGCGGCGTACGTCAGATGTCGCTGTTTGAAGTATTAATCATCCTTACCCTGGGTTCAGCGGCTGGAGACGTTGCTTTTTACGATGACGTACCGATGATTCCGGTGTTGATCGTGTTTATCACGCTGGCCTTGCTGTATCGCCTGGTGATGTGGCTGATGTCGAAAAGTGAAAAGCTGGAGGATTTGCTGGAAGGGAAACCGGTGGTGATTGTGCAGGAAGGGCAGCTTGCCTGGGAGAAAGTCCGCAGCGCCAACATGACCGAATTTGAGTTTTTCATGGAATTACGCCTCAACAGCGTGGAGCAGTTGGGGCAAGTGCGGCTCGCAATTATGGAAACCAACGGACAGATCAGCATTTATTATTATGACGATGAAGATGTGAAGCCGGGCCTGTGTATTTTGCCCGATGAGTGCGTAAAGCGTTTTATGGTTGTGCCAGAGTCAGAGGAGTACGCCTGTATACGCTGTAGCTATGTTGTCGCCATGCAGGCGGGAGATCATCAATTATGTCCCCGCTGCGCGCATCCAGAATGGACGAAGGTTAGCAGGGCTAAACGTATCACCTGACAGCCATTTTGTCGGTTTTGTGCGGACGTGATGGCAGAATGTTTTGTGTGACGGTGGACTCATTTTCCAGGTCATAAGTTTTAGACATTGCGGCGCGTGTCACTGAATGATAAAACCGATATCCACAGTTATAACTTAGTGCTTTTAGCGTGGTGAGGGTAAATGGCTCAGGTCTTCAATTTCAGTTCAGGTCCGGCAATGTTACCGGTAGATGTACTTAAACAAGCGCAGCAGGAGCTTTGCGACTGGCAGGGTCTTGGTACATCGGTGATGGAAATTAGCCACCGTGGTAAAGAATTTATCCAGGTGGCGGAAGAGGCAGAAAAGGATTTTCGCGATCTGCTGAATATTCCCTCGAACTACAAAGTATTGTTCTGTCATGGCGGCGGCCGTGGCCAGTTTGCGGGAATTCCGTTAAATCTGTTGGGCGACAAAACGACCGCAGATTATGTCGATGCCGGTTACTGGGCGGCCAGTGCGGTTAAAGAAGCGCATAAATACTGCACCCCCAATGTGATCGATGCCAAAGTGACGGTTGATGGCTTGCGCGCGGTGAAACCGATGAGCGAGTGGCAGCTATCCGACAATGCCGCGTATTTGCACTACTGCCCAAATGAAACCATTGACGGGATCGCCATTCATGAAGAGCCAAACTTTGGCAATGATGTGGTGGTCACTGCGGATCTTTCTTCCACGATCCTCTCCGGCCCGTTGGACGTAAGCCGCTATGGCGTCATCTATGCGGGTGCGCAAAAAAATATCGGTCCGGCTGGCTTGACCCTGGTGATTGTGCGCGAAGATCTTTTAGGCAAAGCGCAGAAGGCGTGTCCTTCAATTCTCGACTACACCGTACTGAACGATAACGACTCGATGTTCAACACCCCGCCGACGTTCGCCTGGTATCTTTCTGGCCTTGTCTTTAAATGGCTCAAGAAAAACGGTGGCGTGGCGCAGATGGACAAGATCAATCAGCAAAAAGCCGAGCTGCTTTATAGCACCATTGATGGCAGTGATTTCTATCGTAACGATGTCGCTAAGCCAAACCGCTCACGCATGAACGTACCGTTCCAGCTTGCGGACAGCAATCTGGATAAAGTCTTCCTTGAGGAGTCTTTCGCCGCTGGTTTGCATGCGCTTAAAGGCCACCGTGTCGTAGGCGGTATGCGTGCGTCTATCTACAATGCAATGCCACTTGAAGGCGTCAAAGCGCTGACTGATTTTATGGCTGACTTCGAACGTCGCCACGGTTAATCGCGTTATTTTCACCCCGTGGCGTCGCTGCGGGGTTTTTTTATTATGTCGAGTTGAGAGTTAAGCTTCATGGAATCCCTGACGTTACACCCTATCGCGCGAGTCGATGGCACCATTAATTTGCCTGGCTCAAAAAGTGTCTCGAACCGCGCGCTGCTGCTGGCCGCTTTGGCAAACGGCACGACTGTCCTTACTAACCTGCTGGATAGCGATGACGTTCGCCATATGCTCAATGCGCTAAAGGCGTTGGGTGTTCAGTTCACGCTGTCTGGCGATCGTACCCGCTGCGAAGTCGTGGGTAACGGCGGGGCGCTTACATCGGCCACCGAGCTGGAGTTGTTTTTAGGTAACGCCGGTACGGCGATGCGTCCGCTGGCGGCAGCGCTGTGTCTGGGAAGTAACGATATCGTGCTGACCGGCGAACCGCGCATGAAAGAACGTCCGATTGGCCATCTGGTTGACGCGCTGCGTCAGGGCGGCGCGCAGATTGATTACCTTGAGCAGAAAAACTATCCGCCAGTACGTTTACGCGGTGGGGTTTACCGGCGGCAATGTGGACGTCGACGGCAGCGTGTCCAGTCAGTTTCTGACCGCACTTTTGATGGCGGCGCCGCTGGCCCCGCAGGATACGGTGATTAGCATCAAAGGCGATCTGGTCTCTAAGCCTTATATCGATATCACGCTGCATTTGATGAAAACGTTTGGCGTAGAGGTCGAAAACCAGGCGTACCAGCGCTTTGTGGTTCGCGGTGCCCAGCAGTATCAATCTCCAGGCGATTATCTTGTTGAAGGCGATGCATCGTCAGCGTCCTATTTCCTGGCCGCGGGTGCGATTAAAGGCGGTACGGTTAAAGTCACCGGAATCGGCCGCAACAGTGTGCAGGGCGATATTCGCTTTGCCGATGTGCTGGAAAAGATGGGCGCGGTGGTGACCTGGGGTGATGATTTTATCTCCTGTACGCACGGTGAACTTAATGCGGTTGATATGGATATGAACCATATTCCGGATGCGGCAATGACTATTGCGACGGCGGCACTGTTTGCTAAAGGGACAACAACGCTTCGAAACATTTACAACTGGCGCGTCAAAGAAACTGACCGCTTGTTTGCGATGGCAACCGAGCTGCGCAAAGTCGGCGCGCAGGTGGAAGAGGGTGAGGATTATATTCGCGTCACGCCTCCTGCAAAACTGCAGGTCGCTGAGATCGGCACCTACAACGATCACCGCATGGCGATGTGCTTCTCGCTGGTGGCGTTATCCGACACGCCAGTGACGATTCTTGACCCGAAATGCACCGCGAAAACCTTCCCGGATTATTTCGAACAGCTCGCGCGTATCAGTACCCTTGCCTGATCAATCCCTGCCGCATCTTCGGATGCGGCAAAGACTTACGCTTCCTGACAGTGTTCCCGCCCATTTCTTCTACACTCTGCTTCATAAATTCCGTAATTTGCATGCAAAGATAACAGTTGCCTGCTTTGGCGCGTATAATGCGCGGCGTTCATGTTAACGGTATGCCTTAATGAAGGAGAAAAAGATGACGGCAGCTGCCCCGGTAATCACCATTGATGGGCCAAGTGGCGCAGGGAAAGGTACTCTGTGTAAAGCGATGGCAGAAGCCTTGCAATGGCATCTTTTAGACTCGGGAGCAATCTATCGCGTACTGGCTCTAGCGGCGTTGCATCACCATGTCGATGTGGCCTCTGAAGAAGCGCTGGTGCCTCTGGCTGCGCATCTGGACGTGCGTTTTATCTCTACACATGGCAACCTTGAAGTCATTCTTGAAGGCGAAGACGTGAGCGGTGAAATCCGCACCCAGGAAGTGGCGAATGCCGCTTCTCAGGTCGCCGCCTTCCCACGCGTTCGAGAGGCGCTGTTGCGCCGTCAGCGTGCATTTCGTGAAGCACCGGGGTTAATTGCTGATGGCCGCGACATGGGCACAGTGGTATTCCCTGATGCACCTGTTAAAATTTTCCTTGACGCCTCATCGGAAGAACGCGCGCAACGTCGCATGCTTCAGTTGCAGGAAAAGGGGTTTAGTGTTAACTTTGATCGCCTTTTATCCGAGATAAAAGAGCGCGACGACCGCGATCGTAACCGCGCTGTAGCCCCACTTGTTCCGGCAGAAGATGCCTTAGTTCTGGATTCGACCAGTTTAACTATTGAGCAAGTGATTGAAAAAGCGTTACAATATGCGCGCCAGAAATTGGCACTCGCTTAACTGCGACAGAATTGGTAGTACCCCCGCTGCAATGGATTGACGGCGGGTATGTGAAACAACCCCATCCGGCACGGAGCCAGGTGGACGTTATATTAACCTGAAGATTAAACATGACTGAATCTTTTGCTCAACTATTTGAAGAATCCTTAAAAACAATCGAAACCCGTCCGGGTTCCATCGTTCGTGGTGTTGTTGTTGCTATCGACAAAGATATCGTACTGGTTGACGCCGGTCTGAAATCTGAGTCTGCCATTCCGGCAGAGCAGTTCAAAAACGCCCAGGGCGAGCTGGAAATCCAGGTGGGTGACGAAGTTGACGTTGCACTGGATGCAGTAGAAGACGGCTTCGGTGAAACTCTGCTGTCCCGTGAGAAAGCTAAACGTCACGAAGCTTGGATCACGCTGGAAAAAGCTTACGAAGAAGCTGAAACTGTAGTCGGTGTTATCAACGGCAAAGTTAAAGGTGGCTTCACTGTTGAGCTGAACGGTATTCGCGCGTTCCTGCCAGGTTCACTAGTAGACGTTCGTCCTGTTCGCGACACTCTGCACCTCGAAGGCAAAGAGCTCGAGTTCAAAGTCATCAAGCTGGACCAGAAGCGTAACAACGTTGTTGTTTCTCGTCGTGCCGTTATCGAATCCGAGAACAGCGCAGAGCGCGATCAGCTGCTGGAAAACCTGCAGGAAGGCATGGAAGTCAAAGGTATCGTTAAGAACCTTACTGACTACGGCGCATTCGTTGATCTGGGTGGCGTTGATGGCCTGTTGCACATCACCGACATGGCGTGGAAACGCGTTAAGCATCCAAGCGAAATCGTAAACGTTGGCGACGAAATCACTGTTAAAGTGCTGAAGTTCGACCGCGAGCGTACCCGTGTTTCCCTGGGCCTGAAACAGCTTGGCGAAGATCCATGGGTCGCTATCGCTAAACGTTACCCAGAAGGTACTAAACTGACTGGTCGCGTTACCAACCTGACTGACTACGGCTGCTTCGTTGAAATCGAAGAAGGCGTTGAAGGCCTGGTTCACGTTTCCGAAATGGACTGGACCAACAAAAACATCCACCCATCCAAAGTTGTTAACGTTGGTGATGTAGTGGAAGTTATGGTTCTGGATATCGACGAAGAACGTCGTCGTATCTCCCTGGGCCTGAAGCAGTGCAAAAACAACCCATGGCAGCAGTTCGCGGAAACCCATAACAAGGGCGACCGTGTTGAAGGTAAAATCAAGTCTATCACTGACTTCGGTATCTTCATCGGCCTGGACGGCGGCATCGACGGCCTGGTTCACCTGTCTGACATCTCCTGGAACGCTACAGGCGAAGAAGCAGTTCGTGAATACAAAAAAGGCGACGAAATCGCTGCGGTTGTTCTGCAGGTTGACGCAGAACGTGAGCGTATCTCTCTGGGCGTTAAACAGCTCGCAGAAGATCCGTTCAACAACTGGGTTGCTGTGAACAAGAAAGGCGCAATCGTAAACGGTAAAGTGACTGCAGTTGACGCTAAAGGCGCAACCGTAGAACTGGCTGACGGCGTTGAAGGTTACCTGCGCGCTTCTGAAGCTTCACGTGACCGCGTTGAAGATGCGACTCTGGTTCTGAGCGTTGGCGACGATGTTGAAGCTAAGTTCACCGGTGTTGACCGTAAGAACCGTGCAATCAGCCTGTCTGTTCGTGCTAAAGACGAAGCTGATGAGAAAGATGCAATCGCAACTGTTAACAAACAGGAAGATGCTGGTTTCTCCAACAACGCAATGGCTGAAGCTTTCAAAGCAGCTAAAGGCGAGTAATATCAAGTTCTCTGCATCTTATTGAGATGTAACCCTGTTACATCATCGAAGGATGACGAGCAGACTTGACAGATTGCAGGATTCGTCCTGTAATCAATAACAAAGGGCGGCTACGGCCGCCCTTGTTTAATAAGCTGTTCAGCTAAATGGTTTGAAGGAACCGGAGGAATCATGACCAAGTCAGAATTGATTGAAAGACTTGCCAGCCAGCAATCGCACATTCCTGCAAAAGCAGTAGAAGATGCAGTTAAAGAGATGCTGGAGCATATGGCCTCGACTCTGGCACAGGGCGAGCGCATTGAAATCCGCGGTTTCGGTAGTTTCTCTCTGCACTATCGTGCACCACGAACCGGGCGTAACCCGAAGACTGGCGATAAAGTGGATCTGGAAGGCAAATATGTTCCGCACTTTAAACCGGGTAAAGAACTGCGCGATCGCGCCAATATTTACGGAAACTGAGTTTGCCTTCGGGCAAAACTGGGTTATCTAATGAAAGCACCTTCGGGTGCTTTTTTTATGGGCTGAGCTTAAAACCTGAAGCCGCTTTGCAACTCCTATTTGTCGTTGCTGCAAACGGAAATAATCTCTCCTGCACCGCTCGTATTTTTTCCTTTTGTAGCCTGACGCTGCGCTTCTACCGCATCACACTGTCCTGAACAGGGAGGTGTTATGGGTATTCCGGCGATAAGTGCATGTCTGATAACAGCGATATTACCGCTGTTATGGTTGCCTTCACTCCCCGATATTTGGACGGCCTGGGTTTGCATTACCACCGGGACTTTGCTGGGATTCCAGCGGTTGAGATGGCTACGCTATGTCGGTTTGTGGATGATTTTTTTTGCATGGGGCGTATTAGCAGCTCTTGAATCCGTTTGGCCTATGCAACATTTAACGGCAGCGCCGCAGCAAGCTGAAGTGGTGATTACCTCCACCGATGGTGCAACCACTCATCAAGGGCGAATCGTGAGCCTCAACGGAAAACCCTGGTTTTCAGCAACAGGCGTCACGCTTTACGGTAACTATTTACCGCAAGCGGCATGCGCGGGACAGCGATGGGCCATGACGTTACGTCTTCGCGCTGTGCACGGCGAACTGAATGACGGGGGATTCGATTCACAGCGCTATGCACTCAGCATGCACCAGCCGCTGAGCGGGCGATTCACCCATGCACAAGCGTTAGATCTCACCTGCAGCTTACGGTCGCGTTATCTTTCGTCGCTGACTTCAGCTTTAGCGTCTTATTCATGGGGAACAGTGATTCTCGGATTAGGAATGGGGGAGCGATTGGCGATCTCTCCTGAGATCAAAAACCTGATGCGTGAAACAGGTACGTTGCACCTGATGGCGATTTCCGGGTTACACATTGCCTTTGCAGCATCACTGGTATGGCTTTTCGTGCGGGGAATCCAGTTCTTCCTTCCGTGTCGCTGGACAGGATGGCGCATGCCGCTTGTGGCGGGAGTGTGTTTCGCTGTGTTCTATGCGTGGCTCACCGGTATGCAGCCGCCAGCGTTACGCACTGTTGTTTCACTTGCTGCACTGGCATCACTACGTGTCAGCGGCCGTTATTGGTCTCCATGGCAGGTGTGGTTATGCTGCGTAGCGGCAATTCTCTTCGTCGACCCTCTGGCCGTCCTTTCACACAAGCCTCGCGCTTTCCGCCTTTGCCGTCGCCGCGCTTATTTTTTGGTATCAGTGGTTGCCTCTGCCGGAATGGGCTTATCCACGGTGGATAAAACCATTGATAAATCTGCTACATCTGCAAGTGGGAATGTTGTTTTTACTGTTACCGCTGCAAGTCAGTATTTTTCATGGTATGAGCGTATCTTCGTTAGTCGCCAATATTTTCGCCGTCCCGCTAGTGACGTTTATTTCAGTACCGTTGATCCTGGCTGGAATGCTGCTACATCTTTGTCCCTTACCCCTTTTCGAAGAGTGCGTATGGCGATTAGCGGATAGGTCACTGGCTTTACTCTTCTGGCTGCTGAAAGGGCTACCGGACGGGTGGATAGATATTGATGAACGCTGGCTACCGGTCACGTTCATGCCGTGGCTCGTGATTATTGGCTGGCGATTTCGGGCCTGGGTATCGGCTTCTGCGGTAAGTATTGTATGTAGTGTATTGGTTACGTATCTGTTCTGGAGACCCGTGAAATCAGAAGGCTGGACGGTCCATATGCTGGATATTGGGCAGGGCCTGGCAATGGTCATTGAGCATAATGGCAGAGCCATTTTGTATGATACCGGGCTGGCCTGGCCCGGTGGAGACAGTGCTAAGCAGCATATTATTCCCTGGCTGCGTTGGCATCATCTGACTCCTGAAGGGGTCATCATTAGCCATGAACACAGCGATCACATCGGTGGGTTGAATTCACTACGTGAGGTTTGGCCAAGGATGTGGATAAGAAGCCCGCTAGGTTGGGCCAACCACCAGCCCTGTTTCAAGGGGCAGCACTGGCAGTGGCAAGGTTTGACCTTCACAGTTCACTGGCCGCCGAGATCGTACCAGGCGTTAGGAAATAATCGTTCATGCGTGGTGAAAATCGATGATGGTAATCACAGCGCATTGTTAACCGACGATATTGAAGCAAAGGCCGAGTTAGCGATGCTCAGCCACCACTGGCAATTTCTAACGTCTACACTTATCCAGGTGCCACATCATGGCAGTAACACCTCTTCATCGAAGGCGCTGGTACAGCGTGTTGGCGGAAAAATTGCGTTGGCCTCAGCGGCGCGTTACAACGCATGGCGATTTCCGTCTTTCAAAGTGGTTAAACGTTATAAACAGGAGGACTACTCTTGGTTCGATACACCTCAATATGGGCAATCTCAGTCAACTTTTCACCACAAGGCTGGCAAATCCGCCGCTTACGAGATCAAATTTTACCGCGTTGGTATCATCAGTGGTTTGGCGTGCCCGTAGATAACGGGTAGAATATGCGGCTATTTCAACAAATGCTGGTTTTTTTGAATGCATAACGACAAAGATCTCTCCACGTGGCAGACCTTCCGCCGACTCTGGCCGATGATTGCACCCTTTAAAACAGGTCTGATCGTGGCGGGTATCGCATTAATCCTCAACGCAGCAAGCGATACCTTTATGCTATCGCTCCTCAAACCGTTACTGGACGACGGTTTTGGTAAAACGGATCGCTCAGTGTTGCTATGGATGCCTCTGGTGGTTATCGGGCCTGATGATCCTTCGCGGCGTGACCAGCTATGTCTCTAGCTACTGCATCTCGTGGGTATCGGGCAAAGTGGTGATGACCATGCGTCGTCGACTGTTCAGCCACATGATGGGGATGCCCGTTGCTTTCTTCGATAAGCAATCTACCGGCACTTTACTGTCGCGTATCACTTATGACTCCGAGCAAGTGGCGTCGTCATCTTCAAGTGCGCTGATTACCGTGGTACGTGAAGGGGCTTCGATTATTGGCCTCTTCGTTTTGATGTTCTATTACAGCTGGCAGTTGTCGATCATTCTTATCGTCCTGGCACCGATTGTCTCAATCGCTATTCGCGTCGTATCCAAGCGTTTTCGTAGCATCAGCAAGAATATGCAAAATACGATGGGGCAGGTGACGACCAGTGCAGAGCAAATGCTGAAAGGCCACAAAGAGGTATTAATCTTCGGTGGGCAGAACGTCGAAACTAAACGCTTTGACAAGGTCAGCAACAAAATGCGTTTACAGGGGATGAAACTGGTTTCAGCCTCTTCAATCTCCGATCCGATCATTCAGCTGATCGCGTCTCTGGCGCTGGCATTTGTTCTTTATGCTGCCAGTTTCCCAAGCGTTATGGAGACATTAACGGCCGGTACGATAACCGTGGTGTTCTCATCGATGATTGCTCTGATGCGCCCGCTGAAATCACTGACCAACGTCAATGCCCAATTCCAGCGCGGTATGGCGGCATGTCAGACGCTGTTCAGTATTCTGGACTCCGAACAGGAAAAAGACGAAGGCAAACGTGTTATCGAACGCGCTCACGGAGATGTGGAGTTCCGCAATGTGACCTTCACCTATCCTGGCCGCGAAACCCCTGCCTTGCGTAATATCAACCTGACCATTCCAGCAGGTAAAACTGTTGCGCTTGTAGGGCGTTCAGGTTCAGGTAAATCGACGATTGCCAGCCTGATGACCCGTTTCTACGATATCGATGAAGGTGAAATCCTGCTGGACGGTCATGACCTGAGAGAGTACACGCTTCAGTCGCTGCGTAATCAGGTCGCGCTGGTCTCTCAGAATGTCCATCTGTTCAACGATACGGTAGCCAATAACATCGCGTATGCGCGTACGGAAGAGTACAGCCGTGAAGCAATCGAAAATGCGGCTCGCATGGCTTATGCGATGGACTTTATCAACAAGATGGATAACGGTCTCGATACCATTATTGGCGAGAACGGCGTGCTGCTTTCAGGCGGTCAGCGTCAGCGAATCGCGATTGCCCGCGCGCTGTTGCGCGACAGTCCGATTCTGATTCTGGATGAAGCAACGTCGGCACTGGATACCGAGTCTGAGCGCGCGATTCAGTCGGCGCTGGATGAACTGCAGAAAAACCGCACATCGCTGGTGATTGCTCACCGGTTATCCACGATCGAGCAAGCTGATGAAATCGTCGTGGTGGAAGATGGCTTGATCGTCGAGCGCGGAAGCCATGCGGATCTTGTCGAGCAACGCGGCGTCTATGCTCAGCTTCATAAAATGCAGTTTGGCGCATGATTGCACGCATCTGGTCCGGAGAATCACCTCTGTGGCTGCTGCTATTGCCGCTTTCCTGGCTGTACGGCCTGGTGAGCGGCCTCATCCGTCTTTGCTACCGTATTGGTATTAAACGTGCGTGGCATGCGCCGGTACCCGTTGTTGTCGTCGGTAATCTAACGGCCGGAGGGAACGGTAAAACACCCGTGGTCATTTGGCTGGTGGAACAACTCGCTCAGCGCGGTATCCGGGCAGGCGTCGTATCACGTGGCTATGGCGGAAAAGCCGAACGCTATCCCCTTCTCCTCACATCGCATACCACAACGGAACAGGCGGGTGACGAACCGGTGCTGATCTTTCAGCGAACCGGTGCTCCGGTTGCTGTTTCACCAAAACGGAGCGAGGCCGTTCAGGCTTTGCTGGCCGCATACCCGGTTGACATCATCATTACGGACGATGGCTTGCAGCACTATGCGCTCGCGCGTGACAAAGAAATTGTGGTTATTGACGGGGTGCGTCGTTTCGGTAATGGGTGGTGGTTACCCGCCGGGCCGATGCGCGAACGAGCATCGCGGCTGCGTACGGTCGACGCCGTAATTGTCAACGGCGGTGAAGCGCTGCCTGGTGAAATTCCTATGCGACTAATGCCCAGTGAGGCCGTGAATCTGCTGAACGGAGAGCGGCGGGATGTTTCGCAACTGCCTGCACTGGTGGCGATGGCGGGGATTGGACATCCTCCTCGTTTCTTTGCCACGCTGGAGCAATGCGGTGCCCAACTTGAAGCCAGGGTTCCTCTTGCCGATCATCAGGCGTTGAGCCTTGCGGATGTTGATCCGCTCGTGACCGTTAACCAAAACCTGATCATGACCGAGAAAGATGCGGTGAAATGCCGCGCTTTTGCTAAATCTAACTGGTGGTATCTTCCGGTTGATGCTGAACTCAGCGGCGAAAAACCAGAACTGTTGCTCCAGGAACTGATTTCGCTGGTGCGTTAAGCGAAGGCGGTTCTGGTGGCGCGACGACGAACAGGAAAACGCATGCCCTTACCGCACCTCTCGCTCCAGGCCGCCCGTAATCTGCATCTTGCCGCGCAGGGGCTTTTAAAGAAACCTCGCCGCCGCGCGCAACCCTCGGATATTCTCTCTACTATTCAGCGTATGTCGCTGTTGCAAATCGATACGATCAACATTGTTGCTCGCAGCCCTTATCTCGTCCTTTTTAGTCGCCTGGGAGATTACCCCTCCCACTGGCTTGATGACGCGCTGAGTAGTGGAGAGCTCATGGAATATTGGGCTCATGAGGCATGTTTTCTGCCGCGAAGTGACTTTGGTCTGGTCCGCCACCGGATGCTGGCGCCAGAAAAAATGGGCTGGAAGTATCGTCAGGAGTGGATGCACGAAAATGCGGACGAAATCGAAAAGCTCATTAAGCACATTCACGAAAACGGCCCGGTCCGCTCAGCAGATTTTGAACATCCCCGCAAAGGCACAAGCGGTTGGTGGGAGTGGAAGCCGCATAAACGGCATCTCGAAGGGCTTTTTACATCTGGAAAAGTGATGGTGGTTGAGCGGCGTAATTTCCAGCGGGTTTACGATCTCACTCAGCGCGTGATGCCTCACTGGGACGATGCGCGCGATCTGCTCGATCAAACAGCGGCAGAGGCCATCATGCGGGAGAACAGCGCCCGTAGTTTAGGCATTTTCCGCACGCAGTGGCTGGCGGATTACTATCGCCTTCGTAAACCGGCCCTGAAATCGACGCTGGAACGCTGGCAAGAAAACCAACGTGTGGTGCAGGTGGACGTAGAAACGTTGGGTGAAATGTGGCTACATGCGGATTTATTACCGCTCCTGCCTCTGGCTCTGGACGGGAAGTTGAGCGCGTCACACAGTACCGTATTATCACCGTTTGATCCTATCGTCTGGGACCGCAAGCGCGCCGAACAGCTGTTTGGTTTCACGTATCGTCTTGAATGCTACACCCCCGCGCCGAAACGTCAGTATGGCTACTTTGTTCTACCGCTGCTGCATAAAGGCCAACTGGTGGGGCGTATGGATGCCAAAATGCACCGTAAAACCGGCGTATTGGAAGTGATTGCGTTGTATCTGGAAGAGGGCGTCAGAGTCAGTTCAGCTCTGGAAAAAGGGCTTTTCTCAGCGCTCAACCAGTTCGCCACCTGGCAGGGGGCAAAACGGGTCACTCTGTCGCGATTACCCGATCAACTTTTCGATGCGTGTCGGAGTGGCTGGGAAATAGACATAGCCTGAAAAAGGAATGTGGTAAGCTTTCATCATTATTTATACGGAGGAACTATGGATCACCGTTTACTTGAAATCATTGCCTGCCCGGTGTGCAACGGCAAACTCTATTACAGCCAGGATAAACAAGAACTTATTTGCAAACTGGATAATCTGGCGTTTCCGCTGCGCGATGGCATTCCGGTCCTGCTTGAAACGCAAGCCCGCTCGCTGGCTGCAGAAGAGAGCCGACCATGAGTTTTGTCGTCATTATTCCGGCGCGTTTTGCCTCCACGCGTTTACCAGGCAAGCCGCTGGTGGATATTAATGGCAAACCGATGATTGTCCATGTGCTTGAAAGAGCCCGTGAGTCAGGTGCCGATCGTGTGATTGTTGCCACGGATCACGAAGACGTTGCCCGTGCCGTCGAAGCGGCGGGCGGCGAAGTGTGCATGACTCGCGCCGATCATCAGTCCGGCACGGAAAGACTGGCTGAAGTCGTCGAAAAATGCGGTTTCAGCGATGACACCGTTATTGTGAACGTGCAGGGCGATGAGCCGATGATCCCGGCGGCGATTATTCGCCAGGTTGCGGAAAACCTCGCGCAACGTCAGGTGGGAATGGCAACGCTTGCCGTACCGATTCATCATGCTGAAGAAGCGTTTAATCCGAACGCGGTTAAAGTGGTGATGGACGCTGAAGGCTACGCGCTCTATTTCTCCCGTGCGGCTATTCCGTGGGATCGCGACCGTTTTGCCGCCTCTCATGAGGTTATTGGTGACACGTTCCTGCGACACCTGGGTATTTACGGCTATCGTGCCGGCTTTATCCGTCGCTATGTGACCTGGGCGCCAAGTCCGCTGGAGCATATCGAAATGCTCGAACAGCTGCGTGTGCTCTGGTATGGCGAAAAAATCCACGTAGCGGTTGCCCAGGAAGTTCCTGGAACGGGCGTTGATACTCCCGAAGATCTTGAACGCGTGCGTGCTGAACTGCGTTAATTCCCCCACATCCCCTCACTCGAGGGGATGCTCTACCGTTAGGTTTTCCCTCATTTTTCTTCATCCAAATTGATCTTATCAGGGTGACATCCGTCTGCGACGCGCTCATTATAAAAGCAGTAGTTTTGATGGGGATAATCTGATATGGAACAGCTGCGTGCCGAGCTAAGCCATCTGCTGGGGGAACAACTCAGCCGGGTGGAGTGTGTGAATGAAAAGGCGGACACTTCGCTGTGGTCGCTGTATGACAGTCACGGTAATCCGATGCCGTTAATGGCAAGGAGTTTTTCTTCCCCCGGTATCGCCAGACAGCTGGCGTGGAAAATGTCTCTGCTGGCGCGTAGCGGAACGGTGCGTATGCCGACCGTCTATGGCGTGATGACTCACGAAGAACATCCCGGTCCGGATGTTCTGTTGATTGAACGGTTGCGCGGTGTTCCCGTTGAGGCACCCGCGCGTACCCCGGACAGATGGGAGCAACTGAAAGACCAGATCGTCGAAGCGCTGCTTGCCTGGCACCGGCAGGATAGCCGTGGTCTGGTAGGGGCTGTGGACAGCACCCAGGAAAACATCTGGCCGCACTGGTATCGGCAGCGGGTCGAAGTATTGTGGGGCACGCTCAATCAATTTAGTAACACCGGCCTGACAATGCAGGATAAGCGGATTTTATTCCGCACGCGCGAATGTCTGCCTACGCTGTTCGACGGTTTTAACGACAATTGCGTGTTAATTCATGGCAATTTCACCCTGCGCAGCATGCTTAAAGATTCACGTAGCGATCAGCTACTGGCAATGGTTGGACCGGGGATTATGCTTTGGGCACCGCGTGAATATGAGCTTTTCCGTTTAAGCGACAGTGGCCTGGCAGAAGGGTTGCTTTGGCATTATCTCCAGCGCGCGCCCGTCTCGGAATCCTTCCTCTGGCGGCGCTGGGTTTATCTCATGTGGGATGAAGTGGCGCAGCTCGTCAACACCGGGCGCTTTAATCGCGCCAATTTCGATCGCGCCTCGAAATCACTCTTGCCCTGGCTCACCTGACGAGCCTTTCAGCCATTGCCAGAGGCGTCCGAGCGTTTCATAGCCCACGCGATCGCTGTGCATCAGCCAGACCGGCGACGGGATCGCGCGTTCCCACGGGTTCAGCGGCGCATCAATGGCCAACTGGTTAGCCGGGGCGGGGAGAGGATGTAATCCGGCATGTTCAAAGAAAATCATCGCGCGGGGTAAATGCGAGGCGGACGTCACCAGCAGGAACGGCGCATCACCAATGGCCTGTTTCACCGCTGCGGCTTCTTCTTCCGTATCTTTAGGGCTGTCGAGTGTGATTATCGCCGAGCGCGGTACGCCGAGTGATTCAGCCACGCGCGCCCGGCTTCTGCGGTACTCACCGGATTGGTTTTTGCGGCTGCACCCGTAAAGATCATTTTTGAACCCGGATTCGCCAGCCACAGGCGTATGCCTTCGTTTAAACGCGGCAGACTGTTATTGATTAAGTTTGAACTGGGTGCCCAACTAGGGTCCCAGGTGTAACCGCCACCCAGCACCACGATATAATCCACCTTCTGTTTTCCCTGCCACGTCGGATACTTATCTTCAATCGGGCGCAACAGCCCGTCAGCGACAGGTTGGAGGCTCAACAGGAGTAGCATCAGCCAGCCCGCTGTCATCACGGTTTTTCCCGTTTTCTGAAAACGAGTCAACCAAAGCAGCAGCAGTCCGAGCGCCATGAGCAACAGCATGAGTGGCAGAGGAAGCATCATGCCTCCAATAACTTTCTTTAGGGTAAAAAACATCCTTTTTGGTTCCTTTTTTAACCATACAGCAGGCGATTACCCGCGATATTACACCAGAGAGGTTCATTCTCCGCGCGGGTGT
Organism: Lelliottia amnigena; assembly: GCA_900635465.1. Classification (NCBI taxonomy): domain Bacteria; kingdom Pseudomonadati; phylum Pseudomonadota; class Gammaproteobacteria; order Enterobacterales; family Enterobacteriaceae; genus Lelliottia; species Lelliottia amnigena. Next base: position 1,483,420 of record LR134135.1, read on the forward strand.
GACAAAATAGCGGTTTTGCTGGTAGCGGGTGGAACTCTCCCAATGCGGGATCGCAATTTCGATGACATCGCGGAAAAGTTTTCGCGCAACATTTATGGCACCACTAAAGGGCAGTTGCGTCAGACGATCCTCTGGCAGGATCTGGATACGCTGCTTGCCACCTACGGCAGCCGAAAGTTGCGCGTTCTCGATGCCGGCGGCGGTGAAGGTCAGACGGCCATTTTAATGGCAGAGCGCGGCCATCACGTGACGTTTTGCGATCTTTCCGCTGAGATGGTTGCACGCGCGAAACGCGCGGCACACGAGAAAGGTGTGAGCGACAACATGCATTTTATACATTGCGCCGCTCAGGACATTGCCCAGCATTTGGAAACTCAGGTTGATCTGATATTGTTTCACGCGGTGCTTGAATGGGTCGCTGAACCTCAAGCAATGTTAAACACGCTGTGGACGGTGCTCAGCCCCGGCGGCGCGCTGTCGCTGATGTTCTACAATGCCAATGGCCTGTTGATGCGCAATGTGCTGGTGGGTAATTTCGGTTATGTGCAGCAGGGCATGTATAAAAAGAAACGACGTACGCTTTCGCCAGATTTTCCGCGCGATCCCCAGCAGGTCTATGGCTGGCTGGAGGAGATTGGCTGGGAAATTACCGGGAAAACGGGCGTCAGGGTGTTTCATGATTATCTGCGCGATAAACAAAAACAGCATGAATGTCTGGACGCCTTAACAGAAATAGAAACACGGTATTGCCGCCAGGAGCCGTTTGTGAGCCTTGGCCGCTATATACACGTCACCGCGATTAAAAGCCTGGCCCGTTAGGCTTACACCGCAGATGCAAGGATAATTTATGAGTGATTTTTCCCAGACAGTCCCCGAGCTGGTTGCCTGGGCCAGAAAAAACGATTTCTCCATCGCGCTGCCGGTCGACAGACTCTCTTTTCTGCTGGCCATTGCCACGCTGAATGGCGAGCGCCTGGATGGTGAAATGAGCGAGGGTGAACTGGTGGACGCTTTCCGCCATGTGAGTGATGCGTTTGAGCAAACCAGCGAAACCATTAGCGTGCGTGCCAACAACGCAATTAACGATATGGTACGTCAACGTCTGCTGAACCGCTTTACCAGCGAGCAGACCGAAGGCAACGCCATCTATCGTTTGACGCCTCTGGGTATCGGCATCACGGATTATTACATTCGTCAGCGTGAGTTTTCCACGCTGCGCCTTTCTATGCAGCTATCAATCGTTGCGGATGAGCTCAAGCGTGCAGCGGATGCGGCGGATGAAAACGGAGATGAATTCCACTGGCATCGCAACGTTTATGCTCCGCTGAAATACTCGGTCGCCGAAATTTTTGACAGCATCGATCTGACCCAGCGCTTGATGGATGAACAGCAGCAACAGGTAAAAGACGATATCGCGCAGCTGCTGAACAAAGACTGGCGTGCGGCGATCTCCAGCTGTGAACTTTTATTGTCAGAAACCTCCGGTACGCTGCGAGAACTGCAGGATACGCTGGAAGCGGCGGGCGATAAGCTCCAGGCCAATTTGTTGCGTATTCAGGATGCCACGATGGCGCATGACAATCTGCATTTCGTCGACAAGCTGGTCTTTGATCTGCAAAGTAAACTCGACCGCATTATTAGCTGGGGTCAACAGTCGATTGACCTGTGGATCGGCTATGACCGTCACGTACATAAGTTTATCCGTACCGCGATTGATATGGATAAAAACCGTGTGTTCGCTCAGCGTCTGCGCCAGTCGGTGCAAACCTATTTCGATGCGCCATGGGCGCTGACCTACGCCAATGCCGATCGTCTGCTGGACATGCGTGACGAAGAGATGACGCTTCGCGATGAAGAGGTCACCGGTGAACTGCCGCCGGATCTGGAATTTGAAGAGTTCAACGAAATTCGTGAACAACTTGCGGCCATGATCGAAGAACAGCTGGCGGTCTATAAATCCAGACAAGTGCCGCTAGATCTCGGTCTCGTGGTGCGCGATTATCTGGTGCAATACCCGCGTGCGCGTCATTTCGATATTGCCCGCATCGTCGTCGACCAGGCCGTGCGCCTGGGCGTCGCGCAAGCAGATTTCACCGGACTGCCGCCGAAGTGGCAGCCGATTAACGATTACGGAGCCAAGGTACAGGCGCATGTCATTGACAAATATTGAACAAATGATGCCAGTTAAGCTGGCCCAGGCGCTGGCGAATCCGTTATTTCCGGCGCTGGATAGCCAATTGCGTGCCGGTCGCCACATTGGCCTTGATGAACTGGATAATCACGCGTTTCTGATGGATTTCCAGGAGTATCTGGAAGAGTTTTACGCCCGCTATAACGTGGAGCTGATCCGCGCCCCGGAAGGATTCTTCTATCTGCGTCCGCGCTCGACGACGCTGATCCCACGTTCGGTTCTTTCTGAATTGGACATGATGGTGGGCAAAATTCTTTGCTATCTCTATCTCAGCCCTGAGCGTCTGGCCAATGAGGGGATTTTCACTCAGCAAGAGCTGTACGATGAGCTGCTGACCCTCGCCGAAGAGGGCAAGCTGCTGAAGCTGGTGAACAATCGTTCCACCGGTTCAGATCTTGATCGTCAGAAATTACAGGAAAAAGTGCGCTCTTCTCTGAGCCGTCTGCGCCGTCTCGGCATGGTGTGGTTTATGGGTCATGACAGCAGCAAATTCCGTATCACAGAAGCGGTTTTCCGCTTTGGTGCTGATGTGCGTGCGGGCGACGATCCGCGTGAAGCGCAGCTGCGCATGATCCGTGACGGTGAAGCGATGCCGGTCGAAAACCATTTGCAGCTCAATGACGAGCCTGAAGAGACCCAGACGGAAAGCGGGGAGGAAGAGTAATGATTGAACGTGGTAAATTTCGTTCACTGACGCTGATTAACTGGAACGGTTTCTTTGCCCGAACCTTTGATCTGGATGAGCTGGTGACAACGCTCTCCGGGGGGAACGGTGCGGGTAAATCCACCACGATGGCAGCGTTTGTCACGGCGTTGATTCCCGATTTGACGCTGCTGCACTTCCGTAACACCACTGAAGCGGGAGCCACGAGCGGCTCGCGTGATAAAGGTCTGCACGGTAAGCTCAAAGCCGGCGTCTGTTATTCCGTTCTGGATGTCATCAACTCCCGCCACCAGCGCGTGGTAGTGGGCGTTCGCTTGCAACAGGTCGCTGGCCGTGACCGTAAAGTGGACATCAAAACCGTTCGCGATTCAAGGGTTGCCGACCTCCGTCCAGCCAACAGCAATGCTGACGGAAACGCTGAACGATCGCCAGGCGCGCGTCCTCTCTCTCCAGGAGCTAAAAGAGAAGCTTGAGGAGATCGAAGGGGTTCAGTTCAAGCAGTTCAACTCGATTACCGATTACCACTCGCTGATGTTCGATCTGGGCATTGTTGCGCGTCGTCTGCGCAGCGCCTCGGACCGTAGCAAATACTATCGCCTGATTGAAGCCTCTCTGTACGGCGGTATTTCCAGCGCCATCACCCGCTCGTTGCGCGACTACCTGTTGCCGGAAAACAGCGGCGTGCGTAAAGCATTCCAGGATATGGAAGCCGCGCTGCGTGAAAACCGCATGACGCTGGAAGCCATTCGCGTCACCCAGTCTGACCGCGACCTGTTTAAGCACCTGATCAGCGAAGCGACCAACTACGTGGCGGCGGATTATATGCGCCACGCGAATGAACGCCGCATTCATCTGGATAAGGCGCTTGAATATCGCCGCGAGCTGTTTACTTCACGTAAACAGCTGGTAGCAGAGCAGTATAAGCACGTTGAGATGGCGCGTGAGCTGGGCGAACAGAACGGCGCTGAAGGCGATCTCGAAGCGGATTATCAGGCAGCTAGCGACCACCTGAATCTGGTGCAAACCGCCCTGCGTCAGCAGGAAAAAATTGAGCGTTACGAAGCCGATCTCGATGAGCTGCAGATTCGTCTCGAAGAACAAAATGAAGTGGTGGCAGAAGCCGCCGAGATGCAGGAAGAGAACGAAGCGCGCGCCGAAGCCGCTGAGCTGGAAGTGGATGAGCTGAAAAACCAGCTTGCCGACTATCAGCAGGCGCTTGATGTTCAGCAAACCCGTGCGATCCAGTACACCCAGGCGCTACAAGCGTTGCAGCGCGCGAAAGAGCTGTGTCATCTTCCGGATCTGACGCCAGAAAGCGCGGATGAATGGCTGGAGACATTCCAGGCAAAACAGCAAGAAGCCACAGATAAATTACTCTCTCTCGATCAGAAAATGAGCGTGGCGCAAACTGCGCACAGCCAGTTTGAACAGGCTTACCAGCTCGTTACCGCGATCAACGGTCCGTTGGCGCGAAGCGATGCGTGGGAAGTCGCGCGTGAACTTCTGCGTGACGGTGTAAACCAGCGCCATCTGGCGGAGCAGGTTCAGCCGTTGCGTATGCGTCTGAACGAACTGGAACAGCGTCTTCGGGAACAGCAGGAAGCCGAGCGTCTGCTGGCTGAGTTCTGCAAGCGCCACGGAAAACGTGTCGACATCGACGAACTGGAAGCCCTGCATCAGGAACTGGAAGCCCGTATTGCCTCTCTTTCTGACAGCGTTTCAAACGCCGGTGAGCAGCGTATGTCGCTGCGACAGGAGCTGGAACAGCTTCAGGCACGCACGCAGAAACTGCTGCAACGAGCGCCTGTCTGGTTAGCCGCGCAAAGTAGCCTCAATCAGCTCAGTGAGCAGTGCGGTCAAGAGTTTGAATCCAGCCAGGATGTCACCGAATATCTGCAGCAGTTGCTGGAGCGCGAGCGTGAAGCGATTGTTGAACGCGATGAAGTCGGCGCGCGTAAACGTGCCATTGACGAAGAAATTGAGCGCTTAAGCCAGCCCGGCGGCGCTGAAGATTCTCGTCTCAATGCGCTCGCAGAACGTTTTGGCGGCGTGCTGCTCTCTGAAATCTACGATGATGTTAGCCTGGATGATGCGCCGTACTTCTCAGCACTTTACGGCCCATCCCGAAACGCCATCGTTGTGCCGGATTTGTCCCTGATTGCCGACCAGCTTGAAGGCCTGGAAGAGTGCCCGGAAGATCTCTACCTGATCGAAGGCGATCCGCAGTCCTTTGATGACAGCGTCTTTAGCGTGGATGAGCTTGAAAAAGCGGTGGTGGTGAAAATTGCCGATCGTCAGTGGCGCTATTCCCGATTCCCAACGCTGCCGCTGTTTGGTCGTGCCGCACGCGAAAACCGTATTGAAAGTCTGCATGCGGAGCGTGAAACGCTGTCTGAGCGCTTCGCGACGTTGTCCTTTGATGTGCAGAAAACCCAGCGTTTACACCAGTCGTTCAGTCGTTTTATCGGTAGCCACGTTGCCGTCGCGTTTGAGCCCGATCCAGAAGCGGAAATCCGCAAGCTCAACACCCGTCGCGGTGAGCTTGAGCGCGCGATAAGCCTTCATGAAAACGACAACCAGCAGAGCCGCGTTCAGTTCGAACAGGCGAAAGAGGGCGTTGCAGCGCTTAACCGCATTCTGCCGCGTCTGAATCTGCTGGCCGATGAAACGCTCGCTGACCGCGTAGACGAAATCCAGGAACGCCTGGATGAAGCGCAGGAAGCCGCTCGATTTGTCCAGCAGCACGGGAATCAACTGGCGAAACTTGAGCCGGTATTATCCGTTCTGCAAAGTGACCCGGAACAGTTTGAACAGCTGAAAGAAGACTACGCGTATTCTCAGCAGGTGCAGCGCGATGCGCGTCAGCAGGCGTTTGCACTGACCGAAGTGGTGCAGCGTCGCGCTCACTTTGGCTATAGCGACTCGGCGGAAATGCTGAGCGGTAACAGCGATCTCAACGAAAAACTGCGTCAACGTCTGGAGCAAGCGGAAACGGAACGTAGCCGCACGCGTGACGCTTTGCGCAGTCATGCGGCACAGCTGAGCCAGTATGGCCAGGTTCTGGCGTCGCTGAAAAGCTCGTTTGACACCAAAAAAGAGCTGTTAACCGACCTGCAGAAAGAGCTCCAGGATATCGGCGTGCGGGCGGACAGCGGGGCTGAAGAGCGGGCGCGTATTCGTCGTGATGAACTGCACAGCCAGTTAAGCAACAACCGCTCGCGTCGCAATCAGCTGGAAAAAGCCCTGACGCTGTGTGAAGCGGAGATGGATAATCTCACTCGTCGCCTGCGCAAGCTGGAACGTGATTATCACGAAATGCGCGAGCAGGTTGTGACCGCTAAAGCGGGATGGTGTGCGGTGATGCGCCTGGTGAAAGACAGTGGCGTTGAGCGTCGTCTGCATCGCCGTGAGCTAGCCTATCTTTCCGGTGATGAGTTGCGTTCAATGTCGGATAAGGCATTGGGTGCGCTGCGCCCAGCGGTGGCGGACAACGAGCATCTGCGCGATGTGCTGCGCATGTCTGAAGATCCAAAGCGCCCGGAACGCAAAATTCAGTTCTTTGTGGCGGTGTATCAGCACCTGCGTGAGCGTATTCGTCAGGATATTATCCGCACGGACGATCCGGTTGAAGCTATCGAGCAAATGGAGATCGAGCTGGGTCGTCTGACCGAAGAGCTGACGTCTCGTGAACAGAAGCTGGCGATCAGCTCTCGCAGCGTAGCGAATATTATCCGGAAAACGATCCAGCGCGAGCAGAACCGTATTCGGATGCTCAACCAGGGTCTGCAAAGCGTGTCGTTTGGCCAGGTGAACAGCGTGCGTTTGAACGTGAACGTCCGCGAAGCTCACGCCACGCTGTTGGATGTACTTTCTGAGCAGCATGAGCAACACCAGGATCTGTTTAACAGCAATCGTCTGACCTTCTCTGAGGCGCTGGCGAAGCTCTATCAGCGCCTCAATCCGCAGATCGATATGGGGCAGCGTACGCCACAAACTATCGGCGAAGAGCTGCTGGATTACCGTAACTATCTGGAAATGGAAGTTGAGGTTAACCGCGGCTCAGACGGCTGGCTGCGTGCTGAATCCGGTGCGTTGTCGACCGGGGAAGCGATCGGTACCGGGATGTCGATTCTGGTAATGGTTGTGCAGAGCTGGGAAGACGAATCGCGCCGCCTGCGAGGGAAAGATATTTCGCCTTGCCGTCTGCTGTTCCTCGATGAGGCCGCGCGACTGGATGCCCGCTCTATCGCTACGCTGTTCGAGCTGTGCGATCGTCTGGGGATGCAGCTGATTATCGCAGCACCTGAAAACATCAGTCCTGAGAAAGGCACAACGTATAAACTGGTACGTAAAGTATTCCAGAATACTGAGCATGTGCATGTGGTGGGTCTGCGCGGCTTTGCACCGCAACCGCCGGAGTCATTACCCGAAGCAGCTGACGCGTCGTAAGGCGCTTTGACGAAAAGGGCGACACTTCGGTGTCGCCCTTTTTATTTGTTTAACTTGTATTCCGGATTACGTTATCTTTAAACTTCTTTACATAAGGTCAGGCAACAGCGTATATGCCTTTCTATAATGTAGAAAAGCCCCGGTGTTGTGGGCAGGTCGTATGAAAACAGGGGGCAAGGGATGTTGCTAAAGAAAATTCGTGGTTGTCAGCTATCAGCACTCGCTGTGTGCCTGACCGTAATATTCGCTCCACTGTTTAACGCGCAGGCCGATGAGCCTGAAGTGGTTCCGGTTGATAGCTCCGCGACGATGGGCTCGCAGCCAACTTCACTTTTACAGCCGCTGGAGCAGTCTCCCGCGACAGCCATTATGGCAGGTATTAAACCTCTGCCCGCAGGTGTCGATACCGCAGCGCTTCACCAGCAGCTGCAATCCGAGCTGCCGTCGGGCTATACACCCGCGTATATCAGCCAACTGACATTGCTCTATGCCGCGCGCGACATGAAGCCGATGTGGGAAGATCGCACTGCCGTGCGCGCTTTCCAGCAGCAACTGGCCGAAGTGGCGATTGCGGGTTTTCAGCCGCAATTCACCGCGTGGGTTGAACTGTTGACTGACCCCGCTGTGACGGGAATGGCGCGGGATATCGTGCTTTCCGACGCCATGATGGGTTATCTCCAGTTTGTCGCCGGGATTCCGGTCAATGGCAACCGTTGGCTTTATAGCGATAAAGCGTACAAGTTGGCGACGCCTGCACTCTCTGTGATTAACCAGTGGCAATGGGCACTCGATCAGGGAACCTTACCGCGTTTTATCGCCAGCCTTGCGCCAGCACACCCGCAATATGCCACGATGCATCAGTCCTTGCTTAAGCTGGTGGCCGATACGCGACCGTGGCCACAACTGCGCGGCACCGCTACGCTGCGACCAGGCCAATGGAGCAGTGATGTGCCTGCGTTGCGTGAAATACTATTGCGTTCAGGCGCAACTGGGGCAGAACCGAAAATTGCACTCCCCGGTGATGATCCGCAAGGTGTTGTGGTGAGCCCGTCCGCGCCTGCGCCTGAAGCGAAAGCCGCGTTACCGACCGGTAAACCCGCGCCATACGATCGCGAGCTGGTGGCAGCAGTAAAAGCATTCCAGATGACGCAGGGCCTCGGGTCTGATGGCGTAATTGGCCCATCAACGCGCGACTGGCTAAATGTCTCTCCGGCGCAGCGAGCAGGAGTACTGGCACTCAATATTCAGCGTCTGAGACTCCTCCCAGGAACGCTCTCGACTGGCATTATGGTGAACATACCGGCGTATTCGCTGGTGTATTACCAGAATGGCAGTGAAGTCCTTGCGTCACGCGTTATCGTTGGGCGCCCGGATCGTAAAACGCCGATGATGAGCAGCGCGCTCAACAACGTGGTCGTCAACCCGCCATGGAACGTCCCGCCGACGCTGGCACGCAAAGATATTCTGCCGAAGTTGTGGGATGACCCTGGTTATCTTGAACGTCACGGCTATACCGTGATGCGCGGCTGGAACAGCAGCCAGACCATCGATCCGTATCAGGTTGACTGGTCAACGATAACGCCATCAAACCTGCCATTCCGCTTCCAGCAAGCGCCGGGTGAGCGCAATTCGCTAGGCCGGTATAAATTCAATATGCCGAGCTCGGACGCGATCTACCTGCACGATACGCCGAACCATAACTTATTCCAGAAGGATGCGCGTGCGCTGAGCTCCGGCTGTGTGCGCGTGAATAAAGCGTCTGAACTGGCAAATATGTTGTTGGGCGATGCGGGGTGGAACGACACGCGGATTTCAGACACGCTCAAAGAGGGGAATACGCGCTACGTTAATATTCGACACAATATTCCGGTTAATCTTTACTATCTGACCGCGTTTGTTGGCGAAGATGGGCGTACTCAGTATCGTACAGATATTTACAATTATGATCTCACCGCGCGATCCGGCGCACAAATTTTGTCAAAAGCTGAACAATTAATCAGGTAAATGAAGTAGTTCGGGAAAATAGATTGTCGTAAGTTATGGTGAAGGTGGGGCTAAATCGCTACAAGCCCCGTCTTTACTGGGGTTGGTCGTCTTGACGCAAGCTGTTGAGCCAGTTAAGGTGCCCTTCGTGCGCTAAGCATATTTACGATAACATTGACCTGTAGACCTGATTACCATGGACAAATTTGACGCTAATCGCCGCAAACTGCTGGCGTTAGGTGGTGTTGCGCTCGGCGCTGCGGCCATCTTGCCTACGCCAGCATTTGCCACCCTCTCGACACCTCGTCCGCGTATTTTGACGTTGAATAACCTGCACACCGGTGAGTCAATTAAGGCGGAGTTTTTTGATGGCAGAGGCTATATTCAGGATGAATTAGCAAAACTAAACCATTTTTTCCGTGACTATCGCGCGAATAAAATAAAAGCCATCGACCCAGGATTATTTGATCAGCTTTTCCGCCTTCAGGGATTGCTTGGAACGCGCAACCCCGTGCAACTCGTTTCCGGTTATCGTTCGCTCGATACCAATAATGAATTGCGAGCCCATAGCCGTGGGGTAGCTAAAAAAAGTTATCACACGAAAGGGCAGGCGATGGATTTTCATATTGAAGGCATTTCATTAGCCAATATTCGCAAAGCCGCGTTATCTCTGCGCGCAGGTGGTGTAGGATATTACCCACGTAGCAACTTTGTGCATATTGATACCGGGCCAAATCGGCACTGGTAATAATGAAGGAGCAGTATGAACTATCGTATTATTCCGGTGACTGCGTTCTCCCAGAACTGTTCGCTTATCTGGTGTGAACAAACCAAACTGGCCGCGCTTGTCGATCCCGGCGGAGATGCTGAGAAGATCAAGCAAGAAGTCGCAGCGTCCGGCGTGACGTTGATGCAGATTTTGCTAACCCATGGTCACCTTGATCATGTGGGGGCGGCGGCTGAACTGGCGCAACATTACGGTGTGCCGGTGATTGGACCGGAAAAAGAAGATGAGTTCTGGCTGCAAGGGTTGCCCGCCCAAAGCCGCATGTTTGGCCTCGATGAGTGTCTACCGTTGACACCCGATCGTTGGCTAGAAGAGGGCGAAAGCGTGAACGTCGGGAATGTGACGTTACAGATATTGCATTGCCCGGGCCACACGCCGGGGCATATCGTTTTCTTTGATGACCAATCGCGTTTGCTGATCTCAGGCGACGTGATTTTCAAAGGTGGCGTAGGACGCAGCGATTTTCCACGCGGCGATCACGGACAGTTAATTCAGTCAATTAAACAGAAGCTGTTGCCGTTGGGCGACGACGTGACGTTTATTGCGGGGCATGGACCGATGTCGACGCTGGGATATGAGCGTTTGCACAATCCGTTCCTGCAGGATGAAATGCCTGTCTGGTAAAGCAAATAAAAAAGCCCGCTGAAGCGGGCTTTATTTTTACCTATTGTCGCTTACAGTACTGCGACAATGGCTTCGCAAAGTGGCGCCATATTATCGGGCGTCATACCCGCAACGTTGACGCGACCAGAAGCGACAGCGTAGACACCGAACTCCTCGCGCAGACGCAGAACCTGCTCTTTGGTCAAGCCGCTAAACGAGAACATCCCGTTCTGCCTGGTAATGAAGCTGAAATCGCGATCCGCGCCTTTCTCCGCCAGCGTGTTCACGAACAGCAGACGCATACGCTGGATACGCTGGCGCATATCGTTTAGCTCTTGTTCCCAGATGGCGCGCAGCGCGTCATTGCTGAGAATTGTCGCAACCACGGAAGCACCGTGCGCCGGTGGGTTCGAGTAGTTGGCACGAATAACGGATTTCATCTGGCTAAAGGCACGGTCAACGGTCTGCTCATCAGACGCAACCAGCGTACAGGCGCCTACGCGCTCATTGTACAGGCCAAAGTTCTTGGAATAGGAACTTGCGACAATCAGCTCCTGATGCAGCGCAGCAAAAGCGCGCAGGCCTTCAGCATCTTCTTCCAGGCCGCGAGCAAAGCCCTGATAGGCGAAATCGAACAGCGGCAGCCAGCCTTTTTCAGCAGACAGTTTTGCCAGCGTTTCCCACTGCTCAAGCGTAGGATCAATACCGGTTGGGTTGTGGCAGCAGCCATGGAACAGAACAACGTCACCCGCTTGCGCTTCATTCAGGCTTGCCAGCAGGCCGTCAAAATCCAGGGTGTGATTCACCGCGTCATAATAGGCGTATTCACACACTTCCAGACCCGCGGAATTAAACACGCTTTTATGGTTCGGCCAGCTAGGATTACTTACCCAGACGCGCTTGACAGAGGTATTTTTTGCAAGGAAATCCGCCGCGACGCGCAGTGCGCCAGTACCGCCAGGTGTTTGCGCTGTGCGAGCACGTTTATCGCTGATAATCGCGTTGCCTTTGCCAAACAGCAGTTCCTGAGTGCAATGACCAAATTCCGGAATACCATCAATGCCGAGGTAATTTTTGGTATTTTCATTTTCCAGCAGATACTGCTCGGCCTTTTTAACACTGGTCAGAACCGGTGTCTTGCCGGTCTCATCTTTATAGACACCAATCCCCAGATTAATTTTGGTCGGACGGTCATCAGCACGAAACAGATCGGCCAGGCCCAGAATAGGGTCGGCAGGGGCAGCGGTAATGTTCTCAAACATGACGAGGTTCCATTGTGATTACAGAAGTGAAATCCGCTATCAGGTTAACGGTTGATCTACAAAATGCCAACCGTTTGCGACAAAAAGCGTGCGCCTTTTCAAAAGTCGCCATTATTTACTTTCAGGCATAAAAAAACAGGACCGAAGTCCTGTTTTCTAGGCATTTAGCAGAGAGGGCTGCTTGCTTATTAGAACTGGTAAGTTACACCAACAGTTGCCTGGTTGTCAGAACCAACCCAGCTAGTGTCTGCGTCTTTGTCATCCAACAGGTTGAAACGGTAGTCACCGTATACGTTGAAGTTCTTGTTGAAGTAGTAAGTCGCGCCAGTGGTGATGTATTTAGCCAGGTCGCGGTCGCCGATACCGTTCAGGTCTTTGCCTTTAGACTGAACGTAAGATACGGAAGGACGCAGGCCGAAATCGAACTGGTACTGAGCGATAACTTCAAAGTTCTGAGTTTTGTTAGCTACGTTGTAGAACTCACCATCGTCATTTGCGGTATTTTTCTCGCCGCTGTTACCCAGGATGCTCATGTTGCGAGTTTCTGCATACACGGTTGCCAGGTAGATGTTGTTTGCGTCGTATTTCGCGCCAACAGCCCAAGATTGAGCTTCGTCACCTTTGCCGTCTTTTTTCTGCTCAACAGTACGGTTTGCAGTGGAGTATGCACCGATCAGACCGAAGCCTTCACCGAACTCGTAACCCAGAGACAGACCAACGCCGTCGCCATTTGCTTTATTCAGGTTGTCAGTGCGGTCGTTTTTACCCTGGTACTGAACGCCGAAGTTCAGACCATCAACCAGACCGAAGAAGTTGCTGTTACGGTAGGTCAGCAGGCCGGTAGAACGGCTGGTCATGTAGTTATCGGTATAACCGCCACCCCAGGTTTCGCCGGAGAAGGATGGAGCCATATCGGTGTAAGACTCAACATCGTAAACGATGCCGTAGTTACGACCGTAGTCCAAAGAACCTGCGTCAGAAACTTTGATACCCGCGAATGCCAGACGAGTCACGTTAGTCTGATCGCCTTCAGCAGCGCCAGCACGTGCACGATATTCCCACTGACCGTAACCAGTTACCTGATCGTTAACCTGAGTTTCGCCTTTAAAGCCAATCTGGCCGTAAGAGGAGTCAGCATTTGCGTGTTCGCCAGAAGTGGTGAAGCCATGCTCACCAACAACTTTACCGTAGAAGTCCAGTTTGTTGCCGTTTTTGTTATAGATTTCTGCAGCGTTTGCTGCACCGGCTACCAGCAGGGCAGGGATAACCACTGCCAGGATATTGCGCTTCATCATTATTTATTACCCTCATTGGTTTTTTTATGACACTCGCCACTGCACTCAATAAATTCTGTCAATAAATATTTCCGGAACTATTGATGAGAGTTTGGTGTCTTTATGTATCTGACAGGCATCTTTCCATTCAAAGAACCGTTTCGCTAGCCTGAAAGTGCTACAAAGATAAAGATTGGGTAACAAAAAGCAATTATGTGTAACTAAATGTGAATTTACTGGAACTTTGTGAACCACCTCAAATTTCAGAACTGATTGCTGAATAAAAAGACTGGCGCATTGCTATATATATGAATTGCTTATGTTTAATTTTAATAAAGGCGTTTCATATCAACAGAACCTAAACAACCCTGTTTTTCTTATTGTCAGCATTGGCCGTCTGGATGTCTTTTTGTATGGTCGAAATTTGTGCTAATGCAATCAGTCGTGAGTAGACGCAATAAGAATGCGGTTTATTTTTTGTACATAGATGTTTCGTGGAAATAAAACGTAACAGCTAGAGGGATTGGCGGGGTTGCATTGAATAAACGCTGACTTTCAACTGACAATAATTGACACTGCAGAATAAAATAACGGCCAGCAAATGCTGGCCGTCATCAATGTAGTGCTTAGAAGCTGGCGTTACGCGGCGTTCTTGGGAATGCGATAACGTCACGTACGTTCTGAACACCAGTGACATAGGCAATCAGACGTTCGAAGCCCAGGCCAAAGCCTGAGTGTGGCACGGTGCCGTAACGGCGAAGGTCGCGATACCAGCTGTAATCTGCCGGATTTAGACCCATCTCTTCCATACGTGCGTCCAGCACGTCCAGACGCTCTTCACGCTGGGAGCCACCGATGATTTCACCGATGCCAGGCGCAAGCACGTCCATTGCGGCGACGGTTTTGCCGTCTTCATTAAGGCGCATATAGAAAGCCTTAATGTCTTTAGGATAGTTTTTAACCACGACCGGAGCTTTAAAGTGTTTCTCAGCCAGGTAACGCTCGTGCTCGGAAGACAAATCCACGCCCCAATAAACCGGGTTCTCGAATTTCTCACCACATTTTTCCAGGATAGCCACCGCATCGGTGTAATCCACCTGAGCGAAATCGGCGGAGACGAAACGCTCCAGACGTGCAACCGCATCGCTGTCTACACGCTCAGCGAAGAATTTCATGTCATCAGCACGTTCTTCAAGTACCGCTTTGAAGACGTACTTCAGCATCGCTTCTGCCAGACCTGCCACATCGTTCAGGTTCGCGAAAGCCACTTCTGGCTCAAGCATCCAAAACTCTGCCAGGTGACGGCTGGTGTTGGAGTTTTCCGCGCGGAACGTAGGGCCGAAGGTATAGATTTTAGACAGCGCACAGGCATAAGTTTCGCCGTTGAGCTGGCCGGATACGGTCAGGAACGCTTCTTTACCGAAGAAATCTTTGTCAAAGTCCACTTTGCCTTCTGGCGTACGCGGCAAGTTTTCAAGATCCAAAGTCGACACGCGGAACATTTCGCCCGCACCTTCAGTATCCGATGCGGTGATCAGCGGGGTGGAAACCCAGAAGTAACCCTGCTCATCAAAGAAGCGATGCAGGGCCTGCGCCAGAGTGTGACGCACACGGGCCACGGCGCCGATCATGTTGGTACGCGGGCGCAGGTGGGCGACTTCGCGCAGATACTCAATGCTGTGGCGTTTAGCGGCCATTGGATAGGTGTCAGGATCTTCAACCCAGCCGGTCACTTCAATTGCTGTCGCCTGCAGTTCAAAACTTTGGCCTTGACCCGGGGAAGCGACCACAACACCCGTAACAATGACGGAGCAACCGGTGGTCAGGTGCAGAACTTCGTCATTGTAATTGGGCAGAGAATTATTAATTACGGCCTGTACAGGATCAAAGCAGGAACCGTCATAGACGGCGAGGAAGGAGATGCCAGCTTTAGAATCTCGGCGAGTACGTACCCATCCGCGCACGGTGACTTCTTGGTCAACGGCGACGCGGCCCTGGAGTACGTCGGCTACAGGCACAACGCTCATAATAATCTCTCTGTTAATAGTCGGAAAAAATACCCGTCAAACTTCAGGTTGCATGTGCGTTGGCTGCGCTCGTTCACCCCAATCACTTACTTATGTAAGGTAAGGGGGAATTCACTCGCTTATCGCCTTCCTGCAACCCTCATTATTTAGGGCATAGACACATGTCCGCCCATATAGGGGGGATATCTATGTTACCTGGCATCCGCCATCAGACAAGTAGATTTCGCAGAGAAACGAGAAGAAATGAGAAAAAAACGAGGCTAGGGGGCCAGGAACGCCCCCAATGGACTAACTGGCTTTTTTGATTTGCGGCAGATCGAAGGCTTTACGCAGCGCGCGCACGAAGGCTTTGTCATGGCAAATGGTTTTGCCAGGGCTGTCAGAGAGCTTAGCAACCGGCTTACCGTTACATTCCACCAACTTGATAACGATATTCAGTGGTTTGACCTGAGGAATATCGCAGGTCAAACGCGTACCAATTCCAAAGCTCAAATTCACTCTGGATGAAAAGTGGCGATAAAGCTCAAGGGCTTTGGATAGATCCAGGTTATCAGAAAAAACCAACACTTTGGTTAGCGGATCGATCCCGAGTTTTTCGTAATGCGCGATCGCTTTTTCGCCCCACTCAACCGGATCCCCGGAATCATGGCGCAAACCCTGATAGCGCTCCGCAAATTCAGGGCCAAAGTCGCGCAGGAACGCATCCATAGTAATGCAGTCGGTCAGCGCAATTCCTAGCTTATCCGGATATTCTTCCAGCCAGGCCGCCAGCGCAGCACGTTGGCTGGTTGCAAGATCGGGACTGATTTGCTGGTGCGCCTGGAACCACTCGTGGGCTTGTGTGCCCATTGGCGTCAGATTGCGGCGGCGGGCTAAGTCATAATTGCTGGTGCCAACAAACCACGGCTCCTGCTGCAAGCGCTCGACAATGGCTTGTTGTACGTCGCGTGAGAAACGGCGGCGCGTACCAAAATCCATCAGACGGAAACGCGACATATCCACGGATTCGGACATCTGGGCGAATTCGACGAGTTTGCTTTCAAGTGTCGCGAGCGCATGTTCAACGCCCATTTCGGGAGAGCGATAGCGGTGCACAATCTCGCTAATGACAGCCAGCAACGGCACTTCCCACATGATCACTTCACGCCACGGGCCAGCAAGACGGATATTCAGCTTGCCGTTATCGTTGGTGATCGTCACTTGTTCAGGGTTGTAGCGGAAATTGCGCAGCCAGTCTAAATAGTCGGCTTTAAAGAACGGCAGGCCCGAGAGCCACTGGTATTCGTCGTCCTGCAGCGCCAGATGCTGCATAGCATCGACCTGTTCACGAATGGTGTCGGCGTAAATACCGAGCAAGTCATCACCACGGCAACGAAACTCTGCCGCTACCTGTACGTTGTAGTAATGGTGAAAAACGGCTTGCTGCATGTGCAATTTATACGCATCGGTATCCAGCAACGTATGCAGAACAGGGGTAGCGAATTGAGTCATAGGTGCGCCGTAGCATCCTCTCACGGGAGCGTTTAGTACAATAAACAACTATTGAAACCGCTGGAGTATACCTTGTTTAGCGATTTATTGAACCCCGATCACAACATAAGCCACCGTTATGGTCGAGAGCATTTCGTGCCCCGTGTTATACAAATGTAGCAAAAAAGGGTTTTTGTTGCTGAAAAGATGAAGATTCTGCGTAGCGCGTTTTGCGCAACAGGAATAGACTGACTCGTTATTCGACAAACGATGCATAAGGTTTTCTATGACACAACAGCCACAAGCCAAATACCGCCACGACTACCGTGCGCCGGAATACCTGATTAGCGATATCGATCTGACTTTTGACCTGGATGCCACAAAAACCGTCGTGACGGCCGTAAGCCAGGTGACCCGCCAAAGCGCGACGGCGGTTCCGCTGCGTCTTGATGGTGAAGATCTGACGCTGGTTTCTGTTCATGTTAATGATGAAGTCTGGTCTGACTATAAAGAAGAAGAGAACCAGCTGGTCCTTAACAATCTGCCAGAGCGTTTCTCGCTGCGCATCGTGACCGAAATAAGCCCGGCAGCAAATACCGCGCTGGAAGGTCTGTATCAATCGGGCGAAGCGCTTTGCACCCAGTGTGAGGCCGAAGGTTTCCGCCATATCACCTGGTATCTGGATCGTCCGGATGTGCTTGCGCGCTTCACCACCAAAATTATTGCGGATAAAACAAAATATCCATACCTGCTCTCTAACGGTAACCGTGTTGGACAGGGCGAGCTGGAAAATGGCCGTCACTGGACCCAGTGGCAGGACCCGTTCCCAAAACCGTGTTACCTGTTTGCGCTGGTGGCCGGTGATTTCGACGTGCTGCGCGATACCTACAAAACGCGTTCCGGTCGCGATGTCGCCCTGGAGCTGTTTGTCGATCGCGGTAATCTCGACCGCGCGCCGTGGGCAATGACTTCACTGATCAATTCGATGAAGTGGGACGAAGAGCGCTTCGGCCTCGAATACGATCTCGACATCTATATGATCGTGGCCGTCGACTTCTTTAATATGGGCGCGATGGAGAACAAAGGCCTTAACGTCTTCAACTCCAAATATGTCCTGGCGCGTACCGACACCGCGACGGATAAAGATTATCTCGATATCGAACGCGTGATTGGTCATGAATATTTCCACAACTGGACCGGCAACCGCGTCACCTGCCGCGATTGGTTCCAGTTAAGCCTGAAAGAGGGCTTAACAGTGTTCCGCGATCAGGAGTTCAGCTCCGATCTGGGGTCACGCGCCGTTAACCGCATCAGCAACGTGCGCACCATGCGTGGCCTGCAGTTTGCCGAAGACGCCAGCCCAATGGCGCATCCGATTCGCCCGGATAAAGTGATCGAAATGAACAACTTCTACACCCTGACGGTGTACGAAAAGGGTTCTGAAATCATTCGTATGATCCATACGTTGCTGGGCGAAGAGAACTTCCAGAAAGGGATGCAGCTTTACTTTGAGCGTCACGACGGCAGCGCAGCCACCTGCGATGACTTCGTGCAGGCCATGGAGGACGCATCTAACGTTGACCTGTCGCATTTCCGCCTCTGGTACAGCCAGGCCGGGACGCCGATTGTCACGGTTAAAGACGATTACAACCCGGAAACCGAGCAGTACACGCTGACCATCAGCCAGCGTACGCCGCCGACGGCTGAGCAAGAAGAAAAACATCCGCTGCATATTCCGTTCAGTATTGAGCTTTACGATAACGAAGGAAAAGTGATCCCGCTGCAAAAAGGCGGCCATCCGGTGCATCACGTTCTGAACGTCACCCAGGCTGAGCAGACTTTCATCTTTGATAACGTCTACTTCCAGCCCGTTCCGGCGCTGTTGTGTGAATTCTCTGCACCGGTCAAACTGGAATACAAATGGAGCGATCAGCAGCTGACGTTCCTGATGCGTCATGCGCGTAACGATTTCTCCCGTTGGGATGCGGCGCAAAGCCTGCTGGCGACCTACATCAAGCTGAACGTGAATCGTCATCAGCAGGGCCAGCCGCTGTCGTTGCCAGTGCACGTTGCCGATGCATTCCGCGCTATTTTGCTTGATGAACACATCGATCCGGCGCTGGCCGCAGAAATTCTGACGCTGCCTTCCGCGAACGAAATCGCTGAGCTGTTTGATATCATCGATCCCATTGCCATCACCGCTGTGCGTGAAGCGCTGACCAGAACGCTTGCGACTGAGCTGGCGGATGAGTTCCTGGCGATTTACACCGCCAACAGGCTGGATGAATATCGCGTTGAACACGCGGATATCGGCAAACGTTCGCTGCGTAATACCTGTCTGCGCTATCTGGCATTTGGTGACACCGAATTTGCCGATGCGTTAGTCAGCAAGCAGTATCACGACGCCGATAATATGACCGATGCACTGGCCGCGTTGGGCGCAGCGGTTGCTGCCGAGCTGCCGTGCCGTGATGCGCTGATGCAGGAGTATGACGATAAGTGGCATCATGACGGTCTGGTGATGGATAAGTGGTTTATTCTGCAATCCACCAGCCCTTCAGCCGATGTGCTGAGCAACGTCCGCAGTCTGCTGAAGCACCGTTCCTTTGCCATGAGCAACCCAAACCGTGTCCGTTCGCTGATTGGCGCGTTTGCAGGGAGCAATCCTGCGGCTTTCCATGCGGAAGACGGCAGCGGTTATCAGTTTATGGTGGAGATGCTGACGGAGCTTAACAGCCGTAACCCGCAGGTCGCGTCGCGTCTGATTGAGCCGCTGATCCGCCTGAAACGCTACGATGCGAAACGTCAGGCGAAAATGCGCGCGGCGCTGGAGCAGCTAAAAGGGCTGGAGAATTTATCGGGCGATCTGTTCGAGAAAATCAGCAAAGCGCTGGCCTGATAAATCCACGAGCCATCCCTCTCCTTGTAGGAGAGGGATGGCGTGAGCACATCAGACCCGCACCAGGTAACAGAAAACGGCAGC
Organism: Lelliottia amnigena; assembly: GCA_900635465.1. NCBI lineage: Bacteria > Pseudomonadati > Pseudomonadota > Gammaproteobacteria > Enterobacterales > Enterobacteriaceae > Lelliottia > Lelliottia amnigena. Next base: position 1,503,113 of record LR134135.1, read on the forward strand.
CATCTGGTTGCCGTTTTTGATGTGTGTTTCCTCTCCCTTGGGAGAGGGGTGAGGGCATCAGGCATTCGCTTTGATGCGCTGTTGTTCTGTTGCTCCCCGCTTCATAACCCGATCCAGCACTTCTGATTCCAGCTCTGCCAGCCGGACCGATCCCAGACGACGTGGGCGAGCAATATCGACCGTCACGTCCAGTCCGATTTTCCCATCTTCGATTAACAAGACGCGATCGGCCATCGCGATGGCTTCACTCACATCATGTGTAACCAGCAACACGGTAAAACCGTGCTCTTGCCACAGCGATTCAATCAAATCCTGCATCTCGATACGCGTCAGGGCATCAAGCGCACCCAGCGGTTCGTCCAGCAGCAGCAGGCCAGGGCGATGAATTAGCGCACGCGCCAGGGCCACGCGCTGCTTTTGTCCTCCCGAAAGCGCTGCTGGCCATTCGCCTGCACGATTTTCGAGTCCGACGGATGCCAGCGCTTGCCGCGCAGCGTCCCGCCAGTGGCCTTTTAGCCCCAGCCCGACATTGTCGATAACCGTTTTCCATGGCAGGAGGCGCGCATCCTGGAACATCATGCGCGTATCGTCCTGGAGTTCGGCCAGCGGGGTATTTCCGGCCAGCAGTTCTCCGCCATTGGGGGCTTCAAGCCCGGCAAGCAAGCGCAGTAGCGTACTTTTACCTCCGCCGCTGCGCCCGACCACCGCGACAAACTGGCCTGCGGGAATATGCAGATCCAGCGCGTTCAGAATCGTATTTTCGCCGTAGCGTTTCGTCACGCCGTTGAGCAATAAAGGTGTCCCCTGGGTTAAGCGAGCCGTGTTCATACGTTTGCCTCCTTCAAGGAATAGGCCGGATTCCAGCGCAGCCAGCTGCGCTCAAGCCACTGGGCACTGACGTCAGCGAGTTTGCCAAGCAGGGCATAGAGAATGATGGCAACCACCACCACGTCGGTTTGCAGAAATTCACGGGCGTTCATCGCCAGATAGCCAATACCGGAATTGGCGGAGATGGTTTCCGCGACAATCAGCGTCAGCCACATCAGACCGAGCGCGAAACGAACGCCCACCATAATCGACGGCAGAGCCCCCGGCAGAATCACATGGATGAACAGAGAAAAGCCGGATAAACCATAGCTGCGCGCCATCTCCACCAATCCCCGGTCTATGTTTCGAATGCCGTGCCAGGTGTTGATATAGATTGGGAACAGCGTGCCGAGCGCGACGAGGAAAATCTTGGCGCTCTCATCGATGCCGAACCATAAAATGACCAGCGGGATCAGCGCCAGATGCGGCACGTTACGCAGCATTTGAATCGAGGTATCCAGCAAGCGCTCACCCCAGCGCGATAATCCGCTGATCAGGCCAAGCGTCAGCCCAATCGACCCGCCGATGGAAAATCCAATCGCCGCACGCCAGGAGCTGATCGCCAGATGTTGCCACAGTTCACCGCTGGCACTGAGCGACCAGAACGCCTCCACCACGCCCTCGGGAGAAGGCAGAATGCGACTCGACAACCAGCCCACAGACGACGCAATTTGCCAGATAATCACAATGACGACGGGCAAGAACCAGGGCGCCAGACGCAGGAGCCATTTTCGGGATGGATTCGCCATACTGACCTCGTTAACTCTGCGCTGTTTTACGGGGAATAAATTCATTCGCCACCGCTTCGCCCTGAACCTGCAGCGGACGCGGTTGTGGGACTTGCGGGATGGCGACATCCAGATGCGGGAACAACAGCTCGCCGACGTTATACGCTTCTTCGAGGTGCGGATAACCGGACAAAATAAAGCTGTCGATCCCCAGATCGGCATATTCATTGATTCGTGCCGCCACCGTTGGACCATCACCCACTAACGCCGTTCCTGCGCCACCCCGCACCAGGCCAACGCCCGCCCACAGGTTCGGACTGATTTCGAGATTTTCGCGTTTACCGTTATGAAGAGAGGCCATCCGGTGCTGGCCCACTGAATCAGTTTTGGCCAGGGCGGCCTGCGCTTTGGCAATGGTGTCATCGTCAAGGTGTGAAATCAGACGATCGGCGGCCTGCCACGCTTCCTGATTCGTCTCCCGCACAATGACGTGTAGACGGATCCCAAAACGCACCTGACGGCCATGCGCGGCGGCTTTGGCGCGCACCTGTTCAATTTTCTCTTTCACCTGTTCAGGCGGTTCGCCCCAGGTGAGATACAAATCGACCTGTTCTGCCGCCAGATCCTGTGCAACGTCCGACGATCCGCCAAAGTAAAGAGGAGGACGCGGCTGCTGAACCGGTGGGAAATAGAGTTTCGCATCACGTACGTGAATGTGTTTGCCTTCATAGGTGACGGTTTCGCCCTCAAGCAGACGACGCCAGACGCGGGTGAATTCTGCCGAGGCCTCATAGCGTTCGGTGTGGTCGAGGAAGACGCCGTCTCCCGCGAGTTCCGTCGGGTCGCTGCCGGTCACCAGATTAAACAGCGCACGCCCGTTTGAGAGTCGGTCAAGCGTGGCGGCCTGGCGTGCGGCAACGGTCGGGGAAACCACGCTTGGGCGCAGGGCGACTAAAAACTTCAGACGCTGCGTGACCGGGATCATGGCCGCGGCCACCAGCCAGGCATCTTCGCAGGAACGGCCAGTGGGAATCAGTACGCCGGTGAATCCGATTCTGTCTGCGGCTTGCGCGATTTGTTGCAGGTAGCCGTAATCGACCGGACGCGCCCCTTCCTCAGTACCAAGATAATGCCCATCACCGTGGGTCGGTAAAAACCAGAACAGATTAAGACTCATGATTTCGATCCTTCTTTGCCAGCGGGTTGCCAGATACGGTCGCGAATATCGATCTTTTTAGGGAGCAGACGGTTTTCATAAAACAGATCGGCGGTTTGTTGCTGCAAAACTGCCGTGTGGGCGTCAACAGGCTTGATCACGGTTATTGGGCGGTGATCCAGATAGCTTGCGATCACCGGTTCGGGCAGGCCCATGGTTTTTGCCAGCAGAGCGATACTCTCCTGACGTTGGCTTTGGGTGAGCGCATCTGCCTCACTGAAGGTGTTCAGCACACCTTGTATAAATTCGCCGTTCTTTTCGGCATAAGGACGCGCGGCAAGATAGAACGAACCGGTCTGTTTAAGCGTTTCGCCATCTTTTAGAACGCGAACGCCACCCTGAAGCAGAGCCGCAGAATAGTACGGGTCCCAGATGGCCCAGGCGTCCACGTTATTTTGCTGGAAAGCGGCGCGCGCATCGGCTGGGCTTAAGTAGATCGGCTGAATATCCTTGAACGTCAGGCCCGCTTGTTGCAGCGCGCGAAGCAACAGATTGTGCGAACTGGACCCTTTCTGGAACGCAACTTTATGGCCTTTAAGATCCGCGACGGTTTTAATCGGACTGTTTTCAGGCACCAGGATAACTTCGGCCTTAGGCTTGGCCGGTTCTACGCCCACGTAAACCAGATCAGCGCCTGCGGCCTGGGCGAATATCGGCGGAATATCTCCCGTACTGCCTACATCTATACTGCCCACATTGAGTGCTTCGAGCATTTGTGGGCCAGCCGGGAATTCAATCCACGAAAACGTGGTCTGCGGATAACGTTTTTCCAGCAGCTGATGGCTTTTTGCCAGCACCATGCTGATGCTGCCTTTCTGGTAGCCGATACGTAAACTTTCCGGCGCAGCATTCGCCGCATGAGCCAGCGCGGAGACGGCCAGCAAACCCGTTAGCCCGAGACGAAAGAGGTGTTTAAACATGGGCGACTCCTTTCAGACGGCCAAAGGTAGGGGCTTGAGCATCGCGGCGATGCAATGCCTGCCAAAACGTTTCGAGTGCGCTATCCAGACGCGATTGCAAGTTGGGGGTGAACTGTGGTTTATGCTGATAATCCACAACCTGAGAATCATCGGCGAACACGCCGTGCAGGATCTCCTGGGCTTTCAGCGCATTGAGAACGGGCTTGAGGGCATAATCAACGGCCAGCATATGGGCGACGGTGCCACCGGTCGCCAGCGGAAGGACGACTTTTCCCTCCAGCGCGCGTTCAGGCAGCAGATCGAGAAGCGTTTTTAGCGCGCCAGAAAATGAGGCTTTGTAAATCGGCGTCGCCACAATCAGGCCATCAGCCCCCTTGAGTTGCTGAATCAGCGCCTGAAGCGCCGGACTTTCAAACCGGGCATACAGCAGATCTTCAGGCTCAAAGTTATGCAGATTCCAGTGACACACTTCGACATCCCGCGAATTCAGCTGTTCGCGGGCATATTCCAGCAGGGCACTGGAACGTGAAGGAAAACGCGGACTTCCAGCCAACGTGATGACGCGCATGTTTGCTCCTTATAACCATTTGTTTGCTTTTATCTAACATTGATAACAATTTTCAGGAGTGTGACATTGCGGGGTTATTCCACTAAATGATTTATCTGGAATTAAAAATCCGGAAAATGCATAAGAAACCGCCAGAAAGGAAAACGATTGCGCAGAAAGCCGTTTTATTGCCTCAGGTCAATTCCCTTTCGCGCTGCGATCGCTGATAATCCGTGTCCGGTTTGCACACCGGAATCCAGGAGAGTTCATGTATTACCCCTTCGTTCGTAAAGCCCTTTTCCAGCTCGATCCCGAGCGCGCTCATGAATTGACATTCCAGCAGTTACGTCGCATTACAGGAACACCTTTGGAAGCGCTGGTGCGCCAGAAAGTGCAGGAAAAACCTGTTCAATGTATGGGACTGACGTTTAAGAATCCCCTGGGCCTGGCTGCTGGCCTGGACAAGAACGGCGAGTGTATTGATGCGCTGGGCGCGATGGGATTTGGTTCCATTGAAGTCGGCACGGTCACGCCACGGCCACAAGCAGGTAACGATAAGCCGCGACTGTTCCGTCTGGTTGAAGCCGAAGGGTTGATCAATCGAATGGGCTTTAATAATCACGGTGTCGATCATCTGATCGAGAACGTAAAAAAAGCGCATTTTGACGGCGTGCTGGGTATTAATATTGGCAAAAATAAAGATACGCCGGTAGAGCAGGGTAAAGATGACTATCTGATTTGTATGGAAAAAGTCTATGCTTATGCGGGTTATATTGCGGTTAATATCTCGTCGCCAAATACCCCTGGTTTACGTACGCTGCAATATGGTGAAGCGCTGGACGATCTGTTATCAGCCATTAAAAATAAACAAAATGAACTGCAGGCAATTCACCATAAATATGTTCCGGTCGCGGTTAAGATCGCCCCGGATCTTTCCGTGGATGAATTGATCCAGGTTGCTGATAGTTTGGTTCGCCATAATATTGATGGTGTTATTGCGACCAATACGACTCTCGATCGATCATTGGTCATCGGAATGAATAATTCGGATGAAATGGGTGGGTTAAGTGGTCGTCCGGTGCAATTAAAAAGCACAGAAATTATTCGCGCGTTGTCTGCAGAATTAAAAGGGCGTTTACCGATCATTGGCGTGGGGGGAATCGACTCGGTCATCGCTGCGCGTGAGAAGATGGCTGCGGGTGCGACGCTGGTACAAATTTATTCTGGTTTTATTTTTAAAGGCCCTCAATTGATTAAAGAAATCGTTAATCATATCTAAACTTTTCTCTCTATAAGACAACCAGGGCTTTATTTCCGGCCTTGGTTGTTTTATATTCCGTCATTGTTGCTTATTTAGACATTATGGTCTTTTATTTATTGATGTTATAAACGAAGCGACAATCAGGACATTTTAAGAACAGGATGTGAGGGACGGGAGAGGAAAATGCGAATTAAACCTGACGATAACTGGCGCTGGTATTTTTGTGAAGAGCACGATCGAATGATGCTCGATTTAGCCAATGGCATGTTATTTCGTTCTCGCTATGCCCGCCGTATGCTCACACCTGATGCCTTTGCCCCATCGGGCTTTTGCGTCGATGATGCAGCCCTTTATTTCTCGTTTGAAGAGAAGTGCCGCGACTTCGTGCTAACCAAAGAACAACGTGCTGAGTTGATTTTGAACGCGCTGGTGGCTATTCGTTTCCTCAAGCCTCAGATGCCGAAAAGCTGGCACTTTCTCGCTCATGGCCAGGCGTGGATGCCGGGCACGGGTGATGCAGCTTGCGTGCATCTCAGCGATACATCGGAAGAGGTGAGTTTGCTGGTGGTTGAGCCTGGCGAAAATGCAGCACTTTGCTTGCTGGCACAACCCGGCGTGATCATTGCCGGGCGTACGATGCAACTGGGTGATGCGATCAAAGTCATGAATGACAGACTCAAACCGCAGCTCCGTGTGGATTCATTTAGCCTGGAACAGGCCGTTTAAAGCTCAAGCTGTAGCGATGTTTTAGGGACGCAGCTGCAGCAAAGAATGGTGCCATCTTCGCCTACCGCTGATTTTTTCAATGCTGTCACTTCGCCGTCTATCAGTTTGATACGACAGCAACCGCAAATCCCCGCGCGACACGAATAAGGAACGCGAATTCCGGCTTGCTCCAGTTGCTCAAGCAAGACTTGTTGATTGTTCCCCTTGAGCGTTTGCCCTTGCCACTGAAGGGTCACCGCCGTTACAGGTTGCACTTCCACTTCTGCCGTTTCTTCTTCCGCGCCTGCGCCGTAGATTCGACCCGCTCCGGTGGACAGGATTTCGACTTCATCGCCCACGCGAATCACACCGCTGGAGCGAGGGATCAGGTTCTGACCAAAATCGACATCGCCGTTATCCTGCGCGGTTCGGAAAGATTGCAACGTTTTAAGCGGTTCGCCGGAAGGGTGTTTTTGACCTTTCTCAGGGCTGATAGTGGTGAAAATGCAGCGGCTACAGGGTTTGACGACATCGAAGATCACGCTGCCAATGCGAATCACTTTCCAGGTATCTTCTTCCCATGCTTGCGCGCCAGTCACAACCAGATTGGGGCGAAACTGCTCCATTTGTACGCTCGCGGAACAACGATTCTGTAAATCCCGCAGTGAGGCTTCATTGGTGAGCAGGAAAGGGAAACCGTCGGCAAAGGAAAGCGGAACGGATTCAAAGTGCTGAACGCGGCGCGTCAATTCGGGCCCTACCCAGCGCAACTGTACCGGGCGAGAGAAAAAGCCGCTTAGCCAACGGTTGATCTCTTCGGGGGCAATACGCGCTGTAAAATGATTGCGCCAGACTTCGGTCGGTTCATCAACGGGCGAGAAATCATTGAAGCGCGCAATGACGCTGGATCCGTCCGGTGCCGTGAGATGTAAACCGTCATGCAGCGGCGCGGGAATAAACCGCACCATTTGCGGAAACTGACGCGCAGTGATGAACGTTCCGTCAGGCTCAGTGACCATAAAAATGCGATCGAAAGCAAAACCGCTGACGTCTGCGAGTGCATGCGTCAGGCCAATTCCGCGCATTGATTTGACTGGATGGATAAAAAGCCTGGATAACGTCGCCACTGCACACTCCCCTCAATAAAAATAAGCCTTCAACTTTATGACATATCACCCGGATTATCTATATACACTTTATTCACTGGCGCGCCGTTTTGTTGGCTTCATCAGCGTGCTGGCGCGAGGCAAATCGAATGATTCTGTGTATAATGCGCAACAATTTTCTATGAGTAATAAGTGACAATATGAATTCTCTGTTTGCCAGTACGGCCCGTGGGCTGGAAGAGCTGTTAAAAACTGAACTGGAAAGCCTTGGCGCGCGTGAGTGCCAGGTCGTTCAGGGCGGTGTCCATTTTGAGGGCGACACGCGGCTTATTTACCAGAGCCTGATGTGGAGCCGTCTGGCGTCGCGCATCATGCTGCCTTTGGGTGCGTGCAAAGTCTACAGCGACCTTGACCTGTATCTCGGCGTGCAGGCGACTGACTGGACAGAGATTTTTGCACCTGGCGCGACCTTTGCTGTGCACTTTAGCGGACTGAATGATGAAATCCGCAATAGCCAATACGGTGCGCTGAAAGTGAAAGATGCGATTGTGGATAGCTTCACGCGCAAAAATCTTGAGCGCCCGAACGTGGATCGTGAAAACCCGGATCTGCGTATCAACGTGTGGCTGAACAAAGAGACTGCGCATATTTCGCTGGATCTGTGTGGGGAAGGCCTGCATCAGCGCGGTTACCGCGATCGTGCGGGTATTGCACCGATTAAAGAAAACCTGGCGGCCGCAATTGTTATGCGTTCTGGCTGGCAGCCTGGTACGCCACTGCTGGATCCGATGTGCGGTTCCGGTACGTTGCTGATTGAAGCGGCGATGATGGCAACCGATCGCGCGCCTGGCCTGCACCGCGGGCAGTGGGGCTTTAGCGGGTGGGCGCAGCACGACGATGCCATCTGGAAAGAGGTCAAAGCCGAAGCGCAGGTCCGCGCGCGTAAAGGCCTGGCTGATTACGGTTCACGTTTCTACGGCTCAGACAGCGACGCGCGCGTCATTGAACGCGCAGCCAGCAACGCCCGTCGTGCCGGTATTGGTGAGCTGATCTCGTTTGAAGTGAAAGATGTCGCGCAGCTGACCAATCCGCTGCCAAAAGGCCCGTACGGTACGGTTATCAGCAACCCACCGTATGGCGAGCGTCTCGATAGCGAACCGGCGCTGATTGCCCTGCACAGCCTGCTGGGTCGCTCAATGAAAGATTATTTCGGCGGCTGGAATCTGTCGCTGTTCAGTGGATCTCCTGAACTGCTGAGCTGCCTGCAACTGCGCGCAGAACGTCAGTTTAAAGCCAAAAACGGCCCGCTGGACTGCGTACAGAAAAACTATCACCTCACCGAGAAAGAGGGCGACAGTAAACCTTCGACCGTGGCGGAGGACTACGCGAACCGCCTGCGTAAAAATCTGAAAAAATTCGAAAAATGGGCGAAGCAGGAAGGGATCGAATGCTATCGCCTGTACGATGCCGATTTGCCGGAGTACAACGTAGCGGTAGATCGCTACGCTGACTGGGTCGTGGTGCAGGAATATGCCGCGCCGAAGACGATTGATGCGCAAAAAGCACGTCAGCGTCTGCTGGATATCATTGCCGCCACCATTGGCGTCCTTGGCATCGCCCCTAACAAACTGGTGCTCAAAACCCGTGAGCGTCAGAAAGGGACAAATCAGTATCAGAAGATGAGCGATAAAGGCGACTTTATCGAAGTGGGCGAATACAACGCTCGCCTGTGGGTGAACCTCACTGACTATCTTGATACCGGTCTGTTCCTGGATCACCGCATTGCCCGTCGTATGCTGGGCCAGATGAGCAAGGGTAAAGACTTCCTCAACCTGTTTGCCTATACCGGCAGCGCGAGCGTGCACGCCGGTTTGGGCGGCGCGCGCAGCACGACAACGGTGGATCTGTCGCGGACCTATCTTGAATGGGCGGAGCGCAACTTGCGCCTCAACGGCCTGACCGGGCGTCAGCATCGTCTGCTGCAAGCCGATGTGCTGGGCTGGTTGCGTGATACCGATGAGCAGTTCGACCTGATCTTTATCGATCCACCGACTTTCTCTAACTCTAAGCGTATGGAAGATACGTTTGACGTTCAGCGCGACCACATCCGTCTGATGTCCGACCTGAAACGTCTGCTGCGTAAAGGCGGCACCATCATGTTCTCAAATAACAAACGCGGCTTCCGTATGGATAACGACGGGCTGGCAGCGCTGGGACTGAAAGCACAAGAAATTAGCCAAAAAACACTGTCTCAGGACTTTGCCCGTAACCGTCAAATTCATAACTGCTGGTTGATTACCGCGGTCTGAAAGGAAATATAAATGTCATTAATTAGTATGCACGGCGCCTGGCTGTCTTTCAGCGATGCGCCCCTTCTCGATGATACAGAACTGCACATCGAAGATAACGAACGCGTCTGTCTGGTTGGCCGTAACGGCGCAGGCAAATCTACGCTGATGAAAATTCTGAACCGTGAACAGGGCCTTGATGACGGACGTATTGTTTACGAACAAGATCTGATTGTTTCGCGTTTGCAGCAAGATCCGCCGCGCAACGTCGCGGGCAGCGTGTATGATTTTGTTGCTGAGGGTATTTCTGAACAGGCCGAATACCTGAAGGGCTACCACGAAATCTCTCATCTGGTGATGACCGATCCGAGTGAAAAAAACCTTAACGAAATGGCGCGTCTGCAGGACCTGCTTGATCACCACGGTTTGTGGCAGCTTGAAAGTCGCATCACTGAAGTTCTGGATCAGTTAGGTCTGGAAGCGGACATGGAGCTGGCGTCGCTTTCAGGCGGCTGGCTGCGTAAAGCGGCGCTGGGTCGTGCGCTGGTGAGCGGCCCGAAAGTGCTGCTGCTTGATGAGCCAACCAACCACCTGGATATTGAAGCGATTGACTGGCTGGAAGGGTTCCTGAAAACCTTCAATGGCACCATTATCTTCATTTCGCATGACCGTTCGTTTATTCGCAATATGGCGACGCGCATTGTCGATTTGGATCGCGGTAAGCTGGTGACGTATCCAGGCAGCTACGACACTTATCTGCTGGAAAAAGAAGAAAACCTGCGCGTCGAAGAGCTCCAGAACGCAGAGTTTGATCGCAAACTGGCGCAGGAAGAAGTCTGGATCCGTCAGGGCATCAAAGCCCGTCGTACCCGCAACGAAGGCCGCGTACGTGCGCTGAAAGCGATGCGTAACGAACGCAGCGAGCGCCGCGAAGTGATGGGCACGGCGAAAATGCAGGTCGAAGAAGCGTCCCGCTCCGGCAAAATCGTCTTCGAAATGGAAAACGTTAATTATCAGGTTGATGGCAAAGTGCTGGTGCGTGACTTCTCTGCTCAGGTCCAGCGTGGCGATAAAATTGCGCTGATCGGCCCGAACGGTTGCGGCAAGACCACGCTGCTGAAATTGATGCTGAGCCAATTGCAGGCTGACAGCGGACGTGTGCATTGCGGAACCAAGCTGGAAGTGGCGTATTTCGATCAGCACCGTGCGGAACTTGATCCCGACAGAACCGTGATGGACAACCTGGCGGAAGGTAAGCAAGAAGTGATGGTGAACGGTAAACCCCGTCACGTTCTGGGCTATCTGCAGGACTTCCTGTTCCATCCTAAACGTGCGATGACGCCGGTGCGCGCGTTGTCAGGCGGAGAACGTAACCGACTTCTGCTGGCCCGTCTGTTCCTGAAACCAAGTAACCTGCTGATTCTCGATGAACCGACGAACGACCTGGACGTCGAAACGCTGGAGTTGCTCGAAGAGCTGATCGATGGCTATCAAGGTACCGTTATGCTGGTGAGCCACGATCGTCAGTTTGTTGATAACACCGTAACGGAATGCTGGATTTTCGAAGGCGAAGGGCATATTGGGCGTTATGTGGGCGGTTATCACGATGCGCGTGGACAGCAATCACAGTCGCGGTCGATTAAACAGCCAAAAGCCAATAATGGATCGGAAAACGCTGTCGCGAAAACCGAAACTGTCAAAAAATCGACGGCCAAAATGAGCTATAACCTGCAGCGTGAACTCGACGTTCTGCCGCAGCGTCTCGAAGAGCTGGAACGCAATCTGGAAACTCTGCAGGCTCTGGTTGCTGATGCGTCCTTCTTTAGCCAACCGCACGACTATACTCAGAAAATATTGGCAGATCTTTCCCAGGCTGAAAAGGCGCTGGAGGAAGCATTCGAGCGTTGGGAGTACCTTGAGGCTCTGAAAAACGGCGCATAACCAGGGATACACTATGTGTGATCAGCACCATGCCGACCGGCATATTTTATGCTCGCAATGCGATATGCTCGTGGCGCTGCCTGATATGGGCCACGGACATAAGGCGGCATGCCCACGCTGTGGGGCAACGCTGACAACGGAGTGGGACGCGCCAAGGCAGCGTCCCACTGCTTACGCACTTGCTGCGTTGTTTATGCTGGTGCTCTCGAACCTTTTTCCCTTCATCTATATGAAAGTCGGCGGTATGACCAGCGAAGTTGATTTGCTGGAAATACCCGGCGTCATGTTTTCGGAAGATTACGCCAGTCTCGGCACATTCTTCCTTCTCTTTGTTCAGATTGTGCCCGCCTTTTGTCTCACCGTGATTTTACTGCTGGTCAATCGCGTGCGGATGCCCGTAAAGCTCAAAATCACACTCGCCCGAATCCTGTTCCAGCTCAAAAGCTGGGGAATGGCGGAGATTTTTCTCGCCGGCATTCTGGTGAGCTTCGTGAAGCTGATGGCTTATGGCGACGTGGGGATCGGCAGTAGCTTTATTCCCTGGTGTCTTTACTGCGTGCTTCAGCTTCGGGCTTTCCAGTGTGTCGATCGTCGCTGGGCCTGGGATGATATCGCCCCCGCGCCGACGTTATCGCAAACAGTTAAAGTGGGTGTTCCCGGTATTCGTCAGGGATTACGCTCATGTTCATGCTGCACAGCGGTGTTGCCTGTCGATCTTGAAGAGTGTCCCCGCTGCGGAACCAAAGGGCATGCACGGCGTAAAAATAGCGTTCAGTGGACGATGGCGCTGCTCGTAACGTCAATCATGCTCTATCTGCCCGCCAATATTTTGCCCATCATGATTACAGATTTGCTGGGCGACAAAATGCCGTCGACCATCCTCGCTGGTGTGGTGTTGCTGTGGGGAGAAGGATCGTATCCCGTGGCGATGGTGATTTTTATCGCCAGTATCATGGTACCAACGTTGAAAATGATCGCGATCGCCTGGCTTTGTTGGGATGCTAACGGCCACGGTAAACGCGACAGTGAACGCATGCATTTGATTTACGAAGTTGTCGAGTTTGTTGGCCGCTGGTCAATGATCGACGTGTTTGTGATTGCCGTTCTCTCTGCGCTGGTGCGCATGGGGGGACTGATGAGTATTTATCCCGCTATGGGTGCGCTGATGTTTGCGTTGGTTGTTGTGATGACGATGTTTGCGGCCATGACCTTCGACCCTCGTTTATCGTGGGATCGTGAGCCAGAGTCAAGCCATGAGGAAGAGTGAGAGCATGGAAAATAAGAGTGGAGAGGCGAAAGTGCAGAAGGTCAAAAACTGGTCGCCAGTATGGATCTTCCCCATTGTGACGGCGCTAATCGGGGCCTGGATCCTGTTTTATCATTACAGCCATCAGGGGCCAGAAGTCACGCTTATCACCACCAACGCTGAAGGCATTGAGGGCGGGAAAACCACCATCAAGAGCCGTAGCGTTGATGTGGGCGTCGTGGAGAGCGCAACGCTGACTGACGATTTAACGCATGTTGAAATTAAAGCTCGACTGAACGCGGGGATGGAAAAGCTACTGCACAGTGATTCCGTATTCTGGGTAGTTAAACCGCAGGTGGGCCGTGAAGGGATTAGCGGTCTGGGAACGTTACTTTCTGGGGCTTATATTGAACTGCAACCGGGATCGAAAGGTAACCAGCCTGGCAGGTATGATTTGCTGGATGCGCCGCCGCTGGCCCCGCCTGATGCGAAAGGCATCCGGGTGATTCTGGACAGTAAAAAAGCGGGTCAGCTTAGCCCTGGCGATCCGGTGTTGTTCCGCGGATATCGTGTGGGTTCAGTCGAAACCAGTACGTTCGATGCGCAAAAACGCACCATCAGCTATCAGCTCTTTATTAACGCGCCTAATGACCGTCTGGTGACCAGTAATGTCCGTTTCTGGAAAGACAGCGGTATTGCGGTTGATCTGACGTCGGCGGGGATGCGTGTCGAAATGGGCTCCCTAACCACGTTGTTCGGTGGCGGTGTGAGTTTTGATGTCCCGGAAGGGATGGAGCTTGGCCAGCCCGTTGCGGCAAAAACGCCGTTTAGACTCTTTGACGATCAGAAAAGCATCCAGGATGCACTTTATACCGATCATATTGATTATCTGATGTTCTTTAAAGATTCCGTTCGTGGTTTGCAGCCCGGTGCACCGGTTGAATTCCGTGGCATCCGTCTGGGCACTGTCGGCCAGGTCCCGTATTTCGTCCCGGGTCTGCGTCAGTCTCTGGATGATGATTATCGAATTCCCGTGCTGATTCGCATCGAACCAGAGCGTTTACTGAGTCAAATAGGCGAAGCGAAAGATATTGGCGGGCATATTAACGATCTCATGAATCGTGGTCTGCGAGGCTCGCTGAAAACCGGTAACCTGGTCACCGGCGCGCTGTACGTTGATATGGACTTCTACCCTAAAGCGCCTGCGATAACAGGTGTGCGCGAATTTGGTGGTTACAAGATTATCCCGACGGTAAGCAGTGGCCTGGCACAAATCCAGCAGCGCCTAATGGAAACGCTTGATAAGATTAACAATCTGCCGCTGAATCCGATGCTTGAGCAAGCGACAAACAGCCTGACAGAAAGTCAGGCGACGATGCGTCGTTTGCAAACCACGCTGGATAATATCAACAAGATTACTGCGAATCAGTCGATGCAGCAGCTTCCGCAGGATATGCAGAAAACGTTGCGCGAGCTTAACCGCAGTATGCAGGGCTTCCAGCCTGGCTCCGCGGCTTACAACAAAATGGTGGCGGATATGCAGCGCCTGGATCAGGTCTTACGTGAACTGCAGCCTGTATTGAAAACGCTGAACGAGAAGAGTAACGCGCTGGTATTTGAAGCGAAGGACAAGAAAGATCCTGAGCCGAAGAGGGCAAAATAATGAAAAAGTGGCTATTCATCGCCGGAGTCATGGTTTTAACGGCCTGTAGCTCAGGAAGTGATAACAAAAGTTACTATCAGCTGCCGTTGGCTGTACAGACGGGAGGGCAGAGCAGCTCGTCTCAGGGCAATCGTCTGCTGTGGGTTGAGCAAGTCGTGATCCCTGATTCACTCGCCGGTAACGGCGTGGTGTATCAGACCAGCGACGTGCAATACGTGATCGCAAATAACAATTTGTGGGCGAGCCCGTTGGATCAGCAACTGCGCAATACGCTGGTGGCGAATCTGAACAGTCAGTTGCCCGGTTGGATAGTGGCTTCCCAGCCGCTGGGGAGCGATCAGGATACGCTCAATGTCACCGTGACGGGGTTCCATGGCCGTTATGATGGAAAGGTTATCATCAGCGGAGAATGGCTGTTGAACCACCAGGGGCAGCTGATTAAGCGTCCGTTCTATCTAGAGCTGAAACAGCAGCAAGACGGATACGACGAGATGGTTAAAATGCTGGCACAAGGTTGGGCCCAGGAATCGGCAAGTATAGCGAAAGAAATTTCTCGCCTGCCATAAGTAAAATTAATCGCCTAAAACCGCAATCTGCGTTTCGTTGATTGCGGTTTTTTTTCGTTTTCATTTCAGGTTGATACTTGTGCAGCGTCACAAATTTTGTACAAATGATATTCCCTGTAGCTCACAAATATGACACTGGCGTGAATTTTGCGCATTGACGTACGGAGGGATTCAGGTTATTCGTTTACTGTGCTTGCATATTTTGCAGCCACTGTTTTCTTTCCACCAGACCAAAGAATGAGGGAAACGAGGCATGAAGAGACAGAAACGAGATCGCCTGGAACGGGCGCACCAACGTGGATACCAGGCTGGCATCGCCGGACGCTCAAAAGAAATGTGTCCTTACCAAACGTTAAATCAACGTTCTTACTGGTTAGGGGGCTGGCGAGAAGCCATTGGGGATAGGGTTCTACTTGCGTGACACGTCTCTTTAGAAACAGAAACCTCCGCATCGCGGAGGTTTCGCCTTTATGGTCCGGGCACAGCAGCAATCAGAACGCAGAAGTGTCCTGGAACAGGCCAACTTTCAGATCGTGTGCGGTATAGATCACACGACCATCTACCAGCACTTCGCCATCCGCCAGACCCATCACCAGACGACGGTTTACAATGCGCTTGAAGTGAATACGGTAGGTGACTTTTTTCGCAGAAGGCAGAACCTGACCGGTGAATTTCACCTCGCCCACACCCAGTGCGCGGCCTTTGCCTTCGCCACCCAGCCAGCCCAGATAAAAACCAACCAACTGCCACATTGCATCCAGACCTAAACAGCCAGGCATGACCGGATCGCCGATAAAGTGGCAACCGAAGAACCACAGTTCTGGGTTGATATCGAGTTCCGCTTCAACGTAACCCTTGTCAAAGTTGCCGCCGGTTTCGGTCATTTTCACGACACGGTCCATCATCAGCATGCTTGGAGCGGGTAACTGCGGGCCTTTAGCACCAAACAGTTCACCACGACCAGAGGCAAGAAGATCTTCTTTTGTATAGGATTCGCGTTTATCTACCATGTTCTCAGTAAGCCTTATTTTAGTGAAGCACGCAGGATAGCTAACACGTGTACGCTGAACAAGTCCGATCAGTTGGGACTAAACCAGCTCAGCCAACGTAACGGCCATGGATAACGATGACGAGCATCCTGTTGCATTGCCTGAGCAATACGTTCCTGAATAGCCTGCATCAGCGTTGTTTGACCTTCTGCATCCCAGACCAGATTTGTCAGTAAGGGTAGCGCATCTGTAATATCGTCGATGGCCCAGATAGAAAATTGTCCAGCCTCTACCGCGTCAAGCACTTCCTGGCTCAGACTCAGATGGCGAGCATTTGGCGCAGGGATAATGACCCCTTGCTTACCGCTAAACTCGCGCTGCTGGCAAATATTGAAGAAGCCTTCAATTTTCTCGTTCAATCCGCCGACGGGCTGAGCGCGACCAAACTGATCGACAGAACCGGTGATAGCAATGCTCTGGTTAATCGGCACATCGGCAAGGGCACTGATTAACGCACAAAGCTCAGCCATTGACGCACTGTCACCGTCAACTTCGCCATAGGACTGCTCAAACGTCAGTGAGGCGGAGAAGGGGATTTGCTGTTCAAGCTGAAGCTCTGACATCAGAAACGCCTGCATGATCATCATGCCCTTAGCATGAATATTCCCGCCCAGCTCTGCTTTACGTTCGATGTCGGTAAATTCACCATCGCCGATATGTACGACGCAACTGATGCGTGAGGGCTCGCCAAAGGCACGCGGATGTCCCGGGAATTCAACGACTGACAACGCGTTAATCTGGCCGACACGTTCGCCCTCGGTTTCAACCAGTATTTGCTCAAGCAGGATTTCATCCTGCATACGATCGGCGAGATAACCTTCTCGCCATTCACGCTGCGCCAGCATTTGCGAGAATTGTTCGCCCGTAAACGATTCCTGCCCACAGATAACGCCTACTTCGCGTAATTGCTTTCCAACCCACAGAGGACAGAGCGGAAGCGTTTCCTGGTCACCCGTGTAGCGCGTAGCTTCACGAATTAAACCCGTCCATGCATCTTCCGCTGGTGTTGGCAATTCATAGCGCTCAGCCATG
This sequence comes from Lelliottia amnigena, assembly GCA_900635465.1. NCBI lineage: Bacteria > Pseudomonadati > Pseudomonadota > Gammaproteobacteria > Enterobacterales > Enterobacteriaceae > Lelliottia > Lelliottia amnigena. The sequence goes on from LR134135.1 coordinate 1,520,248, forward strand.
GTTATCACCCACTGACCCCATTGCGACATATCGTCGGCATCGGCAATCTGGATGTTGTCTTCAAACTCGGAATAGACGGCTTGATCGGCTAATTCGGGTTCCATTTCCTGGAAATCAGCCAGCGACTCGCGATCCCCCGCCAGAATCACTTTTAACGAAACCGGCATTGGGGGGATGGTAACTGGCAATGGGCGCGATTCATCATAGGAAAGCCAGTCAAAGCGCTGGTGAGTCACTATTGTCTTCAGTCGCATCCACAGCAGCGGTTGTGCCATGAGCGTGCGTAGAGAGATAATGAGGACGCCACCGTTGGCTTTATGCACCAGCCCAGGCTGTAAGCTCAACTCGCCATTAAAATGGCGCAGGCAGCCAAACAGTTGTTCAGCTTCAGCCCACTCGGCCGTAATGACTTCACCCGTAGCGGCGAAGTTATCTTCAGCGTGTGCGGCTGGTTCGAAAGTAACATCACGTCCCGCGATACGATATTGGCCGCCATACACAGTGCTTTCTTCAGGCCGCAGCTGACGCGTAGCGTCGGCGATCAGCGCCAAATATTCAGCTTCTTCAGGCGCCTTCAGCAGCATGAAAGGGGAGGTTGTCCATGGACTTAACACCTGCTCAAGCGCGTAGTGCAAACGCGGTTGCGTATCGCTAAGTATGAAGTCGTGCTCTTTTGCGAGGTTTGGCTGTGTAAATAGCGCCTGATAGCTTTCGGTATCAGGAACCAAATCACGCCATGCTAGTTTCGTAATGGTCAAAGTTGATGTTTTTTAGTTAGATGTAAAACCGTGGAGTATACCGTAAGCATCGGTCTCTGCCCAACCGGGATTAGGAAAATCAGGTAGTGAATGCGGCGTAACAGCTCACAGGAAATGATTTCTTTTCAGCAGATTGTCAAAAAACTGATATTCTGAACAGAGTTACGAGGTAACACTGAGATCGCAATGAAATATCAACAACTGGAAAATCTCGAAAGCGGCTGGAAATGGAAGTACCTGGTCAAAAAGCACCGTGAAGGGGAGCTGATCACCTGCTACATCGAAGCCAGTGCTGCAAAAGAAGCGGTGGATTTATTACTGACACTCGAAAACGAACCGGTACATGTTAATAGCTGGATAGAGAAGCATATTAATCCCGCGTTAGTGAACCGTATGAAGCAGACCATCCGCGCTCGCCGCAAACGGCACTTTAACGCCGAGCATCAGCACACGCGTAAGAAATCAATCGATCTTGAGTTCATGGTCTGGCAACGATTAGCCGGGCTTGCTCAACGTCGGAGTAAAACGCTTTCTGAGACGGTCGTACAGTTGATTGAAGATGCTGAGCATAAAGAGAAATATGCCAACCAGATGTCTACGTTGAAAAACGATCTTCAGGCGATGCTTGGAAAAAAATAGTAAATCACGTTTCGTTAGATAATAAAAAACCCCGCATGGCGGGGTTTTTTTATAAGACGATAACTTATGCCGCTGGCTGAGTTACAACGTCTTTGATACCTTTAACTTCGATCTCTACGCGACGATCTGGTGCCAGGCAGTCGATCAGTGCAGCGCGAGGTTTCACGTTGTCACAGGTAGTGCCGGTCACTGGGTTAGATTCGCCCATACCACGTGGAGAGATCTTGTTAGCTGGGATACCTTTAGACACGAGGTAATCAACAACAGACTGTGCACGTTTCTCGGACAGACCCTGGTTGTAAGCGTCAGAACCGATACGGTCGGTGAAGCCCAGAACCACTACAGAACCGTCTTTAGGATCCAGATTGCTCAGCTGAGTGTACAGCTGATCCAGTGCCTGTTGACCTTCTGGTTTCAGAGTTGCTTTGTTGAAGTTGAACAGAACGTCAGACTTCAGAGTGAAGTGCTTGGTCTGTACTTCTGGAGCTGGTGCCGGAGCTGGAGCAACGATTGGCGCTGCTTCTTCCTGCTGGCCGAAACGGTAGGAAACACCTACGCTCAGCATGCCGTTGTCAGGACGAACACCAACGGTGTTGCCGTCGCCGATGTTGTTAACCCACTGGTATTCCAGACGGGTAGCGATATCGCGGGTCATTGCCCACTCTACGCCACCAGCGAATACTGGAGATACGCCAGTGTCATGGTCGTCGCCACGTTCGCTGTTGCTGGAGTCAGCGCGCCATACCATGCCGCCCAGACGGGTGTACACGTCTAGATCGTCAGTCACTGGGTAACCCAGTTTAGCGGTCAGCTGTACGCCTTGAGCTTTGAATGCGCCGTTAACGGTGTCGCCTTTGTATGGCATACGACCTAACCAGTCGTAACCCATTTCAAAACCAACATACGGGTTAACCTGATAGCCACCAAACGCACCTGCACCGAGCTGGCTTTCGTGAGTTGGGCCATCGTTGTTCAGGGAGCTGTTGTACCAGCCAGTGTCGTGGAACTGAGACCAGCCCAGTTTGCCACCTGCATACCAGGTATTATCTTTCGGAGCGGCCTGCGCTACGGTAGCGAAGCCAGCCAGTGCCACTGCAATCGCGATAGCTGTCTTTTTCATTTTTTGCGCCTCGTTATCATCCAAAAATCGCCATGAAGATCTCGTCGAGAAATCACGGTTAAATCCTTCACCGGGGGGCGAGCTCAAACTAGTAACTCTACCGATATCTTCGGCTTAGACCGAGCACCCCTGGCGATGTAAAGTCTACAACGTAGTTCAAAACTTACAAGTGTGAACTCCGTCAGGCATATGAAAAAAAAAGCTCCGTATACACAATATTTAACATTTTGAATGCGGATTTTATGCTGTAAAATTAAGGGAAACCGCGCCAGACAGGCTTTGACGAAGTTTTTTCTTATGGAACCAATCGGCTGTCCAACTGTCAAAAAAAGTTCCAGGAAAAATCTTAAATTTACTTAATGATACAAATTAGAGTGAATTTTTAGCCCAGAAAGGTGTCCTCTGCCGAGAGAATCGGGATGAATCGGACGCATTATTAAGCCGATCGCGTTACCTTCTTCGGCGGCTTCCACTAAACGATAATGTTCATCTTCCGTTAATTCTTCTGATAGCCAGCCAATCACCACGCTGTAATTCCCGGTGCGCAATGCTCGAATCATTGAATCTACCGTATGGCAGGGGGCCAGTTGGCTAATCTGCATCACTTTTGCGAGCGGTAATCCAGCAGATTGGACCCATTCGCGACTCAATTTTTGCTTTGGCGTTAACCACAGCTGCCAGCGTGACTGCTGACCGAGTTGCTGTAATAGCGGCAACAACAGCAACTGTGTCATCAAGGGCTGGTCTTCACGATAAACCACTTCGCTTATCATCCCGGTCGAAACACGCCCGAAAGTATTTTGCGTGTCATTGCCCTTGGATGGAGAAAAAGATGTTGAGCGATTTGCATAGCTTGAAGTGTGCATAATCATTCCAGCTCTGTAGTTACTGTATGAATATACAGTAACCCCTGTATGACTAAAGATCAACCTCAATTTCGGAAAGCGCCTCGCAAATTTCGTTCGAGATCGGCCAATATCGTAAATTCATCTTGCCGAGTGACAATAAGTTGCCTATTTTTCTGCTAGCGGATCCGATAGTAATTAATAGCGTTGTTACTGCATGATTTTAAAGGATAATATCATGAAAAAGATATCATACGAACGGATCTATAAATCCCAGGAATACCTCTCATCTTTGGGTGATATCCATCATAGGGCACTTTTTGGTGGCTATACGTTGGCGGTAAATGAGGCTGTGTTTGCCATGGTGTCTGAGGGCGAACTGTATCTGCGAGCGTGTGAAGAGAGTGCGCAGTACTGTGTAAAACATAATCCGACCTATCTGGAATTGGTAAAACGTGGCAGGCCTGTTCTGTTGAATTATTACCGTGTGGACGACGGACTTTGGCAAGATCGGGAAAAGCTCCTGCAACTTTCCAGCTTTGCATTAAAAGCAGCACGACAGGAACGTGTCGAGCGGGATAATCGGCGCAGGCTAAAAGATTTGCCCAACCTGACTTTTCCGATTGAAGTTCTCCTCTACGAAGCGGGTATTACCAGTGAAATTATGCTCCGTACACTTGGTGCCGAAGAGAGTTGGCTGAAGATCAGAGCCAAAAATAAACACCTTGGCATTAAGGTCCTGTTTGCACTTGCGGGGGCAATTGAAGGGTTACATGAGGCGGCGCTCCCGACAGCGAGGCGTCGGGAGCTTAATGAGTGGTTTAATGCGCTTCCTGTAAGGTCTGATAATCATTCCGGGAAGTAGCGATTTGTTGTTGTAGTCGGCAGATCTCGGGCAGAAGAGCAATAAGCAGACCTGTTTGCTGGAGGATAAGCGGAGCTTTGCTGTCTGTACCGGGATCAAAATGCGCAATGCGCTGGCTGAGTTCGTCTATCGCCATTTGTACGCGTGGCTCATCAGCGGGTCGATGATGAAGCGCATCGTCAACGTAACATACAGTGTCATCCAACAAGGCGAGAATATTGGGGTTGGTTAATTGCTCGCGATGTGCACCCAAGGTTGAAATATAGCTGGTAAAGGTGTGATTAAGACACAGAAGTCGGAAGGCTACCTCGCGAATTTCTGGTGTTGCACGGGGTTCCGTTGACATGTTTGAGACGACCGATGCCAGTTCCGCATCACGGTTATGAGCATCGCGTCGGGCAATACGGTATGCCAGACGGTTGTCGCGGCCCTGATGGTACTGCTCAAGAATCGCGTCGAGATAGCGACAGTTCGCATTGATTGCGAGATCCAGTGCGCGCGGTAAGTTCCTGAAACGCCAGTCAGGCCAGATAAAGCTCACGGCTGCCCAGGCAATGGCGCAGCCAATTAGCGTATCGATGACGCGTGGCAAAGCGACTTCAAATCCTTCGCCTAGCAGGTTGAAGCAAAGTAAAACCAGCAGGGTGATGAACATCGTGGCGTGCGCATACTGGACGTGACGAAATGCGAAAAACAGGACGCCGGTAATCACAATAAGGATCAATTGTCCTTCAATTGAGGGGACAAAATAGAGCACAGGAAGCCCAATGGCGACACCCACAAGGGTACCGATGATTCTCAACGCCAGCCGGTGACGTGTAGCATTATAATTGGGCTGACAGACAAACAGGCTAGTCAACAGAATCCAGTAACCATGTTGTAAGCCCGTTATTTGGATAAATGCGTAACCCGTGCAAAGTACGGCGGACATCCGCACTGCATGCCGAAACAGTGCTGACTCGGGGGTGAAGTTGCGGCTCAAACGCAGCCATATATCTGAAACACTGTGCATCCCGTCGTCGGCAAGTTGGTTTTCAGTGTCATGACCCGGCATCGCCAATGCCTGCTCCGACTCGATTGTCGCGAGTTGCGCATCGATGGCCCGCAGATTGTTAAGCAAAAAACCGAGGGCTTTCATCTGATCTGGCGATGTACCGCTTGCCTGAACGCGATCCAAAGCGGCGTCGAGATGAGTAAAAGCGCGCTCAAATCGCTGATCGTGCTGATACGGCGTTCGCAGCAAAATGGAACGAGCCAGTTGCTGACAAGCCTGAGATTGCATCGAAAGAAGTCGCTGGAAGCGGAACATAACGTCGCTGTAACGAAACTTCTCGCGCAGTGCAGCGTATTGAATATGTGATGAGCTGGCACGCTCATGAATATCCTGAGCGACAAAGTAGTAGTGCAGTGTTTGCTGTGTTCCGCGCTGACCGCGATCGCCACGTAAGCGGGTAAGTAATGAAACTTTGGTTTGGTTAAGCGTGGCGACAAGCTCTCCGTTTGCCAGCGCGAGATCGTATAGCGGCGACTGACTCTCTTCTTCTATATCAGGATCGAAAAGTCGGGATTTGAGTTCCAGATAGTGCGCCAGCTGTTCGTAACTCCGGGCGAGATTGTCCTGCAACGGGCGAATCGGGAACAGGAGATGCCCGGTCAGCGTGAGCACGTTATACCAGATGGCCCCCATTAACAGCAGGAGTGGCTGCTGATACCACTGGTCATATAGCGATATGCCTAACATGGTGTAAATCGCGATCAGCAGCGCGCCAAACGCAATGGTCGCATAGCGCTGCCCAAGCCCCCCCAGCAAAATAAACCCGGTGGTGGAAATCATCAACCCGAGGGCGAATAACCAGGGCCATGGGAAAAGCAGCTCGACCGACGCGGAGGCAATAAAAAAGCACACCAGGGTAATCACGAGGTTTCGCAAGCGCCCAACCAGACGATCATCAAGATCGGCAAGTGCACCTGCAACGACGCCGAGCGTCAGCGGGATGGTGAGCTTAACGTCGCCGAGCCACCACGGCAGCGCCGCCGCACCGCAAAGCGCGATAAAAATCCTGGCGTTATAGAGCCAGGCACTGTTCCATGTGTATCTGCGAAGCAATGGGCTTAGCATGTGGGCGGCGTATCCTTATTTACTGAAAACGACGGCGGGCATTGGATTCACGCGCAGCCTGGGCAACTTCTACGGCCACTACGCGTCGACCAACAGGCCACAGAGCGATAGCGGCAATCTTGAAGTTGGCAATCCCAACCGGGATACCGATAATCGTAATACACTGTGTAATACCTACGGCGATGTGCATCAGGCACAACCACCAGCCAAAGAAGATCAGCCATAAAATATTCAGCAATGTCCCACCGGTATTCATCAGGATATTTTTGTTGCCGGGTTCGAGCTCATCAACATGAATGGCTTCATTGCCGTAAGGCACAAACGACAGTTTGGTGATTTCCCAGCACGAGCGCGTTAACGGAAGTGTAAAAATAAGCACAATGCTGACTAGCGTGGCAAAAAGCCAGGAAAGAGTCGTGGCAAAACCGCCAAGGACAAAGTTCAAAATATTCAGAACGGTACGCATAAACCCTCACTTCTTTTCGATAAAATTAAAGCCTGATGATTGTAACGTTTTTTTAGGCTGGAGCACCTGAAAACTGGCAGGTAAACTAATGCGTAAACTATCACTGCGTGGATCAGGCTGGACATGGAACTAAAAGCAACATCATTAGGCAAACGCCTGGCGCAACATCCCTACGATAAAGTTGTCCTGCTCAACGCCGGTGTAAAAGTCTCGGGCGAGCGCCACGAATATCTCATTCCTTTTAATCAGCTACTGGCTATTCATTGCAAGCGTGGTCTGGTGTGGGGCGAACTCGAGTTTGTCTTACCTGCGGATAAAGTGGTTCGTTTGCATGGCACGGAATGGGCCGAAACGCAGCGATTTCATCATCAGCTCAATATGCTCTGGCAAAAATGGAGCGATGAGATGAGCGAGGTCGCGCGGCAAGTGCTCGAGCAGGTTTTAGCCGATATTGCGCAGAGCAGTGAACAAAAGAAATGGCTCACACGCGCCCAAACGGCTGACATGCAGCAGCGTATTCATCAGGCTCTGACCGCGCTTCCGCTTCCGGTTTCACGACTTGATGAGTTTGAAAATTGCCGTGATGCCTGGCGTCAGTGCCAGGCGTGGTTAACCGATATCGATCAAAGCAGGCTTGCACATAATCAGGCATGGACTGACGCGATGTTGTCGCAGCACGCGGAGTTCTTCAGCCAAATCGAATCCTCGCCTTTAAATCCCGCGCAGGCGCGAGCCGTGGTAAATGGGGAGCAATCACTGCTCGTGCTGGCTGGCGCAGGCAGCGGAAAAACATCAGTATTGGTGGCTCGAGCTGGATGGTTACTCGCCAGAGGCGAAGCGACAGCCGAGCAAATTCTGCTGTTGGCGTTTGGCCGTAAAGCGGCACAAGAAATGGACGAGCGCATTCACGACCGGCTGCACACGCGTGACGTTACCGCCAGAACATTCCACGCGCTGGCACTGCATATTATTCAGCAGGGCAGCAAAAAAGCGCCGGTTATCAGTAAACTGGAAAACGACACCCAGGCCAGGCTTGCTCTGTTCATCAAGACATTGCAGCAGCAGTGCAGTGAAAAAAAGGCAATGGCTAAGGGATGGCGACAGTGGCTTGAAGAAGAGCTCGACTGGACGGTGCCTGAAGGCAGTTTTTGGCAGGATGAAAAACTGATGCGTCGTCTGGGATCGCGTCTGGATCGCTGGGTGAGTCTGATGCGCATGCATGGCGGTTCACAGGCGGAGATGATTGAGTGTGCGCCCGAGGAAGTGCGAGCGCTCTTCACTAAACGCGTCAAACTGATGGCACCGTTACTGAAAGCCTGGAAAACCGCTCTGAAAGAAGAAAACGCGGTGGATTTCTCAGGGCTGATTCATCAGGCTATTATCATTCTTGAAAAAGGTCGTTTCGTCAGCCCCTGGAAGCATATTCTGGTGGACGAATTTCAGGATATCTCTCCGCAGCGCGCCGCTTTGCTGGTGGCGTTACGGGCACAAAATAAACACACTTCGCTGTTTGCAGTGGGTGACGACTGGCAGGCCATTTATCGATTCAGTGGTGCTCAACTGTCGTTAACGACCGCTTTCCACCATTATTTTGGTGAGGGCGACCGCAGCGATCTGGATACCACCTATCGCTTTAACTCGCGCATCGGCGAAATCGCCAACCGGTTTATTCAGCAAAACCCTCATCAACTGGCGAAACCGCTCAACAGTCTGTCGACGGGCGATAAAAAAGCCGTCACGCTGCTGCCAGACGATCAGCTGGAACCCCTGCTTGATAAGTTGAGCGGATTTGTTAAAGCAGATGAACGGATTCTGATTCTGGCGCGGTATCATCATCTTAAGCCGACGATTCTGGAGAAAGCGGCCACGCGGTGGCCCAAGCTGCAACTCGATTTCATGACCATCCACGCCAGCAAAGGGCAGGAGGCGGATTTCGTCATTGTGCTCGGGCTACAGGAAGGGAGCGATGGTTTTCCGGCTCCGGCGCGTGAGTCGGTTATGGAACAGGCGCTGTTGCCCGAAACAGAAGATTACCCTGATGCGGAAGAGCGTCGACTGCTCTATGTCGCGATAACCCGTGCGCGTCACAGGGTGTGGCTGCTGTTCGCTAAGGATAATCCATCCTGTTTTGTGGATATTCTGAAAGCTATCGATGTACCGGTGGCGAGAAAACCCTAGTGTGTGCCGGGCTGAATATTAGCCCGGCATCGTTTTACTTGAGACGTTCGGCCAGATAACGCGGGTAATCAGGGATCAGAATTTCAACCGATGCGTTAAAGTGCGGTGACTCAATAATAAAGTCGGCGGTTGAAAGGTTTGTGGCCACCGGAATATTCCACACCGTGGCGAGGCGCAGCAGGGCTTTTACATCAGGATCGTGCGGGACCGCGTTCAGCGGATCCCAGAAGAAAATCAGTACATCAATTTTGCCTTCCGAAATCTGCGCGCCGACCTGCTGGTCGCCACCCAAGGGGCCACTCAGCATCGCATTCACTTCCAGCCCTGTTTCACGATGAATCAGATTGCCAGTGGTGCCTGTCGCCGACAGGTTGTGTTTTTCCAGCAAAGCCTGGTGGCGCTGAACCCAGTTAAGCAGCATTTGCTTGCAATGATCGTGTGCTACCAGCGCAATATGTTTACGTTCTGGCAGGGTACGTGTCGTCAGTTCCATAATCTCTTTCCGTCAGGTTAACTGGCTACAAGATGACGGGAAGCGCCTGATGCTGCAAGAGAAAGGGTGAAAAAAAGCGGCTTATGACGAAGGTTGCTGCTTCGCCCATTGCAAAAATCGTGTGCGGGTGTCGGGATCGGCCTGTTGGAACCAGAATTTGAGCCGCTGTTCCGTTAGCGTTTGAGATTGCGGAGGGATCACATCCAGTTCCGATACGCCGGACAAAAGCGTGCTGTCGTCAGCCATCATGGTGGCGAATCCCGGGAGCGACGCGCTTTTGCCCGCTTTGTTGTAGCGCTCGGTATCCGCTTCATAATCGGTGCCCTTCGGGGTTTTGGTCAGCGCAAGGATATCCAGTTTCACGGGGATGGGCATGGCATCGCCATCCAGTAGTTCTATTCGTGGTGCGGATTCAAACGCCTCGGATTCCTTTTCGTTTTCCAGACGCGGCAAATTAAAATTCACCTGACTGATTTTTTGGGTATTAAAACTCACCACCAGCGGGGGAGAAATATAAAGGCGTAGCTCGTGATTGGAGAGGCGAATATTTTTTTCGATACGAAAGACTATTTGGTGCGGCCCATTATCCAGCTCAATGCTGTCTGCCCCCCGCAGCAGTGAACTGGAGACTTTTTTACCGTCCAGAACCAGCAGGTCGATGTCGGTTGATAACCGAAGCGTGGTGGCATACACGCAAACCGGCATCACTAACGCAAGTACTGCTGAGACAATGCCGGTCTTCATAGGGCGCTCCCGTCGAATATACTTTCGTCGTAATAATGTATCTAAATTTTTCGATAAACACGTTTACTAACATATAGACATATTCCGACGTTTTGCCCTCATACAGATGTATGGGATGAATGGTTGCCTGCGGTTGTTTGGCGTACACTTTATAAAAAGCCAGGAGAAACACCATGAAAGAGAACGATATTATCGGCATTCTGACCTCGACCCGCACCATCGCATTGGTGGGCGCAAGTGATAAACCCGATCGCCCAAGCTATCGGGTAATGAAATATCTTCTCGATCAGGGGTATCACGTCATTCCGGTGTCACCAAAAGTGGCCGGCAAAACGCTGCTGGGGCAGCAGGGCTATGCCACGCTTGCGGATGTTCCGGAAAAAGTCGATATGGTCGATGTATTCCGTAACTCTGAAGCGGCGTGGGGGGTAGCACAGGAGGCGATTGCTATTGGTGCGAAGACGCTGTGGATGCAGCTCGGCGTCATCAACGAGCAGGCGGCTGTATTAGCGCGCGACGCGGGGTTGAACGTGGTGATGGATCGCTGCCCGGCGATTGATATACCGCGTTTAGGTCTGGCGAAATAAAAAAAGCCCGGAGCATTCCGGGCTTTTTTATCGATTAATTTCGCAGGCGTGGGGCCTGGAGCTGTTTACGGATAGTTTGCGCCAGTTCGTCCATCGACGGCTGCTCCGGATGCTCGTCCTGCGGTTCACTGCTTAACTGCGCTTCTGCTAGATAAGTGTGAAGGGGTTGGCCATCATCGTCTTCCATCACCACGTGATACCAGGGCGTTGCGCGAAGTTCAGCGCTCGCCGCCAGCTCATCGGCTGAGGGTTCGTCAAGGGAGTATTCCGGATCAATATCCACCACCACACCCAGGTACCCCAGGAGAGAGTGGCGGACCTGCTGGCCGATACCGTATTTGCTGGCAATCATAGTCACCTCCCGAAAAATGTTACATACACAAGATGTGTGGGCAACATCTCACTTTTCAAGTTACATGACGCGACAGGCAAACCCTTTCAGATAGAGCCCTTCCGGGTAGGTAGCGATCACAGGGTGGTCGGCTGCCTGACGGAACTGTTCTATAAATTGTACATCACGACCCGCATCTACAGCGGCATCTGCGACGAGTTTCTGAAATAAATCGGTCGTCATCAGGCCAGAGCAGGAGAACGTCAGCAAAATGCCGCCAGGATTCAGCAACTGGATCGCCAGCATGTTGATATCTTTATAGCCACGGCACGCGCCCATCAGCTGGCTTTTGTTTTCGACAAACTTCGGCGGATCCATCACGATGACGTCGAATGTCTCACCCTGGTCACGGTATTTACGCAACAGTTTGAAAACGTCATCGCGAACGAATTCCGCTTTGCTCAGATCCAGCTTGTTCAGCTCAACGTTCTGCTTAGCGACATCCAGCGCTTCCTGAGAGGTGTCAACGCTCACCACCTGGCTGCACCCGCCCATCAGTGCCGAAACGGCAAAGCCGCCGGTGTAGGAGAAGCAGTTCAGCACGCGTTTATCTTTAACATACTGGCGCGTGGCCAGACGGCTGTCGCGCTGATCGAGGTAGTAACCGGTTTTATGCCCGCCCTGAATATCGACAAACAGCTTCATGCCGTGCTCTTCGATAGGGAGCAGAGCTGGTGGCAGTTCACCGGTGACGGTGCCTTGCGTAAGCTCCATGCCCTCTTTTTTACGCACCGCGACATCGCTGCGATCGTAAATGGCACATTCTGGATACAACGCTTGCAGCGCGCTGATCAGTGCCGCACGCTGGTATTCTGCACCGGCGCTTAAGAGCTGCAGCACGAGGAAATTGGCAAAGCGATCGATCGTCACGCCCGGCAGGCCGTCGGACTCTCCCGCGATCAGACGATAGCTATCCAGACCGTCACGTTTCGCCAGCCAGTCGCGCCACTGCTGCGCCTGCTGTAAACGACGGGTAAAGAAAGCGATGTCGATGGTTTCGTCTTTATCGAACGTCCAGACGCGCGCGCGAATCTGCGAGGCGGGTGAGTAAGCGCCGCGAGCTAACCATTTTCCCTGATGGTCAACGATATCGATGGTTTCACCGAGGCTGGCTTTACCTTCCATACGCGCAACCGCGCCGGAAAACACCCAGGGATGACGACGCAGTAATGACTTCTCGCGCCCTTTGGTTAACACTAAACGTACACTCATAATTTGCTTTTCTGTCGATTCAATAAAATGGCCGCCATTTTCCCGAGTTCAGTCAGGAAAAGCAACGCGCCAGAGCAGGATAGGGGAAACGATGATGACAAAAGTCTGCACAATCGCGTGGGTTCACGGCACGGTCCAGGGCGTTGGGTTTCGCTACAGCACGCAACGCGAGGCGTTACAGCTCGGGCTAACAGGCTACGCGCGCAATCTGGATGACGGCAGTGTCGAAGTTGTTGCCTGCGGTGAGGCTGATAAAATTGAGCAACTGACTGCCTGGTTGAAAGCCGGCGGGCCGCGTAGCGCTCGGGTTGAAAAAGTCTTCACTGAACCTCACCAACCCGATCGCGAATATGACACGTTTAGTATCCGGTATTAAATACATTTCACCGGTTTGGGCAGGCCGGCGATTTTGGTCGCCTGTTTGGCCGGGCCTTTCGGGAAGAGGCGATACAGGTAACGGCTGTTGCCTTTCTCTTCGCCAAACTTGTTAGCCATCGCTTTCACCAGCATGCGTATAGCAGGCGACGTGTTGAATTCCAGATAAAATTCACGCACAAAACGCACCACTTCCCAGTGCTCTGGTGACAACGTGATCGCCTCTTTTTCGGCAATCACGACGGCCAGCGCTTCACTCCACTGGCTGCTCTCTTTCAGATAACCGTCGTTGTCGGTTTCTATCTCTTTACCTTCAAAGCTCAGCATAATCATTCACACGTCAGTCAAAACCCGCGCAGTGTACCAAAAAACAAAGCCCCGCATAAGCGAGGCTCCGTTCAAAGCGTAATGGGTTAGTCGCGGCTTGCGAAGCCCAGGATGCTCAGCAGGCTGACAAAGATGTTGTACAGCGACACATACAGGCTCACGGTTGCGCGAATGTAATTCGTTTCACCGCCGTGAATGATGTTGCTGGTTTCCCACAGGATCGCGCCTGAAGAGATCAGAATGAACACTGCGCTAATCGCCAGGTGCAGCGCGGGCAATTGCAGGAAGATATTCGCCACCATGCCGACCAGCACAACGATGACACCCGCCATCAGCATCCCACCCAGGAAAGACATGTCTTTACGGGTCGTCAGAACGTATGCCGAGCAGCAGAAGAACACCAGTGCCGTCCCGCCCAGCGCCATGCCGATGAGGTCACCCATACCCGCAGACAGATAAGCATTCAGCATTGGGCCGAGGATATAGCCCAGGAAGCCAGTAAAGGCGAACGCGGACAGAATACCAATGGGTTTGTCAGCGGTTTTATAGGTCAGGAACATCAGACCATACATGCCCACCAGCGTCAGGATCAGCCCCGGAGACGGCAGCATCAGCACGGTGCTGGCTGTCGCCGTGAGCGCAGAAAACGCCAGCGTCAGGCTTAGCATGAAATAGGTATTGCGCAGCACTTTATGGGTGCTGAGTAGCGACGTGCGGTCGCGTGAAGAACTAATAATACGATCCATGAGCCACTCTCTTATGACAGATGTAATTAACGGCAAGAATAAGAAACGTTGCGCCAGTAGCAAAATGGTTTTACCCATCTTTACTCAATACCTTAGCGGCGGCACTGAAGCTTTGTTCCGAATAAATTTGTTTCCGTAGCATGAAGCGTGGTTTGACGATTTTATTCAGATCAACCTCTTATAGGTTACTGAAAAATATTGCCTTAATACAGTTAGAGCGCTAAGAGTGAATGCGCATCGTCAAAAAATAGACAATAAGGCGAATAAATGAAATCACCATCACGTACTAGCTTTACACTTTCTTTGTTGGCCGCGAGCATCCTGTGCGCAAGCGCAACGAGCTGGGCCGCTAGCGTGCCAGCAGGAACCCAACTGGCAGAAAAACAGGAACTGGTTAGAAACAACGGCAGTGAACCCGCATCGCTCGATCCGCATAAAGTCGAAAGCGACGTCGAATTCAATATTATCAGTGATTTGTTCGAAGGGCTGGTGAGCGTCTCGCCAGGCGGTGAGATTGTGCCGCGACTGGCAGAGAAATGGGAGAATAAAGACAACACCGTCTGGACTTTCCATTTACGTCCAGGTATCACCTGGAGTGACGGCACCGCGATCACCGCGCAGGACGTGGTCTGGAGCTGGCAACGTCTGGTCGATCCGAAAACGGCTTCTCCTTACGCCAGCTATCCGGGGAATATGCATCTCGTCAACGCTGCGGATATCGCACAGGGCAAGAAAACGCCGGACTCACTGGGCGTGAAAGCGATCAACGACTCAACGCTGGAAGTCACGCTCACCCAGCCCAATGCGGCATTTCTCGCGATGCTGGCGCACCCCTCGCTCGTCCCGGTTGATAAAGTGCTGATCGGCCGTTTTGGTGAAAAGTGGACGAAACCGGAGCATTTCGTCAGCAGTGGGGGCGTATAAGCTTTCGCAGTGGGTGGTCAACGAGCGTATTGTTGCTGAACGTAACCCGCGTTATTGGGATGATGCGCACACGGTGATCAACAAGGTAACCTATCTGCCGATTACCTCTGAGGCCTCCGACGTTAACCGCTATAAGGCCGGCGAGATCGACATCGTCTATACGGTGCCTATTAACCAATTTGCTCAGCTTAAGAAAACGCTGGGCACTGAGCTGGACGTTTCACCGCAGCTCGCCACCTACTATTACGAATTCAATACCACCCGACCGCCGTTTAATGATGTGCGCGTGCGCAAAGCGCTGAACATGGCGCTGGATAAAGACATTATTGCCGACAAAGTGTTGGGGCAGGGGCAGCGCCCGGCGTGGCTTGTCAGTCAGCCGGACATTGGCGGCGTTAAGCTTAAAAACCCTGACTACGCGAGCTGGCCCATCGACAAGCGTATCGCTGAAGCGAAAAAATTGCTGAACGACGCCGGTTTCAACGCCAGTCATCCACTCAGCTTCAATTTGCTCTATAACACGTCGGAATCGCATCAGCGCATCGCTATCGCGGCCAGTTCGATGTGGAAGAAAAATCTGGGCGTGGAAGCGAAGCTGCAAAATCAGGAGTGGAAAACCATGCTGGATACCATGCACACCCATAATTTTGATGCGGTGCGTTACGCATGGATTGCGGATTATGACGATGCCGCGACTTTCCTGAACAACTTCCGTACCGGTGATAGCGAAAACACCAGTCAGTACAGTAATCCGGCCTATGACAATGCGCTGGTGGAGGCGGCAAAAGCGAAAACCCCGGAAGAGCGCGGCAAGTTCTACCAGCAAGCTGAAGATCTGCTGGCACAGGATGTTCCCGCCATTCCGGTGTATCACTATGTCAGAACCCATCTGGTAAACCGTGGGTCGGTGGATTTACGCCAGATAAACTGGGCTTTTACTTCACCAAAGATTTGTACATCAAAAAACATTAAGACGGATACGTGAAATTTCATGCTGATAAAATGGTCAATACGTTGTTATTTCAACCGATTGATCGCGGTTTGGCTATTTTTGAAGCGAATGAATCACATCACTCTTTACAGCGCAAGATGAGGTGTTTATGATGCGCCTCACTTAGGAAGCGTGGCCGAGCGGTTGAAGGCACCGGTCTTGAAAACCGGCGACCCGAAAGGGTTCTAGAGTTCGAATCTCTACGCTTCCGCCAAATTCGAAAACCCTGCGATAGCAATATCGCAGGGTTTTTTGCTTTTTCACGTTATAAAAATGCACGTGGGTAAACTTAGAAAAATTCCTGCTTTACAAGGCGCTAATAGACGTTTATATTGCGCCTCACTTAGGAAGCGTGGCCGAGCGGTTGAAGGCACCGGTCTTGAAAACCGGCGACCCGAAAGGGTTCTAGAGTTCGAATCTCTACGCTTCCGCCAAATAAGACGAGGGGTTACCGAAAGGTAACCCCTCGTTGCTTTGGGCGGCGTACATGGCGTGTTCTATGCACTGGGTGTATTTGCCGACTCAGCCATCACTTTTAACCCTCTTCTAAAATTTAAACCTTATAACCCACCTGGCGGGTTAATTATTTCTCCCTCGTTCCCATCGATTAACACACCATGATGTTGGTACTGCGTCGCTTGTCTACCGCTTCAGCCCGCTATGTACCCACGCGACACATCTTGCCGCTTCCGTGAGAAGCAAAATAATCGTGATAAGGCCGTCATGGGCGCTGACACGCTCTGAAGTCTTGCAGGTGACGCCAAATGTTATGCAGGGCTTTCTGACGATAGCGATCGTGCAGGAGCAACATGAGAGAGGATGTACGAATCAGTATGGGCGTCAAATAACGCATACTGATTTTTAAGTTACAATTGATAATCCCAATTCATGAGGAGCTTGCTTATGCTTGAGGACGTTCAGAGACATTACATTGTGGAACAATGTGCTTCGCCGTCTATGGTAGAGACGACGTTATCAGCAGCTTTGTCGATTATCTCAAAACCTCTGCTAATACCTCAATCGAGGTGAGGGTTATCGCTGGGCGAGACCCGATGGGACGTATAAAAATTGCCATTACAGGAAGTATTGTTGAGCAACTGTCCATTGAGGCGTTCAGGCATCAGTTCATTGATGACTACTACAGCAGATAGACAATCAGACCGCCTTCGGGCGGTTTATTATTACCATCGCAATCACCATACCCATTCAAATAACTAAATCATTACGTACAGATGAAGAGGTTATACAGAAGGAAAAATAGCTGATTGTGCTGTGATAACCCCTCAGTTGCACATAAATATGCTATCAAACAACACATGTGCCACCATCTCTTTTTTGAGGGTGTGTATTTTTTTTTACTGTATACACTCAGCCCACCTCACCTGAATTGTCCATCAGGCAGGTGTATTGATTATCTTAAAGTCTTAGCTCTCCTGGGTGGCTCCGGAGCATTATGATTTTAATGATGAACAATACTTACAAAGGCCATGCGGTTGCATGGCCTTTTCTAAATATCTGCGATTTTTGAAACGGAAGCGATCCACGCTTTAAAACACACGCAGGACCGGATTGAGGCAGTATATGAAAAAGGTTTTGGTCTTCTTCAATTCGCAGCAGGCAGAAGTGATTAATATGCTTAAACCTGTCACATCGATCACGCGATATTACCCAAACGGTGATGAAGTTTCGTTAAAAATAATGCTTACCGGGGTTCATTCATTAACCGGGGATCATATCGAGATTTATGTTGCGTCTGACCGCGAACTCACCCATGACGAAGTTGTAGGTGCAGTGAATAAGTACCTGTAAAGAGAATACGGTTGCCTTTGAAGATCCCTTTTTATCCTCTTGACTATCAGACCGCTTTTAAAATTACCCTGGATTGAGATCATGGCGAATCCCCCTAAGCGGCGGGGTTAAGTCACCCGATGACTCCTCTTCAGGGGCACTCATCGTGAAAGACTGAAACCGCCTGCCACGGGCGGTAAACCCAAAGGCTCACCGGGAGGCACCCGGCAGTCTAAAAATTGAAGCGGTCCTGAAAACTTGCGATCTGAAAGGTCTGGAATACGATTCTCGACGCGTCCACCAAATACGAAAAACCCCTCGATAACAATATCGAGGGTTTTTTCATTTACGGCTATGACAAATTCGTTACTGTAAAATCGACCTTAAAAAACCTGTTACGGCGCTTTCCGGGTGAAGAATAGCGTGACGGTGGCGACAGTGACGCCGAACTTTTTCATCTCGTTTTATTAAATAGATGCGTGCCGTCCTGCAAATACATCCAGTCGTCGAAGTGCAGCAGCCAGGTTTTCCCGTCCGCTTTCACGTTCATGCTGTAGCGCCAGTTAAAGGCGTTACCTGCTGCCTGACCCGTTGCTACCCCTTCAATATCACCGGCCGTACCTTCGTAACGATCGGCGCTCACGCGACGAATGTGCCATACCCGCTGCTGTTTCTCGCCATCGTCATAGACAAAATGTTCATTCAGCGTCAGCGTATCGCCAATGACATCGCCAGAAATTTCAACGTGAAAGCGACGCAGCTGCTTACCGCTGCGATCTTGTACCATACCCACGCCTCGGTTTTACCCTGGAAATAGCGGAAGATATCGAGCGACGGCTGTTGGTTTCGATAATCGCCGATCTCCGCGCTACAGCCTGCCAGTAACATCAGCAGGGCGACGCCCAATGCCAGAATGCGTTTCATTTTTCACCTCCGATTAACTGCTGACGCAGCGCGGGATATTGCGTATTGGGGTCAAGCCAGATGGCCAGAAAATGGGTGCTAAACGCTTCAGACTGGCGCGGTCCCAGCGGGGTAAACGTTTTTTGCGTCGCGGAGGCCCGATACCAGAACTGTCCCTGCTTATCGTCGAAAACAAACACCAGCTGGGTACCCGGTACCACATCGGGCCAGAGCGATTGCAGCATCCGTAGCCAGGATTCACTCTGCGGTTCACGTTCCAGAATACCCAACGCCTGCCACTGGTCACGCGTGGCGTCGACAAGGTCATCGCGACTGATGTCGCGTTTATAGGTAATGATCAGCGCCTGAATTTTGCCCCGGTCCGTGTAGTTGCCATCCGGTGTGCGCAGCTGCGAGGTGTAGACGGAAAAGGGTCCCAGGTGAGCGTCGCATCGCCCACTTTGCGCCAGCTTAGCCAGTCGGCGGCATGGGTCACCGGCGTGATGATAACCAGCAACAGCAGCACTATTAAAGCGGATCGCATGGTCATCTCCCGATCAGGATATGGAATAACAGCATCAGGGTAAGCCATCCCAGCGTCATCCAACTGATGACGACGAAGGCCGGTTCCAGGAAGGTCATTGCGCCTAACCGTTGACCAATAATGTACGCGACCGGGCCGCCGAGGGCGCCCATCAGCGTGAGGATCCATCCCGGGAGCGCGGTTGTACGGGTCAGATGGGTCCAGACGGTAGCAAACATCAGCCACAGCGCCAGCATCCACAGGGGTAACAATGCCTCGCCGTGAAAGTCGATAAGCCCCGTTAATGCCCAGAGGGTATCCAGGCCGCTGCCCATCACCGCCAGCAGTAACGCATAAAGCCGATGTGCAGGCGACAGCATCAGGAAGGCAAGAATCGCCAGAGCGAGCCACAGAAAAAGCCCGCGTTCACGAAACAGCACCACCAGCGTCCAGTAAAGATCGAACGCAATCGCTATCAGAAATACCTGCACGTGGCGGTTCATACGCGCTCCGCAGTCAACTGCACCACGCTAATGGTGCGGGCATTAAATCCGGCTTCGCAGTAGGCAAAATAATAGAGCCACATCCGGCGGAACCGTTCATCAAAGCCCAGCTTTTCAATATCCTGCCAGGCGTGGAGGAAACGTTGCCGCCAGTGGGCCAGCGTGCGCGCGTAATCGGGCCCCATGTCGAACAGATTGCGGACAACAAAATCCGTGTGGCGTGTCATCAGGTCGCTCATCACGGTAATGCTCGGTAAAAATCCGCCGGGGAAGATGTAGCGCTGAATAAAATCGACGCTTTTGCTGTAGTCGCGATAGCGCTGATCCTGAATGGTAATGGCCTGAATCGCCATTTTGCCGCCCGGACGCAGGCGTGCCTGGCAGGTGCTGAAGAACGCTGGCAGATAGCGTTCACCCACCGCTTCTATCATTTCGACCGACACCAGTTTTGTCGAATTCACCGGTCAGGTCGCGATAATCGCACAGCAGAACCTGAACGCGATCCTGCAATCCCGCACGGGCGATCCGCTCTTTTGCCCAGGTGAATTGCTCCTGCGATAAGGTGGTGGTCGTGACGCGACAGCCGTAATGAAGCGCAGCGTATTCCGCCATCGCGCCCCAGCCGGTCCCGATCTCCAGCAGGTGATCGCTTGCGTTCAGGGACAGCTGTTCACACAGACGCGCCATTTTTGCCTGTTGGGCGAGGGTAAGATTCTGCTCGTCGGCGGTAAATAATGCGCTGGAGTAGAGCAGCTCCTGGTCGAGAAAGTGCGCATAAAACTCATTGCCGAGGTCGTAATGGGCGGCGATATTTTCCCGCGCCTGCTCGCGGTGGTTGCGACGCATCCAGTGGCGAAGGCGTTCCACGGGCTTGCCCAGAATGCGAAAACCGCTTTCCAGACGCCCTAGCACGGTGCTGTTTAGCGCCAGCACCTGCAGCAGCGATGTCAGGTCATGCGTCTCCCATTCCCCATCCATCCAGGCTTCGGCGGCGGCAAGGCTTCCGCCGGTCAGCAGCCGCCAGTAAACGTCCGGGGCCAAAATCTGAACTTCAGCGCGTAGCCCGGAAGACGAGTCGCCAAAATGGAAGGCCTGCGTCCCTTCTCGAACGGTAAGCGAGCCGCTGCGGATACCGCCTAAAAGACGAAAGAGCAGCCAGCGGGCGATACGGACGTTGCGCGGAATATCGGGATCAAGCGCAAAGGCAGGATCGGTCATGAGCGTTCACTCCTGCTAACGGGTGGTTATGAAGAGGCACGCGCTTCAGCCATAGCCGCAGCGCTTGCCAGTAAATCGTCAGGACGGTTTTTTAGGGTCATCAACGGAATACGCCACAGCAGGGATCGCAAAGCCGCGCGCGTGAGAGGCTCACGTTTCAGCATCAGCGTGGCGTCAAATACCTTCGATTCCTGGTGGTTTTCGATATGCATATGCAGCGTTTTACCGGGAGGGTTAAAGCGCCAGTGATAGATCATGTCCATCGGGTTAAACGGTGACACGTGAAAAGCTTTTTCAATCGGACGCGTTGTCTGGCCATCCACGGCATAGTAATGACGCTCATTCCACGGCGTATTGCGCACCTCGGTCAGCACCCAGCGCAGGGTGTCTGTTGCGTCATAACAGTAATAAAAATTGACCGGATTAAAATGAAACCCGAGATAACGCAGCTGAGTCAGGAGCATCACCCGGCCATCGGGACGCTCACCGGTCAGGGTTTGAATACGCTTTAGCGCGTTCTCTTTCAGCGGCGTGCCGAGGGGATAATCCGCATCGTAAAAGGCGGCGGAAGCAAACCGGTTACGCCGGATCCCGACCGAAGGCAGCGCCTCCAGCTCATCCAGATCGATCCAGGCCATAAAAACGGTATAGCGAAAATGGTGCGCTTTAGGCTGGAAACGGCGATGGCGTAAAATCCCCTGATACAGGCAACTGTTCATTTCAGTTTCCCTCTCCACAGGCAATGCCGTGCACCACATCAAGTGCGCTGCGTACGCCATCTTCATGGAACCCGTTGTACCAGTAGGCCCCGCAATACCAGCTCCGCTGGTGGCCGTTAATCTCGTGGCGACGGGCCTGCGCGCGCCAGCTTTTCGGATTAAACAACGGGTGCTCATAGACAAAACGTTTCAGGACATAGCGCTCGTCCACGGCGGTTTCCGGGTTAAGGGTGACGCAGAACAACGGGCTTCCTGCTGGCAATCCCTGCAGGATATTCATATTGTAGGTGACGCACGCGCTGGCCTGATCGCGTTCGCTCAGGCGATAGTTCCAGCTGGCCCATGCGCGCTCGCGCACCGGCAGCCAGCGCGGATCGCTGTGCAAAACCACCTCATTACGCTGCCAGCCGATATTACCCAGCACCTCGCGTTCCGCAGGGGTTGGCTCGTCAAGCATCGCCAGCGCCTGTAAGGAATGGCAGGCGAAGATCACCTGGTCAAAGGCATGACTTGATGCCTCCAGTTGGATCTTCACGCCCTTTTCATGACGGAATACCTGCTGCACCGGCGCGTTAACATGCAGGGTCACGCGATCGCCCAGTTGCGCCAGCATGGCACGGAGGTACTCCCGCGAGCCGCCCGGCACCACATACCACTGCGGACGATCGGTGATATCCAGCAGACCGTGATGCTCAAAGAAGCGTAAAAACAGCGGCAACGGAAAATGACGCATCTCCTGAAGGGAGCACGACCAGATGGCGGCGCCCATCGGCAGAATATAATGTCGGGCAAAAAACGGGCTGAAGCCGTGCTGTTCCAGGAACGTCTGGAGCGTGGCGTTTTCGTCAATATTGCTCATCAGCGCGGCTTTCGCCTCACGGTTAAACCGCGTGATATCTTTCAGCAGCCCCCAGAATCGCGGATTGACCAAATTACGGCGCTGGGCAAAAAGCGACGTGAGGGTGTGCCCGTTGTATTCCAGACCGCTTTGCGGATTATGTACCGAGAAGCTCATCTGGGTTTTTTGCCCGCGAATACCCAACTCGCTGAGCAGGCCCATAAAGCGCGGATAGGTGCGATCGTTGTAGACAATAAACCCGGTATCAATCGCATAAGTGCCTTGCGGCATGGTGACATCGACCGTTGCGGTATGCCCGCCGGGCGTCGGTGCGGCCTCGAAAATCGTGACCTTGTGATGCCCGGCCAGACGCCAGGCGCAGGTCATCCCGGCGATGCCGCTGCCAATAATCGCGATATTCATGAGCGCACCATCCGGCGCAGCAGGGCGCGTTGAAGAAACCCGGGTAACCCTGCCAGCAGGCGTAAAATCAGACTGAAACCGGTGGGAAACGCGATGTGATTTTTCCCTTTCGCCAGGCCGCGACGGATCGCTTTCACGGCGCTGTCCACGCTGACCTGACCGGGCATGGAAAAATCATTTTTACGGGTGAGGGGCGTATCGACAAAGCCCGGTGAGACTACCGTGACGGCAATGCCCTTGGGTTCCCAGTCCAGACGCAGACTATTCGCAAACCACGTCAGTGCAGCTTTTGACGCGCCATAGGCTTCTGCCCGAGGGAAGGGGAGCCAGTGCGCCATCGAACTGACCAGCACCACGCGGTTGCCCGCCACCAGCTGTGGCTGGAGTGCTGCGATGCAGTTCACGGGTCCCAGAAAGTTGGTATTCATAACCCGTTCGACCAGATCGGCATCCACTACACCGTCATCCAGGTATTCGCAGGTGCCCGCGCAGAGAATCATCAGATCGGCATGACATCCGGTCAGCGCCTGAAGGCTGGCCGCTTTGTCCGTCATATCAAACAGACGTACCGTAATATTCGGGCTGTACTGCTGCAGCGCCTCCAGCCGGGCCGAATCTCGTCCGCAGGCGATAACGTGACACCCGTCATCCGCCCAGGATTTTGCCAGCCCAGCCCCAATGCCAGAGCTCGCGCCGGTGATGAGGACAGTCATCATGAGCGCACCCTCCTTTTGACACCACGCACCGCCCAGCCCAGCACAGGAAGATGTTCGTAAATCATCTCCCCGGCATCGTAGTAGTCGCGTTGGCGAATAATCTGGTCGTCCTGCACATCCACCACTGAGCACCCAGGCAGGGCAAGCTTTTCTCCCCCGGAAACGCGCGGATGAGACCAGTGCATGGTCCATGTCACGGCAAAACGATCGGTCACGCAGAGCGGAGCATCAATCACAAAGCGGCAGTGATCCACGTTCGCCAGCAGATGGGTGAAGTAACGCTGAATCGCAAACAGCCCCTGATGCTCGCCGAACGGGTCGATGAGGGCCGCATCAGGATGATAAAGCGCCGCCAACGCTGACGGTGGCTGGCTATCCAGCTCGGCGTAATAGTCCATAAATCGATTGATAGCCGACGACATAGTGCTCATGAGTCTCACCCTGACTGTGAATAACGCGACGAAAGTGCATAATTAAAACTTACACAAATACGTTTATTTGTCCAAGTTTTGAATCAAGTATTTTTTATTATTTATATTTATCAGTTGTTTGTGTTTGGTTGTTCGAGGCGGTTTTTTGACATGTTTTTAAAAGTGTGTGCCGGGGCAGCACCGTTTAGGATGGTTAAGCAGAGCAAGATCTGACCTTCGGGTTATCCCTTTCCAGCAGGGCTGATGAGATAGGGGTGTAGTTAAGTATGTCATTTACGCTGCTCAGGATTCCCCCTAAGCGCAATGGGCAGTGTGCCGAAGGATAATTGATATAAGGTGTTCGGATTATTGTGGGGGCAGGGAAACTGGACGCTCGACATGCGCTTCATCATGATTTCCGGCATGTCTCCCGAGAGGGAAAAAGTGTTGAAAGCGCAGCCGGATGGGCATCATGTCTATGAGCGTGCGCAATTCAGGATGCTATTTTCCTGAAGCGTTATAAATTTTATACGATGAGGTCAGGAATAATTTCATCTTTACGCAGCGTTAATATTTCAAAACCGTCCGCGGTCACGGCGATGGTGTGCTCCCACTGGGCCGAGAGTTTTTTATCCCGGGTCACAACTGTCCAGCCGTCTTTTTTGGTTTTTATTTTGCTACTGCCCTGATTGACCATCGGTTCAATGGTAAACACCATGCCCTCCTGCAACACAACGCCCGTACCGGGTTTACCGTAATGCAGCACGGTCGGTTCTTCATGCATCTCTTTGCCTATCCCGTGGCCACAATATTCCCTGACAACGCTATAGCCGCTGTTTTCAACATGCGTCTGGATGGCATGTCCAATGTCGCCCAATCGCGCACCGGGTTTTACCGCTTTGATGCCGAGCCACATGGCTTCCCACGTTTTTTCGACCAATCGACGAGCCAGGGGAGAGACGTCGCCGATAAGATACATTTTGCTGGAATCCGCTATCAGTCCCTCTTTCTCGAGCGTGATATCGACATTTACGATAGCGCCAGATTTTAGGTGTTCGTTCGCTTTCGGAATGCCGTGACACACGACTTCATTCACCGAGGTATTCAGCACGTAAGGATAATCGTACTGACCTTTGCTGGCAGGGCGGGACTGCAACGCATCAACAATAAATGCCTCTGCACGATTATTGATTTCCAGAGTGGTCACGCCAGGCACAATAAACGTGTCCAGCATCTCGAACACGGAAGCAAGCAACGCGCCCGCATGGCGCTGTCGGGCGAGTTCATCAGAGGTTTTAATGGGAATTGATGGCATTGATCACCTCCATTAAGCGGTCAGAGCCTGATTTCAGCATCATCATTTTGATCTGCTGATAGTTAAGCTCCGGGTAAAGCTCACTCATCATCCCAAGGCGAATCCAATATTCGGCCTGCGCATTCACAGAACGTGACATGGCCTTACTGGCGTCACGAACATCTTCATGCAACAAGTCCGAAATTTTAACAATACCCATAGCATACACTCCGTTATGTTTTATATATAAAGCATATATCTTTCGTGGGCGGATGTCATGGTGAAGTTGGTGGCGTCAAAAAGACTCGAGTACCGGTGCGGGGAGTGCCAGGTTGCAGGGAATATTAGCCCGTTATCGTCTTGCTCATGTTAAAGCCCGTGACCCCAAAACCCATCGCCTCGTAGACGTGGCGGGCACGCGCGTTGTCTCCGGCAACACGAAGCCTGATATGTTCAAAATCCTGTTCCTGCAACATCTGCTCAAACGCTTGCAGCGCCTGTTTACCCAGACCCTGTCCCTGGCACGCGTTGAAGATATGAAAATCATAGATAAATGCAGTGCGTGAAGCCGTATCCGGTTTGTACCACAGGTACCCGACATGGCTGTCCCTATTATCCTGTTGGGTGAACAGGCATAGCAAAACCTGCCCGGCGGTATTAACGCCATCAGGAAGATCGGCAGCGATCTCCTGTTTGGCTTTTGCAAGGGAGGCATCGGCAGAAAGTCGATAATTTGAGGCAATTTCCTGCGCATAATCTGGAATGAAATAGTCCAGATAGCCTGAAAATTCCTCTTTGTGCATCGGACGGAGTACGATCATGGTTAAATCCTTTATTACTTCTGGCGGGATAAAATATTGTCACAGGCCTGTGATGAGGCTGGTGAATAATGCTCATCGAGCCCTCTTTAGCGCCGGAAATAATACCATAACCGCCGCGATGATAATCATCGCCATCAATATGCTGAAAGTGCGCATCAAAGCCTGAACGGGTTCAATGACTCCTATGAATTCTGAATAAAAAAGTAACCCCGCGACAAGAAATTGGCGGGGAAGGGGACATGAAGAGTCACAAAATCAAACTTAGCAGCGTAGCGGCCAAACACCTCTGAAATCGCGGTTAAGTCTCCATTCCATTTGAGCCGCCTGGATCGTCCCGATTATCGACATCCCAGGCTAAGCAGCGACGACGACAAGCGACACCAATAATGTGTTGTGCTGCGGCAGAGCTATCGCAACGTCACGCCCGTTATCTGCCTTCTTTTTTCACTCTCCCATAATTGATAATGCGAATGATCTTGATAATCATTTTCATCAATGGCTATAATCCGGCCAAAATTTGCAGCGAAAAATAAGCGCACAACGTTCACGGAAACGCAGGTTAAATATGGATAATTTCTTAAAACCCCTGATTCTCAGCAGCATGTTGACGATCGCGGCATGTCATAGTCCGCCAAAGGACACGACCGCCCAAAACGCTATAGCGATTGAATGCCTGTGCATTAAAGAAGCGGCGAGCGGTACGGTGATGACGCCTGCCCAGCTCATTACGACGCTCGCCAGCGCCCCCATTGTGATTGTCGGTGAAGAGCATACCAATGTGCGTCACCATCAAATTGAACAATGGTTACTGCAAAATCTGAATCAATCACGTGCGCAGGGCAGCGTGCTGATGGAAATGATCGATAGCGATCAGCAGGTCAGTGTTAATCGCTTAAAAGCAGAAAGTCTGGCAGGCGCAACCATCAGCCCGACCCGAGCGGCGGAGGCCATGCGCTGGAAAAGTGGCTGGCCGTGGGACCTTTACCGTGATGTTGTCATGACCGCGCTTAAAGGGCCATACCCGCTGTTGGCGGCAAATATCACCCGTAGCCAGGTCACTGAACTGTATAACAATCCTGTGTTCCCAGACGGTGATTTATCGTCTCGCCCGCAGGTTCGCGAATCGTTGTCCGCCATTATTAACCTTATGCATGACGGCCAAATTAGCGATGAACAGGTCAACGCCATGGTTGCCATCCAGCAACATCGCGACCGCTTTATGGCTAAACAAATTCGTCAGGCACCTCGCCCTGCGCTGTTAATTGCGGGCGGCTATCACGCCTCAAAAGATATCGGTGTGCCGCTGCATCTGGCGGATCTGAAGGTTGAAAACCCCGTCGTCGTGATGCTTACCACCGAGGGAACCACGCTAACCGCCAAACAGGCGGATTACGTCTGGTCAGTGCCCGTGGAAAAAGCGCCTTAATATGAATGCACAACTCGTGATGCCTCGTACGCCATGGATGAGAAGTACGGCCGCCAGTGTCATTTTTCATGTGGCGATAGCCCTGCCTTTTGTCCTTCATTTTGCGCAGGAGCAGCCAATAGCAACGCCTGCCGCGGTGATGGTGGAGTTCTCGCCTGAGTTTGAAGTCTCCATTATCAAACCCGATCTGCCGCCTGGCGTCAGCCAGCAGCGTAAAGTGGAAGCCATGACCGAAGAAGAACGCCGGCCAGAAAAGGAGATGCCAAAGCTGCTGGTGCATGAAGAGGCTGAACTCAACATTGCGGCAGCAAAGCCTGAACCGAAAGCCAAAAAGAAAACGGAAACCAAGAAAAAAAACCCGCGCGAACAGAAAGAAGAGAAAGGCAATTCGACGACGACCAGTCTGGCGGCACCACCGGTCCAGACGGTGCAGACTCAGCGTAATGCCGCGCCGTTGGATACGGACTCGTCTCGCATCAGCAAAAGCGAAATCAGTTGGGAATCGCTAGTGAAAGGCAAGATCAATAAAATGCGAAACTATCCTGAGGATGCGAGACGCCGCAAGCGTACCGGGACTGCCGTTATTGCGTTCAGTGTGGATGCGCGTGGCGAAATACTCAGTTCAAAACTGGTCACCTCGTCCGGAACCCTTTCGCTGGACCGCGCGGCATTAAATGCGC
Source organism: Lelliottia amnigena (assembly GCA_900635465.1). Taxonomy (NCBI): domain Bacteria; kingdom Pseudomonadati; phylum Pseudomonadota; class Gammaproteobacteria; order Enterobacterales; family Enterobacteriaceae; genus Lelliottia; species Lelliottia amnigena. The sequence goes on from LR134135.1 coordinate 1,548,290, forward strand.
TAATCAATGCACGGCCGTTGCCGCCTCCGCCAAAAGAGCTGGTGAAGAATGGCGTACAAAAAGTCACGCTCCCGGTTGAATTTGGCTTGTTAGAAATTTAGAAATACAGCGTCTGTTATCAGGCTAATTGTTCTGCCTGAAATATAAATTTGGCTTTAGATAATATTCGTTAATGATCGAATAAGCGCAGGGTGATATATCGCACCTGCTCAGCCGCATTAATGACATGAATTTATTATGGGTATTTTGCCGTCGTCCTTTGAATAGGGCGATGCGTGAGCTATTCATTTTTTTTGCGCTAAATATAATTAAACTCAGGACTTGATTATGAAAAAACCTCAAATGGTCAAAGGACTTTTGACCGGGCTTCTTATTGTGCACAGCCATGCCTATGCGGCAGAAAAAGAAGGGGAATCCGTTTTTTCTCCATTAACCATTATCGACAACTCGCTGGACGATAAAAATCAGGTGGGCTCCTCGGATGAAACCTATACCCGTCCAGGCGCGTACAGTTCACGTACGTTAAATAAGAATTTGCAGAGTCTGGATGCCTCACTGCGCAGTATGGCGGGTACCTATACTCAAATCGATCCCCTGCAGGGTTCAATCAGCGTGAATATCCGTGGGATGAACGGCCTCGGGCGCGTAAATACCATGGTCGATGGCGTCACCCAGACTTATTTCGGCATGGCACCGGCAAACTATCACGGGCGGTTCAAACACTGCCGCAGGCGTCCCGCTTGATCCGAATTTCCTCGCTGAAGTCGACGTCACGCGCGGCAGCAGCGCAGGTTCCCAAGGGGTCAATGCCCTGGCGGGAAGCGCAAATATGCGAACGATTGGCGTGGATGATGTGTTAAAAGAAGGACGCCAGACAGGCGTACTTTCTCGATTTTCGGTGGGCGATAACGGGCTGGGTCGAACCGGTATGATCGCGGTTGCGGGTAAAACCGAAACCTTTGACAATGGCGGCGGTCTCGGTGCGCTGGTGGGCATCAGCGGGTCCCGTACCTATGCGACATATAAAAACGGTGGTGGCCGCAGCAGTAAAGACTTCATTGGCGAAGACAATAAATACCTGCGCCAGGAGCCGCAATCGCAGCTCTATAAATTGAATTTCAATCTGGACCAATTCAATAAATTTGAATTTTCTGCCAGAAATTACAGCAATTCTTTCACTCGCCGCGATATTACCAGCGACGATTATTATCTGCGTTATAATTATGCACCGCTCAATGAACTGGTGGATTTAAACGTGCTGGCCAGTACCAGCCGGGGCAATCAGGATTACAAACCTGAGTCTATGTATAATTTCAACAGCTCGTCGACGACGAATAAATCCAACGCACTTGATATCAGTAATACCAGCCGATTTACCCTTGCTGATGATTTTTATGCGACCTATCAGCTCGGCGGCAAATTAATGGATACCGGTACAGCCGCAGTTTTGTGCAATCGAACGAAACCGACCGAAACGCGTTTGCTCCAGCAGGCACGCAAAAGATTTCGTCCCTGTATACCGGCCTGACGCTGAACAAAGATATTTATCAGCTGGATCTGAATCTAAATTATACCCGCAGCCAGGTTGAGGGACACAAACGGCCTGTTCCGCCAATGAAAAATGTTTCCCGCAGGGGGAAGCTAACCTCAATCTGGATGACAACGCCTTCAATCCGTCCGCCACGTTTTCTGCGCAGGTCATGCCATGGTTACAACCTTTCGTGAGCTGGAGCCGCTCCTCCCGTGCGCCAAACGTTCAGGAAGTCTTTTTTTGCTAACGAGGGCGGGGCCTCAATGAACCCGTTCCTCAAGCCTGAGAAAGCCGAAACCTGGGAAGCGGGCTTTAACATCAACAAAAAAGGTCTGCTGGTGGAGAAAGACAGTTTCCACATGAAGGCGCTTGCGTATCAGTCCCGCATCAAGGATTACATCACCAGCGAGTCCTTCATGCTCTGCTATGACGGGCAGCTGTGTCATGACTTTGACAATTCATTTGGTGGCTTTAACGCCAATGTGTACGTCAATACCACGTCGCCTGTCACCACCAAAGGCTATGAAATCGAAGCCGGATACGACATGGGCTTTGCGTACGCGAACATCTCCTGGAGCAAACAGCACACGGATCAACCGACGTCTATTGCCAGCACCGTGTACAGCTTTGCCTACAGCGATATCAGCGATCTGCCAGACAGCTATGCCACGCTAGACGTGGGCGGACGGTTGTTTGATCAGCGGCTGACCATCGGTAGCCTGGTTAAATTTACCGGCAAATCCAAACGTCTTAGCACCGAAGGGATCAGCACCGACACCAACACCGTGCCGAAAGAGAGCATGCCGGATATTCCAACCGTTATCGATCTCTACAGCACCCTGCAGATGACTGACAACGTGCTGCTGCGTTTTAGCGTTCAGAACGTGACTAATCGTGATTATTCCGAAGCGTTAAACCGAATGAATCAGAGCCTTGATTACGCCAAAGAAGGATCAACGATTAATACCACGGCGCGTGGCCGCACCTATATCTTCGGTGGGGAAATACAATTTTAAAACAAACATACAGGGGATATTGATGCCCTTGTAAGACGTTTAAATTAATTTGACGAGCAGGAGTAAAAAATGAATTGCCGCAACGTAGCACAGCAACTGGGATGTTTTTTCATCGCAACGTTATTCTCCACTACCGCATTTTCCATTGACTCCGCCGCAACGTGAACTGTCTCGCTTTGCGATGAAAACCAATTATCTTCAGGAAGCCAATGAAGGTATTTATGAAATGGCTTTCGATAATACTCATCATAAACTTTATGCTGCAGCGACCGACCGCGTAAACCGCGAAGCCAATAAAGGATTTTTATATACGTTTAATCCAGCGTCGCTGAAAATCGAGAACCGCCTTGATATGCCTTACCGCGCATTTTCTTTGGCGATGAATCAGGACCAGCAACAGCTCTACGTGGGGCACACGCAGTCGGCTTCACTGCGCATCAGCGCGGTAAACACCCAGACCGGGAAGCTGACGAAAACCAGCGAGAAGTTGAGTTTTAAGGAGGCGAACGCCGCCGATTCACGCTTCGAGCACCTGCGTCATATGGTTTACAACAAGGCAACCAACACGCTTTTTGTCAGCTACAGCAATATGCTGAAGAGCGCTGAAGGCATGACGTCGGTACATAAATTGTTGATGCTGGACGGCACCTCTCTGGCGATGAAAGGCGAGGTGAAAGGTGCCTACAGCGGTACGGCCTACGGTCTGACCCAGGATGATAAAACGCAAAAGATTTATATCGGAGGCAAAGATTACATCAATGAAATTGATGCCAAAAAACAGAGCGTGTTACGTACTATCAGCCTGAAAAATGCAAACCCGCAAATTACTAGCGTGCAAAATCTGGCGGTGGACTCTGCCTCTAACCGCATATTTGTGGTGGTGTTTGACCATGAAGACCGCAGGGGCGAAAAAGACGGTTTATACGTTTTTGATCTCCAGAGCGGCAAACAACTCGGTTATGTTCACACCGGTGCCGGAACCAATGCGGTGAAATACAACCCGAAATATAACGAAATTTATGTCACCAATTTCACCAGCGGGACGATAAGCGTGATCGATGCCCAAAATTACGCCGTCAAAAAACAGTTCAGTGTGCCGGTATATCCGAACCAGATGGTGCTATCCCCAGACTTTTGATACCCTTTATATCGGTATCAAAGAAGGCTTTAACCGCGACTGGGATCCGGATGTATTTGTGGAGGGGGCTAAAGAACGCATTCTGAGCATTGATTTGACTAAATCGTAAGCCACGCATTGCGTTTCTGCAAAAAGAGGGAATAACAATATTCCCTCTTTTAATGCATTCGAATCAATCACGCTCAACAGCAGGCCTCATCATAAATCCTTTTTCCGCGAGGGGATCTCAGAGCATTACCTCATTTAACATGTGAACGACCTGTTTTTCGCGAGCAGGAACGGGCGAAGATAAGCCACTGTATTGGACAGCGGAATGACATCGTCGGTGAGCTGAATATTTAAAACATGACGGATGTATTCGCGGCGAGTCGTGATTCGCGCCCATAATTCAGGATAGGCGTGCTGGATTTTCTGCACAAGCTCCTCATCTGCCAGGGCGATGCTTTCTTCGGCACTCACACCCGTATATCCCGGCACGGAGGGGATAATATCAATTTGCATAATCATGCCGCTTTTGAGCGTTTCAGCCGAATTTTTTATAAATGGGGGACGACATCCACTCTTCATCTGCGCTGAGATGACCGGGATTCAAATGCCAGCCGTATTTTTCTTTGTTGAGTACCTTCTCAATGAGATCGTACATTTCGCCACCGCGCATCCCTATTTTGATATTTTCAAGCCAGCACGCGACAGCACCAAAATAAGGTTTTGCGACTCTATCAAGGTAGTCTTTTTGATTGCCGGGCAGTTCGCTTTCCTCTGCGATAACAAACCCGGTACGGCTTGAAAGCCCACCTTTAAAGCCGGTTGTCATCGACAGCGGCTGTCCACGCTCCAGCGTTTTATAGGAAGGGTAAAAATTCGCTTTCTCAAAACGTTGCCCCGTCGCAGCGATAGTGATGACCGTCTGGTATTGACCCTCGGCGGCCAGCAGAGCCCCCAAATCAGTTTCACGCAGGTCGGGTTCGACGGCATTCATCGCATCAAGCATACAATTCGAGGCCAGATTGGCACCATATTCATAGTGCGCAATTTCATTTTCGTTATTTGTAATTCGTGCACCCCGATCGCCACGAATGAAAAGATGTGCGGCATTTTCCAGCACCGCGCTTGAGGCAATAGAGTTTTTCACGGCGTCGACAATAAACCAGGGGATGTCGAAAAGGTGTTTATTATTCGCGGCTGCCGATGTAAACATCTTCCATCCGACCAAACCGATTTTGGATATCGTATCAAGACCTGTTTCGATGAAAATATCTTCAAGGGGGCGTTCGTTGTCCATCGGCTGGTTAGGCAGAGAGAAAAGGGGGCAATGTTTTAAGGTGGCTTGAATGCGGGAATAGTTCGCCATCTTGAGGTTTTCGTTCCCAGAATCAGTGTCGCCTCACCGGTTTTTTTGACTATCAGCAAACCTTCTTCAAAGCGTGGAACAAAACCCGTCAGGTACTCGAAATTCCCCCCATGCTCTTTATCGGCATAGATGATGAGCGCGTCATATCCTTCATTCTGCATTCGTGTCAGAACCTTATTTTTGCGTTCCAGCATCGTTGCATCGTTCAACATCACGGGGGCCACATTGATAAATTTTCTAGGAGATTCAGTGGCCTGTAATTGGATAGCGTTTGAATACATCGTTTACCTCTCGATTGCGTCATCGTCAGAATCAGTCCCACTCTTTTGCCTGACGGCGTAGACGCTGTTTGTGCAGTACCGAAGGGTGGCTGAATTAACCTTTTCGCAAGCTTGCCACAAAATGACGATGAAAAGTCCCGACGGCGGCAGATTTAACACACAAAACGGTTCAACCGGAGAAAAGCTCAGATCTAAAAATGAAATTGTGGATGAGCGCTACGGAAATCAATAAGTTAGCATCGAAATAAACCCACATTGTGTGACCTCCTGGCACGGCGCGCCTTGTCACAAAAAATGCGTGAAAATCATCACATTGGTCCCGAGGGTTCTCTCATTACTATGTTGCCTGGAATCAATATTCATCTGGGATACTGCATGGAGCAGGGATAATAATGAAAGACCAACATTTCAATAAAGCATTACTGACTATATCTATTTTATTTGCCGGCCAGGCGCATGCTCTGGAATTAAAGACCTCTTATGGGTCTATTAATGCGGGTTATGCCAACTGGAATACGGGGTTTGAAAATACGCACAGGGGAGAGGTCTGGAAAGCAACTGCGGATTTTGGTGCGATATTTGATAAGGGGGAGTTCTACTCATTTTATGAAAGTAACGTATTAAATCATGCCGTTGAAGGTCGCAATCATGTGCTTTCTGCACAGACTCATATCCGGTTATTCGATTCTGATTTCAGTTTTATGGGGAAACTCTACGGTCAGTTTGAAAATACCTGGGGTGATGAACTGAATATGATGTATGGATTTGGCTATTTAGGTTGGTCCGGCCCCTCCGGTTTTTTTAAGCCCTATGTGGCATTGCATAATCTCTCAAATGATTATGTCTCCAGCAAATATGGTCAGGCCACGGGTCTGAATGGATATGTCGTCGGCTGGACAAGTGCCTGGTTTTTCGATTTATGGGGCGAAAAAATGGTGCTTTCCGACTGGAATGAATTTGAGCTGGATCGCAATGATGCTTACGCCGAACAACAACACAGTAAAAACGGCATTAATGGCGGGTTGACCTTAACATGGAAATTTTATCCCCACTTTAAAGCCAGTGCCACGTGGCGTTATTTCGATAACAAGTTAGGTTACGACGGTTTTGGCGACCAGTTGATTTATATGCTCGGTTACGATTTCTAAATAAATAACAAGGAACGATAATGAGAAAGACAACTTTAGCGGTGTTTGTCAGCGCGGTCATTGGCATGACAGGGGGAATGGGAAATACTCTGGCGGCAGAGCAGTCTGGGAATCAATTAAATAAACCTAACGTCGTGATTATTTTGGCCGATGACCTGGGTTATGGGGATTTAGGTGTATATGGGCATCCGATCGTGAAAACCCCTAATATTGATAAACTTGCGCAGGAAGGGGTGAGGTTTTCACAATATTATGCCCCAGCGCCACTCTGTTCGCCTTCGCGTGCAGGTTTATTGACCGGGCGCACACCGTTCAGAACGGGGATTCGATCCTGGATCCCGACCAATAAAAATGTCGCACTGGGCCGTAACGAAAAGACCATAGCCAGCTACCTGAAAGATCAGGGTTACGACACGGCAATGATGGGGAAATGGCACCTGAATGCTGGCGCTGACCGCCACGATCAGCCCCAGGCTGAAGATGCAGGTTTTGAACATACGCTGGTTAATGCTGCCGGTTTTGTCACCAGCGATCTGGATAAAGCGAAAGAGCGTCCTCGCAATGGCGTGGTGTACCCGAATGGTTTTTATCGGAATGGTAAAGCGCTGGGGACTGTTAACCAAATTAGCGGCGAATTTGTCAGTCAGGAAGCTATTAACTGGCTAAACGATAAAAAAGAGAATAACCCTTTCTTTATGTATGTGGCTTTCACAGAGGTACATACACCGCTCGCTTCGCCGAAGAAATATCTTGAGCTCTATAAAAACTATATGAGTGAGTATGAAAAAAAACATCCCGATATGTTTTACGCCGACTGGGCTGATAAGCCTTATCGCGGACCGGGAGAATACTATGCCAATATCAGTTATATGGATGAACAGGTTGGTAAAGTCCTCGCCAAAATAAAATCAATGGGGCAGGAGGACAACACGATTGTTATCTTTACCAGCGACAACGGCCCTGTGACGCGTGAAGCGCGTAAATGGTATGAACTCAATATGGCGGGTGAAACGGATGGCTTACGTGGCCGCAAAGATAATTTGTGGGAGGGCGGAATACGCGTGCCCGCCATCATTAAATATGGTCACCATTTGCAAGCCGGTACGGTAACAGACACGCCTGTGAGCGGCCTGGATATATTGCCGACAATTGCGGAGCTGACTCATTTTAATTTGCCGACCGACCGTATTATTGATGGAGAATCGATTGTCCCTGTTCTTGAGGGACAAACGATGAATCGTCAGCAACCCTTGTTATTCGCGATTGATATGCCTTTCCAGGATGATCCGACGGATATGTGGGCAATTCGCGACGGCGACTGGAAGATGATTTTTGATCGTAATAGCAAACCTAAATATCTCTATAACCTTAAGCTGGACCGCGGCGAGACAATGAATCAGCTCGGCAAACAACCCGTGCTGGAGCAAAAAATGGTGGCTGCGTTAGAACGCTATCAGTCCAGTATTGAAAATGATTCACTCATGAAAGCCAGGGGCGATAAACCTACACCGGTAGACTGGAACTAAAGGATTTTCATGGCCTTGCGATTAATTTTACAAGGCCATAATACGAAGGAGTTAAAATGAAAAGTTGCCATGTCATGGTCAAACCTACCGGTGCAATATGCAATCTTGCCTGCGATTACTGTTTTTATCTTGAAAAGGCACAGCTCTATCCAGAACGTAAAACGCGCAGCATGGACGATGCAACACTGACACAATTTATTCACCAGCATATTGCTGCGCAGGAAACGGATGAGGTTATTTTCGCCTGGCAGGGCGGTGAACCCACGCTGGCAGGTTTAGCGTTTTACCAGCGCGCCGTAACCTTGCAAAAACAATTCTCGCAGGGTAAGACGATCCTGAACACCTTTCAGACCAACGGGATCCTTCTCAATGACGATTGGTGTCATTTCTTCCATCAGCACAATTTTCTGATTGGTATTTCAATAGACGGTGATGCGCTTCTGCATGACGCTTTTCGTAAAACTGTTTCAGGAAAACCAACCCATCAGCGCGTTGTAGAGGCGGTCGAATTACTCAAGAAATACAAGGTGCAGTTTAATACACTGACGGTAGTCAATGCCCTGAACAGCCAATATCCCGTCCGGGTGTATGAATATCTAAAAAGTTTAGGCAGTCATCATATGCAGTTTATTCCCCTGCTGGAAACCACAGCCGAAGGAATAGATGAACGCAGCGTGACGCCGTCAAGTTTTGGCATTTTTTTAAAAACGATATTTTATCACTGGATACGTCGTGATATTGGGGTCATAGAAATTCCTTTTTTTGAACACACGTTTGCCGCATGGTGTGGTTTACCGGCACTGACGTGCGTGTTTTCACCGACGTGCGGCAACGCTTTTGCCCTTGAACAAAATGGTGATCTCTATCAATGTGACCATTTCGTAAATAAAGCAAATTTATTGGGTAATATACAGCACAGCACCATTGGCGAAATGCTGGACAGCGATGCCAACCGGCTATTCGGGCAAAACAAGCAACCGGTGGCACCAGAATGTATTAACTGCGACATCAAATTCGCGTGCCACGGGGGATGTCCAAAAGATCGTATATCTCATTCTTCACGGGGTGTCGCTGAACTCAATTATTTTTGTAGCAGTTACCAGACCTTTTTCAGATATACCGAGCCTTATATGCTGATGATGAAGTCTCTTCTCAACGAAGGATATTCGCCGTCAGATATTCGTCATACATTGTGTGAATAGAGAATAAATTTCATGAATCAATGGGAACATGTCAATTGTTGCAAAAATGTAGCGTGTTCCTTTTTTGGTATGGCTAATCATGTGCCCTATAAATTCATCGGACAAAATGGATTATGTCCGGAATGCGGTGATATTTTTCCGATTATCTCAACATCAGCACTCAGCGCTTTTAATCAACAAAGTAATAAATCCTATCCAGAGATATTAGTGTATTGCCCGACATGCGGGCAGGGTGATGCGTTAATTCGTCACGGGCGCGGACCTGCTGGCGCGCAACGCTGGCGTTGTAGCACCTGTAATATCTCTTTTACGGATGAATCTACCTCCATTAAGGATAATCCAGGGGTTCAGCCCCTCACAGAGTGCATTGCCGCTGGGGGAGATTTCAAGCTATTAGGCGAGAAAAACCAAACATTAAGTCGCGTTTTTACGCATCTGGCATTTTCAGCCAGATTTGAACAAGTTCATTTGCCGACAGTTACGCTGAGCGGGGAATATTCGACCATCACTTTTACGGTAGAATTTAATGGCAGTCACAATAACCTCTACGTTATTGCCACGGCTGACAATAAAACAGGTCGCGTGATCGCGGTTTCAACCAACTACGTGGCGCTTAAGAACGGGATTTCCCCCGACTGGTGGTATCCGTCAATGCCTGCCGAAAGCGGTTTCTCACCCATTCTGGTAAGAAAAGTCTTTGATAAGGATAGAGTCATTAGTCGACGACCCTTTTTGTTTGATATTGCGTATGGTCCTGCCAATGTTCGAGCTAACGACCCAGGCACAATTGTCAAACCGGTGCTTGCCGCTTATCGCCATTTTGCACTGGTACATGCATTAACCCATCATCGTTTGCTCTCGGTTCATCACTGGCTTGAGCATGAATGCTTTATTTACGGGGCATGCTTAATGGCCAACCGAAGAGATATTGCGCAGCAGCGCTGCAATATTAGTTTTGTCTACGAGGAGGGATCCTTAGATACAAAACAACGCCTGCGCAGTGAGACGGTGAGGTCGGATATTGTCTGGCGTGATACCTGGAATTGTTATTCGCAGAAAAATTACAATCTCGCTGTTTGTCATCTCACCGGGAAAATTAATCGGTCGTCATTCCGTCAGGCAACACTCAAACCCGCACGTGCGTTTCAGGACTATCTTTTCAGCCATCCTATTTGGCCTCAGTTAACCCGGCTCGCACCGCGTAATGTCGTGCATCTGCTGGAATATCTGGCGGCAGAATATAATCGGGGACGGTGAAAAAAATCTCAGACCCGGTTAATACGTCCATCTCCATAAATCATATATTAATAAGGAAATAAATTATGACGCTCTCTTATATCAATGCAGCGCCTGCTCCCCGTCCGTCGATTGCTCAGGGCATTAATCCTGACGATCCTATTGTGGTGAGCCATAACCAGATTTATAGCGCTTTAATGGAACAGGTGACGACTTCGCACACTCAGGATAATGCCCTGGTTTTTTTGGATCCCTTTACGACCTCACCGTTAAGTTTTTATATTGGCATATGGTCTGACGCCAGCGATACGGCAACGATTAGCGTATCTGACGTTAATGGTAACTTTCCCGTTATGACGTTTACTCAGCCCGTTGTAGCTGGCGCAAATTTAATTCCCGCCGCCGGATTACTGCCGGGCATTCAAAATAAGGTCACGGTGGTATCCGCGTCTGGCTCAACGCTTTTACCGTTAATTGAAACGGCCCCTTTGCCGCCCACCGATGCCGACGTCAGCGACCCCACCGATCCCGCCAACTATAATTTATTCCCGCAGATTACGGTTAATTCGCTGGCCGCCGATGAATCACTCCTGGCCGACGGCCTCTATTTTATCTCGTATTTTGATCGTAATAATCTTGCGCTGGATAACAAAGGCAATGTGCGCTGGTATACGGTGAAATCGATGCCGTCGAATAATTTACTGCGCCTGGCGAATGGGCATTTCGTCTCTTCCGCCGTTGCCCAGAGCGGTTATCTGAAGATGTATGAATTCGACATGGTGGGTCGCGTTCACGCTATGTACGATCTTGATAATGCCTTTCATCACTCGTTGTATCAGCAGTCTTCCGCATACGCCTATAAGGGCGTGAACAACTGTTTGGTTGCTGCGTCGGAATATATGCCGGGTACGCGGCCAGACGGCGGATTAAGCATTGAGGATGGCGTATCAATCATCAGTCTCGAAACCGGCGAGGAGATTGATTACTACGATATGGTGCAGGTTTTGGGGTTGAGTCGCGCAGAACGGCCATCCAACCCACCGGACACGGCCGGTGGCACGCTTGACTGGCTGCACATTAATCAGGCGTATATTAACGAAACGAATAATATGTTGATCACCTCTGGTCGGAATCAGAGTGTCGTTTTTGGCCTGAAAGTGGGGACCTACGACCTGAGCTTCATCATGGGAACTCACAGCGACTGGCCTGATGAGCTGAGTCGTTATCTTCTGACGCCGTTGAGAGCCGACGGCACGCCATACGACCTTACCGATCCTCAACAGGCGCAAGAAGCGGATGCTGTGTTCTGGAACTGGGGCCAACACAACGTGCTGGAAATCCCCAATGCGACACCGGGCATCATTGATATTTCGCTGTTCAATAACAGCAATTATCGCTCGCGGTCTGACGCCAACAGCGTGTTGCCACAGGACAATGAGAGCCGAATTGGCCACTACCGCATTAATCTGAATACTATGACGGTACAGATGCTGGCTGAGTACGCCTCTGGCCCAGAAGGTTACAGCAGCCTGTGTGGTTGTAAGCAGGAAATGGCTAACGGGAACATTGTTGTCAGCTACGGCGGTGCGCTGTTCGACAGCAACGGACTGCCGTTAACCTGCGATCCGGGTTATAGCGATTTGGCTTTTGAATCTGGAAATGGTGACGTGGAAGGGCGGCTGCCGCTTCGTGAAATGAATGCCGACGGCGTGGTACTGCAAGATTTCACGATCGGTTCTGGCCTGTACCGGAACATTAACAACACCCCAGCGGGCAATGTGGGCATCTATCGCTATAACATCACGTGCTTCCGCATGTATAAACTGCCGCTGTTTGGCTAATACCCTGACGTGCTGTTATTGACCGCAATAATGGAAAAGGGGAGCATCGCTCCCCTGTTTGACTACAGGCTCCCCGTACCGCCATCGACCAGCAGGTCTGTGCCCACCGTATAACTCGATTCATCGGATGCCAGATACAGCGCGGCCTTTGCCAGCTCGCCAGGTGTCCCCATTCGACCCAGCGGAACCAGATTGATGATCTCAGCCTTCATGGCTTTTTGCGCATCCTCATCCAGCCCAAGCTTGTTCATCGCCGGCGTTTCAACCGGACCAGGGCTTAAGCCGTTGACGCGAATTCCGCGCGGTAACAGTTCCGCAGACAGCGTGCGAGCAAGTGACAATAAACCGGCTTTGCTTGCCGCATAAACGCTACTGGCAGGCAGCCCGATTCGCGCACTGACGGACCCGCAAAGGATAACGGATGAAGGATTATTCAACAGCGGGAGCAGCGCCTGAATCAAAAAGAACGGGCCTTTAAGGTTGATGCCCATCAGGCGATCCCAGGCCTCCTCACGCCACTCTTCGATGCGTCCGTGCGTCACATCTCCGGCGTTAATAAATACCGCATCCAGCCGTGGCCAGCGTGTGGCTATCGTTTCTGCCAGCTGCTTTTGCGCCGAAATGTCACCGGCATCAGCAGGGATCACCCAGGCGCTATCACCCAAAATTCGCTTCGCCTCGGCGAGGGTTTCCGGGTTACGTCCTGTTACCGCAACGTGTGCGCCCTCGGCGATGAACTCCTGCGCTGTCGCCAGCCCGATACCGGTGGTACCACCGGTAATCAGGGTATATTTACCTGCTAAACGACTCATGCTGTTCTCCTGAAATGTCACTGGAGAAAGCACTATAGAAACGTTAGTATCCAAAAGAAACCAGGTACCATTTGGATACTAACGAGGCGAACGGTGTGCTATGGCGGAAACACGCGAACTATGCTGTGAAAAAAAATATGCGACCGAATCCTGCCCGATGACGCAGTTCGTCAGCCTGATCTCAGGAAAATGGGCGATCCCGATTATTTACCGACTGATTATGCTCAACACACCCGTGCGATTTGGCGAGCTGCTGCGCGCGGCAGCTCCGATCACGCAAAAAGAGCTGACCAAACAGCTGCGTTTATTTGAACAGCGCGGGCTGGTATCACGCACGATTTTCCCCGAAATTCCGCCGCGTGTGGAATATCAAATCACGCCGCTGGGGCTCACGCTTCAAGGCGCACTTTCGCCGCTGGCCGCGTGGATGCAGGAATACGGCGGCCAGCTGGAGCGCTAATTAGCGTTTGAAATAACGTGGTGCAGGTTCGCCGGTACGGGCACTGCTAAACAGTTCCAGGCGAGCCTGTTCATAACGTTCCCAGAGCTGCACATCATGCAGAGGCGGGATCGTTATCCGCTCGCCCTGATCCAACCCGGCAAGGGCCGCATCGACCATATTGTCCGTCGTCATGACCGAACCTTCCGGCAGATCGTTCATTGACACACCGGAAATTTCCCAGATCTCCGTCGCGGTGGCTGCGGGTAACACGGCCTGAATGCGGATCGCGCTTTCGGCAAACTCTTCCTGCAAACCGCGGGTGAAATTCAGAACCCAGGCTTTCGTGGCGCTATAAAGCGCGCTGCCCGCTCGGGCGTGCAGAGACAACACCGACGCAATGTTAACGATCGTACCGCGATTGTTTTGTGCCAGGCGCGGCAAAATGGCGTAAGTCAGACGCATCAGCGCGGTGGTGTTGAGCGTGTTGATCGTCTGATGTTGTGCAATGTCGCCTGCCAGGAACGGGGCCATCTGCGCAGTTCCTGCGTTGTTGATGAGCGTGTCGATCGCCACGTTGTTTTTAAGGACTTCTTCTACCGCGCGGATGCCTGCGTCTTCGGTCAGATCCGCGGCCAGAATTTCGACCGAAACGCGATAGCGATCGCGCAGCTGGGCTGCCAGCGTCTGTAGCCGTGATTCACGGCGGGCGACCAACACTAAATCATAGCCGCGAGCGGCAAGACGATCGGCGTAAACGGCGCCAATCCCGGATGAAGCGCCTGTAATCAATGCGGTTGCGTGTTCGGTCGTCATGATGTGTAGCCTCAAAGCAAAGGGGGTTAATTGGTTTTAATATGAAACCAAATAAACTTTGTGCTAAATGGTTTTATTATGCAACCAATTTGTGCGCGATATTTTGCTTCTGCATTTCGAGGTTAAACTAACGCTTTGAAAGTATGCGATTAAGGCCGTTTCGGCACAACATCTTCGGGGGACAGTTCACGCCATCGTGTGATACGAGCGTCAGCCTGCGCAGCGGTTTGCGATTTTGCGCATCCACCAGAACGCTGCCAAACTCATTGTCAGCAAACAGGAAATCATTTCCCCATTGCGACAGCGCAACCAGCACGGTTTGCAGAGCGCGGCCTTTTTCAGTCAGGACATATTCCTGCCAGGCGCTGCCGTCGGAGGCGGGTTGCAGAACGAGGATCCCTTCTTCAACCAGCTTTTTGAGACGGGAGGCGAGCATATTTTTGGCAATCCCGAGGCTTTTCTGGAATTCGCCGAAGCGTTTAAGACCGCGCAAGGCGTCGCGGACAATCAGTAACGACCACCAGTCGCCGATGATGTCCAGCGAGCGTGCGACGGGGCAGGTGCTTTCTTCAAGACGGGTGCGTTTCACGGTGGCTCCTTAATTTATAGTTTTATTATAAAACCATTTTACGCTGCCGTAAAAAGAGTTATCTATCAGTTTGAGAAATGGTTCCCGGAAATATGTCATAAATCTGTCACACTCAATTCGACCATAACAAGACGTGAGGAAGTAGGGATGAGAAAAGCACTACTGGCAATCGCAGTGGCAGGATCGGTGATGATGACTTCTGGTGTACAGGCGCAAGCTGCCCCGGAAGGCTATCAGCTACAGCAGGTCTTGATCATGAGCCGCCACAATCTGCGCGCACCGCTGGCCAATAACGGCAGCGTTCTTGAACAGTCAACGCCCAACAAATGGCCGGAATGGGAAGTGCCGGGCGGACAGCTAACCACCAAGGGCGGCGTGCTTGAAGTGTATATGGGCCATTACATGCGTGAATGGCTCGCAGAGCAGGGAATGGTGACATCGGGAGAATGTCCACCGGCCAACGCGGTGTATACCTATGCCAACAGCCTGCAACGCACCGTTGCTACTGCGCAATTCTTTATCACCGGCGCGTTCCCTGGCTGTGATGTCCCGGTCCATCATCAGGACAAAATGGGCACCATGGACCCGACCTTTAACCCGGTAATTACCGATAACTCACCTGAATTCCGTGAGAAAGCGTTAAAAGCGATGGAGGCAGAGCGTCAGGGCATGAAGCTTGATGAAAGCTACAAGCTGCTGGAGAAGATGACGAATTATGCCGATTCTCCGTCCTGCAAAGAGAAAAAAGTCTGCTCTCTGACTGAAGCGAAAGACACCTTTAGCGCCGAGTATGAAAAAGAGCCGGGTGTATCTGGCCCGCTGAAAGTCGGCAATTCGCTGGTGGATGCTTTTACCCTGCAATATTACGAAGGATTCCCGCTGGACCAGGTGGCCTGGGGAGAAATCAAAACCGATCAGCAGTGGCGCGTGTTGTCACAGCTGAAAAATGGCTATCAGGATTCGTTGTTCACCTCCACTGAGGTGGCGCGTAACGTCGCTAAACCGCTGGTAAAATACATCGATAACGCCCTGGTGACCGATCAGGCAAAAGCCCCCAAAATTACCGTGCTGGTCGGGCATGATTCGAATATCGCTTCGCTGCTTACCGCGCTGGACTTCAAACCGTATCAACTTCACGACCAGCACGAGCGCACGCCGATTGGCGGGAAAATTGTCTTCCAGCGCTGGCATGACAAGAACGCGAATCGCGAACTGATGAAAATTGAGTATGTGTATCAAAGCTCGGAGCAGTTACGTAACGCCGATGTGCTGTCCCTGAAATCACCGGCTCAGCGCGTGACGCTTGAGCTGAAAGGGTGCCCAATCGATGCCAATGGCTTCTGTCCAATTGATCAATTTAATACGCTGATGAACGACGCGGCAAAATAAGAGGTAAACCCCCCGTCCAGGCGGGGGGAACGATCAGACGTTTTTACGTTCGATGGTTTGCTCGCCCCAGAACAGCGAGTCTTTGTCAGTTTTTTCGAAGGCGCGCACCAGCACTTCATCGTTACCTTCTTCCCAAATTTTCTCCGCCAGCTTTTCGTCGTATTCCGCAACTTCAAAGATGGCCTCAGCAATTTCTGGAGAGGTATTCCGTAGACTTGCCCACTCACCGACGTGATGAGCTTTAGATTGTTGAGTTGGCATGCATGTCCTCCTGTTGGGGTTAACCGTTCAGTTTTTTGGCGAGACCCGCGACGTGTTCACCCTGGAAACGCGCAATAGCCAGCTCTTCCTGGCTTGGCTGACGCGAACCGTCACCGCCGGCAATCGTCGTGGCGCCGTAAGGCGTGCCGCCGCGAACCGCTGAAACATCAAACAACTCCTGCGCCCCATAGCCAATCGGCACAATCACCATGCCGTGATGCGCAAGCGTCGTCCAGGTTGAAGTGATGGTCTGTTCCTGACCGCCACCGGTTCCGGTTGAGCTAAATACGCTGGCGAGTTTGCCGTACAGCGCGCCCGAGGCCCACAGGCCGCCGGTTTGATCGAGGAACGTGCGCATTTGCCCGGACATATTGCCGAAACGTGTTGGCGTACCAAAAATAATCGCATCATAGTCAGCCAGCTCTTGCGGCGTCGCTTGCGGCGCATTCTGCGTTTTACCGCCGGCTTTCAGGAACGCTTCTGCATTCATGGTTTCCGGAACGCGCTTAATCACCACCTCAACGCCATCAACTTTATTCGCACCTTCCGCAATGGCGTGAGCCATGGTTTCGATGTGTCCGTACATGGAATAATAGAGCACCAGAACTTTAGCCATCTTGCACTACTCCTCGTTTAGGGTTGCGTACAGCGAATCGCTGCGTTCACTTAAAGATATGACGTCACGGGCAGACTGCAAATCTGAAAGCCATTTCTTTGATTTATAACAATATATTTAAGATTTTTCTTTGTAGCAAAATGAAACATTTTTGCGGGATCGTCTTTTATGAATGATAAGAGAAGCTTATGGATGTTGCCCCTGAAATCTCACCCGTATGGTTGATATCATGTTGCAGAATATTACCGTTCACTGGCTGGCTCGGTGCATTCCACTAAGCTTACCTTCACGCGGCGCAGACAGCAGAGAAGGTGCTCGCCTGACGTCGCCAGGTGAAAGAATTCTCTTTTACTGAATGCAGTATGATGTCTAATGTTTACACTCTGGAGGTTAGAGATGGCAAACCATCGTGGTGGGTCAGGTAATTTCGCCGAAGACCGTGACAGAGCATCAGAAGCAGGTCGTAAAGGTGGCCAGCAGAGCGGGGGGAACTTCAAAAACGATCCTCAACGCGCATCCGAAGCTGGCAAAAAAGGGGGTAAAAACAGCCATGGGAGTAACAAAAGTTAGCACGTTATCTCCTCATTTCAGCGTCCGATAACCTGAAATCTCCCCCTGCCGCCGGGTCTCCCGGCGGTTTTTTTTATTGCCGCAACGTTGAACAAAAATCCAAGGGAACGCACACTACAGGATTAATTCTTGCCATTACTCCTTGCTGCTGGTGCCTGATGTCCCTCTCTCGTTACGCCTTTTCTATCAAACCTCAGGAAGCGATCCTGATTTTAATCACCATGTTCTGGGGTGGCACTTTCCTCGCGGTGCAGTATGCGGTAACGCTGAGTGACCCGTTTTTCTTTGTCGGTCTGCGGTTTGCGACGGCAGCCATTGCGGTCGCGCTGATCTCGCTGAAAACCTTGCGCGGGCTGACGTTAATCGAGCTAAAAGCCGGTGTGGTGATCGGTATTTCGATTGCGATGGGTTACAGCCTGCAAACCTGGGGCCTCCAGACCATCCCCAGCAGTAAATCGGCATTCATCACCGCGATGTATGTTCCGCTGGTTCCGTTGTTGCAGTGGTTATGTCTGGGCAGAATGCCTGGGCTGATGTCCTGTATCGGTATTGTGCTGGCGTTTATTGGGCTGATCCTGCTCGCCGGACCGGGCGACAGCCTGCTGGTGATGGGGCCAGGCGAAATCATTACCCTGATTGGCGCGGTGGCGATTGCGGCGGAAATCATTCTGATCAGCGCCTGGGCTGGCAAGGTGGACGTCAAGCGCGTCACGGTCGTGCAACTGGCGACGGCGTCGCTGGTGGCGTTTATCGCGATGGTGCCGGCAGGGGAATCTGTCCCGTCGATGTCGCCGGGGTTAATTATTGTCGCGCTGGGGCTGGGCATTTTCAGCGCGATTATTCAGGTCACGATGAACTGGGCACAGCGAAGCGTATCGCCCACGCGCGCGACGGTTATCTATACTGGCGAACCGGTATGGGCAGGGATTTTTGGCCGTCTTGCCGGCGAACGCCTGCCGCTGCTGGCGCTGCTCGGTGCGGCTTTTATTATCCTGGGCGTGCTGGTCAGTGAGTTAAAGCTGAAAAGAAAGAAAAGGGCGCTGGCGGAAGCCGACAGCGCCACTGCTAATCAAGAATCCTGATGAACTGCGTCTGTCTGCGGTACGACTGCCTTTCGGCGACTCAACAACGCATTTAGCAGGATTGCGCCGAAGGTGGCCGTGCCGATCCCACCCAGCGTGAAGCCGCCGAGGGTGAGCGCGAAATCACCCGCGCCCAGAACCAGCGTGACGGCGACCATAATCAAATTGCCGTTCTGGCTGAGATCGACATGATGCTGTACCCATATACGCGCTCCGGCAACGGCAATCAGGCCAAACACCACAATCGATGCGCCGCCGATGACCGGGGCGGGAATGGTGTGGATCAGCGCGCCGAATTTTGGCGAGAAGCCGAGCAGGAGCGCTATCACCGCCGCTGCGACAAACACCAGCGTAGAGTAAACCTTGGTCACGGCCATCACGCCGATGTTCTCCGCGTAGGTCGTCACACCGCTGCCGCCGACCGAGCCTGAAAGCAGGGTGGCCAGCCCGTCGCCGACGAACGCGCGGCCCATGTACGGGTCCATATTGCGTCCGGTCATCCCTGCGACTGCCTTCAGGTGGCCTAAATTTTCCGCGACCAGAATCACTGCTACCGGGGCGATGAGCATCATCGCCTGCCCGTTAAAGGTCGGTGAAGTGAAATGCGGCAGGCCAAACCAGGCGGCGTTTTGCATCAGCGTAAAATCCACCGGCGTTCCTACGGCAAATATGCTGGTCACTAACGCATAGACCAGACAGGCCACGATCAGCCCTACCAGAATCAGCAAACGCTGGATCATTCCGCGCGTAAAGACGGCGACCAGCCCGATGCAGAGCACCGTCATCACCGCCATCCAGCTGTCGAACGATGAACCCGAAACGCCTTTCACCGCAATCGGAGCGAGGTTCAGACCAATCGCCATCACCACCGCGCCCGTCACCACCGGCGGCATTAACCGTTCTATCCAGCGGGTACCGGCCTTCATCACCACCAGCCCGATAAGGGTATAAATCAACCCACAGGCGATAATTCCCCCGAGCGCCACGCTAATATTGGGGTTGATGCCCTGGCCGCTAAAGCCCGTTGCGGCAATCACCACTCCCACAAAGGCGGCGCTGGACCCCAGATAGCTCGGCACCCGCCCGCCGGTTATCAGGAAGAACAGCAGCGTGCCGACGCCCGACATCAGAATCGACAGGTTAGGATCCAGCCCCATCAAAATGGGCATCAGCACGGTCGCGCCAAACATGGCGACCGCGTGCTGCACCCCCATGACGGCGGTTTGGGCGAAGGGAAGCCGTTCATCCGGCGCGACCACGCCGTGTTCAGTAGAGGTCGATTTCAACTGCCAGTGGGGAAAACCGAACATTGCCATGAGCTATCTCCTTAAGGAGGGTTAACAGGCGGGTCGCAAAAGCGCGTGGTAGCCGCGATCAAACCACACCAGGCCTTGCGGCGCAGGGTGGCGGGTAATGGATTCGATGGTGCAAAAAAGAATATCGTGCGTACCGACGCTCACCACCTGGCTGATGCGGCAGTCGAACGAGGCCAGCGCATCTTCCAGTTTCGGACAGCCTGTTTCGCCAGTTTGCCAGCGTGCGGCCGCGAAACGGTCGGCCATCGGCGTTTTGCCGCCAAACAGAGTGGAAAGCGGCTCTTGTCCGGCGTTAAGCGTGTTCACGCACAGGGTGCGGTTTTCAGTAAACGTCGGCCAGACGGAGGCCCCACGGTTCAAACACACCAGCAGAGTTGGGGGCGAATCGGTCACGCTGCACACGGCGCTGGCGGTAAAACCGGCCTGCCCGGCAGGCCCGTCGGTGGTAATGATATTGACCGCTGCGCCCACGCAGGCCATCGCATCGCGAAAGGTTTGTACGTCCAGAGTGCTCATGTTCGCTCCTTATACCAGCCCGCAGGCGTCTTCAAAGCACAGCCGCGGCAGGCGGCCATACAGTTTGCTGACGTCGCCGTAGCCAATGTTGATCAACAGATTGCTTTTCAGCGTGGTGCCCATGAAAAAGGCCTCGTCCAGTTTTTGCCGATCGAAGCCGGACATTGGGCCGGTATCCAGCCCCAGCGCCCGACAGGCAAAAATCAGATACGCCGCCTGCATGGCGCTGTTGCGAAAGGCGGTCTCTTCGGCAAGCGCCGG
Source organism: Lelliottia amnigena (assembly GCA_900635465.1). Lineage (NCBI taxonomy): Bacteria > Pseudomonadati > Pseudomonadota > Gammaproteobacteria > Enterobacterales > Enterobacteriaceae > Lelliottia > Lelliottia amnigena. The sequence goes on from LR134135.1 coordinate 1,569,227, forward strand.
GCTTGAGGTAAACCAGCTGCGCGCATCGCCGTGCGGGAACAGCTCCGGCAGACGCTCGTAAAACTCACTGTCCCAGGCAATGATGGCGGTGACAGGTGCCGCCAGCGTTTTCTCCAGGTTGCCGCTTGAGAGCGACGAACGCAGCTTCTCTTTGCCCTCGGGCGTGCGGACAAACACTATCCGGGCGGGGGAACAGTTGGCGGAGGTGGGACCCCACTTCATCAGGTCGTAAATCTCGCGCAGCGTCTCGTCAGTAACGGGTGTTTCTTGCCAGCCGTTGTGCGTTCTGGCTTCGGTAAACAGCGTTTTGATTGCCGTCGGGGTGATGGCTTCGCTCATCGTGACTCCTTAAAAACCGGTTCTGGGTTGTGCATCAGGCTGGCCAGCCCGTTGAGTAACAGCGTGTTAAACGTATCGGGGTCGGTGACGTTGCAGGCGTGTCCGCCCTGACGCATGACTGTCTTATGGCTGCCGGGTAAGGCGGCGTGGAGCTCAGATGAGCAGACGGCGGGCACCAGCAGATCGTCAGCGGAGCAGATAATCTGCACCGGACACCGGACGTGCTTCGCCTGAGCACGAAAATCCGCTTGCTTCAGGGCCTGCAGCCTGCGCTGGAGATTGTTGATGCCCTGAAAATGCGCCAGCGCCAGCGCCTCTTCGGCCTCCATGCGCGGGGCGCGCGCCGCCATCCAGTCTGCCGGATAAAGAAACAGCGGCTGGGCTTCGACCCAGGCCTGCGCGCCACCTGCATGGAGCAGGCGTTCGCGTATCTGGAAACAGCGCCGGGTATGGGCGTTTAGCGACAGCCAGCCGTTTACGCACACCAGCGCGCGAACGGCGCCGGGATGCTCAATAGCCAGCTGCAATCCGACCAATGCCCCCAGCGCGTGACCGATCACGGCGAATCGCGGGAGACCCGCGTCAGTCAGAGCCTGATACAGCTCGTCGGCCATATTTCCCAACGTGTATCCGTGGGGGAGCTCCCCGGCGTTATTGCCGGTGCCGCGCTGGTCGTAACACACCACCTGATATTCTTGCTCCAGCGCGGCGAGCTGTGGCAACCAGTAGCTGCCGCTTCCCCCCAATCCGGCAATCAGCACCACCACGGGCGCGTCGGCGAAGGGGGGCGGCGAAACGGATATTTTCATGGCAGCCTCACTTGGCGATGTGTGCAACGCTGGCGATTTCAACCAACGCCTCTGGCTTCACCAGCCCGCACTGGATGCAAAATCGCGCCGGTTTTTCGCCGGGGAAAAACTCCGCGTAGATTTCATTAATCGCGGCGTAGTTTTTCCAGTCGGTGATAAAGATGCTGTTGAAGGTCACGTCCTCCATCGTGCCACCCGCCGTCTCGATAACGCGCCTGATAGTCTCGAGCACGTGGCGGGTTTGCGCCTTTGGGTCATTCGGATAGACCACATTGTTAAACTCATCGAACGGCAGTGTGCCGGACACGTACACCACGCCGTCGGCAAGGGTGCCCGGCACAAACGGAGCGATGGGCGTGCTGGTGCCAGCGGGAATAATCACGGATTTCGGCATAGTGTTGCTCCTCAGGCGATGCGGGCTAACGACGGTGGCGAGACGGCATCGCAAAATCGGCGACAGTGCTGACCCAGCCAAAGAAGGTTTCGATATTGAATAGCGCGGCTTTCTGCGCAAACTCCGGCCCGGCCTGATGCGTTGCGTCCTCCAGCACCACGCCAAATATTCAAGGAAAAAGCCGTCGCGCAGCGTGGATTCCACGCAGACGTTAGTGGCGATCCCGGTAAAAATCAGATGACGAATGCCGCGGCTGCGCAGCAGGCTATCGAGCGGTGTGTTGAAAAAGCCGCTGTAGCGCGGTTTGGGTAGCACGATGTCTCCCGGTTCCGGGACAAGTTCGTCCACCAGTTGGTAATCCCAGCCGCCTTTTGCCAGCAGGGTGCCCTGCAGTTCCGGGCAGTTGCGCATGGTTTTCAACGCATTTGATTTATGAAAATTGGGCGATCCGGGGCCGCCCGCTTCGACGTACTGGTCGTCCCAGCCGTTCTGAAACCAGACGATCAGGATGCCTGCGGCGCGTGCGGCGGCAACGGCGGTTTTGATGTTCGCAATCACCGGTTGGGTGGCCGAAACGTCAAAGCCTGCCAGATCCAGATAACCGCCCTGGCTGGCATAGGCGTTTTGCATATCGACCACAATCAGCGCGCTGTGGTGCGGCGCAAAGGTAATGGCTTCCGGACGTGCGGGTAACGTTGTCATCACGCCACCTCCCGGGTCACGGCGGGAATGTGCGAACGGCATTGCATCAGCGGCTGAATGCGCTCGCCGAAGGTCTCGACGCCTGTCAGGAAATCATCAAAGGTCAGCAGTACGCCTTCGGCACCCGGCACGCTGGCAACCTCATCGAGCATTTTCGCCACGCTGGCATAAGACCCGACCAGCGTACCCATATTGATGTTGACGGCGGACGTTGGGTCAGCCATCTGGCGCACGTTGGTGTCTGCGCCGGAGCGGGTATCTTTTTGGCTCTGTTCAGTCAGCCAGCTCAGGGCGTCTTCGTCGGCCCCGGCCTTGTAGTGCTCCCATTTGGCGCGTGCGGCCTCGTCGGTTTCATCGGCGATGACCATAAACAGGACGTACGATCCCACGTCGCGACCGGTTTTTTCTGCAGCGTCTTTCATGCGTGCGGCGGTGGGGGTGAAGGCTGCTGGCGTGTTGACGCCTTTGCCGAAGCAGAAATTAAAGTCAGCGTGCTGGGCGGAAAACGCCATCCCCGCGTCGCTCTGTCCGGCGCAAATCACCTTCATAGGCGTTGATGGCTGCGGGCTGACGCGACAGTCGTTCATGGTGAAGTAGTCGCCCCTTGAAGTCGCTTTTACCCGTGCCCCACAGATCGCGCAGGACCTGTACGTACTCGGTGAGGTAATCGTAGCGGCGCGAGAAATATTCATCACCCGGCCAGATCCCCATCTGGTCATACTCAGGCTTCTGCCAGCCGGTGACCAGGTTGACGCCAAAACGACCGCCGGAGATGGAATCAATTGTAGAAGCCATGCGCGCGACAATCGCCGGGGGCAGGGTGAGCGTGGCGGCGGTAGCGTAAATCTGGATACGTGAGGTGACCGCCGCAAGGCCTGCCATCAGGGTGAAGGATTCCAGATTGTGATCCCAGAACTCAGTTTTGCCGCCAAAGCCGCGCAGCTTGATCATCGAGAGCGCAAAGTCGAAATGATAGTGCTCGGCTTTCTGTACGATGGCTTTGTTCAGCTCAAAGGTCGGCATGTACTGCGGAGCCGTCGTGGAGATCAACCAGCCGTTGTTGCCAATGGGGACGAATACGCCAATTTTCATCACGAACCTCTCTACATCTCAATGTGGGTGAAAGTCAGACGTGGCGCTGCATCCTGCATTTCCTGTTCAGCCTCGTGAGAAAGATTTTGCAAAGGTGATGCCAATTTTTAAATTGTCAGTGTTATTAATGTGTTAACTGTTGGTTGATGAATTGAGCGCTAAAAAAGTGGACTGTCTGGTCAAAAGAGATGCACGCAAAACAGGCAGCTATGCGCGATGGCGGTGCAGGGACAGTGCGGAAGAGAAGGGCAACGTTCTCACGATCCCGGCCGCACTGGGATCGCACGGTAACATGTCTTTTTTGCGCACCAGCTCGTGAAATTCTTCAGACCCTCAATGACTTCATTTTCCGTTTGGGCAACGCCCCGCTCTGACACCGAATTCTTTGCAGCCCTATTCAACGCCTTGTAAGTCGTTTGTGGTCAGCGGAATAACGATGTTGCTGGACTTTTATTTCGCGCTCCCGGTTAAATACGTTTCAACCTGATATTCACAGCGTCTATTACTGAGGCTCTCTGCGGCTATTATACCTGCCGGGATAAATGATCACGGGGGAATTAAAGGGCAAGTTTACTATATGCGAGGCGGCTCGGGGAAAATGTGAATGGGGTGCGGAGTAGTATACAGTGATAGTTTGGAGTGATGCTTTAAGTGGAAGCGATACACTTAAAGCATATCTATTGTTCATGGCGTAAACGTCTTTTAATTGTGGCAACGTATAACGATAAAACGCATGATAAATAAACGTTAGGATGATTTTATTTGTGGGTTAATTGTTATTCATTCATCTTTTTCTGACTCATATAAAAATATATTCTTCATGTCGTTATTGTATTCCCGATTAAAGAAATGGTTGGCACTAAATTATCATACCGACGGCCTTTAATTTTACTCCCACGTTCCTGACGTAATAACTATTCCGATTCTCTGCGATAAACTTTCTAGCCGATAATTATTTCGCTGCTATCAGGCAAGTCAGCTAGCGGTGACGCAATTTTGTGACGAAACTCCATCAGGAAGAATAGGTCAGCCCGGGGAGACCGCTCCCCTGAATGTTCTGTTAGCGTCATAAGAGTATGCGTATTACGGATGCTTAGAAGGTAATAGCGACGGCGCGTCATTCTGTTGCCATTAACGCTGGCGCTGGGTACATCTCATCCTCGCTACAAAATCCCCTATCTTAAAATAGTAGCGGATGTTTAAATTTTAAAATCCCTCCAAAGCGAAATTATCTACTATCCTTAATGCGTGGAATACCTTTCCAGTGTGATTTTGGGCTGTCTTTTTTTAAGTTTTACAGCCTTCCTTTTTAAAATGACATCGCCCGACTCCTGAAGAGCCTTAATGTGTTTCCTGCTTCTTCAATCAGTTCCTGGTTCCGAACGCAAAGATTAATTAAGGACAACAGCTATGACTGACATTCATGAACGCTCCACAGTTAATACGACGTATCCCGATGCGCGTCTTCCCGTGCCTGCGGCGAGCAGCAGTGCCGTATCATGGGGTGCCATCTTTGCCGGCGCGGCAGCCGCGGCATCCCTCTCTTTGATTTTGCTTATATTAGGCGCCGGTTTGGGTCTTACGTCCGTTTCGCCATGGGAAAGTCGCGGGCTCGACGCTGGTACAGTGGGTATCGCTGCCATCGCCTGGTTGACGTTCACTCAAATCGTTGCGTCGGGTATGGGCGGCTATTTATCCGGACGACTCCGCACGAAATGGGTTGATACCCACACCGATGAAGTTTACTTCCGCGATACTGCACATGGGTTTTTGGCCTGGGCTGTCGCGGCGCTGGTCTCTGCTGTGCTGTTAACGAGTACGGTGGGGACCCTCGTTGGAGGCGGGGCTAAAATCGTGGGTAATGTTGCCGAGGGGGCTGCGATGACCACGGCGGCGGGTGCAGCGAGCATGGCGAATGGCTCGTCTGCCGTACCCGGTTCATCAATGAACTACTTCGTTAACTCAATGTTCAGGGAAAATAATCCCGCGACACCGGCAAATAGCGCAGCGGATGCCGCTTCGGCCACCGCAGCAGCTGCTCCTGCAACGCCCTCTGCCTCTCATCCACCCGTTTCTCCTGCACAGTTAGGCGAAGTGACCGGGATATTTGCCAATAGCATTACCACCGGCGCCTTACCTCAGGAAGATCGTCAGTATGTCGCCCGTCTGATTGCTCAAAATACCGGTATCAGCCAGCAAGAGGCTGAACAGCGGGTACAAAGCACCTATGACAAAGCTCAGGCTAAATTAAAAGAAACGAAGGAGAAAGCGCAGCAAGCTGCTGATACCGCACGCAAAACCACGAGCTATCTCATGCTCTGGACATTCATTTCTCTGCTGGCGGGTGCTTTCGTAGCCAGCCTGTGTGCGACCTTCGGTGGCCGTCAACGTGATTTATAATCCTTAATTATGCGAGAGGTTTAAAATGCGCTCATTGTTACTGTTCTTTTTAGGCGTACCCATTCCAATCATTATCCTGATTGCGCTGTTTTTCCATTAATGCTCGTGTGTAGCACCGCAGCATCTGAACCCGTCCTGTCAGGATAAATTCAAGCAAAGCAAAAATGCCCGAAAGGGCATTTTTGCTTTTTCGCATCTTCATCTTTTGGACGTTGAATTCCCGCATACTTATCTGCAAATTTTACGACGAGATGCGGGAGGTAATGCACTGCAAGAGGTCGTGAGTCAGCGGTGGTTTTGCTATGCTGATGCAAACCAACAAGGAGAGCGCAGATGACACAAGGCGCAGTGCAAACCCCCGGGAAGCGATCGCGAGCAGTCAGTGCCAAGAAACAGGCTATTTTGCGCGCGGCGCTGGACACCTTTTCGCAATACGGTATTCATGGCACCCGTCTTGAACAGGTCGCCGAGCTGTCGGGCGTATCGAAAACCAATCTGCTCTATTATTACCCCTCGAAAGAAGCGCTCTACGTGGCGGTGCTGCAACAGATTCTTGATATCTGGCTGGCACCGCTGAAGGCGTTCCGGGAAGAGTTCACGCCGCTGGTGGCGATAAAAGAGTACATCCGGCTCAAGCTGGAGGTGTCCCGCGATTACCCGCAGGCTTCTAAACTGTTTTGTATGGAGATGCTGCAAGGGGCGCCGCTCTTACAGGCGGAGCTGAGCGGGGATTTAAAGCAACTGATCGACGAAAAGTCCGCGATTATTGCGGGCTGGGTGGAGAGCGGTAAGCTGGCGGCGGTCGATCCGCATCACCTGATCTTTATGATTTGGGCCTCGACGCAGCACTATGCGGATTTTGGCAGTCAGGTCGAAGCGGTAACCGGAAAAACGCTTCAGGACGATGCGTTTTTCCAGAGCGCGGTCGATAACGTCCAGCGCATGATTATCGAAGGCATTCGCCTGCGTTAATTGGCCGGCGGCAGCGGGCAGCTCAAATCGCCTTCTTCACACTGCATCATTGAGGCAAGAAACGCTTCGCGATCGGCGGTTTTTTCCGCCAGACATTGATTCAGGATCATCGGCTGAACGCTGCCGCCCGCTGTGCCGGAGGCGGCAAAGGCGCAATCAGCATCGCGCAAGGTGATCCACGCCTGCTGGGCTTTTTTGAGCAGATCGCGCTGTGGCACGGCGGCGCGCTTCATCGCATCCTGATACGTCTGATTCAGTTTTTTATCCGCTGCCTGATACTGCTGTGCCGCGCAGATATTCATCTCGGACTGCGTGTTGGCATTGGCGCAATCATCTGCCAGCGCGCTGGCGCTAAACAGCAACGCTGCCGCGGTCATCATTACTCTTTTCATCATTTCACCCTAAAAAAAGGCCCCGTTTCCGGAGCCTTATTATCACAGCGTTACCCGATTGTCATCAGGCTGGCGTTACCGCCCGCCGCCGCGGTGTTGACGCTTAGCGAGTGCTCAACGTACAGACGCTCCAGCAGCAGATTGGTTTCGCCACGGGCAAAGCCCTGAACCGACACAATCGCACCGTCGCGTGCCGCGACCTGCTCGCACAACTCGCGCAGCTGATCGGAGTCACCATGGTAAATCACCGCGTCAAAGGCCTGGGCCATCAGGACGTCGGCCTTCGCGAAGCGAATACGACTGGAGACCTCTTTCGGCAGCTGTTTTGCCAGGTCGCGGTGCAAACCGTCCTCCGGCCACAGCACTTCACAACCCGTTGCCATGGCGGCAGCAAGCTGAACCAGCGCATCCTGTTCATTATCCGCGACGCACAGCACGCGCTCGCGCGGCATCAGCGTCCATGTGTTGCGCTCGCCGGTTGGGCCCGGCAGCAGACGCTGCGTACCGGCCTGCGCCTGCTCGCCGTACTGCTGGCATAGCGCGCGTAATTCCGGGCGTTTTTCTGCCCATTTCACCAGCGCGTCCAGCGGTTGAGAAATCAGGGCTTTGACTTGCGCATCGACCGGGCGCTCTGCATCCTGTCGCGCCAGCGTAATGCCTAATGCGTTTTCTGGACGATTCGCCAGCAGACGGTACAGATACAGCGGACCACCGGCTTTCGGACCGGTGCCGGATAACCCTTCGCCGCCAAACGGTTGCACGCCGACCACCGCGCCGACCATGTTGCGGTTGACGTACAGGTTACCGACTTTCGCACTGCCGGTGACTTGCGCAATGGTTTCGTCGATACGGGTGTGTACGCCGAGCGTTAAGCCGTAGCCGGAGGCGTTGATTTGCTCCACCAGCGCTTCAAGGTTGTTGCGGCTATAGCGCACCACGTGCAGAACCGGGCCGAAGATCTCTTTTTTCAGCTCATCGAAGCTTGAGAGTTCAATCAGCGTCGGGGCGACAAACGTCCCGCTGTTCCATTCGCGGGCGTCTTCGCTGTTTTCACGTACCGCCTGGAAGACCGGACGGCCCTTGGCGCGCATCGCCTGAATGTGCTGTTCGATATTGGCTTTGGCTTCGGCATCAATCACCGGCCCGATATCGGTTGTCAGGCGTCCTGGATTCCCCATCCGGCATTCGGCCATCGCACCGCGCAGCATTTTCAGCGTGTGATCGGCGATGTCGTCCTGCAGGCACAATACGCGCAGGGCGGAGCAACGCTGCCCGGCGCTGTCGAACGCCGAGGCCAGCACGTCCACCACCACCTGTTCGGTCAAGGCGGAAGAGTCGACGATCATGGCGTTCATCCCGCCGGTTTCGGCGATCAGAGGCGTCGGGCGACCCTGCGGATCAAGGCGCGTCGCGATGTTTCGTTGCAGCAGCGTCGCCACTTCGGTCGAGCCGGTAAACATCACCCCACGTACGCGATTATCGGACGTCAGCTTCGCACCGACGGTTTCGCCACGGCCAGGCAGAAGTTGCACTACGCCAGGCGGAACGCCTGCTTCGAGCAGGATAGTGACCCCTTGTGCGGCAATGAGCGGCGTTTGCTCGGCAGGTTTTGCCAGCACGCTGTTACCGGCGGCCAGCGCGGCCGCGATCTGTCCGGTGAAAATCGCCAGCGGGAAGTTCCACGGGCTGATACAAACAACCGGGCCGAGCGGACGGTGGGTTTCGTTATCGAAATCGTTGCGCACCTGGCCTGCGTAATAATGCAGGAAATCGACCGCCTCGCGCACTTCGGCAATGGCATTGCTGAAGGTTTTACCCGCTTCGCGCACCAGAATGCCGATCAGTTGCTGCATCTGGTCTTCCATCAGGATCGCGGCGCGTTCCAGAATTGCCGCGCGTTCCTCCGGTGGTGTAGCAAACCAGATCGGCGCGTTATTGACGGCATTTTCCAGCGCCAGCTCTACCTCGCTTTCGGTGGCTTCACGCACAAATCCGACAACATCTTTCGGTTCGGCCGGGTTAACAACGGGCTGCATTTCACCGGCGTCGACCGATTGCTCAAGAATCGGTTTGGCCTGCCATTTTTGCAGCGCGCTGTTGAGCAGGGCAGAGGAGAGTGACGCCAGGCGGTGTTCGTTTGCCAGATCCAGACCCGCAGAGTTGACGCGATCTTTCCCGTACAGCTCGCGCGGCAGGGGGATTTTCGGGTGCGGGAGGCCGATTTGGCCTTCCTGTGCCGCTAATTTTTCCACCGCCTGAACCGGATCCGCCACCAGCTCATCCAGCGGCAGGGTGGTGTCGGCGATACGATTCACGAACGACGTGTTAGCCCCGTTCTCGAGCAGGCGACGCACCAGATACGCCAGCAGCGTTTCATGCGTGCCGACCGGAGCATAAATGCGGCATGGGCGATTCAGCTTGCCATCCGCCACTTTGCCGGTGACCTGCTCATACAGCGGTTCACCCATGCCGTGCAGGCACTGGAATTCGTACTGGCCCGGATAGTAGTTTTGTCCGGCCAGGCTGTAAATCGCCGCCAGCGTATGGGCGTTGTGGGTGGCGAACTGCGGGTAAATCAGATTCGGCACGCCAAGCAGTTTTTTCGCACAGGCCAGATAAGAGACGTCGGTGTAGACCTTGCGGGTGTAAACCGGATAGCCTTCCAGGCCGTCCATTTGCGCACGTTTGATTTCGCTGTCCCAGTACGCGCCTTTCACCAGACGGATCATCAGGCGGCGACGGCTGCGAGAGGCCAAATCAATCAGATAATCAATGACAAACGGGCAGCGTTTCAGGTAGGCCTGGATGACAAAACCAATCCCGTTCCAGCCCGCCAGCTCTGGCTCGAAGCACAACTTTTCCAGCATATCGAGAGAGATTTCCAGACGATCGGCTTCCTCGGCATCGATATTAATGCCGATATCGTACTGGCGCGCCAGCAGGGTTAAAGACTTCAGGCGCGGATACAGTTCGTCCATCACGCGATCATACTGCGCGCGGCTGTAGCGCGGGTGCAGGGCAGAAAGCTTGATCGAAATGCCCGGACCTTCGTAGATACCGCGGCCGTTAGAGGCTTTGCCAATCGCGTGGATCGCCTGCTGATAAGAGACCATGTACGCCTGCGCGTCGGCGGCGGTCAGTGCCGCTTCACCCAGCATATCGTAGGAGTAACGGAACCCTTTGTCTTCGAGCTTGCGGGCGTTCGCCAGCGCTTCGGAAATGGTTTCCCCGGTCACGAACTGTTCGCCCATCAGGCGCATCGCCATGTCCACGCCTTTGCGGATCAGCGGTTCGCCGATTTTGCCGATAATGCGGTTCAGCGAGCGTGACAGATTGGCTTCGTTATGGGTCGATACCAGCTTGCCAGTAAACAGCAGACCCCAGGTGGCGGCGTTTACGAACAGCGACGGGCTGCGGCCAATGTGCGAATGCCAGTTACCGTTGCTAATTTTGTCGCGGATCAGCGCATCGCGGGTGGCTTTATCCGGAATACGCAGCAGCGCTTCGGCCAGACACATCAGCGCCACCCCTTCCAGTGAAGAAAGAGAGAACTCCTGCAACAGTCCTTGCACCATTCCGGCGCGACCGGTCGCGGTTTTCTGGTTGCGCAGTTTGTCGGCGAGCTGATACGCCAGGCTGTGCGCCTGCGAGGCAATCGGTTCAGGAAGGCGGGCCTGCTCGAGCAGCATCGGTACGGCGTCGGTTTCGGCACGGCGATACGCGGCGGTGATGGCCGCGCGGCTAACGGACTGCGGCAGAATTTGTTCGGCGAAATCCAGGAAAGGTTGGTGATTTTCTTCGGCCGCGGTGCCGTATCTTCGCTTTCGTTAGCTGCCCCTGCCAGCAGGGCAGGCAAGTCCGGTAAACCGTCTTCACTTTCCAGACGTTCCAGATAATTGAAAATGGCCTGCTTTATTAACCAGTGCGGTGTGCGGTCAATTCGAGTGGCGGCGCTTTTAATCCGTTCGCGGGTCGCGTCATCCAGCTTAACCCCCATGGTGGTCATGCCCATGCCAAAACTCCTGTTGTGCTGTAGTAATGTTCTGTGGTTAGCGTGAAATATCCACCATGTTGCAACTTTGTGCAACCGCGTTAAATGTGACATGGTTTGCAAGCTGAAAAATGAATGAATTGTTAACGGAAGGTAAGCTGGAAAAAAGAGCTGGATTCTGCGTGTGAACCCTGTTTTTATGCGGCACTTAACACTTTTAAAAGGTGCAACCCGTAAAAGCGTGAGCGAGTGCAACCTCTGTAAAAGACGTATAAAACCAGGGATGAATTTGATGTAAATGCAGTGTTAAATCATTTGTGAAAGGGGAACGCTTACGGCAGGATACGCGCGCCCACAGAAACACATACACGCGTCACTACGTTCCGGTGATGAAATAATAAGGCGGCCGGGAAGGCTGTCGCTCGACATTTTGGAGAATTTGAATGGCTATTAGCACACCGATGCTGGTGACATTTCTCGTTTATATTTTTGGCATGATCCTGATAGGGTTTTTGGCATGGCGATCAACGAAAAATTTCGATGATTATATTCTGGGTGGACGCCGTTTAGGGCCGATGGTAACCGCGCTGTCTGCGGGCGCATCCGACATGAGCGGCTGGCTGCTGATGGGCCTGCCGGGTGCGATTTTCATCTCGGGGATCTCTGAAAGCTGGATCGCGATTGGCCTGACGCTGGGCGCATGGATCAACTGGAAGCTGGTGGCGGGGCGTCTGCGCGTTCACACCGAGTTGAATAACAATGCGCTGACGCTGCCGGATTATTTCACCGGCCGCTTTGAAGATAACAGCCGCATTCTGCGCATTATCTCCGCGCTGGTAATTTTGCTGTTCTTCACCATCTATTGTGCCTCCGGCATTGTGGCGGGCGCGCGTCTGTTCGAAAGCACCTTCGGGATGAGCTACGAAACGGCGCTGTGGGCCGGTGCAGCCGCGACCATTCTTTATACCTTTGTGGGTGGTTTCCTGGCGGTGAGCTGGACCGATACCGTGCAGGCGAGTTTGATGATCTTTGCGCTGATCCTGACGCCGGTAATTGTGGTTATCACGGTTGGCGGCTTTGGCGATTCGCTGGAAGTGATCAAGCAGAAGAGCATTGAAAACGTCGATATGCTGAAAGGGCTTAACTTCGTCGCGATTGTTTCGCTGATGGGCTGGGGCCTGGGCTACTTTGGTCAGCCGCATATTCTGGCGCGTTTCATGGCTGCCGATTCCCACCACACCATCGTTCATGCCCGTCGAATCAGTATGACGTGGATGATCCTGTGTCTGGCCGGTGCGTGTGCCGTCGGCTTCTTCGGTATCGCCTACTTCACGACTAACCCGGCGTTGGCGGGGGCGGTTAATCAGAATGCCGAGCGCGTGTTTATCGAGCTGGCGCAGATTCTGTTCAACCCGTGGATCGCCGGGATTCTTCTGTCTGCCATTCTGGCGGCGGTGATGTCGACGCTGAGCTGTCAGCTGCTGGTGTGCTCCAGTGCGATTACGGAAGATCTGTACAAAGCCTTCCTGCGTAAAGGCGCGAGCCAGAAAGAGCTGGTGTGGGTCGGGCGCTTCATGGTGCTGGTGGTGGCGCTGGTGTCTATCGCACTGGCCGCTAACCCGGAAAACCGCGTGCTGGGCCTGGTGAGCTACGCATGGGCAGCCTTTGGTGCCGCGTTTGGCCCTGTCGTGCTGTTCTCCGTGCTGTGGTCACGCATGACGCGTAACGGCGCGCTGGCCGGGATGATCATCGGTGCGGTGACGGTCATCGTCTGGAAACAGTTTGCGTGGCTGGGCCTGTACGAAATCATTCCAGGCTTTATCTTCGGTAGCATCGGGATCGTGGTGTTCAGCCTGCTGGGCAAAGCACCGTCGGCATCAATGCAAAAACGCTTTGCCGAAGCGGATGCACAGTACCATACGGCACCGCCGTCTAAACTGCAGGCCGAGTAATTTGATTCCTCTCCTTAAAGGGAGAGGCAATCTCGCATTTATTCCCTCACCCAAACGGGAGAGGGAAACCATCATCCCTCTTGCTAAATCCCGCCATTTACGCTCATATCGCTGTGCTTATAACAATGAGGATAGCGAACAATGATAATCAAAACAGGGCTGATGGCTGCCGCGCTCTTGATGCTGGCAGGGTGTAACGCACCCACACACAGCGCCGCTGACGCCACCTGCAAAGCCGATAATCAGATGCAGCAGACCACGCTGTATTTCGGGCTGAACCGTCCGGCAGGGGAACCGATCACCGGTCAGGAGTGGCAGCAATTTGTGGATCAGGACGTGACGCCGCGTTTTCGTGATGGCTTAACCGTGTTTGATGCGCGCGGCCAATGGCTGGGCAATGACGGAAAAGTGGCGCGTGAGCCAAGCAAAGCGTTGATGTTGATCCACGGCAAAGATGCCCAGAGCGAGAAGAATATTGAAACCCTGCGCGGGGTGTATAAATCACGGTTTGCGCAGGAATCGGTGATGCGCGTTGATCAGCCGGTCTGCGTTCAGTTCTAAGAAAACGGCGGGAAATCCCGCCGTTATTTTTTTACAATACTAATCCGGCGAAGCTTGCCGACAGCAGGCTCACCAGCGTCGCGCCGTAGACCAGGCGCAAACCAAAGCGAGACACCACGTTTCCTTGCTGCTCGTTCAGGCCTTTAATCGCGCCCGCGATAATCCCGATGGACGCAAAGTTGGCAAAGGAGACCAGGAAGATCGACAGAATACCCAGGCCACGCGGCGTCATTTGACCGGCTATTTTTTGCAGCTCAATCATGGCCACAAATTCATTCGCCACCAGTTTCGTCGCCATAATGCTGCCCGCATTTAACGCATCGCTCAGCGGAATGCCCACCAGCCACGCCAGCGGATAAAACACGTAGCCAAGAATTTGCTGGAAGCTTATGCCAAATACGCTGGAGAACAGGGCATTGATGGCGCTAATAATGGCAATAAAGCCGATTAGCATCGCCATAATAATCATCGCCACTTTAAAACCGGCCAGAATATACTCGCCCAGCATCTCAAAGAAACTCTGAGATTCGTGCAGTTTTTCCAGTTTGATTTCGGGTTCGGCTTCAGGTCGCGCTGGGTTGATGACCGACAAAATAATAAAGGTGCTGAACATATTCAGAATTAGCGCAGCGACCACAAATTTGGCATCGAGCATGGTCATATACGCGCCGACAATCGACAGCGATACGGTCGACATCGCCGTGGCAGCCATGGTGAACAGGCGTCGAGAAGAGAGATCGCCCAGCACACCTTTATACGCAATAAAGTTTTCCGACTGACCCAATATCAGAGAGCTGACGGCGTTAAACGATTCCAGTTTTCCCATGCCGTTCAGTTTGGACAGCAGGGTACCGATAACGCGAATAAAAATCGGCAGAATTCGCCAGTGCTGGAGAATACCAATCAGCGCAGAGATGAAAATAATTGGGCATAAAACGCCGAGGAAAATGAACGCCAGCCCTTTTTCACCCATTCCACCAAAGACAAAGTTTGTTCCTTCTGCCGCAAATTTCAGCAGGGATTCAAAGAATCCGGAAACATATTTAATCACGAAGAGTCCGCTTTCCGCATGCAGGAAAAAGAACGCCAGCGCAATTTCAATGACAATTAGCTGTAAAACGTAGCGAATACGAATTTTTCGGCGGTCGAAACTCACCAGCCAGGCGAGCGCAAGAATAATCACCAGCGCCAGCAGGAAATGGACAAAGTTATACATTTTAAATTTTCAGCAGGTTATCGAAGCGCTTATTTAGCCATAGGGACTGGCAAGCGTAAATGGGCATTTACGTTATAAGTTATACACATAACGATAACGAATGAAATTATTAACAGGCGAGCGATTTACATCTCGTCATCAAAACCTCACATATTTCGCTTGTGTTTATTCACGCCGTAATGATAATCACTATCACAAGAATTTACCTTTCTTTGCATCAGTTGACCGCGATAAACATTTAAGGTGTCGGCATGTTTGTTCCATTTCTCATTATGTTACGTGAAGGCCTTGAAGCGGCCTTGATTGTCAGCTTGATCGCCAGCTATCTCAAGCGGACCCAGCGCGGACGCTGGATCGGGGTGATGTGGATTGGCGTTTTCTTCGCCGCAGCGCTCTGCCTGGGCCTGGGTATTCTGATCAACGAAACCACCGGTGAATTCCCGCAAAAAGAACAGGAACTGTTCGAAGGAATTGTCGCGGCGATCGCCGTGGTGATCCTCACCTGGATGGTGTTCTGGATGCGTAAAGTGTCGCGCAACGTCAAGGTTCAACTGGAGCAGGCGGTCGATAACGCACTGCAAAAAAGCAACCAGCCACGGCTGGGCGCTGATCCTGGATGGTCTTTTTCGCCGTCGCGCGCGAAGGGCTGGAGTCGGTCTTTTTCCTGCTGGCTGCGTTCCAGCAGGATGTGGGGATCTGGCCACCTATCGGTGCGATGCTTTGGTCTGGCAACCGCGGTGGTACTGGGCTTTATGCTGTATTGGGGCGGCATACGCCTGAATCTGGGCCGCGTTCTTTAAGTGGACCAGCCTGTTTATTCTGCTGGTGGCAGCGGGTCTGGCGGCGGGTGCGATTCGCGCCTTCCACGAGGCGGGCCTGTGGAACCATTTCCAGGATGTTGCCTTCGATCTCAGCACGGTTCTCTCCACCCATTCGCTCGTCGGGACTCTCCTCGAAGGCATTTTTGGCTATCAGGAAACGCCGAGCGTCAGCGAAGTGGCGATGTATTTCATCTTTCTCATTCCGGCGCTGGTGTTGTTCTTTATGCCATCACGCCCCAGCACTCAGCCGTCGCGAACCGCGCCGTGAAGTGCACAGTGTATACACAAAATCATTCACGCTGGGTCAAGGCGGCAAGTCTGAAAGTCCCAGTCACTTACTCTGGTAAGTGACTGGGATGAGCAGAGGCAGCTTGAAGGCTGACGTGTAGAGTTACAACATACTTTAGAAAGGGAAGAGTCATGGCAATTCAATTTCGTCGTAGTGCGTTACAGGTTGGTGTGGCAGCGCTGTTTGCGTATGCGTTTTCTGCTCAGGCGGCTGATGTTCCTCAGGTGAAAGTGACTGTGAACGATAAACAGTGTGAGCCGATGACTATCACGGTCAATAGCGGTAAAACGCAGTTTATTATTCAAAACCATAGCCAGAAGGCGCTGGAGTGGGAAATCCTCAAAGGCGTGATGGTTGTGGAAGAGCGTGAAAACATCGCGCCCGGTTTTAGTCAGAAAATGACCGCGAACCTGCAGCCGGGCGAATACGACATGACCTGCGGACTGCTGACTAACCCGAAAGGCAAGCTGATCGTGAAAGGCGAAGCGACGGCCGATGCAGCAAAAGGCGAAGCGTTGCTGAGCCTGGGCACAGCGATCACGGCCTATAAAGCGTACGTCACGAAAGAGACCGCCGACCTGGTGGCCGGAACCAAAGCCTTTACCGGACGCGGTGAAAGCGGGCGATATCGAAAAAGCGAAATCCCTGTATGCGCCAACGCGTCAGCATTATGAGCGCATCGAGCCGATCGCTGAGCTGTTCTCTGATCTCGACGGCAGCATTGACGCCCGTGAAGACGATTATGAGCAGAAAGCCGCCGATCCGAAGTTCACCGGTTTCCACCGTCTTGAGAAAGCGCTGTTTGGCGATAACTCCACCAAGGGCATGGAAAAATACGCTGAACAGCTCAATACCGACGTGCTGGAACTGCAAAAGCGCATCAGCGAGCTGGCGTTCCCGCCATCAAAAGTAGTGGGTGGCGCGGCGGGCCTGATTGAAGAAGTGGCCGCCAGCAAAATCAGCGGCGAAGAAGATCGCTACAGCCATACTGACCTGTGGGACTTCCAGGCCAACGTCGAAGGCGCGCAGAAAATTGTCGATTTGCTTCGTCCGCAGCTGCAAAAAGATAACAGCGCACTGCTGGCCAAAGTGGATGCAAACTTCAAAAAAGTGAATACCATTCTGGCGAAATACCGCACCAAAGACGGGTATGAAACCTACGACAAGTTAACCGATGCGGATCGTAATGCGCTGAAAGGACCGATCACCACGCTGGCAGAAGATCTGGCTCAGCTGCGCGGCGTGCTGGGTCTGGACTAAGCATCATGAATGAGAAAGAAGAATACGGCGTCGCGGAACCTTCCCGGCGTCGATTGCTGAAAGGCGTGGGGGCGCTGGGTGGTGCGCTCGCACTGGCAGGCGGCTGCCCGGTAGCGCATGCGGCAAAACCGCAGAGCGCGCCGGGCACGCTCTCCCCCCAATGCGCGGATGGAAACGCAGCCGTTTTACGGCGAGCATCAGGGCGGAATTTTGACGCCGCAGCAGGCGGCCATGATGGTGGTCGCCTTTGACTCGCTGGCAAGCGACAAAGCGGATCTGGAACGTCTGTTCCGCGTGCTGACGAAACGTATCGCGTTTCTGACGGCAGGCGGCCCGGCGCCAGAAACGCCTAACCCGCGCATGCCGCCGATGGATTCAGGAATTCTGGGGCCATTTATTGCCCCGGATAATCTGACCGTAACGGTTTCGGTCGGCGACTCGCTGTTTGACGCGCGCTATGGTCTGGAGAAGCACAAGCCGAAAACGCTGCAGAAGATGACGCGTTTTCCTAATGATTCTCTGGATGCGGCGCTGTGTCATGGCGATCTGCTGATCCAGATCTGCGCCAACACCCAGGATACGGTGATCCACGCCCTGCGCGATATCATCAAGCACACGCCGGATTTACTCAGCGTGCGCTGGAAGCGTGAAGGATTTATCTCCGATCACGCGGCGCGAAGCCAGGGGGAAAGAGACCCCGGTTAACCTGCTTGGTTTCAAAGATGGTACGGCGAATCCGGACAGCACTGACGCCGCACTGATGAAAAGCGTGGTGTGGACGACGGCGGACCAGGGCGAGCCCGCATGGACCGTTGGCGGGAGCTATCAGGCGGTGCGGATTATCCAGTTCCACGTTGAGTTCTGGGATCGTACGCCGCTTAAAGAGCAGCAGACGATTTTTGGTCGGGATAAGCAAAGCGGTGCGCCGCTGGGCATGAAAAACGAGCATGACGTGCCGGATTACGTGCGCGATCCTGATGGCGATACCATTGCCCTGGACAGTCATATTCGTCTGGCCAACCCGCGTACGCCGGAAACCCAGTCGAGTCTGATGATGCGCCGTGGATACAGCTATTCTCTGGGCGTCACTAACTCCGGTCAGCTGGATATGGGGCTGCTGTTTGTCTGCTATCAGCACGATCTGGAAAAGGGCTTCTTAACCGTGCAGAAACGCTTAAACGGCGAAGCGCTGGAAGAGTACATAAAACCTATCGGCGGCGGCTATTTCTTTGCTCTGCCAGGCGTGCGCGGTGAAGGCGCGTATCTCGCCCAAGGCCTGATCGAAGCGTAAATTTATCCCCGTGATACTTCGCGGGGATATTATTTTTTCGTATGTCTATCTCTCTGTTATATTTCTGTAATATTCCTGTAAGAGACTCATCTTAGCTGCAGGAGTGGTCTTTAAGTTGCACTCAGGTAAAATAAATGTTGCATTTATGATAAATCCTGATGTAATTATTATAAGACGGCGGTAGTTCCCGGCAGTGATATCGAATCACTATGGAGATCGCGAATGGTTGGGTCCTGTATTGGACATAAGCAATACCACAACCGCACCACCCAGCGCGGAGGCTCTGACTCCGGCAGCGATTTCTTCACCACAAAATTCTCCTCCCCGATGCATAAACATGACTTTTCCGACATACAGAGCGGTGCGCATAGCCGTTCGGTTGTGTCATTCAAAAAGGCAAGCAATGGCTTAGAAGGAAGCCAACCCTCAGATGTTCGTTTGCATGATCGCACCGCGAATGGTGGTGCGTGTGATGAATTCCAACAACTCAAGGTGCTATCCATGGGAAGACAAAAAGCAGTGATCAAAGCTCGTCGTGAAGCAAAACGTGTGCTGAGACGGGATTCACGTAGCCATAAACAGCGTGAAGAAGAATCGGTCACCTCGCTTGTGCAGATGAGTGGCGTCGAAGCAATTGGCATGGCGCGGGACAGCCGCGATCATTCACCTATTGAAGCGCGTAATGAAGCTCAGGCGCACTACCTGAATGCTATCGAGAGTAAACAGCTGATCTTCGCCACCGGTGAAGCCGGATGCGGGAAAACCTGGATCAGTGCTGCTAAGGCGGCGGAGGCTCTGATTCATAAGGATGTGGACAGAATTATCGTCACCCGTCCGGTATTGCAGGCCGATGAAGATCTCGGCTTCTTGCCCGGCGACATCTCAGAGAAATTTGCCCCGTATTTCCGACCCGTTTATGACGTGCTGGTGAAACGGCTGGGTGCCTCTTTTATGCAGTACTGCCTGCGACCAGAGATTGGTAAGGTGGAAATCGCGCCGTTCGCCTATATGCGCGGACGTACATTTGAAAATGCGGTCGTGATTCTTGACGAGGCTCAGAACGTGACTGCTGCGCAAATGAAAATGTTTTTAACGCGCCTCGGGGAAAATGTGACCGTTATCGTCAATGGCGATATCACCCAATGCGATTTGCCGTCGGGTGTGAAGTCTGGCCTGAGCGACGCAATGTCACGTTTTGTTGAAGACGATATGGTCGGTGTGGTGCGTTTCACGAAAGACGACTGTGTGCGTTCGGCACTTTGCCAGCACACGTTAAACGCCTATTACTGAGTGCGCCGTTGCTTTCAAGGCCCGGGAAACCGGGCTTTGTTTTGTCAGCAACGTGTTCTAGCAGACGTTATGTGACAAACATCAGACGAAAAAAAGCCCGCATTTTCATGCGGGCTCTTCTTTTAATATGGCGGTGAGAGAGGGGTTCGAACCCTCGATACGTTGCCGTATACACACTTTCCAGGCGTGCTCCTTCAGCCACTCGGACACCTCACCGTATTGTTCTGCTGCCTTACCGCGTAGGGGGCAACGGGGCGCTACTATAGGGAGTTGCGCTAAAACGGTCAAGCTTATTTTGTGTATGGACGGCTGTTCGGTTAAGCAATAATCACTCTCACGAATAGGTTAGCGTCAATAAAGGAGAATGTGAGCTAGGGGCGGGTAAAATGGCGTTTCGACAGACGAAAAAAAGCCCGCATTTTCATGCGAGCTCTTCTTCAAATATGGCGGTGAGAGAGGGGTTCGAACCCTCGATACGTTGCCGTATACACACTTTCCAGGCGTGCTCCTTCAGCCACTCGGACACCTCACCGTATTGTCATCCCGATGCTACTGGGACGGGCGCTAATGTAAGGAAAAGCCGAACTGCCGTCAATCAACTTTTTCAGTTATTTAGCATGTTGAGACAAACTTTAAGCAACATGATTCCTGAATGTGCTGAAAGCGTCTCTTTTATCAGCAACGCAGTTTCCAGATAAATTTGTTATGCTGGCAATCCAGTTGAAAATGCACATAAAACAGCGAAATAAAAGGCAGGAGTCATTATGGATATCATCTTTTATCACCCGACGTTTGATACCCCTTACTGGATTAACGCGCTGACGGCAGCTCTGCCTGGCGCACGCGTGCGTGAGTGGAAGCGCGGCGATAATGAACATGCCGATTACGCGTTAGTCTGGCATCCGCCAGTAGAGATGCTGCAGGGGCGAGATCTGAAAGCGGTGTTTGCCCTTGGGGCGGGTGTCGATTCGATTCTGAGTAAACTGAAAGCCCATCCGGAAATGCTGCCAGAACATATTCCATTGTTCCGGCTCGAAGATACCGGAATGGGTCAGCAGATGCAGGAATATGCCGTTAGCCAGGTGCTGCACTGGTTCCGCCGTTTTGATGATTATCAGGCGCTCAAGCTGAAATCTCAGTGGGAACCGCTGCCCGATTATCAGCGTGAAGATTTTACCGTCGGTATTTTGGGCGCAGGGGTTCTGGGTTCAAAGGTTGCCGAAGCGCTCGCTCCGTGGGGATTCCCGCTGCGTTGCTGGAGCCGCAGCCGCAAAACGTATCCCGGTGTACAAAGCTTCGCTGGGGTGGAAGAACTCCCGGCATTTTTAAAGGGCACGCGCGTGCTGATTAACCTGCTGCCGAACACCGCGGAAACCGTGGGGATTATCAATAAAGGCCTGCTTAACCAGCTGGCGGATCATAGCTATTTGATGAACCTGGCGCGCGGTGTTCATGTGGTTGAGCACGATCTCATTGATGCCCTGAATACGGGCAAGCTCAAAGGCGCCATGCTGGATGTGTACAGCAGTGAGCCGTTGCCGGTCGAAAGCCCGCTGTGGGCGCATCCGCGCGTGGCGATGACCCCGCATATCGCGGCGGTGACGCGTCCAGCAGAAGCCGTGGAGTATATTGCCCGTACCATCACTCATCTGGAACAGGGAAAAGCAGCCACCGGGCAGGTCAACAGACAGCTCGGCTACTGATTCGGGCATAAGTCAAACCCGGCGCTGGCCGGGTTTTTGCTAATATTCACCCCCCATTCCTGCTATCCTTTGGTAAAACATCAGAGGAGAGACCGATGTATCCCGTTGACCTGCATATGCACACCGTCGCCAGTACCCATGCTTACAGCACCCTCCATGACTACATCGCGCAAGCCCGGCTGAAAGGCATCAAGCTTTTCGCCATTACCGATCACGGTCCTGATATGGCTGATGCGCCGCACTATTGGCATTTTGTGAATATGCGTATCTGGCCACGTCTGGTTGATGGCGTCGGGATACTGCGTGGTATTGAGGCCAATATTAAAAATACGGAAGGCGAAATCGACTGTACCGGCCCAATGCTCACGTCTCTGGACATGATTATCGCCGGTTTTCATGAGCCGGTGTTCCCGCCGCAGGATAAGGACACCCACACTCAGGCAATGATTGCGACGATTGCCAGCGGCAACGTGCACATTATCAGCCACCCCGGCAATCCTAAATTCCCTATCGATATTCAGGCCGTGGCGCAAGCGGCGGCCAAACACCGTGTGGCGCTGGAAATCAACAACTCTTCTTTTATTCACTCTCGAATCGGCAGTGAAGCGAACTGTCGTGCCGTCGCGGCGGCTGTGCGTGATGCGGGCGGAATGGTTGCGCTGGGATCTGATTCTCACACGGCGTTTACATTGGGTGAGTTTACCGAGTGTCGGAAAGTGCTTGATGAGGTGGGGTTCCCGGAAGAGAGAATTCTTAACGTCACGCCGCGTCGCATGCTCGATTTTCTTGAGTCGCGCGGCATGCCACATATCCCTGAATTTGCAGATCTTTAATAGTGTAATGGAAAATTAAATGAACGAGTTTTCAATCCTTTGCCGCGTACTGGGCACCTTGTATTACCGTCAGCCGCAGGATCCGCTGCTGGTGCCGCTGTTTACGCTGATTCGCGAAGGCAAGCTCGCGGAAAACTGGCCCCTTGAGCAGGACGAGCAACTGCAACGTCTGCAAAAAAGCTGCGATATGCAGCAGATTGCGGCGGACTACAACGCCCTGTTTGTCGGCGAAGAGTGCCGTGTATCGCCGTATCGTTCGGCATGGGAAGAGGGCGCAACGGAAGCTGAAGTGCGCGCGTTTCTTTCCGAGCGTGGAATGCCGCTGACGGATGCCCCTGCCGATCACATTGGCACTCTGTTGTTGGCCGCGTCCTGGATTGAAGATCATGCCGGAGAAGATGAAAGCGAAGCACTCGAAACGCTGTTTGCCGATTATCTGTTGCCGTGGTGCGGCGCTTTCCTCGGGAAAATCGAAGCGCATGCCACGTCACCTTTCTGGCGGACGATGGCCCCGCTAACCCGCGATGCCGTATCGGCCATGTGGGATGAATTACAGGAAGAACACGAAGAGTGATTTACATCACATTTTAAATGCAACGATGCATTCTGGTTTGCATAAAATGTGCTCATGATCTCATTTCATGGCCGCGTATCTGATAAGATGCGCGCCATGAACATACTCCTTTCTATCGCAATCACGACAGGCATTCTCTCCGGACTTTGGGGATGGGTGGCTGTGTCACTTGGTTTACTCAGCTGGGCGGGATTCCTGGGCTGTACGGCCTATTTCGCATGCCCACAGGGCGGGCTTAAAGGACTGTTTATCTCAGGATGTACCATGATGAGCGGCGTGGTGTGGGCGTTAGTTATCATGAAGGGCAGTGCGCTGGCACCGCATCTTGAGATCGTGGGCTATATGATGACGGGCGTGGTGGCTTTTTTAATGTGCATCCAGGCGAAGCATCTGTTGCTGTCATTTGTTCCTGGAACCTTTATTGGCGCATGCGCGACGTTTGCCGGTCAGGGCGACTGGAAAATGATCGTCCCGTCTTTGCTGCTGGGCCTGGTGTTTGGTTACGCCATGAAAAACAGCGGACTGTGGCTGGCTGCGCGACGAGAAAGGGCGCAAAACGTTACCGTATTAAGCAAATAAAAAAGCGAGACCCATGGGTCTCGCTTTTCTTTTGCGCCTCTGAATCAGGATTCAGGAGGCACAGACATTTCGCGGTATTTCACCAGAATGTCATTTTTCACTTCATTTTTATTCTGCAGGTCCCACAAGCCGCGATCGATACCGTCATTAATCAGGAAGATAACCCCTGTTTCGATGGCTGACATCAGGCACATCATGACCGGTTCATTCGAGGTGTAGCCGATTTCACCTTCCAGCAGACGCTGATAGTCGATGAAGCGGAACACACCGGCCTGAACCTCATACGAAAGAATCGTTTTGCTGGTCGTCACCGATGACAGCACCTCACCCGTGCTCACGTTGACCACTCGCAGGTTGACGGCAATCTGGTCGAGCTGGTATTGCGTGTCAGCCCCGATACCAAAATAACGTGCCCCGACACCGCCCGATTTCACATTACTTTCATAACCGATAATTGACCCTTCAACCATCACGTTGGCCGCCACGAGCGATTGCAACGGCACGCGGTTGTTCATGCCTACGGTACCATTCTCCTGAGCTGCGCGAATGATTTTGCGTTCATTCAGCAGGTTTTGCAGCCCCTGACGTTCCAGCGGAATAAACCAGCGTGAATCCTTGAGCGCTGTCACCAGCATCGCGGTGGCACTTTGCGGTACTGCGGTCGAGAAGTTACTTGCCGGATACGGTTTAAACTGACCGGTTTCATCCTGAATGTTATATACCGAGACAAAGATCTTGCCTGTCGGCATTGGGAGATGCGTTAAATCACGATAACTTTGGGCCCGAGGCATTAATGTTGGTTTCGCGGCTTCTTTGGGCGGAGCAGTTAAACAACCGCTCAATAAGCACACTGCAACAAGAATCAGAAAGCGCTGCATGAGTATTGTCCTTATTTCGAGGTTGTTTAAAAGTCAGCTGAATTATTGGCCAGACCGGAAACCTGGATCGTGGATGTTTTACCCGTTTTCCGGTCGGTGACATTCAACTGCAGTTGCCCATCTTTATTAGCAATATCGACGATAAAATCATTGGTCACCATACGACCTGGTTTACCGGTATTAATATTCGTTAATAAGCCGCCTAATATTTGCGACTGAATAGCCTGAGTAAAGTTATCCAGTGCAGAAGGCGTTTCGATGCCGAAATCGTCTTTGTAACTGGGGTCTTTATATGAGTTTTGAGCCTGGGCTTCATTCAGCAAGAATGCCCCATTATTCGGATTGCCGCCAAAGTTAGGGTTGCGGAACTGGAAAGTCATATTCCCGGCCCAGCTCAGTGGAGCAATCAGCATTAATGAAATCACTGTGTGTGCGAGACGCATTACAGCCTCCGGATATTATTCGTCGTCAGAATTCATCTTTTGCTAAATCGCCAGTGCTCAGGAGAGCCTTGTCGATTTGCAGGCGATTTACCGCATCTTCGGTCTGTGCCAGTGCAAAACTTACGTTTTGATCAAAGTCTCGTTTCGTCGGGAATAAAAAGGTCTGGTAAATAACGTCCTGATTAATCGTTATTGTGATCCAGCTTCCCCATCGAGCACTGGGACGCTCATTGATTGTTAAGTTGCCTGGATAATCACTTTCCCATTTGTCGCTAAATGCCCGGTAAAAATCGTGGCCGATAGATGAGACAGTGTGGTCAGTTAACAATCCGGGAACTTCCACTTCAACAGCATGAAGGTTCCCGGCAGCAAGCAGAAAACCCGCTGCCGCTATCCAACTCAACGTGCGTTTCATGTTATTAACGCCTGAGGTTATCGTTTGCCCATGAAACAGCCTGAGTCCTGTTTTTAACAGCTATCTTCTTGAAAAGATTATAGAGATGTGTCTTAACGGTATTTTCGCTGATAAATAAAGAACGGGCGATTTCAATATTTGAAGAACCGATGCGTAATTTATTCAGGATCTCTTTTTCACGGTGCGTCAGCAGCGCGGATTCTGAACTGTTATAGCGATAATTTCCGGAGTGAGTGATGAGATAGCTGGCAAGCTTTTGGGAAAAGTAACACTCTCCGCGCAAAATACCTTGCAGCCCCTCTACCACACGCGTCTCGTCTTCTGTGACGTAAAAGACGCCATTAATATGCGGCCAGCTTTCAATATCCCGGAAAGGATATTCGTCAGGAGTGTTCAATAATAGCGAACGGATATTATTGTTTTTCCTGCTTAAGTTATCTTGCCAGTAATGAATAAGCTTTTTATCGGCTTCCATCATGTCGAAAAGAATGATGCTGCCAGGAACAATATCATCGAAAGAACGTTGAATATTATGCAGTTTCCCATTCAAGCAAAGAGATTGCTTCAAATGCTGTAATAAGGCTGTCGCTTGCAAGGACGGCTTAGTGATCAACAGTAATGTATGACCTTGTAAACTATGGACTTCATTAAACATGATGAAACCCCACTTTTTATAACACCTGGCAGCCGTCCCCCTGAAATATACAAGGGGACACCAGAGGTACTGACAGATGTAGGACTGCTGTGTGTAGAATCTGAACATAACCTCTAGAGAGAGGTAAATATTAAAAAATACTCCGTACTGCTGATTTCAATCTAGCTATTACGATTTTTAAATCAAGTGTTAATGGTGTAACAGAATGTAAAAATCAATATTAAATTGTTAATTTAAGGCCGTGGAATTGTTTAGTTATGATAAAAAAGTTGTACATAACAATTCTTCTGCACACATTTTAAAAATCATACAAATAATTATATTTAATTGATTTCTAAGCATAATAATTATTAATGTCACTGCTATTTCAGGTATGAGTTCGTCGTGATGTCTACGACTTCCTTTGTGATCGGAATGCTCTTAAGAAATCGAGTGAGTTGTGACGAGTGAGTCACGTTACCCCTCTCATATGCGCAGTGACATTGATGAAGTTGAGAGGGGAAGCAGCCTGGCAGGGCACGCCAGTATTCTGTCAAAATATTTATCAAAAATACTAAGTCCCGCTGGTAACAGCATATTTCAGCATTAATTAATACTTTGAGGTGACTCTTTAAATAAAAATAAGTCGCGCGGGTGAGATATTAAAATTGTTTCGAAAGACATACTCTTCATCGTAACGCGGCGTTAACAAAAAAACGAATCGCGTTAACACCGAGATGTTTATTTAGCCAGGTCCAGGTGACAACATGAAAAACAGAACGTTATTTATGATGTTTACATTACTGGGTGCGCCTGGGTTATCAATCGCGGCAGGTCCGGATTTGGCAAATTCGGAATACAACTTCGCGGTTAATGAATTAAGTAAGTCTTCATATAATCAGGCAGCCATTATTGGTCAACAAGGCGTGAGTAATAACGCAGAAGTTCGTCAGGGCGGTTCAAAATTACTGTCCGTTGTTTCTCAGGAAGGTGGAAGCAATAGAGCGAAAGTTGATCAATCAGGGACTTACAACCTTGCTTATATTGATCAGACCGGCAACGGGAACGATGCAAGTATTCAGCAGGGTGCTTTTGGTAATACCGCGATGATTATTCAGAAAGGTTCGGGTAACAGAGCGAGTATTACGCAGTATGGTACGCAAAAAACAGCAGTTGTTGTTCAGAGACAGTCGCAAATGGCTATTCGCGTTATCCAACGCTAACTATTTCGACGACTTAAATCAATCCGATGGGGGTTTACCATGAAACTTTTCAAAGTGGCAGCAATCGCAGCAATCGTAGTTTCTGGCAGTGCTCTGGCTGGTGCAATTCCACAATACGGCCACGGTGGTGGTTGGGGGTGGCGGTAATAGCGGTCCTAACTCCACACTGAGTATTTACCAGTCCGGTGGCGGCAACTCAGCTGTTGCTCTGCAATCTGATGCAAAAGATTCTGAACTGTCTATTTCTCAGCACGGTGGCGGTAACGGTGCTGATGTTGGTCAAGGTTCTGATGACAGCTCCATCGACCTGGTGCAGAAAGGCTTTGGTAACAGCGCAACCCTCGATCAGTGGAATGGTAAAGATTCTACTATGACTGTTAAACAGTTCGGCGGCGGCAACGGCGCAGCAGTAGACCAGACCGCATCTGGCTCAACTGTGTCTGTTACTCAGGTTGGTTTCGGCAACAACGCAACTGCGCATCAGTACTAATACGCACTCTGTGCTACAAAAAAACAGGGCATAGGCCCTGTTTTTTTTCGGGAGTTTATCATGCATACCCTTCTGCTCCTCGCTGCGCTCTCCAGCCAAATTACCTTTAAAACGACCCAAAATGGGGACATGACGACCATTATTCCCCAGGTGACGTTATCCGAGCCTTGTGTGTGTCAGGTTCAAATCACCTCTTCCCGACAGGGGGGAGGCGGGCAAAGTACCTCTAGTCAGCGGAATACGCTTTCTCTTCCTGCGAATCAGGCCATTGATTTGTCCAGGCTCAGTTTGAATATTAGCCCTAAAGATTCTGTGAAAATTGTCGTTACTGTTACCGATGGGAAATCACTTCATTTATCGCAACAGTGGCCGACTTCTGAATGAAACATTCACGAAATCAATACATTGTATAATTTGGCGGTTCCCAATGAATATCTCTATGCTCTACATAAGGAATGCACGACACCCTCAAGGATGATTTCTCATTGAGGAACCAATCCATGGTCGCGTTCAGTATAAAAATGATGTTAGGTGCGGGGATGATGCTTTCATCTGCTCTGATACCGGCTTTTTCGGCAACGATTGTTAACGGCGGTGTTATTCATTTCCGTGGGATGATTGTCGAGGATCCGTGTGAAATCACACCGCAAAAGCAGCAGTTTGCGCTTTCCTGTCCTAAAGACGGGAAGATGCAAACGACTCAGGTCAGCTATCAGGATGCCGTTAGCGGTCGCAACGTCAATCCAGATATCGCCAGGGTCAGCATGAAATACATCAATCCAGAAAAGTCATTGGCCATTGTGCAAATAGACTATCGCTAAGCCAAAGCCCTCCGTCCGGTGGCGGGGGGCTTTTCTGATCAAATCCTTCTTTGCCACATTCCCCTGCTATACACTTACTAAAATACAGGTAGTAGAGGAATGTATATGAAGCCGCAAATAGACGTTGTTGTTGGGGATATCACGACGATGGAGGTTGACGTTATCGTCAATGCAGCCAAACCGTCGTTAATGGGCGGCGGAGGGGTTGACGGAGCCATTCATCGTGCGGCCGGACCACAACTGCTGGAAGCCTGCAAAACGGTGTGCCAGCAGCAGGGCGAATGTGCCCCTGGACATGCGGTGATTACAATCGCAGGCGATCTTCCGGCGAAAGCGGTGATTCATGCGGTTGGCCCTGTCTGGCAGGGGGGAGAACATCATGAAGCGAGGACGTTAAAGGACGCCTATCTTAACTGTCTGCGCCTGGCTGCTGCGAATGGGTATCAAACGTTGGCGTTCCCCGCCATCAGCACGGGCGTTTACGGATATCCCAAAGCGGCGGCTGCGGAAATAGCGGTAGAGACAGTTTCAGAATTCCTCACCCGCAAGCCTCTGCCGGAGCGGGTATACTTTGTCTGCTATGATGAAGAAAATGCCCGGCTTTACCAGCAACTCCTTATCCAACGAGGACTTATCCCTGACGCATAAAACGCGGCTCGGGCGTGCTATTGCGCCTGTTAGCGCAGAACATCCAGGGTTATGCGGTCTTCTCCCCCTGGACGATAGCCTGGACGCGTTTGCGTGCCGATATCGGCTGGCGGAAATGGCGGAAAAAACGTTAGATGTGCAGTATTACATCTGGGAAGACGACATGTCCGGGCGGCTGTTGTTTTCCGTTTTGCTGTCGGCGGCGACGCGCGGGGTGCGCGTCCGGCTTCTGCTCGACGATAACAATACCCAGGGGCTGGATGCCATTTTACGTCTGCTCGATTCGCATCAAAATATTGATGTACGGTTATTCAATCCCTTCTCCTTTAGAACGCTCCGCGCGCTGGGGTATCTCACTGACTTCGCGCGTCTCAACCGCCGTATGCACAACAAAAGTTTCACTGTCGATGGTGAAGTTACCCTGATTGGCGGTCGAAATGTCGGCGATGCGTACTTTGGGGCAGGGGACGCGCCGCTCTTTTCCGATCTGGATGTGATGGCGGTGGGGCCGGTTGTGGCGGATGTGGCTGATGACTTTGAACGTTACTGGAGCAGCGCCTGCGTATCCACTCTAAAGCAGGTTCTGGAACTGTCGGAAGCAGAGATTGAAGCGAGGATCCAGCCACCGGACGAATGGTATCAAAGCGAAATAACACAACGTTATTTGAATAAGCTGGAATCCAGCCAGTTCATTACCCAGCTTGAGGCGCGTGATTTGCCGCTGATTTGGGCGAAAACCCGCTTGCTCAGCGACGATCCGCGTAAAGGGCTGGGGCGGGCAAAACGTCATTCCCTACTGCCGCAGCGTTTACTGGACGTGATGGGCTCTCCGGTCGAACAAATTGATATTATTTCTTCTTATTTTGTCCCCACTCGGGCAGGCGTTGCGCTGCTGCTGCAAATGGTGCGCAAAGGGGTCAAGGTCGCGATTCTGACGAATTCGCTGGCGGCTAACGACGTCGCCGTGGTCCATGCGGGCTATGCGCGCTGGCGTAAAAAACTGCTGCGACACGGTATTGAGTTGTATGAACTTAAGCCCACGCAGGATTTCGTGCCGGGATTACACGATCGTGGTTTGACGGGGAATTCCGGTTCCAGTCTCCATGCCAAAACGTTCAGTATTGATGGCCAAAAAGTGTTTATCGGTTCGCTGAATTTTGACCCGCGATCAACCATGCTCAATACCGAAATGGGATTTGTGATAGAAAGCGAAACGCTGGCGCAAATTATCCATCGACGTTTTCTGAAGACCCGGATGCAGGAGGCCTGGCAGATTCGGCTCGATAACACGGGGCGTTTGAACTGGATCGAGCACAAAGACGGGAAAGACATTGTGTTAACGAAAGAGCCGTCAACCCGCTTCTGGCAGCGCGTTTTGGTGCGTTTAGCCTGGTGGCTACCCGTGGAGTGGCTTCTGTAAGCGCGCCGGGGACCCGGCGCACAAAAAATTACTGCGCTGCGTTGAGGCTTTCCGCTTTGTTCTGCGGTTTGCCTGAAAACAGGAAACGCAGCAGTGGGATCCGCAGATGAATTTCATACAGCACAATGGCGATACCCACCACAAACACCAGTCCGGTGAAGAATCCCAGCGTGTTTGAGGTGATATGCGGCGTGATGTATGCACCAAAAAAGAGCGTCAGGGGATGATGCACCACATAGATAAACAGGGAAGCGTTGACGAAATAGGTCACACGTTTCGATTTAAAATTCAGCAGACGATGCCCCAGCGCAAACACCACGTTTACCATCCATAGCCCCAGCAACATCGTAATCACGCTTTCAGTTTCATACATCCACGCATCGCCGCTGCCGTATTTTTGATTCAGCAAATAGGCGGCGAAAGCCAGCGCAGACCCAACTGCGCACCACGGTGATGGGGTGATGAACAAGGCTTTTAGCTTCGGCGAAATAAAGGTCAGCGCGCCCAGCATAAAGAACGGAATGTAAAACAGGGTTTGCATCACCACAAAATTAAACAGTCCGTCGCTGAGAATAGGAGGATAAACCATAAACAGCGTGCGGCGTATCACGCCATAAGCCATCCCAAGCAGCAGGAAAATAACGGAAAGCTTGGCAAAGGAGAGGGTCGCGAATTGATCTTCCGTGTGACGGCTTAACCGACGGCGCAAGCGGCTGAATATCCACAGGCTCACCGTCGTCATGACCACCAGAACTAATAAGAACCAGAGATGAGAAATCAGCTCCCAGACCAGGGTGTTATATTTTTCATAAAAGGTCAGGTTCTGCCAGTTGTCCGCTTTACCTTTAACATACTGCAGCATGATAAACTGAGGCAGCGTCAGCAGTGGAATAGCGGTGAGCATGGGGATACCGACGCGTTCGACGCGCACTTTCCACCAGCGTTTCAGCGGATACCGCAGAAACAGCATGTAGGAAAAATAGCCCGATATCACGAAGAACACCTGCATGCGGAATGAGTGTATAAAATCGTTAAACAGTGTCAGCCACCATGAGGGCTCTATACTGTTTACATGCCAGGTGTGGCTTGAGTAAATCAGTGAGATGTGGAACGGGATCCCCAAAAGCATTAACCATGCCCGGATGGAGTCGAGGAAGTATTCACGTTGAGTGGGTGCAGTGATCATATAACGTTGCGCATTCTCAGACTTTTCGCCTTATCCATAAGACTAATAGTGGTTACATTCGAAGCCAACCCTACACCAAGACCGACACCCTGTCTCCAGGATAAGCACGCAAAGTAGAACGAGGGTCTTCTACTTGCTTAATCCCTGAGCCGGTGCGCTGAACAAAGCGGTGATAATGTTGTCGGATTGCCTGAATTTCCAGTAAAATGGATCGGATCGAATTAAGCACACAAAGGGGGAAGTGCTTACTTATTATGAAACATAAATCAAAAATGATGAAAATGCGTTGGTTGGGTGCGGCAGTGTTGTTGTCCCTGTATACCTCGTCAGCATGGTCTTTTTCCATCGACGACGTCGCAAAACAGGCTAAATCGATGGCTGATAAAGGCTACGAAGCGCCGAAAAGTAACCTGCCCTCCGTTTTCCGCGACATGAAATACGCGGACTATCAGCAGATCCAGTTTAATCACGATAAAGCGTACTGGAACAATATAAAAACCCCGTTCAAGCTTGAATTTTATCACCAGGGTATGTACTTCGACACGCCGGTTGCCATCAATGAAGTGACGGCAACGGCGGTACGTAAAATCAAATACAGCCCCGACTATTTTAATTTTGGCGATGTGAAGCACGATAAAGACACCGTGAAAGACCTGGGTTTTGCAGGCTTCAAAGTGCTTTATCCAATCAATAGCAAAGATAAAAACGACGAAATCGTCAGCATGCTGGGTGCCAGCTATTTCCGTGTGATCGGTTCCGGCCAGGTTTACGGCCTGTCTGCGCGCGGTCTTGCGATTGACACAGCTCTGCCGTCTGGCGAAGAGTTCCCGCGTTTCCGTGAGTTCTGGATCGAACGTCCAAAACCCACTGATAAACGTCTGACTATCTATGCACTGCTCGACTCCCCGCGTGCGACGGGCGCTTACCGCTTTGTCATTATGCCGGGCCGTGACTCCGTTATTGACGTGCAGTCGAAAGTCTATCTGCGCGACAAAGTGGGTAAACTGGGTGTTGCACCATTAACCAGCATGTTCCTGTTTGGGCCAAATCAGCCTTCTCCGGCGACGAATTTCCGCCCAGAACTGCATGACTCAAACGGCCTTTCTATTCTTGCTGGCAACAATGAATGGATTTGGCGTCCGCTGAATAACCCGAAACACCTGGCTGTCAGCAGCTTTGCAATGGAAAACCCGCAGGGCTTTGGTTTACTCCAGCGTGGCCGACAGTTCTCCCGTTTTGAAGATCTCGACGATCGTTACGATCTGCGTCCAAGCGCGTGGGTCACGCCGAAAGGGGACTGGGGTAAAGGAAAAGTCGAGCTGGTTGAAATTCCAACCAACGACGAAACCAACGACAATATCGTCGCTTACTGGACTCCGGATCAGCTTCCTGAGGCTGGCAAAGAGATGAACTTCAACTACACCATCACCTTTAGCCGCGATGAAGATAAATTGCATGCGCCTGACAATGCGTATGTGATGCAGACGCGCCGCTCTACGGGTGACGTGAAGCAGTCAAATCTTATTCGTCAACCTGATGGTACCGTCGCGTTTGTGGTGGACTTCACGGGTCAGGACATGAAAAAACTGGCTCCGGATACCCCTGTGACGGCGCAAACCAGTATTGGTGATAATGGCGAGATCGCTGAGAGCTCCGTGCGTTATAACCCAGTAACAAAAGGGTGGCGCTTAACCCTGCGCGTGAAAGTGAAAGATCCAAAACAGACCACTGAAATGCGTGCTGCGCTGGTCAATGCCGATCAGCCGCTAAGCGAAACCTGGAGCTATCAGTTACCTGCTAATGAATAATACAACTGAATACATTGATGCCCTGCCGCTGACGGACATTGAGAAAGCGGCACTGCCCAAGAGCGACATCCGCGCGGTTCACACCGCGCTGGATGGCGAACATCATCCGTTTACTCGTGATGATGATACGCCGCTGGGTTCAGTCAAAGCGCGTCTGGAGCAGGCATGGCCGGACTCGCTGGCAGAAGGCCAGCTGATCAAGGACGACGAAGGACGCACACAGCTTCAGGCTATGCCAAAAGCCACGCGTTCTTCGATGTTCCCGGATCCATGGCGCACCAACCCGGTCGGTCGCTTTTGGGATCGCCTGCGCGGTCGTGAAGTCGCGCCGCGCTATCTGTCACGTCTGACCAAAGAACAGCAGGCTTCTGAGCAGAAATGGCGTACCGTCGGGACTATCCGCCGCTATACCCTGCTGTTGCTGACGCTTGCGCAGACCGTCGTCGCGACGTGGTACATGAAGACCATCCTGCCTTATCAGGGCTGGGCACTGATCAATCCTGCCGATATGTTCGGGCAGGATCTGTGGGTGTCGTTCATGCAGCTGCTGCCGTACATTCTGCAAAGTGGAATATTGCTGCTGTTCGCCGTTCTGTTCTGTTGGGTTTCAGCCGGTTTCTGGACAGCGCTGATGGGCTTCCTGCAGCTGCTGATGGGGCGTGATAAATACAGTATTTCTGCGTCAACGGTGGGGGATGAAGCCTTAAATCCTGAGCACCGCACTGCGCTGATTATGCCGATTTGTAACGAAGACGTTGACCGGGTGTTTGCGGGATTGCGTGCGACCTGGGAGTCTGTAAAGGCGACCGGTAACGCTGCGCATTTCGACGTTTACATCCTGAGCGACAGCTACAACCCCGATATCTGCGTTGCCGAGCAAAAAGCGTGGATGGAACTTATCGCGGAAGTGCAGGGCGAAGGACAGATTTTCTATCGTCGTCGCCGTCGCCGTGTGAAGCGCAAAAGCGGCAACATCGATGACTTCTGCCGTCGCTGGGGCAATCAGTACAGCTATATGGTCGTGCTGGATGCCGACTCCGTGATGACGGGTGACTGTCTGACGGGTCTGGTGCGTCTGATGGAAGCGAACCCGAACGCCGGGATCATTCAGTCGTCGCCAAAAGCATCGGGTATGGACACGCTGTATGCGCGTTGTCAGCAGTTTGCGACGCGCGTATATGGTCCGCTGTTTACCGCTGGTCTGCACTTCTGGCAGTTGGGTGAATCTCACTACTGGGGTCACAACGCGATTATCCGCGTTCAGCCGTTCATTGAACACTGTGCGCTCGCGCCGCTGCCCGGTGAGGGCTCATTTGCGGGCTCTATCCTGTCGCACGATTTCGTCGAAGCAGCGCTGATGCGCCGTGCGGGTTGGGGCGTGTGGATTGCTTACGATCTGCCGGGTTCTTATGAAGAGCTGCCGCCAAACTTGCTCGACGAGTTGAAACGCGACCGTCGCTGGTGTCACGGCAACCTGATGAACTTCCGTCTGTTCCTCGTGAAAGGGATGCACCCGGTTCACCGTGCGGTATTCCTGACGGGCGTGATGTCCTATCTGTCTGCGCCGCTGTGGTTTATGTTCCTGGCCTTATCGACCGCTTTACAGGTCGTGCATGCCTTGACGGAACCGCAATACTTCCTGCAACCGCGCCAGCTGTTCCCGGTGTGGCCGCAGTGGCGTCCGGAGCTGGCGATTGCCCTGTTTGCGTCAACGATGATCTTACTGTTCCTGCCGAAACTGCTCAGCATCATTCTCATCTGGTGCAAAGGGTCGAAAGAGTACGGTGGGTTCTGCCGCGTGACGCTTTCGCTGCTGCTCGAAGTCCTGTTCTCGGTGCTGCTGGCGCCGGTGCGCATGCTGTTCCACACCGTATTTGTGGTCAGCGCGTTCCTGGGTTGGGAAGTCGTATGGAATTCGCCGCAGCGTGATGATGACTCCACGCCGTGGAGCGAAGCGTTTATGCGTCATGGCTCGCAGATGTTGCTCGGTTTGGTGTGGGCAGCAGGGATGGCGTGGCTGGATTTACGCTTCCTGTTCTGGCTGGCGCCAATCGTGTTCTCACTGATTCTGTCGCCGTTTGTTTCCGTGATCTCCAGTCGTTCGACAATGGGATTACGCACCAAACGCTGGAAGCTGTTCCTGATTCCAGAAGAGTATTCGCCGCCGCAGGTGCTGGTCGATACCGACAAATATCTGGTGCTGAACCGCAGTCGTTCGCTGGATGATGGCTTTATTCACGCCGTGTTTAATCCATCGTTTAACGCACTCGCGACAGCAATGGCAACCGCGCGCCACCGTGCAAGCCAGGTACTGGAGATCGCCCGCGATCGCCACGTTGAACAAGCGCTGAACGAAACGCCGGAAAAACTGAACCGCGACCGTCGTCTGGTGCTCTTGAGCGATCCGATCACCATGGCACGCTTGCATTACCGCGTATGGGCATCCCCTGAGAGATACTCGTCCTGGGTGAATTACTACTCGACGATAAAGCTCAATCCCTATGCGATAAAGGCAAAGGCGAAGTAAGCCAGGCAAAATAAAAATACCGGCCACGGCCGGTATTTTTTTTATATGAGGTGTCGATGAGAATAGTCATTGTGGTCATGATGTCGCTGCTGCTCAGCGGGTGCGGCAGTATTATTAGCCGAACGATCCCCGGTCAGGGCCACGGAAATCAATACTATCCCGGTGTGAAATGGGATATACGCGATTCTGCATGGCGTTATTTGACGGTTCTCGATTTACCCTTTTCGCTGGTGTTTGACACGCTATTGCTGCCCATCGATGCGCAGCACGGACCTTATGAGTAACGGCTGATTACCGCTCGTCCCATTCATCCGCAGCGGTTTGCCCCTCTTCAGTATCCAGCGGCGGTTCAAGCTGAAACTCACCCTCATCCCACTCATGAAGGGTGTTTTCTTCAAGCCATTCCTGACGCAACTCGATCTCATCAAAATCATTGTCGAAAACGGCCTGTGCCGCTTCACCACTCAGCACCGGCAAACATTCACCGTCGCTTCCCTCATCAGCGAAAAACTCTACCTGCCACATGATATCCCCATCCTGAAGCACATACTTCTGAATGTTGAGTTGTTGCACATCGGCATCTTCAGCCTCAATACCAGGGTTGTTCGCAAGGAACTCTTCGCGAGCGGCATCAATAGCTTCTTCCAGCGTGGCGTACATAGTCATCGGTGTCTCCCTGTGATTCTCAATGGCTTTCAGGGAAAGAATAGCTGATTCTCTGGTTTTGCAAGTATGAATGCGCCAATAAGTTGTCACGCGGATGTCTTATTCCGACTAGACCTGGCGCAATGGGTGAGTTTCAGGCTGTTTGTGTGCAAAATGTAGGCGGTGTAAAGCCGAAAAGTCGATGCGGTCCGAAGACCGCATAACTCAGTAGCGAGAAGGCATCCCTTCGGGACGGGTTTTGAAGCGGCGATGCAACCACATGTATTGCTCCGGGGCGAGCATAATGCATTTCTCAATGACGTTGTTCATCCACCTGGCGGTTGATTCCGCATCGTCGACCGGCGGCGAATACTCAGGCTCAATCATGATCAGCTCATAGCCTTTCCCGTCAGGTTTTCGC
The DNA here is from genome assembly GCA_900635465.1 of Lelliottia amnigena. Lineage (NCBI taxonomy): Bacteria > Pseudomonadati > Pseudomonadota > Gammaproteobacteria > Enterobacterales > Enterobacteriaceae > Lelliottia > Lelliottia amnigena. The sequence continues at coordinate 1,606,246 of LR134135.1, forward strand.
CGTGGGACGAAAGGAACGACCGCCGCGTTCGACATCTTCGCCAGCATCCAGGTTCCTGTTGTGGTGGCGGCCTCTTCGACGGCAAAAAACGGAACAAAAACGCTGGAGCGGCGACCGTAGTCGTGATCGGGCGCGTACCAAAGCACTTCACCCTTTTTCAGCGCTCTGATCATGCCTTTAAGATCTTTACGGTCGATCATCTGCTTGTTGGAGCGCATACGACCCCATGTTTGCAGCAGGTCTATCACCGGGTTGTCATTTGGGCGGTAAACACCGATACCCGGAGCCTGCATTCCAAACATGCGCGCGCCGATTTCAAGCGTCAGAAAGTGGATGCCAATCAGCAACACGCCCGTTTTTTGTGCCTGTAGCTGATGTACCGGTTCCATGCCTGTGCCCGCGACGTCAAACCAGCGGGCCATGCGTTTATCTGACCAGAACCAGGCCATTCCCGTTTCTATCAGGCCCATTCCCACGGATTCGAAGTTTTTTGTGATCAACGCCTGGCGCTCATGCTCGCTCATTTCCGGAAAGCATAGTTCCAGATTGCGATGCGTGATTCTGACGCGACGCTTCATAAAACGCTGGGCGAAGCGACCCAGGCCGCATCCTAAACGGTAAAGCAGCGGGTAGGGCAGTTGAATCAGTAACCAAAGAAGACCGACGCCGAACCAGGTTAACCAATATCGAGGATGGAGCAGTGCCGCAGAAAATTTAGGTAAGTGGGTCATATCACTCCTGTTTTGAATCGTCCTTTGACCATTATTCTCGCATTTTTTAAATACATTACCAAAACGAATGGCCCAAATTGGGTGCATAAGCAGCAAATGTTGCTGCTTTATAATTTGAATAAGAGAAATGTAGCGCAAAATGTGGGGATGTAAATTCGCATTGTTTGCTATATGATGCCGCCGATTTTCATTTCTTAACGATTGCAGGAACCGTACACCATGCCAGTGTTACACAACCGCATTTCGAATGAGACGTTAAAAGCACGTATGCTGGCCGAAACTGAGCCACGTATAACGATCTCGTTCTATAAGTATTTTTTCATCGCTGAGCCTCAGGAAACCCGTGATGCGCTCTACAAAGCCTTTGAGACGCTGAATGTATTTGGGCGTGTTTATCTCGCTCATGAGGGCATCAACGCGCAGATTAGCGTGCCAGAAAGCAAAGTCAGTGCTTTCCGCGATTTTCTCTACAGTTTTGATCCGGCACTGAACAACGTGCGCCTTAACATCGCGCTCGATGATGATGGCAAATCGTTCTGGGTACTGCGTATGAAAGTGCGTGAACGTATCGTGGCTGACGGAATTGACGATCCGGCGTTTAATGCCAGCGACGTAGGCGAGTATCTTAAAGCAGCAGAAGTGAACGCCATGCTGGACGACCCTGACGCCGTCTTTATCGATATGCGCAATCACTATGAATACGAAGTGGGCCATTTCGAAAACGCGCTGGAAATCCCGGCTGATACGTTCCGTGAACAGTTGCCGAAAGCCGTCGAGATGATGCAGGAACATAAAGATAAAAAAATCATTATGTACTGCACCGGCGGGATCCGCTGTGAAAAAGCCAGTGCCTGGATGAAGCACAGTGGTTTCAATAAAGTCTGGCATATTGAAGGCGGGATTATCGAGTATGCGCGCCGTGCGCGTGAGCAGGGTCTACCGGTGCGCTTTATCGGTAAGAATTTTGTTTTCGATGAGCGTATGGGCGAGCGTATTTCTGAGGATGTTATCGCGCATTGCCACCAGTGCGGAACGCCGTGTGACACCCACACCAACTGCAAAAACGATGGCTGTCACCTGCTGTTTATTCAGTGCCCGACGTGTGCTGAAAAGTTCAGGGGTTGTTGCAGCGAGCTGTGCAGCGAGGAAAGTGTGTTGCCTGAAGAGGAGCAACGCCGTCGTCGTGCCGGGCGCGAAAACGGGAATAAGATCTTCAATAAATCGCGCGGACGATTGAACACTAAACTCGGTATTCCGGATCCGGAATAATGCGTTAATATCCCGGTCGCAGCGCGCGACCGGGATTTTTTACTATGATTTTTGCTGCACGCCTTCCACAGAAATAATCAAATCCACTTCTTGCGATGCTGGGCCTAAATCGGTCGTGATATTGAAGTCCTTCAGACGAATTTTGCCTGATGCTTCAAAGCCAGCACGTTTGCCTCCCCATGGATCATCCCCCTGGCCGATCAACTTAGCTTCCAGTGTCACAGGTTTGGTGACGCCATTGAGCGTCAGGTTGCCGGTAATATCCAGGTCTTCACCGTCTTTTTTGACGTCTGTTGAGGCGAATGTTGCCTGCGGGAATTTTGAGACGTTCAGGAATTCGGCGCTGCGCAGATGTTTGTCGCGCTCAGCATGGTTGGTGTCCAGGCTGTTGGTATTAATCGTGACATTCACTTTATCGGCAGCGGGATTTTTTTCGTCAAAGGTAAATGAACCCTCAAAATCTTTAAACGTGCCGTACAGCCAGCTGTATCCGAGGTGCTGAATGCGGAAATTGACGAAGGCATGCTGGCCCTCTTTATCAATTTTGTAATCGGCGGCAACGGCAGAACCGGTGGTGAATAACAGTGAACCCAATGCGATACCCAGCAGGCGTTTTTTCATTTTATGCTCCAGAGTCTACAGACGAGCGGCCAAGCATGCGCTTGAGCGTATCGTCCTTATCGATGAAATGGTGTTTAAGGGCCGCAAGGCCATGAAGTACGGATAAAATAACGACACTCCAGGCCAGCCAAAAATGTATCTGGCCGGCCAGATCGGCCTGTGAACCGGCATCGGTCAGCGTGGCCGGGACGTCGAAAAGACCAAATACGCTGATGGGTTTACCGTCTGCGGTGGAAATCAGATAGCCGCTGATGAAAATGGCAAAGAGGATCGAATACAGCGCAATATGCGCGCCTGCTGCGGTAACCCGAGTCAACGTGCTATGGCTTTTCGGCGCAGAAGGGGGACGTGAAATATGTCGCCAGATAACGCGAATGACGAGCCCCATCATCAGCAGAATGCCGATGCTTTTATGCAGCTCAGGTGCCTGATGATACCAGCCGTCGTAATAGCTCAGCGTTACCATCCACAGGCCAAGACCAAACATCGCGTAAACGGCGAGTGCAATACCCCAGTGCAGCAGTATGGATATTAATCCATAGCGTGCAGAAGAATTACGCAGTTGCATAATGACGACCATTCTCAATTAAAGGAACGCTCAAAATGGCGTGTCGAAAACATTATTGCAACTGATATTTAGGAATAAGGATTTTAATTTATTGTATTTCAGTTTAATTGAAAGGGTTTGCGGTAAGTAATTCAAAAGCTTCGTGTTAAATGACGCGTGGTGCTGAAGGTACTGGGCTTGAGTGCGAGTATGAGTCTTCAAATAATTTGTGTATAAATTCAATTTTTATAAAGTATTGTCAATAAAGGTCAGTGGGATTTTCAAAAAAATACAATATAGATAATGTCTATTAGCGCTAACAGAGACCATAGCAATATATAGAGCATAAAAGGCTCTCTAATATTGTTGATCAGATAATTAAAGATCCTGTGCATATTTCCCCGGTAGCAGTTAAAAATAAAGGCCCCAATAACCGGAGCCTTATGATGGATATTATCCGCGAAAACGTGAAAGCGAGAAAGGCGTGAGATCAAACGGCGGCGTGATGCCTTGGGCAAATTGGGCTGTTATTTCCCCCAGAACAGAGGCGAATTTAAAGCCGTGTCCACTCAAGCCTGTAATGAGGAGGGTATTGTCGTGGCCTGGTAGAGTGTCGATGATAAAATCTTCATCGGGGGTGTTATCGTAAGTACAGGCCGCGCCATGCAACAGTCCGCCAATCCCCGGCAGGATGTGACGTAAGAAATTAAAGGCTTCAGAGCCATCGCCCGGATAGTCGCCAAACGCTTTGCGCTCGTCCGGAGAGTGAATGATCTGCCCGCCGTTATGTTTGCCAATTTTGAGGGCGTCCTTCTCCGACGGGAAACCGTAGAACTGATCGCCGTTAGGGAGCTCTCCGGTGAAGGCAGGGAATTTATTCTGCGTACTGAAACGGCCATCGGCCTGGAACCAGGAAAAGACCTTGCGTACCGGCTGGACGGGCAGATCGGGAATCAGCTTTGTCACCCACGTTCCCGCGCTTACCAAAAGGCGAGAAGCCGTAAACTGGCCTTCCGACGTATCGACGGTCACGCCATCATCATGGTGATGTACAGCGGTCACCGGACAGTTAAACAGTTGCGCGCAGCCCGCTTGTTCAGCAAGCGAAATCCAGGTTTTGATGGCGGTTTCGCAATGCAGCACGCCTGACTCTGCTTCAAACAGGCCAATATAGTCCTCAGGAACCGTAATTTCTGGCCAGCGTTTCATGATGGCAGTGGCGTCGAGGCGTTCAACGTTCAGATTAAACTGTCGTGCGCTCTGCTCAACGTTGGCCAAAAATTCAGAATGGGCAGGTCCAAGATTGACGACGCCGGTACGCTCAAAAATAGGCTCTTCATTGAGTGCAGCCAACTCATTCCAGAGCGTTTGAGCACGCAGCACCAGCGGAACATAGCGTTCCCCTTCACCGTAAGCGTGGCGAATGAGGCGGGTATCACCGTGATGGCTGCCTTCTTTATGGGGAGGCATATGGGCATCAATCATTAACACGTTAAGGCCCGCTTGAGTGGCGTAATATCCGGCTGCAGAACCTACGGAGCCGCTGCCTAAAATAATCAAGTCGTATTTCATGAGAGTCTCTTAAACCAGTACTTTGGTTTGCAGAGTAATTAATATGGCAGGCTTATACAAGGGTGAAATAAATGAGGCACCACATGGGTGCCTGTTGAGTGAATGTTGGGCGTATTTAATGCCTACGATACTCATTTTCCTGGTAATCGCCAGATTCTATTTTTGCAATTCCTGCTTCTAAAATAGAAATAAATTGACGTGCAACGTCCGTGGTTAGCCACAGCGTCTGTCCAATTTCCGCGTCGTGGCGGTCTGGTTGATTTGGGGTCTGGTAGTGCAAACGCAGCATCAGCGCATCGTAGCTATCTACAGTGCTGATGTCCCAACCAACAAGTGGATGGGTCTGAATGACTTCATTATTCTTTTCCATCATAACCCCTTAATGCGTGTTTAAAGACAACGGCTGTGAGGTTCAATGCGTGTTTTTCTGAAGCAATTTCAGTATACCAATAAATACAGGTTATGCAGGTGAAATAAACAGGTCGCAACACATTTTTGCGCTTTTTAAGAATGTTTGAACATTAAAACGCCGTCTCATTCACGATTTTTTAAGAAGATAAGCAATTAATTTGAACTTATTTAAATGAGATGAAAAAAAGCCGGGGCGACCCGGCAAAGAAAAACAATGAGGGAGCAATATTAATCTGTGATGAACCAGTCGTCGGCGCTTTCCCAGGTTTCCTGGAGGATCTCGGTAATGCGTTCTTTATCGTCTTTCGCTGCGCCAATGACGGAGAGATTATTGGCTGTGGCGTAACGCACGGTTACGGCTCCGGCCTGGTCGGGGAAATTATCATTGATACGACGGGATAGCTCACCCGCCAACGCATCAAGCGCGCCAGCAGGCAAGACGGTTGTTTTGGCGATGGTCACTTCAATACGCATAAATGCCCCCTGTGTAATGTACTGTTTATTTATACAGGCATTAAGCGGCGCTTACAACAGGGGGCGATAAATATTTAGCGTTTAACCGTCCAGTGAACGGTTTCACCCGCCAGGAACGGGATCAGGGTGTCATCCGTCAGCGCAATAGATTCTTCGACCTGGCTCTCTTTACGTTCCAGTTCGATAAAAGTGTCATTGAGCGGCAGGCCGTAGAAACGGGGGCCATTGATCGAACAAAACGCTTCAAAATGCTCAAGCGCGCCCATCTCATCAAAGACCGTGGCATAGCTTGCCAGCGCGGTAGGGGCGTTGAAACAGCCAGCACAGCCACAGCTTGCCTCTTTACGATGTCGCGCATGCGGAGCTGAATCTGTCCCCAGAAACGCACGGGTAAAACCACTCGCGACCAGCTCACGCAAAGCCTGTTGATGGATGTTGCGTTTGAGGATCGGCAGGCAATACAGATGCGGACGTACACCGCCGACCAGCATGTGGTTGCGGTTAAACATCAGGTGCTGCGGGGTGATCGTCGCGGCGAGCAATGCATTACCGTCGCGCACGTATTCCGCGGCATCCTTAGTGGTGATGTGCTCAAACACCACTTTCAGGCCCTGAAGGCGCTGACGAAGAGGTTCCATTACAGAGTCGATGAAACGGGCTTCGCGATCGAAAATATCAATTTCGGCGTGCGTCACTTCGCCGTGAACCAACAGCGGCATCCCCAGTTTTTCCATGCGTTCCAGCACGGGCATGATGGCGTCAATATGGGTAACGCCATGGCTGGAGTTAGTGGTGGCATTGGCCGGATACAGTTTAGCTGCGGTGAACACTCCCTCGTTGAATCCGCGCTCGACTTCATTCGGGTCGAGCGAGTCGGTGAGGTAGCAGGTCATGAGCGGGGTAAAATCATGGCCCGCCGGAACTGCATCGAGAATGCGCTGGCGATAGGCAATAGCCGCATCGACGGTGGTAACGGGTGGAGCCAGATTAGGCATTACAATGGCGCGGCCATAGAGTTCGCTGGTATAGGGCACAACGGTTTTGAGCATATCGCCATCGCGCAGATGGATATGCCAGTCGTCAGGGCGGCGGATTTTCAGAACCTGGGGTTGTGCAGTCATTGATATGCTCCGGCTTATCAGGAATCAGTCATAAGGATGGCTGTTTTTGCCGGACACAAATCATAGGCGTAAACGTTTTCGTTTGCACACATTTCCGTAAAACAAATGTGCAAAAAAAAGAGCGCCATCGGCGCTCTCAGAGATTAATTGGTGAAGGGGATGATGATTTCACCCGGTTTTACTTCAATACCTTTGGCATATTTCTTGGCTAACGCTTCGCCCTTGCTCTTGTCTTCGCTGAGAACATAGGCTGGCTGCTGATTAAAATAATTGCGCAGAGACTGGTTCAGATAGGGCATCAGCGTCTGGAGAACCGGCTTCATTTTTTCCGGCGTGACGACGGCGTCGACGATCTCCATCTCCTGCAGATAAATTGCCCCTTTTTCTTTGTTGAAGACGGGCAAGGCTTTGAGCTTCAGCTTGATATTCGCTTTTTGGCTGCCGAACAACGAGTTCATATCCAGTTTTGCATCACCTGACAACGTCACCTTGTTGGGCTCTTCGCGTCCAATCTGGCTGACCAGTTGATTCAGAACGATATGGGCATCGGCGACGCCGGGCACGCCGATGTCTTTCGAGAAATTGTTATGTTTTTCCAGCGCCTGATTAATTTCCTGCTCGCTGACGGAGTACTGAGTAAGCTGGTTACAGCCCACCAGCAGGCCGCTGATAACAAACGCAGCAGCAATGACAAACTTTTTCATGGGGTTCCTCAACATGATATCGGCGCTTCTGTCCTGACGCGTCAGTATGTCAGGGTGATATCCATGAGACCAGCAGAAAAAACTGATAATCAAAGAGGCGGGAGGGGCTCCCGCCCTGATGACGCTATACAGCCTGCGAGGAAAGCAGATTGATTTGTGTCTGCTTCGCCATATTGTCGCGGTAATCGCTGACGCGCGACGGCCAGTTAATTCCTGCCACCAGCGTCAAATTACGCAGCAGTGGGAACAGGTGAATATCATCTTCCGACAATTCGCCATTCACAGCATTTGGTTTCACGATCAGCTTATCGAGTGCGCGCAAGTCGTCACTGATATTTTTGATTAGGCCCGGCGAGTGAGAAAGGTGTTCGGCAAAATCACCGATGGCAGCCTCTTTTTTCGCAACGAAATAGGCACGCGCCTGCGGCGTGGCAAATTCATCAAAAGCACCAGTGGCAAAACGTGGAATGAGCAGCCGATTGGCGTAGCCGTTCACTTTTCGTAGCCACTCTTCGATAGCCGGGTTGCGTTTACCGGTGAGCAAAGGCGCGCCATCAAGTTTGTCGACATAGTGGACGATGTCCATGCTTTCGGGGAGATAGCGGCTGTCGTCTTTTTGCAGGATTGGCGCCATTTTCTTGCCAATCATGCGGATGGGCGTCTCTTCGTCGTCACTCAGCAGCGTGACTAACTCAACCGGGAGATTCTTCAGGCCGAAAATCATTCGGGCTTTCAGACAGAACGGACAGTGATCGTAGATGTAGAGCTTCACGTTTCTCCTCCATTTAGTGATCAACAGTCTTTAGTATGGCGGAGAAAAAAGCATGTTTCAAATCAAGCCCCTGGCTCAAGCATACCGCTCGCGCTTCGCTTTGGGCTAAATTGCCACCACAGGGCAATAAGCGTAATAAAGCCCACGACGCCGAGCATCACCCAGGGTAATTCGGGTTGATTCAAGGCCTTACCGGAATCAAATAGCCAGCCGCCGCCGGCATATCCAAGCGCGCCGCCGAGCGCCAGCCCGAGGCGGCTGAACCCCATATAACTGCCACGAGCGCGTGGGTCAGCAAGCCCGGCACCGAGCGTTTCGCGGGCGGGTTCAGCAATAATCGAGCCGATATAAAAGGTACAAATCAGCACGAAAAGCTGTTGCAGACTGTTCACTAAACCGATGGGCATCATGCTGAGCGTCATCACCAGCAGGCCGGCCATAAGGCGATGTTCCAGACGAAAACGCTTTTCGCTCCAGCGCGCGATGGGGTAAAGCAGGGTGAGTGACAGACAGGCTTCGATGGCATACATCCACTTCACGGCGGCAGGGGAGCCCGCAATGTCGTTCACCATAATTGGCAGCATCAGCATCACCTGCACGGCCAGCATATAATAGCCCGTCAGCGTCAGCACATAAGTCACGAAACGTTTATCGGCCATGACGCGGCCCAGCCCTTCCCGCACGGGCGCTTTGACCGTCGAGAGTTTCCAGGCCGGCAGCAGCCAGGCATTAAACGCAGCGCAAAGGATAAACAGCGCGGCACCCGTCGCACAGACCAGGCGGAAATCATATTGCAGCAGCCAGCTTCCCAGCAGTGCGCCAATAACCGCGCCCGCGCTATCCTGCATCATGAGCAGCGAGAAAAAACGGCCGCGCTGTCGCGGACGAATTAATTTCACGACCAGCGCGGTACGCGGTGGGTCAAACAGCGTGCCGCCGAGACCGGAGAGAAAACAGGAAAACCACAGCAGCCAGGGATCGTGTGCAATACCCATGGTGGCGAAGCCCGCCGCACGCAGCAGCATGCCGGTGACAATCATCGGTTTTGCGCCGAAGCGGTCAGCAATCGCCCCACCAAAAACGCCAAGCCCCTGCTGTACAAACTGCCGCAGACCCAGCGCAATGCCGACCATTAGCGCCGCCCAGCCCATCTGATCCACAAAACGAATGGAGATCAGCGGGAAGACGACAAAAAAGCCCAGCACAACCAGCATGTTATCGACGAGCAGGAAATATTTACCGAGGTTACGGGCCTGTGATACGCGGGACATTTTCCCTCCAGGGAAAAGTACACAGAGTCTTCAGGCTGCCGCTGCGTTAGCCACGCCGTGATGCAGTTTGAATGGGTCGGTGTAGAGAAAGGTGAGCACGCTAATATTCTGCGGTGTTGACGCGCGTTTTCCCACCCCTGCTTGCGACAATATTTTTTTATCAAAAGGGTGGTTTGATTCAGCTTTTTCATCGAATTTTGTGAATTCAACGAAAAATGGTATGTCACTGTTTTCACAGAAGGCACAGGCGCAGGTATAGTAAAGCTAACGGGTAATAGGGTTGATGTGACGGGAAGGAGTGGTATCGATGTTTGGCTATCGCAGTAACGTGCCAAAAGTGCGCCTGACAACAGACAGACTGGTCGTTCGTCTGGTGCATGAACGTGATGCCTGGCGTCTGGCGGATTATTACGCCGAAAATCGCCAGTTTTTAAAACCCTGGGAACCCGTAAGGGATGAAAGTCACTGCTTTCCTTCTGGCTGGCAGGCGCGACTGAATATGATTGCCGAGTTTCATAAGCAGGGAACGGCTTTTTATTTCGCATTACTAGACCCTGAAGAAAAAGAAATCATCGGGATCGCCAATTTTTCTAACGTGGTGCGCGGATCGTTTCACGCCTGTTATCTCGGCTACTCCATTGGTCAAAAATGGCAAGGGCAGGGACTGATGTTTGAAGCGCTCACCTCTGCCATTCGCTACATGCAGCGGACGCAGCATATCCATCGCATCATGGCCAATTACATGCCGCACAATCAGCGCAGCGGCGATCTGCTGGCGCGTCTGGGATTTGAAAAAGAAGGCTATGCAAAATCGTATTTGCTGATCGACGGCGAGTGGCGTGACCACGTGCTGACGGCGTTAACCACCAAAGACTGGACCGCAGGTCGATAAGGATAAAAGATGAAATATCAGTTAACCGCCACGGAAGCGCGCGTCATTGGCTGTCTGCTGGAAAAACAGGTGACGACGCCGGAGCAATATCCGCTGTCGGTAAATGCTGTCACCCTGGCCTGTAACCAAAAATCCAATCGCGAACCGGTGCTCAACCTGAGCGAACACGATGTTCAGGATCATCTGGATGCGCTGGTAAAACGCCATTATCTGCGTACCGTCAGCGGATTCGGCAATCGCGTCACCAAATATGAGCAGCGTTTTTGCAATTCCGAGTTTGGCGACCTCAAGTTCACCTCCGCCGAGGTCGCGATCGTCACAACGTTACTGCTGCGCGGCGCGCAAACGCCGGGAGAACTGCGCTCTCGCGCCTCGAGAATGCATGAATTCAGCGATATGCAGGAAGTGGAGAACACGCTGGAGAATCTCTCTACCCGTGAAGACGGCCCCTTTGTCATGCGTCTGCCACGAGAACCGGGTAAACGTGAAAGCCGCTTTATGCATTTGTTTAGTGGGGATGTTGAAACGCTGGTCAACGTGGTGGAGGCTGTGGCGCCCGCCGATGACGAATCGCTGACAGCCCGCGTTGACGCGCTCGAAATGGAAGTGGCGGAGCTGAAGCAGCGCCTGGATTCCTTGCTGGCACATTTAGGAGAATAACCGTGACGAAACTACGCATTGGTGTTGTTGGGCTGGGTGGTATCGCGCAAAAAGCCTGGCTACCCGTTCTGGGTGCCGCATCGGACTGGACGCTGGCGGGAGCATGGTCTCCCACGCGGGCGAAAGCACTGCAAATATGTGAAACCTGGCGGATGCCTTACGCCGTTTCTCTGCTCGATCTGGCGCGCGAGTGCGATGCGGTGTTTGTCCACACCTCCACGGCAACGCATTATCAGGTCGTGACTGCACTCTTAAACGCCGGCGTTCATGTCTGCGTCGATAAGCCGCTGGCGGAAAACGTGTCGGATGCAGAGCGGCTGATTGAGCTGGCTGCGCGTAAAAACCTGACGCTCATGGTCGGGTTTAATCGTCGCTTCTCGCCGGTCTATCAGGATTTAAAAGCCCAGTTGGGCAGCGCGGCGTCGCTGCGTATGGATAAGCATCGCACCGACAGTATTGGCCCGAACGATTTGCGCTTTACGCTGCTGGACGACTATCTGCATGTGATCGACACCGCGCTGTGGCTGGCCGGCGGTAACGCTCAACTCAACAGCGGTACGCTGCAAACCAACGATCAAGGGGAGATGGTGTATGCCGAACACCATTTTTCTGTGGACCATGTGCAGGTGACGACCAGCATGCACCGTCGCGCGGGAAGCCAGCGCGAATCGGTACAGGCCGTGACCGATGGCGCGTTATATGACATCACCGATATGCGGGAATGGTGTGAAGAAAAGGGCAGCGGCGTGCTGACCCGTCCGATAGCCAGCTGGCAAAGTACGCTCGAGCAGCGCGGCTTTGCCGGATGCGCGCGTCATTTCATTGAGTGCGTACAAAATCAGACGGTTCCTGAAACGTCGGGTGAACAGGCGATCATGGCCCAGCGCATCATTGAAAAGCTCTGGCGCGAGGCGATGACCGAATGAAAACGGTTTAATCCCCGTCGCATCTGCGGATAGTAATTCGCATAAATACGGGTAGACTAAGCGCTTCTTTTAACGCCTGCATTGCAGGCGTTTTGCCGTGTGGTAGTGGAAATTCACGTTAATGAACTTATTAAAATCGCTGGCGGCCGTCAGCTCGATGACCATGTTTTCTCGCGTGCTGGGTTTTGCCCGTGACGCGATTGTGGCAAGGGTCTTTGGTGCAGGCATGGCAACCGACGCCTTTTTTGTGGCATTCAAATTACCCAATCTTCTGCGCCGTATTTTCGCAGAAGGCGCATTTTCCCAGGCGTTTGTCCCGATCCTGGCAGAATACAAAAGCAAGCAGGGTGAAGACGCCACCCGCGTGTTTGTCTCCTATGTTTCGGGTCTGCTGACGCTGGCGCTGGCGATCGTGACGGTTGTTGGGATGCTGGCCGCCCCGTGGGTCATTATGGTGACGGCACCGGGCTTTGCCGACACGGCGGATAAATTTGCGCTGACGACGCAACTTCTGCGCATCACCTTTCCTTATATTTTGCTGATTTCACTGGCCTCGCTGGTGGGAGCGATCCTCAACACCTGGAACCGATTCTCGGTCCCGGCGTTTGCCCCGACCTTTTTGAACGTCAGCATGATTGGTTTTGCCCTGTTTGCCGCGCCGCACTTTAACCCTCCCGTGCTGGCCCTGGCGTGGGCGGTCACCGTCGGTGGCGTGCTTCAGTTGGCTTATCAACTCCCGCATCTGAAAAAAATCGGCATGCTGGTGCTGCCGCGTATTAATTTCCGCGATGCGGGCGCGATGCGCGTGATTAAGCAGATGGGACCGGCGATTCTCGGCGTATCTGTTAGCCAGATTTCCCTGATTATCAATACCATTTTTGCCTCATTCCTGGTGTCGGGTTCGGTGTCGTGGATGTATTACGCTGACCGACTGATGGAGTTTCCGTCGGGCGTGCTGGGCGTGGCGCTGGGAACCATTTTGCTCCCGTCTCTGTCGCGGAGCTTTGCCAGCGGAAATCACGATGAGTATTGCCGCCTGATGGACTGGGGTTTGCGCCTGTGCTTTTTGCTGGCGTTGCCAAGTGCGGTTGCGCTGGGCATTCTGGCAAAACCGCTGACGGTGTCGCTGTTCCAGTACGGGAAATTCAGCGCGTTTGATGCCCTGATGACCCAGCGCGCCTTAGTGGCGTATTCCGTGGGCCTGATGGGGTTGATCGTTGTAAAGGTATTGGCACCGGGCTTCTATTCCCGTCAGGACATTAAAACGCCGGTCAAAATAGCCATCGTGACGCTGATCCTGACTCAGGTGATGAACCTGATCTTTATCGGTCCGCTGAAACACGCCGGTTTGTCGCTGTCGATCGGTCTTGGAGCATGCCTGAACGCCGGTTTGCTGTATTGGCAATTGCGTAAGCAAAACATCTTCACGCCGCAGCCGGGCTGGATGCGCTTCCTGATTCGTCTGGTGATTGCGGTTCTGGTGATGGCTGGTGCGCTGGTGGGGATGATGTACGTGATGCCTGAATGGTCAAACGGCACCATGCTGTATCGTCTGCTGCGCCTGATGGCGGTGGTCGTGGTGGGAATTGTGGCCTATTTCGCCACGCTGGCGGTACTCGGTTTTAAAGTGAAAGAGTTCGCCCGCCGAACGGTATAAACCACGAAAGGGGAGTCACCTGCTGGTGCTCCCCGTCGTCTGTCTAATCGCTATCGCGATTAAATCGAAATCTTCTTACCGCCGCCGCGCGAGCTGGCCGTCTGGCCATTAGCGCCATACAGTCCAGGCTCCTGATGAGGTTTTAACACCTCGAGCGCCTGCTGATTGCGTTCAATCTGTCCCTCTAACAACCAACCGTTATGCTGGTTGAGATCGCGAAGGTGCTGAGTTTTCTCAGTAATAGTCTGCCAGCGCTCAGCGATATCATCATTCGCGCTACGTCGCGGGTCTTGCTCCGCACGACGCTGTTGTTCCAGGTAATCCAGGGTTGCCAACAGCGAGCTTTTATCTTCAGTAATACGCTGCAAAGCGCTACCGGTAAAATGTCCCATGGACAGCTGCTGCTGTTCGGCATCCATTACCGTCTTCAGATCGTTCAGGACTACCGTCATCTGATCCAATATTTCTGACAGTCGACTCATACGGTTATTTACTCTGTAAGAAGCTCTGCGTTTCCTGAAGCAATGCATCAGCAATTTTGCTGGTGTCCATCTTCAATTCGCCGTTACGAATAGCCGCTTTCAGCGCTTCGACACGTTCGACGTTGATATCATTTGTTGCAGGCTGCATCAGTTTAGACTGCCCATCACTGAGGGTGACGCTGGCGCTGGTGCTGTTCGCCGTGGACGATTTTTCTGCGCGTGGTTTCAGCACTGGCGCGTCATTCGTTTCACGAGGTTGTACAGTGCTAACCGGTTTCAGGGGCGATGTACGATCAATGCTCATAGTGTTGTCCTCATAGAGGTTCGCGGCGTTGGCGCCTGACATTATCATTTGTTAATTATTTATCGGCAGGTGCCGTGAAACCTTTAAAAAGATTATAGGTTAATCAGAATAATCCCATCAGATCCGACGGTTCCGCTCACCACCTGACCTGAGGACATCCTTACGCGCGCATTTTGGGCGACGGCGGCGTTGTTCAACGCCTGACCTTCGCTGTTCACACTAAATCCGTCTCCGTTAGCGATCACCATGACGCGTTGTCCTGCTTTTACGCGCCAGGCCTGACGAAGCATCGACAGTTGTATCGCTTGTCCTGGCGCTAAATCGCGCAGGCTCACGGAATCTTGCGCCTGATTAATATCAAGCATAGTGCGCGGTGGGAGCTGATCCAGCCGGCCGCGCTTTAATTCCACGCTGGTCGTTTGCAACACGCTACCGCGGGCAATGGGCTGGGCGGCGACAACATAGTTGCCCGTCGCTTGTACATTCACCTGTAAAAAGCGCTTTTCGTTGTTGCAGCGCGCCAGCACGTTCACATTGCCCCACAGTTTTGTGTTGCCGCTGATGCTGAGTGCAGGTTGATCGCAGGTGGGCAGGAGATTGGGCTGCGTACGGACGGTCACCGTCACCTCATCACTAAAGCCTGCCAGACGCTGGGCAAAAAAAGCCGTCAGCTGGGCATTCAGATCCTGAGCCTGCGTCAGAGGACTTAACAGTAAAAGGGTAGCGGCTAAGCCACTTTTGAACGACAGCATCACACATTCCCGCGGTTCCTGGATTTGAGACGATTCTACCCCTTAGGCTTTTTCTTCAACGCGACAAATAGCGACGCATTTTGCGTGTATTCCGTCGATAAGGTGTACGGGTTGAGTTTTAAGCTACATGCTGAAATTTCGCCATCAGCGGAGAAGATATGCTCGATAAACTTGACGCCTCGTTACGTTTTCAACAGGAAGCGCTCAACCTGCGCGCTCAGCGGCAAGAAGTGTTGGCCAGCAACATCGCGAACGCGGATACCCCAGGGTATCAGGCGCGCGATATGGATTTTTCCAGTGAGCTTAAAAAAGTGATGGAGCGTGGCCGCGCGGAAGGGACCGGTGTTGCCCTGGCATTGACGTCTTCGCGTCATATCCCCGCTCAGGCAATGACGGCACCGTCTGCCGATTTACTTTACCGCATTCCCGATCAGCCATCCCTTGACGGTAACACCGTTGATATGGACCGGGAGCGCACGCAGTTTGCCGATAACAGCCTGAAATATCAGACGGGCCTGACCGTTCTCGGTGGACAGATTAGAAGCATGCAGAGCGTTCTGCAGGGAGGGCAACTAATTCATGGCCTTACTGAACATTTTTGATATCGCCGGTTCGGCGTTGACCGCCCAGTCCCAGCGTCTGAACGTTGCCGCCAGTAACATGGCGAACGCCGACAGCGTGACCGGACCAGACGGCCAGCCTTATCGTGCCAAACAGGTTGTCTTTCAGGTCGATGCTGCGCCGGGCGCGGCAACGGGCGGCGTGAAAGTCTCCAGTGTGGTTGAGAGCCAGGCACCTGACAAACTGGTGTATGAGCCGGGCAATCCGCTGGCGGATGCGAACGGTTACGTCAAAATGCCAAACGTCGACGTAGTCGGTGAGATGGTGAACACCATGTCCGCTTCCCGTAGCTATCAGGCGAACGTTGAAGTGCTCAATACCGTCAAGAGCATGATGCTCAAAACGCTCACTCTCGGCCAGTAAAGGAGACACGCATGTCCATCGCCGTCAACGTGAATGACCCGACTAACTCCGGCGTCACAGGCACCAGCAGTACCAGCGGTTCTAAATCCCTGACGGGTAATAGCGCATCCGATCTACAGGGTAGCTTTTTAACGCTGCTGGTTGCGCAGTTGAAAAACCAGGACCCGACCAACCCGATGCAAAACAACGAACTGACCACGCAACTTGCGCAGATCAGTACCGTGAGTGGTATCGAGAAGCTGAACACCACGCTCGGCTCCGTTTCGGGTCAACTTAATGATAGCCAGTCACTGCAAGCCAGTAACCTGATTGGCCACGGTGTGATGATCCCAGGGACGACGATCCTGGCAGGGACCAGCACCACCGAAGGCAACAGCACGACCACCACAACGCCGTTTGGCGTTGAGTTGCAGCAAGCCGCCGACAAAGTCACCGCCACCATCACCAATAAAGATGGCGTCGTTGTACGCACGATCGATATCGGTGAGCTGAAAGCAGGCGTCCATACCTTTAGCTGGGATGGCTCGATGACGGACGGTACTACCGCGCCAAACGGTTCTTATAGCGTTGCCATTTCTGCCAGCAGTGGTCCGAATCAGCTGGTGGCTCAGCCGCTTAAGTTCGCACTGGTTCAGGGCGTGACGCGCGGCAGTGACGGTAACAAACTGGATTTGGGTACTTCTGGTACCACCACGCTCGACGAAGTTCGGCAGATTATTTAAGCCTTAATACTTATCAGGAGTAACTCATGGCCTTTTCACAAGCGGTCAGCGGCCTGAATGCCGCAGCCACCAACCTGGACGTCATTGGTAACAACATTGCCAACTCCGCGACCTATGGTTTCAAATCCGGTACTGCGTCTTTCGCAGATATGTTCGCCGGTTCCAAAGTCGGTTTAGGCGTAAAAGTTGCTGGTATCACCCAGGACTTTAACGACGGCACAACGACCAACACCGGTCGTGGACTGGACGTTGCCATCAGCCAGAACGGTTTCTTCCGTATGGTTGATGCCAACGGTTCTGTTTTTTACAGCCGTAACGGCCAGTTCAAGCTGGATGAAAACCGTAACATCGTCAACATGCAGGGCCTGCAGCTGACGGGGTATCCGGTTGCAGGTACGCCACCGACCATCCAGACCGGCGCAAACCCGCAGGCGATTTCTATCCCGAATACGCTGATGGCGGCGAAGCCTACCGACACCGCATCCCAGCAGATCAACCTAAACTCAACGGATACCGCGCCGACAAAGCCATTTAATGTTGCAGATACCTCTGACCCAGATTCTTACAACAAGAAAGGCACCGTGACTGTCTATGACAGCCAGGGTAATGCACACAACATGAATCTGTTCTACGTCAAAGACACCGCCGCAAACAGCTGGAAGGTCTACTCCCAGGATGCGAGCGTGCCGGGTAGTGCAGCAACACTGGCGACCACGTTGACCTTCAACGCCAGCGGTGTGTTGACTGGTGGCGGTCAGGTTAACGTCACAACGGCGACTATCCCTGGTGCAACGCCTGCGACATTTGCCCTGAGTTTTGCTAACTCCATGCAGCAGAACACCGGTGCGAACAACATCGTGGCAACTAACCAGAACGGCTACAAGCCGGGTGACCTGGTGAGCTACCAGATTAACGATGATGGCACCGTTATGGGTAACTACTCTAACGAGCAGAATCAGGTTTTGGGTCAGATCGTGCTGGCAAACTTCGCCAACAACGAAGGCCTGAAATCCGAAGGTGATAACGTGTGGACGGCAACGCAGTCTTCCGGCGTTGCGCTGCTGGGTACAGCAGGAACCGGTAACTTTGGTTCATTGACCAACGGTGCACTGGAAGCGTCAAACGTGGATCTGAGTAAAGAACTGGTGAACATGATTGTTGCGCAGCGTAACTACCAGTCGAATGCGCAGACCATCAAAACCCAGGATCAGATCCTCAACACGCTGGTCAACCTGCGTTAATCGTCTAACGGGATGATGTAATGGATCACGCAATATATACCGCGATGGGCGCAGCCAGTCAGACGCTGAATCAGCAGGCTGTGACCGCCAGTAACCTGGCGAACGCCTCTACGCCGGGATTCCGTGCGCAGCTTAATGCAATGCGCGCGGTACCGGTCGAAGGGCTGACGCTGCCGACGCGTACGCTGGTTATCGCCTCTACGCCGGGTGCCGATATGACGCCTGGTCAAATGGATTACACCTCACGTCCGCTGGACGTGGCGCTTCAGCAGGATGGTTGGCTGGCGGTGCAAGCGGCCGACGGTACGGAAGGTTATACCCGTAACGGTAACATCCAGGTCGATTCTGCCGGTCAGTTGACGATTCAGGGTCACCCGGTGATTGGCGAAGCGGGTCCACTGACGGTGCCGGAAGGTTCGGAAATCACCATCGCGGCGGACGGGACCATTTCGGCCCTGAACCCGGGCGATCCAGCGAATACCGTGGCGCCGGTTGGCAAACTGAAGCTGGTGAAAGCCGAAGGCAATGAAGTGACGCGCGGTGATGACGGACTGTTCCGCACCAGCGCGTCGGCACTGGCCGCACGTGGCGCAACGTTGCAGCCCGATCCGAGCATCCGCGTGATGTCCGGCGTACTGGAAGGCAGTAACGTTAAACCGGTTGCCGCCATGACCGATATGATTGCCAGCGCGCGTCGTTTCGAAATGCAAATGAAGGTTATCACCAGCGTCGATGAAAACGCCGGACGTGCTAACCAACTGCTGTCTATGAGTTAACAGGATTTCTTATGATCAGCTCTTTATGGATCGCGAAAACGGGTCTTGACGCACAGCAAACCAACATGGATGTCATCGCCAACAACCTGGCGAACGTCAGCACCAATGGTTTCAAGCGTCAGCGTGCCGTGTTCGAAGATTTGCTTTATCAAACCATTCGTCAGCCGGGCGCGCAGTCGTCTGAGCAGACAACGCTACCGTCAGGCCTGCAGATTGGTACGGGTGTGCGTCCGGTTGCGACCGAGCGTCTGCACAGCCAGGGTAACCTGTCTCAGACCAACAACAGCAAAGACGTCGCCATTAAAGGCCAGGGGTTCTTCCAGGTGCAGTTACCTGATGGTACCTCAGCGTATACGCGCGACGGTTCGTTCCAGGTGGATCAGAATGGTCAGCTGGTGACGGCGGGTGGTTTCCAGGTTCAGCCTGCGATTACCATTCCGGCTAACTCCCTGAGCATTACCATCGGACGTGATGGCGTGGTAAGCGTGACGCAACAGGGGCAGGCAGCGCCTGTTCAGGTTGGACAGCTTAACCTGACGACGTTTATGAACGACACCGGTCTGGAAAGCATTGGGGAAAACCTCTACACGGAAACCCAGTCCTCGGGTGCACCTAACGAAAGTACGCCTGGCCTGAACGGCTCAGGTTTGCTGTATCAGGGTTATGTAGAAACGTCTAACGTCAACGTGGCGGAAGAGCTGGTGAATATGATCCAGGTTCAACGCGCGTATGAAATTAACAGTAAAGCAGTGTCGACGACCGACCAGATGCTGCAAAAACTGACGCAACTCTAAGGGGTCGTCCGGTGCGGTAAACGCTGCATCGGACCCCTGTTTTCGAAGATGAAGGTAATGCAAAAAAACGCGGTGTTTCGTTATCCAATAGTGACTGTTCTGGCCGTAACCCTCAGCGGTTGCGCCTTGATCCCGTCCAAACCATTGGTGCAGGGTGCGACTACCGCCCAACCGATCCCAGGCCCTACGCCTGTGGTGAATGGTTCTATTTTCCAGACCGCACAGCCTATCAACTATGGCTACCAGCCGCTGTTTGAAGACCGCCGCCCACGTAACATTGGCGATACGTTGACCATCCAGCTGCAGGAAAACGTCAGTGCGAGCAAAAGCTCCTCGGCGAACGCCAGCCGAGATGGAAAAACCAATTTTGGCTTTGATACCGTTCCACGCTATCTGCAGGGCCTGTTTGGCAATGAACGCGCCGATGTCGAAGCATCTGGCGGCAACAGCTTTAATGGTAAAGGTGGCGCAAACGCCAGCAATACCTTCAGCGGGACGCTGACCGTAACAGTTGACCAGGTTCTGGCTAACGGCAATTTACATGTTGTGGGTGAAAAACAGATCGCCATCAATCAGGGCACTGAGTTCATTCGCTTCTCCGGTGTGGTTAACCCTCGCACCATCAGTGGCAGCAACACCGTGCCGTCCACTCAGGTGGCGGATGCGCGTATTGAGTACGTCGGTAACGGCTATATCAATGAAGCGCAGAATATGGGCTGGCTGCAACGTTTCTTCCTTAATTTATCGCCGATGTAAGCAAGGTGACCTATGTTTAAATCCCTTTTCGGAATGGTGTTGGTGCTGGTGGCGACGTTCGCCCAGGCCGACCGCATTCGCGATCTCACCAGTGTACAGGGCGTACGAGCAAACTCACTGATCGGCTATGGCCTGGTCGTCGGCCTGGACGGCACGGGCGACCAGACCACCCAGACGCCTTTCACCACGCAAAGTTTGAATAACATGCTTTCCCAGCTCGGTATTACGGTACCGACAGGGACGAACATGCAGCTGAAAAACGTGGCGGCGGTCATGATCACCGCCTCTTACCCGGCGTTTGCCCGACAGGGTCAAACCATCGATGTGGTGGTTTCCTCGATGGGTAACGCAAAAAGCCTGCGCGGCGGGACGCTGCTGATGACCCCTCTGAAAGGGGTGGATAGCCAGGTTTATGCGCTGGCGCAGGGTAACATTCTTGTCGGCGGTGCGGGGGCATCAGCAGGCGGAAGCAGTGTGCAGGTAAACCAGCTGAACGGCGGTCGTATTACGAACGGTGCGATTATCGAGCGTGAACTGCCGACCCAGTTTGGCGCAGGCGACACCATCAATCTTCAACTGAATAATGAAGACTTCACGATGGCGCAGCAGATTGCCGACACCATCAACCGCAGCCGTGGCTACGGTAGCGCGACTGCGCTGGATGCGCGTACCGTGCAGATCCGTACCTCCAGCGGCAGCAGCAATCAGGTGCGTATGCTGGCGGATATCCAGAATATGGAAGTCAACGTTCCGCTTCAGGATGCCAAAGTGATCATCAACTCGCGTACGGGATCGGTGGTGATGAACCGAGAAGTGACGCTGGATAGCTGTGCCGTCGCACAGGGTAACCTGTCGATCAGCGTGAACCGCTCGGCGCAAGTCAGCCAGCCGGATACGCCGTTTGGCGGTGGACAAACGGTTGTGACGCCACAAACGCAGATTGATATGCGCCAGAGCGGCGGTTCACTGCAAACCGTGCGTTCGAGTGCCAACCTGAACAACGTCGTGCGTGCCTTGAATGCGCTGGGTGCTACACCGATGGATTTGATGTCGATTTTGCAGTCCATGCAAAGTGCGGGCTGTCTGCGCGCCAAACTGGAAATCATCTAATGCTGAGCGATAGCAAACTGATGGCAAGTGCGGCCTGGGATGCCCAGTCGCTCAACGAACTGAAAACCAAAGCAGGACAAGACCAGGCGGCTAACCTCCGCCCGGTTGCCCGCCAGGTGGAAGGGATGTTTGTGCAGATGATGTTGAAAAGCATGCGTGAAACGTTACCGAAAGATGGGATGTTCAGCAGCGATTCGACACGCCTCTACACCAGCATGTATGACCAGCAGGTTGCTCAGCAAATGACGTCCGGCAAGGGGCTTGGACTCGCCGATATGATTGTGAAACAGATGCAGGCGGCTCAGGGGATTCAACCCGAAGAGCAGACGCAGCAGGTTCCGATGAAGTTTGATCTGGAAACGGTGACGACCTATCAGAATCAGGCGCTTACGCAGATGGTGCGTAAGGCGATGCCTAAGCCTGCAGAAAGTAACGATGAGGCGCTCTCCGGCGACAGTAAAGATTTCCTCGCCCAACTTTCGCTGCCAGCGCGTCTGGCCAGCGAACAGAGTGGGGTTCCACACCACCTGATTCTGGCGCAGGCAGCGCTGGAATCCGGGTGGGGTCAGCGACAAATTCGCCGTGAAAATGGCGAGCCGAGCTTTAACATTTTTGGTGTTAAAGCCTCCTCTGGCTGGAAAGGTCCAACGACAGAAATCACGACGACAGAATATGAAAATGGCGCGGCAGTGAAGGTCAAAGCCAAATTCCGCGTCTACAGCTCTTATCTCGAAGCGTTATCAGATTATGTGGGCATGTTGAGCCGAAATCCGCGCTATGCGGCCGTCACCAATGCTGCGACGGCAGAGCAGGGCGCGCAGGCATTGCAAAATGCGGGCTATGCCACCGATCCGCAATATGCCCATAAACTGACGAACATGATTCAACAGCTTAAATCGATGGGCGAGAAAGTCAGCAAAGCCTATAGCAACGATCTCGAAAATTTATTCTAAAGACTCAAGTTTGTGCTACGGCTGTCGATAATCCTTATCAGGACCCGTGTCTGAAAGTTTAAAAGGAACCTCAATGTCCAGTTTGATTAACAGCGCTATGAGTGGCCTCAGTGCGGCTCAGGCTTCACTGAATACGGTCAGTAATAACATTTCCAGCTATAACGTGGCAGGTTATACCCGTCAGACCACCGTGCTGGGTGCAGCAAACAGTACGTTGACGGGCGGCGGTTGGGTCGGTAATGGCGTGTACGTTAATGGCGTACAGCGTGAATACGATGCGTTCATTACCAATCAGCTGCGCGCTGCGCAGAACCAAAGCAGCGGGTTGACCACGCGCTATCAGCAGATGTCAAAAATTGACGACGTGCTGTCTGATACCACGAATTCCCTTTCTGCAACGTTGCAGAGCTTCTTTACCAGCCTGCAAACGCTGGTCAGTAACGCAGAAGATCCCGCTGCGCGTCAGACTGTGCTTGGAAAAGCCGATGGTCTGGTCAATCAGTTTAAGGTGACCGATCAGTACCTGCGCGACCAGGATAAGCAGGTTAATACTGCCATTGCGACAAGCGTTGACCCAGATCAACTCCTATGCGACGCAGATTGCTAACCTCAACGACCAGATTTCACGTCTGACCGGTGTGGGTGCAGGGGCTTCCCCGAATAACCTGCTCGATCAGCGCGACCAGTTGGTCAGCGAGCTGAATCAGATTGTGGGTGTCGAAGTCGCGGTACAGGACAGTGGCACGTACAACGTTTCATTCGGTAACGGCTACACTCTGGTGCAGGGCAGCGCGGCCAATAAGCTGGCGGCTGTTCCATCAAGTGCCGATCCTTCACGCATGACCGTGGCGTATGTGGATGCCTCAGCGGGTAATGTTGAGATCCCGGATAAAGTGCTGAATACCGGCTCTTTGGGTGGCTTGATTACATTCCGTAATGAAGATCTGGATAAGACGCGTAATAACCTTAACCAGATGGCGCTTGCGTTTGCCGATGCCATGAACCAGCAGCATGAGAAAGGTTTTGATGCCAATCAGGATGCAGGCGGCAAACTGTTCAATTTCGGCACGCCGGCCGTCATGGAAAATGCCAAAAAACACCGGCAGTGCGGCCGTTACAGCCACCATTGATGACAGCTCAAAAGTTCAGGCGACAGATTACAAACTGGAATACAACGGTTCCAACTGGACCGTGACGCGCCTGTCAGACAAAACCACGTTCACCGCAACGCCAGATGGTAGCGGGGATATGACGTTTGATGGCGTTAAAATTAACGTGAGTGGTGCAGCGGCTAATAAAGACAGTTTTGTGGTTAAGCCGGTCGTCGACACCATCGTCAACATGGAACTTCTGATCAAAGATGAATCCAAACTGGCGATGGCGTCTGACGCGACAGCGGGTGAGAGCGATAACCGTAACGGTAAGGCACTGCTTGAACTGCAAAACAGCAAGTCTGTTGGCGGGAATAAAAGCTTTAACGATGCCTATGCCTCGTTGGTCAGTACAGTCGGTAGCCAGACAGCTTCACTGAAGACCAGCAGCGCGACGAAAGCCAACGTGGTGACGCAGCTCAGCAATCAGCAGCAGTCGATTTCTGGCGTGAATCTGGATGAAGAGTACGGCAATTTGCAGCGTTTCCAGCAATATTACCTGGCGAATGCGCAGGTTCTGCAAACGGCCAGCACCCTTTTCGACGCCATTATTAATATTCGCTAAGGCCGAGGTAAAGAATGCGCATTAGCACCCAAATGATGTACCAGCAGAACATGCGTGGGATTACCGAATCCCAGAGCAAGTGGCTGAGCTACGGTGAACAAATGTCCACCGGTAAACGCGTTAACCGTCCTTCGGACGATGCGATTGCCTCCTCGCAGGCCATCGTGCTGTCTCAGGCGCAATCGCAGAACGAACAGTACAAGCTGGGACGTACCTTTGCGAAACAGAAAGTTTCACTGGAAGATAACGTGCTCGGTCAGGTCAACACGGCGATCTCCAGCGCGGCAGGAAAAAATCGTTTATGCCGGTAACGGTACGTTGAGCGATGATGACCGTCTTTCTTTGGCGTCTGATTTGCAGGGTATCCGTGACCAATTGATGAATCTGGCCAACTCGACTGACGGTAACGGGCGCTTCATTTTCGCGGGCTATAAAACGGAAACGGCCCCGTTCGACTCTGCGACGGGAACGTACAGCGGCGGCACTGAATCCATTACGCAGCAAGTGGATTCCGCACGCACCATGGCGATCAGTCATACCGGTAATCAGATCTTTGAAAGCATCACCAGCAACGCACAGGAAGTTCCGGGCGGCGGTTACGGTGAACAGAATATGTTTAAAATTCTCGACAGCGCTATCGCGGCGTTGAAGGTGCCAGTAGACACGGATTCCGCTGCTGCAGCTACGCAGAAACTGGCGCTGGACACCGCTGCTGTCGGCATTAAAAACACCCAAAACAACGTGCTGACTGTCGTGGCAGACGTCGGAACCAAGCTTAACGAACTCGATACGCTAGATTCATTGGGCGTTGATCGTGCGCTGGGTCAGACGAAGCAGATGAGCGATCTGGTCGACGTTGACTGGAACGCGGCGATTTCGTCTTACACCATGCAACAGGCGGCGCTCCAGGCTTCATATAAAGCGTTTACTGACATGCAGGGAATGTCTCTGTTCCAGCTGAACAGATAACAAAATTGACCTCTTAGAACATATCTTGAAACTGGATATGTTTTGTCTGCCCAACCCGGAATTTCGGATTGGGCTTTTTTTTATCGATTTTGTACCTGAACGGCAACCACGCGCGCACTTTCAATCAGACGGATCAGCAGTGCTATTGCGCCACAAACCGTTGCCAGTGCCACCACGCCGGACCAGCCCACCATCGCATACACTTTGCTCCCCAACGCTGAGCCAAGCGCCATACCGATAAAAATAACAGTGAACAACAGGGCATTAAGACGCCCACGGGCCTGAGGTTCGAGACTGTAAACCAGATTCTGGTGCGCAACCAGACTTGACTGCAGACCGAGATCAAAGCCCACTGCGGAGACGGCAATCAAGATTAACTGTCCGCTGGTGCCAAGCGCCGGCATCAAAAACATCAGTGCGAAGGATACCGTCACCAGCGCCGCGCCCAGTTGCGTCACTTTACCTGCACCGAGTTTATCCGCCAGGCCACCTGCCAATGGCGCCGCTAATGCACCCGCTGCGCCGGCAATCCCGTATCCACCTGCCACCGCGCTGCCAAGGTGATAGCGATCTAACAGCATGACCGCAAGCGTTGACCAGAAAGCGCTAAAGGCAATCGACAGGAATCCTTGCGCCAGCGCGGCACGACGAAGGGCAGGATAGCGACGCCACAGATGTTCCATCGACCGCAGTAATGCCGGATAGCTCAGCGTTGAATGAATCGCAAAGCGTGGCAGGACCGCCCACATCACAACGCCGATAATCGCGATGCTTGCTGCCGCCAGCTGATACATCACGCGCCAGCCGAACGCTTCGCCTACCACCCCGCTGACGGTACGAGACAGCAGAATGCCCAGCAGTAAACCGGTCATCACGGTGCCGACGGTTTTGCCCTGTTTTCCTTCCGGCGCGAGAATGGCTGCCGCAGGTACGATATCTTGTGCCATGGTCGCGGCCATGCCGATCAGCAAGCTGGTGAACAGTAACGAGTGAAGCTGTTCAGTCAGGCTGCAGCCGAGAAGAAACAGCGCCAGCGCCGCACTTTTGAAAAGGATTAACGCGCGGCGATCGTGTCGATCCCCAAGGGGCAGCAGGAACAAAATACCCAGTGCGTAACCCGTCTGTGTCAACGTGGGGACCAGCCCCATGCCCGCGATACTCAGATGGAGATCCGTCCCCATCAGCGGCAGAAGCGGTTGGGCATAGTAAATTGATGCGACGCTAAAACCTGCGCCAATGGCAAGGATAAAAATAGTCCAGCGGCGGGTCTGTGTAGCGATGACTGCGTTCATTCGGTGTACCTCATTCATGGAATGAGGCTATTTTTCCGCAATCTCGCTTGAGGCGGTAGCCAGTAGGGTGGTAAAACATTTATACGTATAGCGTATAACCATGAAGAAAATGAAACGAACTGAGCGTATAGATAGAGTGGAACTGATGCGCACATTTATTCGCATCGTGGAGTCGGGTTCGCTCTCGGCGGCGGCAAGACAGCTCGACACCACGCAGGCGACCGTCAGTCGGCGCTTGCAGTCCCTGGAAACGCTGCTTGGCGTTCGGCTGTTACTCCGTACCACCCACGCGATGAAATTAACCGACGACGGTGAGCGCTGCTACCATCACGCACGACGGGTTATCGACAGTTGGCTGGCGCTGGAAGATGAAGTGGGTCAAGCCGAAGATGAACCGGTGGGGATTTTACGCGTACGCGCGCCCCATGCGTTTGGCCAGGAACAGCTGTTACCCCCGTTAATGCAGTTTTTGACCCGCTATCCGCAGCTCTCAATCGAGTGGAAACTCAATGACAGGTCAGTAGATTTTCTCAGCGATGATATCGACTGTGCGATTCGCGTGGGCGCTGAAGTCGATCCTGCCACGGTGTCCGTCTTGCTCGCCGAAGTTCCCCGCAGCGTTGTTGCGTCCCCGGCTCTGCTCGCACAGTTCACTGCGCCAGCGCATCCCGACGATCTCAGCGCGTTGCCGTGGGTGGCGCTCAGCACTTTTTATCATCAACATATTGAGCTCTTCAAACGAGGGGAAAAGGAGCCGACACGCGTCGCTATTTCGCCTCGCCTGAGTACTGATAGCCTCTATGTCGCGCGAAATACTGCGCTGATGGGACTGGGTATTGCGGCAGTATCGAGCTGGACGGTGGAAGAGGATATTCGCGAAGGAAGGCTGGTGCATCTTTTACCTGACTGGCAACCTGCACCTTTGCCGGTACACCTTGTTTATCCGTGGTCGCGCTATTACCCGGCGCGATTAAGACGATTTCTGGAGATGATGCGGGAGATCATGCCGCAAATGGCGGGAATGAGAAAACCGCTCGCTTAGCATTTCAGGCAATAAAAAAGCCGACCCTGAGGTCGGCTTTTCATTAGGGCTGCAAATTACTCAACAGACTGCGGGCGTGTTGCCGGTGCAGTTGCCTGATGAGTGGCACTGTGACCACCTGCAGCACCTTTACCGTCGAAATCGAACGCAGGACGCACCCAGTCACTTTGACGTGGCGCTTCTGGCTGATATTCCGGTGCTGGAGCACGCGTCATCGGCGCTGTCGCGTGATGATGACCGACAACAGCAGATGCGGCCGGTTGTGGCTTCACTTCAGCAACAGGTTGCTCTGCAACGAGGGCAGGCGCAGGTTGTTCAGCTTCAGCGACAACATCTGCCACGACTTCAGCTTCAACTTCAGCCACAACGTCCGCTTTCTCTTCGGCAACAGCAGGCTGTTCCACGACAGTTTCTACAGCCTCTACAGGTTCAGCGGATTCCGCGATTTGCGCAGCAACAGCCGTATCTTCTTGCGCGATAACCTGAGGTTGAGTATCAACCGGCGCAGCGATCGCTTCCGGGTGCGTGGTTTCTACTTCAACCGCTTCAACCTTCTGCGGCTCAGCCACGACGTGTTGCACTTCTTCAACCGCGACAGGCGCAACGTCTGCAGGAGCTGCGACCATTGGCTCAACCGTTTCAACTGCAGTCTGCTCTTCAAACTGCTGATCCTGAGGACGTGCAATCGGGTAGCGGATCCACACTTTACCGGAGGCCATTTCTGGTGACATACAGGCGACCGTCATTGGCATCGGTGACTGGGCTGGGTAACGCTCGTCACGATAGCGACGACGACGCTGACCGCTCACGCGCAGGTGGCGCGGAGAGCGACGGGAACGACGTGGCATACCATTGTTATCACGCGCTTCCGTATTGTCGTCTTGCTCATGCGTTGGCTCAACGACAGCGGGAAGATCCAGTTTTGCCAGTTGCGTATTCGGCGTTTCTTCAACCACAGGGACGTTCACAGCGGGAGTTGCCGCTTCAGTCTGTTCAGATTCGAAGCGAACTTTCTGTGACAGCTGACGCTGCTTACGACGCGGCATGACCTGGACGCGCTCTTCCTGTTCAGTTTCCTGGACAGCGGGTTCTTCCAGTGTGACGGCTTTAACGTCCTGCTGCGCCTGGCGCTTGTCGTCATTACGGCGACGGTTACGCTCACGACGTGGCTGCTGCTCATCACGCTGTCTGGTTTTCTCAGACTCATCGCCCGCTGGCTGGCGGATTTCACGATCTTCCGCATTTTGCTGCGGTTTTTCGCGACGGTTGCGACGGTTGTCCTCGCGCGCTTCACGACCTTCGTTGTTGTTCTCAGAACGATTATCACGATTGTCGCGGTTATCACGATTATCGCGGTTGTCACGGCGGTCGTTACGATCGCGGCGGTTGTTCTGACGTTTACGACGGTCCTGCTGCGGACGCTCTTTTTTCTCTTCTTTCGGAGCAACTTTCGGCTCTTCAGGTTGAGCTTCTTCACCCGCGAACATTTTCTTCAGCGCGCTGAAGATACGACCCAGCAGACCAGGTTCTGAAGACGTCACGTTAGCTTCGGTTTCAGATTTCGGCACTGCAGGCTTAGCGGTCGCTGGCTGCTCAGAAGGTGCCGGCGGTGCTTCAGGCATGATGAAGGTAGCCAATGCTGGCTGCTCAGGGAGTTTACGCTCCGCAGGCTCTTCATCAGAAGGCATTGCCATCTCTTCTTCGTGCAGTTTCGGCAGCAGGTAGCTCAGAGTGGATGTCTCTTCACCTTTGCGTACGCGCAGCACGGAGTAATGCGGCGTTTGCATCTGATCGTTTGGAACGATGATGCAACGCACACCAGCCTGACGTGATTCAATGGCACTGACTGCTTCGCGTTTTTCGTTCAGCAGGTAAGAGGCCACAGGAACCGGAACAATCGCGTGAACTTCTTTGGTGTTCTCTTTCAGCGCTTCTTCTTCAATGAGACGCAGAATGGAGAGTGCAAGTGATTCGTTGTCACGCACGGTACCGGTACCGCTACAGCGCGGGCAGACGTGATGGCTGGATTCACCCAGAGAAGGACTCAGGCGCTGACGCGACATTTCCAAAAGACCAAAGCGAGAAATATGGCTGATCTGGATACGTGCACGATCCTGACGAACCGCATCACGCAGACGGTTTTCCACTGCGCGCTGATGGCGTACTGGCGTCATGTCGATGAAGTCGATAACGATCAGGCCGCCGAGGTCGCGCAGACGAAGCTGACGTGCAATTTCATCTGCTGCTTCAAGGTTGGTGTTGAACGCGGTTTCTTCGATATCGCCGCCACGAGTTGCGCGTGCGGAGTTGATGTCGATAGCGGTCAGCGCTTCGGTCGAATCGATAACGATGGAACCGCCAGAAGGAAGACGCACTTCACGCTGGAAGGCGGACTCAATCTGCGATTCGATCTGATAGTGGCTGAACAGCGGGATTTCACCGGTGTACAGTTTAATTTTGCTGGTGAAATCTGGACGACCCAGTGCGGCGATGTGCTGGCGAGCCAGCTCAAGCACTTTCGGGTTATCAATCAGAATTTCGCCGATGTCCTGACGAAGATAGTCACGGAAAGCACGAACGATAACGTTACTTTCCTGGTGAATCAGGAAGGGCGCCGGACGGCTCTCTGCAGCTTTCTGGATGGCTTCCCAGTGCTTCAGACGGAATCCTAAGTCCCACTGCAACGCTTCGGCAGATTTACCGACACCTGCAGTACGCACAATCAGACCCATGCCATCAGGCAATTCAAGGCTGGCCAGCGCTTCTTTCAACTCGGTACGGTCATCGCCTTCGATACGGCGAGAGATACCACCCGCACGCGGGTTGTTTGGCATCAGTACCAGATAGCTACCCGCCAGGCTGATAAAGGTTGTCAGCGCAGCACCTTTGTTGCCGCGTTCTTCTTTATCAATCTGTACAATCACTTCCTGGCCTTCGCGCAGCACATCTTTGATGTTCGGACGACCGTGGGAGTTATAGTTGGCAGGGAAATATTCGCGGGCAATTTCTTTCAGAGGAAGGAAACCGTGACGCTCAGCGCCGTAATCGACGAAAGCGGCCTCCAGGCTTGGTTCAATGCGGGTGATTTTGCCTTTGTAAATGTTCGCTTTTTTCTGTTCGTGTCCAGGACTTTCGATATCCAGATCGTACAGGCGCTGCCCATCCACAAGGGCGACACGCAACTCTTCTTGCTGAGTTGCGTTGATTAACATTCTTTTCATCGTAACTTACTCATTATTCTTACATTGACGACTAAGCTGCGGGCAAGGTGACGCTTTCCGGGGTATGAACCGATGGCCTCGTGACTGTGACGTCGCCAACCTCACGGTTGTCGCTCGTTTAAGAGGCGCAAAGTGTCGGTTGCCTGTTTTTCATAGGAAATACAGCGCAATTATCAGGGGAACAGCCTGGGAGAACTCTCCAGAGAAGATTCCATTTACCGGTAAGTACTGCAACCCGCAGCCCGCTAACTGTCTGAAAGATCAATACGTCTTACGCCATTGCTGCGTGGATGATCGGTCAGACAAAATTGGTCATTCCGTCGTTATCCTTACAAAACCCAGATTTAACACGGAAAACGACTTCATTATTCCATTGCTAACCCAGTTATAGCAAGATGACTTTTACCAATTATCACCCGGTTACTCACAGTTTCTTCACTTCAAAGTGATGATTGGTTTAATAACCACCAAATCGATTGCGTCGAGAGAGAGCAGGCTGATTAAAAGTAAATATAAGCATATAAAAATGAGTGGCGCTAATGCCTGACGATATTTAGAATCGCCAACCATGAAAACAGAGACTCCATCCGTAAAAATGGTTGCTATCGCTGATGACGAAGCGGGGGCAACGAATCGATAACTTTTTACGCACCCAGTTGAAAGGTGTGCCAAAGAGTATGATTTATCGCATCCTGCGCAAAGGCGAGGTGCGAGTGAACAAAAAACGCGTCAAGCCTGAGTACAAACTGGAAGCGGGTGATGAAGTGCGTATCCCGCCAGTGCGTGTCGCAGAACGCGAAGAAGAAGCGGTATCGCCGCATCTCAATAAAGTGGCGGCGCTAACCAACGCCATTTTATATGAAGACGATCATATCCTGGTGCTGAACAAACCTTCGGGTACCGCGGTACACGGCGGGAGCGGATTAAGCTTTGGCGTTATCGAAGGGTTGCGTGCGTTACGACCGGAAGCCCGTTTCCTGGAACTGGTCCATCGTCTTGACCGCGACACGTCTGGCGTGTTGCTGGTGGCGAAAAAACGTTCCGCATTACGTTCGTTGCATGAGCAACTGCGTGAGAAAGGGATGCAGAAAGATTACCTGGCGCTGGTGCGTGGCCAATGGCAATCCCATGTCAAAGTGGTGCAAGCGCCGCTGTTGAAAAATATTTTGCAGAGCGGGGAGCGTATCGTTCGCGTCAACAGCGAAGGCAAACCCTCTGAAACACGTTTTAAAGTCGAAGAGCGTTACGAATTTTGCACCCTGGTAAGATGCAGCCCTGTCACAGGACGTACGCACCAGATTCGCGTCCATACTCTTCATGCCGGTCATCCGATCGCATTTGACGATCGCTATGGCGATCGCGAATTTGATAAACAGCTGGCGGGCACCGGATTATCGCGTTTGTTCTTGCATGCCGCTGCGTTGAAGTTCACCCATCCTGGGACGGGCGCAGAGATGCGAGTCGAAGCGCCGCTGGACAATCAGCTCAAGCGTTGTCTGAAAATTCTTCGCGGGTAACCGCATGCAGGTGACGCTGCGCTGATCTTAAAACAACAGCGCAGCGCCCCCCGCTAATCACGCCATCAATGGATTAGCGTTCTCACGGCGCAGCATCTGACAAAGTGCAATCAGCGGTAAGCCAACCAACGTATTCGGATCGCGGCCATCCAGCTTCTCAAACAATGCAATCCCCAAGCCTTCGCTTTTGAAACTTCCCGCGCAATTCAACGGGCGCTCTCTGCGGACATAATCCTCAATCTCTTGTTCGCTCAGATGGCGGAAATGCACATCGAAGGGTTCGCATTCTGTTTGCAGATGACCGGTGGCAGAGTTGTAGAGTGCCAGGCCTGTGTAAAAGGTGACAATAGATCCGCGCGCTTTCATTAATTGCTGGCGCGCGTTCTCTTCGGTGTGGGGTTTCCCGGTAATTTCACCGTCCAATACGCAAACTTGATCTGAACCTATAATCAGATGATTAGGAAAGTGATTGGCGAGACTTTGCGCTTTTTCCTGCGCCAGGCGCACAACCAAATGGCGTGGCGATTCAGCAGGTTGTGGTGTTTCATCAGCGATGGGCGCCGCACACTCGAAGGGAACACCCAGCTTTTCGAGCAGCGCGCGTCGGTACGGAGAAGTGGAAGCAAGCACGAGTTTCGGCATATTTTTTTCACCAGATATAGCGTATCGATGCCAGCCATTTTAAACTACAGGCCGCAATGTGTGCGAATAATTGGCAAAAGGCAGCTGTGGTTGCCTTTTTCTTTGACTCTATGACGTTACAAAGTTAATATGCGCGCCCTATGCAAAAGGTAAAATTACCCCTGACTCTTGATCCGGTTCGTACGGCTCAGAAACGCCTCGATTACGAAGGTATTTATACCCCCGATCAGGCTGAGCGTATCGCCGAATCTGTGGTCAGTGTGGATAC
Organism: Lelliottia amnigena; assembly: GCA_900635465.1. NCBI lineage: Bacteria > Pseudomonadati > Pseudomonadota > Gammaproteobacteria > Enterobacterales > Enterobacteriaceae > Lelliottia > Lelliottia amnigena. The sequence goes on from LR134135.1 coordinate 1,639,415, forward strand.
TGATGTAGAATGCTCCATGTCGTTCGATATCGATAACCAGCGTCTTGCCGTTTTAACCGGCGATGCAAAGGTAACGGTAACGCTCGAATGTCAGCGTTGCGGGAAACCGTTTATACGTCATGTTCACACAACGTATTGTTTCAGTCCGGTTCGTTCAGACGAACAGGCTGGAGCACTCCCGGAAGCGTATGAACCGATTGAGGTTAACGAATTCGGTGAAATCGATCTGCTTGCATTGGTTGAAGATGAAATCATCCTCGCCTTGCCAGTAGTTCCGGTGCATGATTCTGAACACTGTGAAGTGTCCGACGCGGACATGGTCTTTGGTGAATTGCCTGATGAAGCGCAAAAACCAAATCCATTTGCCGTATTAGCCAGTTTAAAGCGTAAGTAATTAAGGAGTAAGGTCCATGGCCGTACAACAGAATAAACCAACCCGTTCCAAACGTGGCATGCGTCGTTCCCATGACGCGCTGACTGCAGTTACCAGCCTGTCTGTAGACAAGACTTCTGGTGAGAAACACCTGCGTCACCACATCACAGCTGACGGTTTCTACCGCGGCCGCAAGGTTATCACTAAGTAATCACGCGCAAGCGTGATGAAGCTTAGTGAGGATTTCCCCAGGAAACTGGGGAAACGCCAAACCGGGCAGCGATGATACCTTGACACGTCTAACCCTGGCGTTAGATGTCATGGGAGGAGATTTTGGGCCTTCCGTGACAGTGCCTGCAGCATTGCAGGCACTGAACTCTAATTCTCAACTCACACTTCTTTTAGTCGGTAATCCCGACACAATCACGCCATTACTTGCAAAAGCTGACTTTGAACAACGTTCACGTCTGCAGATTATTCCTGCGCAGTCAGTTATTGCCAGTGATGCCCGGCCATCGCATGCGATCCGCAACAGTCGCGGAACGTCAATGCGCATTGCGCTGGAACTGGTAAAAGAAGGGCGGGCAGAAGCCTGCGTTAGCGCGGGTAACACCGGTGCGCTAATGGGGCTGGCGAAATTAATGCTCAAGCCCATTCAGGGGATTGAGCGTCCTGCGTTGGTGACGGTATTGCCGCATCAACAAAAGGGCAAAACGGTGGTGCTCGATCTGGGGGCCAACGTCGATTGTGATAGTACAATGCTGGCCCAGTTTGCCATCATGGGGTCGGTATTAGCTGAAGAAGTTGTGGGGATTTCAAATCCCCGGGTTGCGTTGCTAAACATCGGTGAAGAAGAGACAAAAGGCCTGGATAGCATTCGTGAAGCCGCAGAATTGCTAAAATCCGCGCCCTCAATTAACTATATTGGCTATCTTGAAGCTAATGAATTATTGACCGGTAAGACTGATGTTCTGGTGTGTGATGGATTTACTGGCAACGTGACGTTAAAAACGATGGAAGGGGTCGTGAGAATGTTCCTTTCTCTGCTCAAATCGCAGGGGGATGGGAAAAAAACGGCCTGGTGGCTGATTTTATTGAAGCGTTGGTTACAAAAGAGCCTGACGCGGCGATTCAGTCACCTCAACCCCGACCAGTATAATGGCGCCTGTCTGTTAGGATTGCGCGGCACGGTGATTAAGAGTCATGGTGCGGCCAATCAGCGAGCGTTTACCGTCGCCATTGAACAGGCAGTGCAGGCGGTGCAGCGACAAGTCCCACAGCGGATTGCCGCTCGCCTGGAATCTGTATTAGCAAAAAGTGACTGAGCGTACATGTATACGAAGATTTTAGGTACCGGCAGTTTTCTGCCCAAACAAGTGCGAACTAACGCCGATCTGGAAAAAATGGTCGATACCTCTGACGAGTGGATTGTCACACGCACAGGTATCCGTGAGCGCCGTATCGCCGCGCCTGATGAAACAGTTTCCACCATGGGCTATGAAGCAGGCCTCCGCGCGCTGGAAATGGCCGGTGTGGATAAAGATGAGATCGGTTTGATCATTGTCGCGACCACCTCTTCGACTCACGCGTTCCCGAGCGCAGCGTGCCAGATTCAGGGCATGATGGGTATTAAGGGTTGTCCTGCGTTTGACGTTGCTGCCGCGTGTGCTGGTTTCACTTATGCGCTTAGCATTGCCGATCAGTATGTAAAATCGGGCGCAGTAAAATATGCGTTAGTGATTGGCGCAGATGTGCTGGCGCGAACCTGCAACCCAGAAGATCGTGGCACGATTATTATTTTTGGCGATGGCGCGGGCGCTGTCCTGCTGGGTCAGTCAGAAGAGCAGGGTATTATCTCGACGCATTTACACGCTGACGGCAGTTATGGTGAGCTGCTGACGCTCCCTAACGCGGATCGTGTTAACCCGGACAATTCGATCTTCCTGACGATGGCAGGAAATGAAGTGTTTAAGGTTGCCGTGACGGAATTGGCTCATATCGTCGATGAAACGCTGTCCGAGAACAATCTTGAACGTTCAGCGCTCGACTGGCTGGTTCCGCATCAGGCTAACCTGCGTATTATTAGTGCCACGGCGAAAAAGCTGGGCATGTCGATGGATAATGTTGTTGTGACGCTCGATCGCCATGGCAATACCTCTGCGGCGTCCGTACCCTGCGCATTTGACGAAGCGGTACGCGATGGACGAATTAAACGAGGCCAACTGGTCTTGCTTGAAGCCTTTGGTGGCGGTTTCACCTGGGGCTCCGCGCTGGTTCGTTTCTAATTAAGGATTAAAAATGACGCAATTTGCTTTTGTGTTCCCGGGCCAAGGGTCTCAGGCAGTTGGGATGTTGTCTGATTTAGCGGCAAACAACCCTATTATCGAAGAGACTTTCCGTGAAGCTTCTGATGCTCTGGGTTATGATCTTTGGGCGTTGACTCAGCAGGGGCCAGCAGAAGAGCTGAATAAGACCTGGCAAACCCAGCCTGCGTTACTGACGGCATCAGTGGCGTTATGGCGTGTATGGCAGCAGCAGGGCGGCAAAACCCCAGCGCTGTTGGCGGGTCACAGCCTGGGTGAATACTCTGCGCTGGTTTGTGCGGGCGTGATTGCTTTTGCTGATGCCGTACGCCTGGTAGAAATGCGTGGCAAATTCATGCAGGAAGCGGTGCCAGAAGGCACCGGTGCGATGTCTGCAATCATCGGGCTAGATGACGCTTCTATTGCCAAAGCCTGTGAAGAATCAGCAGAAGGTCAGGTTGTTTCACCGGTGAACTTTAACTCGCCGGGCCAGGTGGTTATTGCCGGGAACAAAGAAGCCGTTGAACGCGCAGGCGCCGCCTGTAAAGCTGCGGGCGCGAAGCGTGCGCTGCCACTGCCTGTCAGCGTTCCGTCTCACTGCGCGCTGATGAAACCGGCTGCTGTTAAGCTGGCGGCAGAACTCGAAAAAATTACGTTTAACGCACCCGCTGTGCCTGTCGTGAACAATGTTGATGTGAAATGCGAAACGGCGCCGGAAGCGATTCGCGATGCGCTTGTTCGCCAGCTTTATAGCCCGGTGCAGTGGACCAAAACCGTTGAGTTTATGGCCTCGCAGGGCGTTGAGCATCTTTTTGAAGCCGGTCCGGGAAAAGTCCTGACCGGTCTGACAAAACGTATTGTTGATACCATGACTGCATCGGCTATTAACGAGCCGGAAGCCCTGTCAGCGGCACTCTCGCAATAAAAGAGGAATACCATGAGTTTTGAAGGAAAAATCGCGCTGGTAACGGGCGCAAGCCGCGGTATCGGACGTGCAATCGCTGAAACACTTGTCGCGCGTGGCGCGAAAGTCATTGGTACAGCTACCAGTGAAAATGGCGCTCAAGCCATCAGCGAATACTTAGGTGCAAATGGTAAAGGCCTGGTACTGAATGTGACCGATCCTGCATCTATCGAATCTGTTCTTGGAAATATTCGCGCAGAGTTTGGCGAAGTTGATATTCTGGTAAATAATGCCGGTATCACTCGTGACAACCTCCTGATGCGAATGAAAGATGATGAGTGGGACGATATTATCGAAACCAACCTGTCATCAGTATTCCGTCTGTCAAAAGCGGTAATGCGCGCTATGATGAAAAAGCGTTATGGTCGCATTATCACTATTGGTTCTGTGGTCGGTACCATGGGAAATGCTGGTCAGGCCAACTACGCTGCGGCGAAAGCGGGTCTGATTGGTTTCAGTAAGTCGCTGGCGCGTGAAATTGCGTCTCGCGGCATTACTGTTAACGTTGTTGCTCCGGGCTTTATTGAAACGGACATGACGCGTGCGCTGACTGATGATCAGCGTGCGGGTACACTGGCGGCAGTTCCTGCGGGGCGTTTAGGCTCCCCAAATGAAATCGCCAGTGCGGTGGCATTTTTAGCCTCTGACGAAGCGGGTTACATCACTGGTGAAACCCTCCACGTCAACGGCGGGATGTACATGGTTTAACCACGAATTACACAAAATCATTCAGGTTGGATCAAGGCGGCATGGCCGGGAAGACCAGGCGCATAGATTACTCTGTGACCGGGATCTGAGGGCGCTACCAACAAAGAAGCGGCCTGAATGAAGAAGTGTAGAAAAAAATTTGCGTTATTAGGGCGAAAGGCCGCAAAATAACGTAAAATCGTGGTGAGACTTGCCGGGATTTAGTTGCAAATTTTTCAACATTTTATACACTACGAAAACCATCGCGAAAGCGAGTTTTGATAGGAAATTTAAGAGTATGAGCACTATCGAAGAACGCGTTAAGAAAATTATCGGCGAGCAGCTGGGCGTTAAGCAGGAAGAAGTTGTGAACTCCGCTTCCTTTGTTGAAGACCTGGGCGCAGATTCTCTTGACACCGTTGAGCTGGTAATGGCTCTGGAAGAAGAGTTTGATACTGAGATTCCGGACGAAGAAGCTGAGAAAATCACCACCGTTCAGGCTGCCATTGATTACATCAACGGTCACCAGGCGTAAGTGAACATCTCCAGGCGGTCATTCGACCGCCTGAGTTTTATCTTTTTCATTAACCACCACTCTCTTTTTTTATCCCTCCCTGGAGGACATACGTGTCTAAGCGTCGTGTAGTTGTGACCGGACTTGGCATGTTGTCTCCTGTCGGCAATACCGTAGAGTCCACCTGGAAAGCTCTCCTTGCCGGTCAGAGCGGCATCAGCCTAATCGACCATTTCGATACTAGCGCCTACGCAACGAAATTTGCTGGCTTAGTAAAGGATTTTAACTGTGAAGAATTCATCTCACGCAAAGAACAGCGCAAGATGGATGCCTTCATTCAATATGGAATTGTCGCTGGCGTTCAGGCCATGCAGGATTCTGGCCTTGAAATAACGGAAGAGAACGCTACCCGAATTGGTGCCGCTATTGGCTCCGGGATTGGCGGTCTAGGTCTGATCGAGGAAAACCATACCTCTTTGGTCAATGGTGGCCCACGTAAGATCAGCCCATTCTTCGTTCCGTCCACGATTGTTAACATGGTGGCCGGTCACCTGACCATCATGTTTGGCCTCCGTGGCCCAAGCATCTCTATCGCAACTGCCTGTACTTCTGGTGTGCATAACATCGGCCAGGCTGCGCGTATCATCGCTTACGGTGATGCCGACGCAATGGTTGCGGGTGGTGCAGAAAAAGCCAGTACCCCGCTGGGTGTGGGTGGTTTCGGTGCAGCGCGTGCGCTGTCTACCCGTAACGATAACCCTCAGGCGGCAAGTCGTCCGTGGGACAAAGACCGTGATGGTTTTGTTCTGGGTGACGGTGCTGGCATGATCGTACTCGAAGAGTATGAGCACGCGAAAAAACGCGGTGCGAAAATTTATGCTGAAATCATTGGCTTCGGCATGAGTAGTGATGCTTATCACATGACCTCACCACCGGAAGATGGCGCAGGTGCTGCGCTGGCAATGGTTAATGCTATTCGCGATGCCGGTATCGAACCGGGCCAGATTGGCTATGTGAACGCTCACGGCACCTCGACACCTGCTGGCGATAAAGCCGAAACGCAGGCTGTTAAATCAGTCTTTGGCGAGGCAGCAAGCCGCATTATGGTGAGCTCAACCAAATCCATGACCGGTCACCTGTTGGGTGCGGCAGGTGCGGTAGAGTCAATCTACTCCATCCTGGCGTTGCGCGATCAGGCTGTTCCGCCAACCATTAACCTGGATAATCCAGATGAAGGTTGCGACCTGGATTTCGTACCGCACGAAGCACGTCAGGTTACTGGCCTGGAGTATACCCTGTGTAACTCCTTTGGATTTGGCGGTACGAATGGTTCTCTGATCTTTAAAAAGATCTGAAGCCCGCTGCCAGATTGCGTTAAATGAAAAGGTCCGCTTGTCGGGCCTTTTTTATTCCGTTTTTTCCCCTTGTTCTGCATTATTCGTCCTGCCAAACTATTTGGCCATGCAAAAGGAGCGACCATGTTCTTCATTAATGGCCACATGCAGGATTCTCTTCCCGCAAACGACAGGGCGATCCAGTTTGGCGATGGCTGTTTCACGACAGCGCGCATCGTCAACAGTGAGGTGTGTTTTCTTGCCGCGCATCTCCAGCGTTTGCAGAGTGCATGCGAAAGACTGCTCATCCCCTTCGAACAGTGGCCCGAGCTCCAGCGCGAAATGCGTGAAATGGCTCTGGGAAATGAGCAGGGTGTTTTGAAAGTGATCATTAGCCGTGGCAGCGGGGGACGTGGATACAGCGCGGCCAGCTGTCATCAGCCGACGCGTATTCTCTCTGTTTCTGATTATCCCGCACATTATGACGCCTGGCGCCGTGAAGGCATCACCTTAGAATTGAGTCCCGTTCGACTCGGCCGTAATCCCATGCTGGCGGGAATCAAACATCTCAATCGGCTTGAACAGGTCTTAATCCGTACTCATCTTGAACAGTCAGGGGCAGATGAAGCTCTGGTTCTTGACAGTGAAGGGTTCATTACGGAATGCTGTGCGGCCAATTTACTCTGGCGTAAAGGGAATGAGGTGTTGACGCCGAAAGTCGATCAGGCTGGCGTCAATGGCATCATGCGGCAGTATTGTTTGCAACAACTGGCACAAGCTGGCTTTCGCGTTGTCGAAATTAACGCAGGCGAAGACGCACTTTTGGCTGCCGATGAGGTGGTCATTTGCAATGCGTTGATGCCGGTCGTACCCGTTCGCAGTTACGGTGAACGCTGCTGGTCGTCGCGTGAGTTGTACTCGTTCTTAGCCCCACTGTGTGAGCAAGTGAAATCGTCATGAAAAAAATGTTGCGTTTTGTCCTCCTGCTTATCGTTGTGCTGGGTATTGCAGGCGGGGTAGGACTATGGAAAGTTCGCCAGATGGCGGACAGTAAAATTCTGATTAAAGAAGAGACTGTTTTCACATTGAAAGCAGGAACCGGGCGTCTGGCGCTGGGTGAACAGCTTTACAGCGACAAAGTGATTAACCGTCCGCGCGTATTCCAGTGGCTGCTGCGTATTGAGCCGGAGCTGTCTCACTTTAAGGCCGGGACCTATCGCTTCACGCCAGGTATGACGGTAAGAGAGATGCTGGAACTGCTGGAGAGTGGAAAAGAGGCGCAATTCCCCCTGCGATTCGTGGAAGGTATGCGTCTGAGTGACTACCTGAAACAGCTCCGCGACGCGCCTTATATCAGCCATACGCTGAAAGATGACAGCTACGCCACCGTTGCGGACGTCCTTAAGCTGGAACATCCGGAATGGGTCGAAGGCTGGTTCTGGCCCGACACCTGGATGTACACCGCCGGAACAACCGATGTGGCTATTCTTAAACGTGCGCACACTAAAATGGTGACGGCCGTTGATAAAGCCTGGGAAGGGCGCGCGGAAGGGCTGCCTTATCAGGATAAAAATCAGTTTGTGACAATGGCGTCAATCGTTGAAAAAGAGACGGCTGTCGCACGCGAGCGCGATCAGGTGGCGTCGGTATTCATCAATCGCCTGCGTATCGGTATGCGTCTGCAAACCGATCCGACGGTGATTTATGGCATGGGTGAAGACTACAAGGGCAAGATCACGCGTAAGGATCTGGAGACGCCAACCGCGTATAATACTTACGTGATTAGCGGCTTACCGCCTGGACCGATTGCCACGCCGAGTCAAGCCTCTCTGGATGCTGCGGCACATCCGGCAAAAACACCGTATCTCTATTTTGTGGCCGATGGCAAAGGTGGGCACACCTTTAACACCAACCTGGTGAGTCACAATCGCTCGGTTCAGGACTATCTGAAAGCACTTAAGGAAAAAAATGCGCAGTAATTACATCGTCATTGAGGGGCTGGAAGGCGCCGGGAAAACCACGGCACGAAATGTGGTGGTGGACACACTTAAAGAACTCGGCATCGAGCAGATGGTTTTCACCCGGGAACCGGGTGGCACACAACTGGCCGAGAAGCTCAGAAGCCTGGTGCTGGACATCAAATCCGTTGGCGACGAAGCGATCGACGTGAAAGCCGAAGTGCTGATGTTTTACGCTGCGCGCGTGCAGCTGGTAGAAACGGTGATTAAACCCGCGCTGGCGGAAGGCCAGTGGGTGATCGGGGATCGCCATGATTTATCTACGCAGGCTTATCAGGGCGGTGGTCGAGGTATTGATCAACAGATGCTGGCAACACTGCGTAACGCTGTGCTGGGTGATTTTCGCCCAAACCTGACGCTTTATCTGGATGTGACCCCAGAAGTGGGGTCTGAAGCGTGCCCGTGCCCGCGGTGAGCTGGATCGTATCGAACAAGAGTCATTGGATTTCTTTAATCGCACCCGCGCCCGTTATTTAGAATTGGCCGCGCAGGATGACTCGATTCGTACGATTGACGCCACGCAGTCGCTTGAGGATGTCACGCGCTCTATTCGTGAGACCATCACCGCATGGTTACAGGAGCAACAGGCATGAAATGGTATCCATGGTTGCGTCCGCACTTTGATCAGCTGATAAGCAGCTATCAGGCCGGTCGGGGGCATCATGCGCTACTGATTCAGGCGTTACCCGGTATGGGTGACGACGCCCTCATTTATGCACTCACGCGTTTTTTAATGTGCCAGCAGCCAGAAGGGCATAAAAGCTGTGGAAAGTGTCGTGGTTGCCAGCTGATGCAGGCAGGCACACATCCAGATTACTACACTCTGGAACCTGAAAAGGGTAAGAGCTCGCTCGGTATTGATGCCGTGCGCGAAGTCAGCGAAAAACTTTACGAGCACGCCAGACTGGGTGGGGCGAAAGTCGTCTGGCTGAAAGATGCGGCTCTCCTGACCGAGGCGGCCGCCAACGCGCTGTTAAAAACGCTGGAAGAGCCACCTGAAAAAACCTGGTTCTTTATGTCGTGCCGTGAACCGGGACGATTGCTGGCGACGCTGCGCAGTCGTTGTAGGCTGCATCATCTTGCCGCCCCCTCAGAAGCATGGGCATTAACCTGGCTTGAGCGAGAAGTGACGGTGTCACAAGATGCTGCGTTAACGGCGCTTAGATTGAGCAGCGGGGCACCCGCTGCGGCGTTGGAACTGCTGCAAAAAGAGCGCTGGGACCAGCGTGAGCAGCTCTGTCAAGCATTCAGCCAGGCTCTGGACTCCCGTGATTGGTTCAGTCTGGTGAGCACCCTGAACCACGATCAGGCCACGTCACGGTTGCACTGGCTGGCTTCCTTACTGTTGGACGCGCTAAAACTTCAGCAAAGCGCCACGCTTCTAAGCAACGCCGATGCCTGGCCGCTGGTGAACACGCTGGCAACCAACTTTCTGATGCTAAATTGCGTGCCATTCTTCATGATATTTGCGCTTGCCGCGAACAACTGTTGACGGTCACTGGACTCAATCGCGAACTGGTGCTCACCGATCTTTTCCTGCGTATCGAACGTTACTTACAACCCGGCGCGCTGCTGCCTGCTTCCCATCTCTGAGAGAGACATTATGTTTTTAGTCGACTCACACTGCCATCTCGATGGCCTGGATTATCAATCTCTGCACAAAAACGTGGATGACGTGCTTGAAAAAGCCGCCGCTCGCGATGTGAAATTTTGTCTGGCGGTCGCCACCACGTTACCCGGATACCGCTCCATGCGCGATCTGGTCGGCGAGCGCGACAACGTTGTTTTCTCCTGCGGCGTGCACCCGCTGAATCAGGATGAAGAGTATGACGTAGAAGCGTTGCGTCGTATGGCGGCGGAAGAGGGCGTTGTAGCGATGGGGGAGACAGGGCTGGATTATTTTTACACGCCAGAAACAAAACCGCGTCAGCAAGAGTCGTTTCGCCATCACATCCGTATCGGACGCGAGCTGAACAAACCGGTTATCGTGCACACCCGCGATGCACGCGCTGACACACTGGCCATCCTTCAGGAAGAAAACGTGACGGATTGCGGTGGCGTACTACACTGTTTCACAGAAGACAGAGAAACGGCGGGTAAGCTGCTTGATTTAGGTTTTTATATCTCGTTTTCGGGGATCGTGACGTTTCGTAACGCTGAGCAACTGCGTGATGCTGCGCGTTATGTGCCTCTCGACCGTATTCTGGTGGAAACAGACTCTCCTTATCTGGCACCGGTACCGCATCGCGGTAAAGAAAATCAGCCAGCCATGACGAGAGACGTGGCTGAGTATATGGCCGTACTGAAAGGCGTGAGCCTTGAAGAGCTGGCTCGTGCCACCACGGAAAACTTTGCCAGCCTGTTCCACATCGACTCTGCCCGCCTGCAATCTCGTTGAAAGACCTGTTTTTTTTAGGCTCGTAATTAATAAACAAAGCGAGTAAAGTTCACCGCCTTATTTGGGGCGGTGACAGTGTTTTTTGACATATCTGGACATGCTTTTTGTAAATAACTGCAAGTTTTTCGATCGTCATAAGCTGAAACGTGATAGCCGTCAAACAAAGTCTCAGGGATTTATTTTACCCTGTGTAATAAATAAAGGGCGCTTAGATGTCCTGTCCACGGCGCGGTTCTCCCCCCGTGTCCATGCGTGAAAGCGTAAAAAAAAGCACAAATACTCAGGAGCACTCTCAATATGTTTAAGAATGCATTTGCTAACCTGCAAAAGGTCGGTAAATCGCTGATGCTGCCAGTATCCGTACTGCCTATCGCAGGTATCCTGCTGGGCGTCGGTTCTGCAAACTTCAGCTGGCTGCCAGCCGTAGTCTCTCACGTGATGGCCGAAGCAGGCGGTTCTGTTTTTGCTAACATGCCGCTGATCTTCGCGATCGGTGTCGCTCTGGGCTTCACCAATAACGACGGTGTATCCGCTCTGGCTTCCGTTGTGGCTTACGGCATCATGGTGAAAACCATGGCTGTGGTTGCGCCGCTGGTACTGCACTTACCTGCTGAAGAAATCGCAGCGAAACACCTGGCTGATACTGGTGTTCTCGGCGGTATCATCTCGGGTGCTATTGCAGCCTATATGTTCAACCGCTTCTATCGCATCAAGCTGCCAGAATATCTGGGCTTCTTCGCGGGCAAGCGTTTTGTCCCTATCATTTCTGGTCTGGCAGCGATTTTCACCGGTGTGGTCCTGTCCTTCATCTGGCCACCGATTGGTTCCGCAATCCAGACCTTCTCTCAGTGGGCTGCATACCAGAACCCGGTTGTCGCGTTCGGTATCTACGGTTTCGTTGAGCGCTGCCTGGTGCCGTTTGGTCTGCACCACATCTGGAACGTTCCTTTCCAGATGCAGATTGGTGAATACACCAACGCTGCAGGTCAGGTGTTCCACGGCGATATCCCACGTTATATGGCAGGTGACCCAACTGCAGGCAAACTGTCTGGTGGCTTCCTGTTCAAAATGTACGGTCTGCCGGCTGCTGCGATTGCTATCTGGCACTCTGCTAAACCAGAGAACCGTGCAAAAGTGGGCGGTATCATGATTTCCGCAGCGTTGACCTCGTTCCTGACCGGTATCACCGAGCCGATCGAGTTCTCCTTCATGTTCGTTGCGCCGATCCTGTACATCATCCACGCGGTTCTGGCGGGCCTGGCGTTCCCAATCTGTATCCTGTTGGGTATGCGTGACGGTACCTCGTTCTCGCACGGTCTGATCGACTTCATCGTGCTGTCTGGTAACAGCAGCAAGCTGTGGCTGTTCCCTATCGTGGGTGCGTGCTACGCAGTGGCGTACTACACCATCTTCCGTGTGCTGATCAAAGCACTGGACCTGAAAACACCAGGTCGTGAAGATGCGTCTGACGACGTGAAAGCGACTGCGACCGGCGAAATGGCTCCAGCACTCGTTGCGGCATTCGGCGGTAAAGAAAACATCACTAACCTGGACGCGTGTATCACCCGTCTGCGTGTCAGTGTTGCTGATATCGCTAAAGTCGACCAGCCTGGCCTGAAGAAATTGGGCGCAGCGGGCGTAGTTGTTGCAGGTTCTGGTGTTCAGGCCATCTTCGGAACCAAATCCGATAACCTGAAAACCGAAATGGATGAGTACATCCGCAGCAACTAAGTGGTGATTTGGGGAGACTAAGGCAGCCGAATGGCTGCCTTTTTTATTGTCACCCCTAAACCACCTCCTGGGGAGGTGGTGATTGATCCTGTAAGGCTATAGCCTGAAGAATGCCCATGCCGGAATATCTCTGCTTACTCACCACAAGTAAAAGGAGACAAACCGACATGGGGCTTTACAGGAGTTCATCACATGTATATTGGCGTTGCAAATACCACATAGTGTGGACGCCAAAGTACCGTTTCAGGATCCTGAAAGATAAGCCTGGCAAGGAACTGTATAGGACGATCTATATTCTCTGTGGAATAAAAGATTGTGAGGTCCTTGAGCTAAATATTCAGCCAGATCATGTACATCTTGTCGTAATCGTTCCACCCAAAATCTCAATATCCACTCTGATGGGGCATCTGAAAGGGCGTAGTGCAATCAGGCTCTACAACCGTTTTCCACACATCAGGAAAAAATTATGGGGAAACCATTTTTGGTCCCGTGGGTATTTTGTCGATACGGTTGGGGTGAATGAAGAAATTATCAGACGATACGTGCGGCATCAGGAGAAAACGGAACAAACGCATGAACAGCAGATGGAATTGCTAGAGTAGGAACAGAAGGTGATAATCGCCCCCCTTACAGGGGGCATTCTCAAAAGCCACCTTCTAAGAAGGTGGTCTTTTACTGCCAACTGAAAACCACGTCCTGTGGGCGTGGTCATCAACAGGTTTTGGCTCTGACTTATTGTCATTGGATTTAAATCCAACAGGACTGGTAGAGACTTCTTTTTAAGGGGTTGGGTACGCCCTTTTAGGGCGCAATCAATGCCGGCTTCTATGAAGGCGGATTTTTATTGCCCGAAATAAAAAGGGAGCCCTCTGGCTCCCTTTGCATACCGTTAATAACTTAGAACTGATAGCTGGCCGTTACGCTAACGTTGCGTGGTTCGCCATAAACAAGTGAACCCTGGACATTGGTATCGTAGGTTTTATCGAACAGGTTGTTCAGGTTACCCTGTACGGAGAGGTTTTTCGTCACCTGATAGCGGGTGAACAAGTCAACCAGCGCGTAGCTACCCTGTTCGGCACGCCATGTGCCATAAGGTGTCGCAACATCGCTGTAGACACTGTTCTGCCAGTTAACGCCACCGCCAACGGTCAAGGCAGGCAGTGCCGGCAGACGGTAACGGGTGAACAGTTTAACCGTCGTGCGTGGCAGATTCGGGTTAACCGCCTTGCCATCGCTATCTTCTGCGACGTAACGCGTTGCGCCAAAGGTCATCTGCCAGTTATCGGTCAGAGCGCCGTTGAGTTCAAATTCCACGCCTTTACTGACGGTGCCATCAACACCTTCATAAGCCGTATCGGTTGATCCCTGAATCGTTCGACCAGTGCTTTGCGCCACGTTATCTTGTTCAATACGGAACACGGACAAGGTAGTGGTCAGGCGGCTGTTCATCCAGTCAGATTTCAAACCGACTTCATAGTTATTACCGGTGACAGGCGAGAGGTATGTGCCCGAACTGTCGCGATAATTTTGTGGCTGGAAGATAGAGGTATAGCTTGCGTAAGTCGACCAGTTATCGTCGATGTCAAACACCAGGCCGGCGTAAGGCGTGGTGTGATTTTTCTCCATACCATACGTCATAGTATCGACACGCCAGTTGGTGTAACGAGCGCCAAGGATCAAGTGCAGCGGGTCAGCCAGAGAGATACGGGTCGCGGCATACAGCGACTTCATATAGGTTTTGTCATCCTGGGCGAGGCTTTGTGATCCCCAGTTTGTCTCCGGGAAATTGCCGTCGTAGTCATAGAAACTGCCCAGTTCATCAGGGAAAACGTTCGCCCATGAGTTGGTGTAACGGTTGGTCTGACGACTGTAGCTGCCACCAAACATCACGGTATGCTGATGGCCTAACAGCTCGTAACCGCCGTCCGCGAACAGATCCACTGCGTCTACTTTACGTTTGCCGCTGTTCCAGCCTGTACCACCAACATAACCAAAGTCAGGGCCATAATTGACGTAGGGACCGGTCAACATACCGGTACTTTTATCAACGTAGGCATCGAGGTACATGGCTTTACTGTCGAACTTCGCTTCGGTATGGGTCGCATTCAGCGTGGCTTGCCAGTTGTCTGCAAAGCGCTGCTTCACCGTCGCAAAGAATTTGTTGAACTCTTTGTCGTTGTAAGCCCAGTCCGGTGCAGTGCTGTGTGCGCGATCGTAATGTCTCACGCTTCCATCGGTATTCCAGCGCGGTAAGCCGCCCCAGGTCTGATTGTTAACGTCGATACGTTGATATTCATACCCTGCGGACAGCGACGTCGTCTCGCCTAAGTCTGCGTCAACAATTCCAGAGAAGAAGGTTTTCTTTTGATTGTATCGGTCAAGCCAGGAGTCGTTGTCCTGATAACCGGCCACGATACGCGCGCGAACATTGCCATCATCAGTCAACGGACTTTGCATATCCATGACATAGCGCTGTTTGTTCCAGCTACCATATTCCGCAGAAAGATTGCCTTTAAACTCACGGCTGGTGGCATGTTTACGCACCATGTTGATAGCAGCCGAAGGATTACCGGTTCCGGTCATCAATCCATTCGCACCACGCACGACTTCAATACGTTCAAACAGTGCAGTATCAGAAAGGGCGTCACCCAGGTTCCAGCGTGATTCGAAATAGGTCGGGATGCCATCAACCATGTAGTTATCAATCTGGAAACCGCGCGAGTAATAGCTGCTACGGTCGGAATCAGCGGTGCTTTTGCTGATCCCCATGGTGCTATCCATCACATCACCCAGCGTTTGTAATTGCTGATCTTCCATGCGCTGTTCGCTAACGATGGTGACAGACTGAGGAATATCGCGCTGCACCATCTGCATTTTGGTGCCAACGGTGGTCGTTTTTACGCTGTAATCCTGCTCGTCATTTGCAGTACCAGACTGAGAGCCGTCAACAATGACCGTATCTTCGGTTGGTGCGGCGAAACTTGCGGTAGGCATCAATGCCATAGCAATGCAGGCTGCCAGCAACGTGGGTGTTGCGGCAGGCTGACGTTGCCCATCCCTGGAGTGATTAATGAAAGACATCATCAAACCCTTTCTGAGTGAAGTGTGAATTTATTGCCCCAGTCCCGATAACGGTCGGGGGTCATTTCTATGTTAAAAATGCGCATGAAAATGCAAATGCGAAATATACGCATTAGGATTCGCTATGTAAACAGATGTAACTAGTTCACTTGAAATTATGTTTTAGTCCTGCTGAAAGGCAGGAAAGGTCACTCGGCGACCAGGAAATTCGCACTCAGGAAAGAAATCGAGGGATAAGGTTGAAAGGACAGGAGAAAGTCGCTCATACTCTTGTGTTGTGCCACAGAGCAACAGGTCGCCATAAGACTCTTACCGTGGTTGCCACACCAGACTAAACACACAAGGAAAACGTCATGGCTGAAGAAACCATTTTCAGTAAAATTATCCGCCGCGAAATTCCGGCCGATATCGTGTATCAGGATGAACTGGTCACGGCTTTCCGCGACATTTCGCCACAGGCACCGACACACATCCTTATTATCCCCAATATTCTGATTCCGACGGTCAACGACGTGAAAGCCGAGCATGAAGTGGCGTTAGGCCGTATGCTGACGGTAGCCGCGAAAATTGCTGAGCAGGAAGGCATTGCCGAGGACGGTTACCGTCTGATCATGAACTGTAATCGTCATGGCGGGCAGGAAGTTTATCATATTCACATGCATCTCCTGGGCGGTCGTCCGCTCGGATCGATGCTGGCGCATAAAGGTCTTTGACATGCAAAGAGGGCGTATTGCTGTTCTGGTATTGGCTATTGTGTTGGCGGGCTGTAGCTCGCGTCCCGCGATCCCGGTCAGCGATGAACAGACGCTGGTAATGGAATCGTCGGTTCTGGCTGCGGGGATCACCGCCGAGGCGCCGACATTGACGCTCAGCGACATCCAGCCATCGGCGTCCTCCACGCTCTATAACGAAAGACATGAGCCTGTCACCATCCATTATCGGTTTTTCTGGTATGACGTGAGAGGGCTGGAGATGCATCCGCTGGAAGCGCCACGCACCGCCGTTATTCCGGCAAATTCCTCTGTTACGCTTTATGGCAGCGCTAATTATCTGGGTGCGCATAAAGTCAGACTGTATCTTTATCTGTAAGGGGTAAACCTTGATTAGAAATTTGAGCCGTTACGCGCTCGTTACCGCTTTTGCACTCTTCCTGTCGGGCTGTATCACCCGCACAGAACAACAGCCCGCGCCGGTGGATGAGGCCAAACCGGGCACCGAGCAGCCCGCGCAACCGACACAGCCGGTGCCTACGGTGCCGTCCGTGCCAACTATTCCTGCGCAGCCAGGCCCAATCGAACATCCTGATCAAACCTCGCAGCCTGCGCCACGCGTACGTCACTATGACTGGAACGGCGCGATGCAACCGATGGTTGGCAAAATGTTGCAGGCGCAAGGGGTAACGGCAGGTAGCGTGTTGCTGGTGGACAGCGTGAATAACCGTACCAACGGAACGCTCAACGCCGGTGAAGCGACCGAAACCCTGCGCAATGCGCTGGCGAATAACGGCAAGTTTACGCTGGTGTCCGCACAGCAACTGGCCGTCGCGAAACAGCAACTGGGCCTTTCACCGCAGGACAGCCTGGGCTCGCGCAGCAAAGCAATGGGTATCGCGCGTAATGTAGGGGCACAATATGTCCTGTATTGCAACGCAACCGGCAACGTGAATACGCCAGCGCTGCAAATGCAGCTGATGCTGGTTCAGACAGGTGAAATTATCTGGTCAGGTAAAGGTGCCGTTTCGCAACAATAACGTCACGCGCGAAGACCTCATTTCGCGCTATTTCCCGTCGTATCGCCTTATCGCGCCGCAAACCTACGCCGGGTTTAGCGGCGCGAGCTGCATTATTGAGGAGGGCGAAAACCGTCTGGTTTTGCGTCAGCATCATGATGTGATAGCCCCCGCGTTTCATTTTCGTCGTCAATATAATGCCCTGAAGCGGCTTCCCTCGGATGTCGTGCCTGATCCGCGCTTCTTCAAGCATGGCTGGATGGCTGTTGAGTTTCTTGCGGGTGAGATTAAATCAGCGCTTCCCGATGCGCCAACGCTCGCGGGCATGCTGTATCATCTGCATCGGCAATCTCTCCTCGGCTGGCGTATCACGGTTTTGCCGCTTCTGGACTATTACTGGCAGCAGGCGGCACCCGGCAGGCATACACCTTTCTGGCTGGTAACGCTGAAGAGGTTGCGTACGCGCGGCGAACCGCAGCCGCTACGGCTAGCCCCATTGCATATGGATGTTCACGCCGGAAATATCGTGCATACCCGAACGGGCGAAAGGCTGATTGACTGGGAGTATGCCGGTGACGGAGATGTCGCACTGGAGCTGGCAGCGGTCTGGGCACCCACGGAAGATGCCCGGCTGGCGCTGATTCGCGCCTATGCACAGACGGCGAATATGAGCGTCCATGCGCTGGCGCAACAGGTAAAACGCTGGCGGCCGTGGGTGCTGATGCTGATGGCGGGCTGGTACGAGCTTCGCTTTAGCCAGTCGGGCGACAAACAATTTATTGCGCTGGCAGACGATGCCTGGCGACAGTTACAAACTAAAGGATAAGAGAGGTTCGTGTGGGTCCAGTAATGTTGGATGTCGAAGGGTATGAACTGGATGCGGAAGAGCGCGAGATTCTGGCGCATCCGCTTGTTGGGGGCCTGATTCTGTTTACCCGCAACTATCACGATCCAGAGCAGTTGCGCGAGCTTGTCCGCCAAATCCGCGCGGCATCGCGCAATCACCTGGTGGTGGCAGTGGATCAGGAAGGTGGGCGCGTTCAGCGTTTTCGTGACGGATTTACCCGTCTGCCTGCCGCACAATCATTCGCTGCGTTGATGGGAACAGAAGAGGGTGGCAATCTGGCGCAAGAGGCCGGCTGGCTGATGGCGAGCGAAATGATCGCCATGGATATCGACATCAGTTTTGCACCCGTGCTGGATGTGGGCCATATCAGCGCCGCAATTGGCGAGCGTTCATATCATGAAGATCCGCACATCGCCCTGGCGATGGCGACGCGGTTTATTGACGGAATGCATGATGCCGGGATGAAAACCACCGGTAAGCATTTCCCTGGACACGGGGCGGTCACGGCGGATTCGCACAAAGAGACACCGCGCGATCCGCGTCCGGAAGCGGAGATTCGCGCCAAGGATATGTCAGTGTTCCGCTCCCTGATTACCGACAATAAACTCGACGCCATCATGCCAGCGCATGTGATTTACAGTGATGTCGATCCGCGCCCGGCCAGCGGGTCCTCGCACTGGTTGCAAACGGTGTTGCGTAAAGAGCTCGGTTTTAACGGCGTGATTTTCTCTGATGATTTGTCGATGGAAGGGGCGGCGATTATGGGCAGCTACGCGGAGCGCGGACAAGCGTCGCTGGACGCAGGTTGCGATATGATCCTCGTCTGCAATAATCGTAAAGGTGCGGTGAGCGTGTTAGATAACCTGTCGCCGATCAATGCTGAACGTGTTACACAATTGTATCATAAAGATTCATTTAGCCGTCAGGAGCTGATGAGCAGCGCTCGCTGGAAAACGGTGAACGCGCAGCTCGAGGCACTCAATGAGCGCTGGCAGGCACACAAAGCGGGCCAATAACTATCCCGGAAGACGTAGTGTGGCGAGGAAACGATGATCATTTATTTGCACGGTTTTGACTCGAACAGTCCTGGTAACCATGAGAAAGTGCTGCAGCTGCAGTTTATCGATCCGGACGTGCGGCTGATTAGCTACAGTACGCGCCATCCAAAGCATGACATGCAGCACCTGCTCAAAGAAGTGGACAAAATGCTGCAGCTCAACGTCGACGAACGCCCGCTGATTTGTGGCGTCGGTCTCGGCGGCTATTGGGCGGAGCGTATCGGTTTTCTCTGCGATATTCGCCAGGTCGTCTTCAACCCGAATCTGTTCCCTGAAGAGAACATGGAAGGCAAAATCGACCGGCCTGAAGAGTATGTTGATATCGCCACAAAATGCGTCAGTAATTTCCGCGAGAAAAACCGCGATCGCTGCCTCGCGATCCTCTCCCGACAGGATGAGGCGCTGAACAGCCATCGCGCGGCGGAGTTTTTGCACCACTATTATGAGATTGTGTGGGATGAAGAGCAGACCCACAAATTCAAGAATATCTCCCCGCATCTACAGCGCATCAAAGCCTTCAAGACTCTGGGTTAACCCTCCCTGAAGTTTCTCTGGCCCGGCGGCGAAAGCTTGCCGGGCTTTGTCTTTGCTACAATTGTGCAAATTTAAAGCGGCAAAACTTGATTCATATCAATTTTGGTATGACCAATGCGCCTTGCGTGTTATTCTCAATACCAATGAATGGTTTCAGTGCTGTAACCTGTTGTTAATTAAGGGTTATTTTTATAACTTTTAATTAACAATTGGTTAATAATTTGAGGGGGTCACATTGACTACGCCATTGAAAAAGATAGTGATTGTAGGCGGCGGCGCAGGTGGGCTGGAGCTGGCAACACAACTCGGTAAAAAACTGGGTCGTGGTAAAAAAGCCAAAATTACGCTGGTCGATCGTAACCACAGCCATCTGTGGAAACCGCTGCTGCACGAAGTGGCAACCGGTTCACTGGATGAAGGTGTGGATGCCCTGAGCTATCTGGCGCACGCGCGTAACCACGATTTCCAGTTCCAGCTGGGTTCGGTAATGGACATCAACCGTGAGAGCAAAACCATCACACTCGCTGAGCTGCGAGATGAGAAAGGTGAGCTGCTGGTGCCTGAGCGCAAACTGCCGTATGACACGCTGGTGATGGCGCTGGGCAGTACCTCTAACGACTTCAATACGCCGGGCGTGAAAGATCACTGCATCTTCCTGGATAACCCGCATCAGGCGCGTCGTTTCCATCAGGAAATGCTCAATCTGTTCCTGAAATATTCCAATAATCTTGGCGCGAACGGCAAAGTGAATATCGCGATTGTCGGTGGCGGGGCGACGGGCGTTGAACTGTCTGCTGAGCTGCACAATGCGGTAAAACAGCTTCACAGCTACGGTTATAAAGGGTTGACCAACGATGCACTGAACGTGACGCTGGTCGAAGCTGGCGAACGTATTCTGCCTGCATTGCCACCGCGTATTTCAGGCGCTGCGCACAGCGAGCTGACCAAAATGGGCGTGCGTGTTCTGACGCAAACCATGGTCACCAGTGCCGATGCTGGCGGTCTGCACACCAAAGATGGCGAGTACATTCAAGCGGATCTGATGGTTTGGGCTGCGGGTATCAAAGCGCCTGATTTCATGAAAGAGATTGGCGGCCTCGAAACGAACCGCATCAACCAGCTCGTCGTTGAACCGACGCTGCAAACCACGCGCGATCCGGATATCTATGCGATTGGCGACTGCGCATCTTGTGCGCGCCCGGAAGGTGGATTCGTACCACCGCGTGCGCAGGCGGCTCATCAGATGGCAAGCCTGGCGCTGCATAACATCCTGGCGCAGACGAAGGGCAAAACCCTCAAGTCATACGTCTACAAAGACCACGGCTCGCTGGTTTCACTGTCGAACTTCTCAACCGTGGGCAGCCTGATGGGTAACCTGATGCGTGGCTCTATGATGGTTGAAGGGCGTATTGCGCGCTTCGTGTATATCTCGCTGTACCGCATGCATCAGGTCGCGCTGCACGGTTATTTCAAAACCGGTTTGATGATGCTGGTGGGCAGCATTAACCGCGTGATTCGTCCACGTCTTAAACTGCACTAATCTCAGCCCCCTTCGGTCCCACCGGAGGGGGTTTTTAGCCTCTCGTCCTGTCATCCCCTCTGAAAGTCCAGGAGTTCTCCGAAAGGTATTCATGGTCGCTCAACCCCTCTGTTTTTGATCCTTATTCTGATTGGCGAAGTCTGTCTTTGATTGCAAAATTGTTACTAACAGCAACAAAGGAGGAAGTCCCGTGAATAAATCAATGTTGGCGGGTATAGGGATTGGCGTGGCTGCTGCGCTTGGCGTGGCGGCGGTTGCCAGTCTTAACGTGTTTGAGCGTGGCCCGCAATACGCACAAGTTGTTTCAGCAACACCCATTAAAGAATCCGTGAAAACGCCTCGTCAGGAGTGCCGCAACGTGGCCGTTACCCATCGTCGTCCGGTACAGGATGAAAATCGCATCGCAGGCTCTGTTCTGGGTGCGGTAGCGGGTGGTGTGATTGGTCATCAGTTTGGCGGTGGGCGCGGGAAAGATGTTGCCACGGTCGTCGGTGCATTAGGCGGCGGTTATGCGGGTAATCAAGTCCAGGGCGCGATGCAGGACGGAGATACCTACACCACCACGCAGCAGCGTTGTAAAACTGTCTACGATAAGTCAGAAAAAATGCTGGGTTACGACGTGACCTATAAGATCGGCGATCAGCAGGGCAAAATCCGAATGGATAAAGATCCCGGCACCCAAATTCCACTGGATGGCAATGGCCAACTGGTTTTGAATAACAAGGTGTGAAAAAAGCAGTTCTTTGAATTTGGCTCCTCACGCGCTCAGGCTGAGGAGCCTTTTTTTGCTGTAAAACAGTTGTTAAAGGTCAAATTCATGATGCTGGCGCAGGAGCAGAAATCCTGTAATCAGCACTGAGATAAATGCAAACAGCACTGAACCCCCACATAAAATCCACAGACCAAATAACAATGTAATTACTATTAGCACTTTGAATAATGGTAATAGCAAAATCATCTTTATTTTCCTTCCGCATGTGTACAGTCAGAAAGTGCCTTTGTCATCGACAGAAATAATGTACCGCCGCATCGGTCGGGAAAAGGTAAAGCTACGGTTATTAGCGTCTTCGTGACGTGAACGACTCTCCATGAATGGCGGCTAATCATTAGCAGCACAATAATCACCATTTAAGAGTAGCAAACGAGGCGCTTTTCGAGATAGATTTGACCTATTGTTCAACAGGCCAAATCTTATTTCTGACGATATATTCAGCCTTTGAGCAGCTCAGGCCAGAGCCGCAGCGTGGTATGAGTGATTTTTTGCAGCTTTTCAATTCCCGCACCTTCACGCGCGCTGATCGACATGCCCTGCAGGATGCAACTCAAGAACTGAGTTAATTCTACCGTATCGCAATCCGCTGGAATCTCGCCCCGCGTCTGACGCTGGCGTAAAAACGCACCCAGCGTCTCTTCCTGCATGGCGTGACGCGACTTCACTGTGTTGGCGATCGCTTTCGACGAGGCCGCGAGCGTGGCGGAAGTGTTGATCATGAAACAGCCCGCTGGCGTCTCCTTGCTGGTAAAGCATGCCGCCACCGTCGCGAAATAATCCTCTAAGGCTTGTTCAACCGTCTTCTCTTCGCAGAAAAGCTGTGCCTCATGCTTCGCCGCAAAACGGGTGATATAGCGATCCAGCACCGCACGGAACAGACCTTCTTTATTGGTAAATTCTGCGTACAGCGTAGGGGCTTTCGCGCCAGTGGCTTCGACCAGATCGGACAAAGACGTGGCTTCGTAGCCGTGCTGCCAGAAAAGTGTCATGGCCTTATCAAGCGCCGCATCCCTGTCGAACACCTTCGGTCGGCCACGGCTTTTTTTAGCGCAACTCGTGATGTCGGTTGTCATAGCCGTTGTACCTCGGTTGGTTTGTTGAATGACCATTATAAAAATAATAGACAGTGCCGACCAGCATTGATTTTATAAAAATAAATTAATCATATGAATATGATTAATATGAGGTTTTAAATTAATTTAACGATCATTATAAAATAGTGTTGACGTGTGACGTAGATCACATCTATCATTTACCTATCGATCGTTAAGTAATTAACTTACGACCTCCTAATCATCTGCTAAAGGCTACTCATCATGAAAAACGTAAAAACGCTGATCGCTGCTGCTTTTCTAAGCTCACTCTCTTTCGCAAGCTTTGCGGCTGTTGAAGTGCAATCCACTCCTGCAGACCAGCAAAAAGTGGGCATTATTTCCGCTAACGCAGGGACTAACCTGGGTTCACTGGAAGATCAGCTGGCGCAAAAAGCTGACGAAATGGGCGCAAAATCTTTCCGCATCACGTCAGTGACTGGCCCGAACACGCTGCACGGCACCGCTGTTATTTATAAATAAGCCTGGCGAAACCCTCATATTTGCCACTGCAATAAAAAAGGCCCTGCATCACTGCGGGGCCTTTTTTTGTTTACTCGTTAGAGGGGTTGTTGAGTGACTCCGGGATGCGGCGTCACATCCACCGGCATGCCTGAACGAATCTCCATCGCTCTTTCCATGACCGCGCTATCGGCACTGGCTTTAAACGTTTGCATAGCGGCGTTCAGGACAATCGGCAGCGTTTGCGGATCGTCACCAATATTTTTTGACAGCGGCTGGTGGATTTCGACGAGACGTTTTCCGCCCGGCTCTTCCGACACTTTAATCGGCGTGTTTAAAATATTGACCTTCGTCCCCGGTGTAATCACCCGGAACAGGGTTTCGATATCGCCATCGCGCAGGCGAATACAGCCTGAGCTCACGCGCATCCCAATCCCAAAATCAGCATTCGTTCCGTGCAGCAAATAGACGCCGCCGAAGGCCGCCAGACGAATGGCATGATGGCCCATCGGGTTGTCGGGACCCGCCGGAACGACAGCAGGTAAATCAATTCCCTGCGCTTTGTAACGCGCACGGATATTGGCGGTCGGCGTCCAGGTTGGGTTTGCACGTTTATCCGACACCGTCGTCACCATCGTTGGCGTTAAGGTATCGCCGCCTAACTGACCAATGCCGATCGGATAAACCGTCACCTCTTTTTTCCCTGGCGGGTAATAATAGAGGCGCAATTCAGCCAGGTTGATCACCAGCCCTTCACGCGGCGCGTCAGGTAAAAGCGTTTGCAGCGGAATCGTGAGAACGCTGCCCGCGCGCGGAACGTAAGGATCGACGCCTGGGTTCGCCTGTAACAACGCCAGAAAGCCGACGTTATATTTTTTCGCGATCGCTTCAAGCGATCCGCCGTCATTTTCCACGACGTGAAATTTATTTTCACCCACTAGTCGGCTACCGGCGGGCGGCAGAGGCCAGGTGTTAGCGCGAGCGGGAAGGGCAATCGCCACCGCCGCCGCCAGCGCGAAAAAGGTTATCCAGCGAGTCAAACGCAACGTCATCATTATCACCAAAATCCATAGTAATAGTAAGGTTATTGATAGGTAAAAGTTAATTGATAATTATGGCGAAGGGATGTGTCGGGAAACGCAGGGGGATTGAAAGATTGTGTAAATATCAGACCCCGATAACACGCGTTACCGGGGCCTTAAACGCACTACGCTACTGCATTTTCTTCCAGTTGACGCATAAAGTTGCGCACCCATTCCATGCGCGTTTTACGGTCGGCCAGTTCCTGAGTGAACTTCAGACGCGTCGGGCCATCCAGGCGGAAATGCTGCGGCTGCTTCTGCAACAAGCCGATCAGCCACATCGGATCGACATGGTTTTTCTCAGCAAATTCAACCGTACCGCCTTTCTCATTCCCTTCAAGCTTGCGAATGCCCAGCTTCTGCGCCTGCTGACGGAGTCGGGCAATATCGAGCAGGTTGCGCGCGGGATCCGGCAGCAAACCAAAGCGGTCAATAAGCTCGACTTTAATTTCCTCAAGTTCAGACTCTTTTTTGGCGCTGGCGATGCGCTTATAGAACGACAGGCGCGTGTTCACGTCAGGGATAAAATCATCCGGCAGCAGGGAAGGCATGCGCAGTTCGACTTCCGTTTGCTGGCTGGTGAGATCCTCCAGCGACGGCTCGCGCCCGGCTTTCAACGCATCAACCGCGTTTTCGAGCAGTTCCATATACAGAGAGAAGCCGATAGTTTCCATTGATCCGCTCTGATCTTCACCCAGCAATTCGCCCGCGCCACGGATCTCCAGATCGTGTGTCGCCAGCGCGAAACCTGCCCCCAAATCTTCCAACGAGGCAATGGCTTCCAGACGTTTTTGCGCGTCGGTGGTCATCGCTTTTGGATGCGGTGTCATCAGCCATGCGTAAGCCTGGTGATGCGAGCGCCCAACGCGGCCTCGCAACTGGTGAAGCTGCGCCAGACCGAAGTGATCCGCACGTTCAATGATGATCGTGTTCGCCGTTGGAATATCGATGCCGGTTTCAATAATCGTCGTACACACCAGCACGTTAAAACGCTGGTGGTGGAAATCGTTCATCACCCGTTCCAGCTCGCGCTCGCGCATCTGCCCGTGACCGATGGCAATGCGTGCCTCCGGCACCAGTTCAGCCAGTTTATCGGCGGTTTTCTGGATGTTTTCGACATCGTTAAAGAGATAATAAACCTGCCCGCCACGTAACACTTCACGCAGGATTGCCTCACGAACCACCAGGCTATCGTATTCGCGGACAAACGTTTTTTACCGCCAGACGACGCGCCGGTGGCGTGGCAATAATCGACAGATCGCGCATGCCGCTCATCGCCATATTCAGCGTACGCGGAATTGGCGTGGCGGTGAGGGTCAGAATATCGACGTCTGCACGCATCGCCTTAATGCGCTCTTTATGGCGCACACCAAAGCGGTGCTCTTCATCGACAATCAGCAGGCCTAAATCTTTCCCACTTCACGTCGCTTTGCAGCAGTTTGTGCGTGCCGATCAAAATATCGATTTTGCCTTCGCGTGCCTGTTCCAGAATCTGCGTCTGCTCTTTGGCACTGCGAAAACGCGACAGCATCTCGATCCGCACCGGCCAGTTGGCGAAGCGATCGCGGAAGTTGTCGTAGTGCTGCTGGGCGAGCAGAGTGGTCGGCACCAGCACCGCAACCTGTTTGTTATTTTCGACCGCCAGGAAGGTGGCGCGCATCGCGACTTCCGTTTTACCGAAGCCCACGTCGCCGCATACCAGACGATCCATTGCCAGCGGCTGGCACATGTCGCTCAGCACGGCGTTAATCGCCTGGGCCTGATCGGGCGTGGTTTCAAACGGGAAACTGTCGCAGAACAATTGATACTGTTCTTTATCGTGCTTAAACGCATAGCCTGATTTCGCGGCTCGCTGGGCGTAAATATCCAGCAATTCTGCCGCCACATCACGGACTTTTTCAGCGGCTTTCTGACGTGCGCGTGCCCAGACATCACCGCCCAGCCTGTGCAGCGGGGCGCTCTCTTCCGCACCGCCTGCATAGCGGCTAATCAAATGCAGCGAGGACACCGGAACGTAGAGTTTGGCGTCGCCGGAATAGGTCAGCATCAGGTATTCGCCCTTAATACCGCCCGTTTCCAGCGTGGTCATTCCCGCGTAACGTCCCACACCGTGCTCAAGATGCACAATGGGCTGACCCACGTGCAGCTCCGCCAGGTTGCGAATCAGCGTATCCGGGTTAATGGTTCGACGGCTGTCCTGACGACGGCGCGCCACACGCTCGCCGAGCAGATCGCTTTCACAAATCAGCGCGCGATTATTCAGCGTGTCGATGAAGCCATGCTCAGCCGCACCGATCATCAGGTAGCGCCCGGCATCGGTCGCTTCGTCGAGGCGTAAAATGCGTTTTGGCGACACTTTAATACGCGCGAGTAGTTCTCCGAGCGCTTCGCGGCGGCCTTCACTTTCGACCGAGAAAATCACCGGGCCGGTGAAGGATTCCAGGAACTTGCGCAGATTATCCAGCGGCGATTTTTGCTGCGCCTGAACGGAAAGATCGGGCAGTTTCTCGAACCCGAGATTGGTATTGGCGGCTTTCTCGGGCAGATTTTCCGTTTTGAGCTGCACGCGCGGCCATTTTTTGAGTTCCGAAAACAGCGCATCGGTCCGCAGCCAAAGTTGTTCCGGTGGCAACAGCGGACGCATCGGGTCAACGCCACGGTTTTCGAATCGCGCGCGGGTTTCGTTTTCAAAACGGGTCGCGCTGGATTCCAAATCCCCGGTGTTCACAATCAGCGTATTCGCCGGGAAATAGCTGAACAGCGCGGGAAGGGGTTCACTAAAGAACAGCGGTTGCCAGTATTCAATCCCCGCCGGAAGCGTGCCTTTGCTTACCTGCTGGTAAATATGTTCGGCGTCGCGCTTCACATCAAACTTGTCGCGCCACTGGCTGCGGAACAGCTCGATGGCCGTTTTATCCGTTGGGAATTCATGCGCGGGCAGTAAATTGATGGCGTCAACTTCCTCCAGCGTGCGCTGGGTGTCGGCGTCAAATACGCGCAAACTGTCGATTTCATCGTCGAAGAAATCCAGGCGATACGGCTGGTCGCTGCCCATCGGATACAGATCCAACAGCGCACCGCGCGTGGCGTATTCGCCGTGCTCCATCACCTGATCGACGTGGCGATAACCGGCGCTATCCAGCTGCGTACGCAGGGCGTCGCGCGATAGCCGTTCACCTTTTTTCATCACCAGCGCGTGACCGTGCAGGTAACTGTGCGGACACACGCGCTGCATCAACGTATTCACTGGGACAATCAATACGCCGCGCTGCATGGTCGGCAGCTGATACAGCGTCGACAGGCGCGAGGAGATGATCTCCTGGTGCGGGGAGAAGCTGTCGTACGGCAGCGTTTCCCAGTCGGCCAGGTTAAAGACCAGACTGTCGGTAAACTGGCGAATTTCGTCGTGCAGACGCAATGCGTTTTGCATATCCGGGGCCACCAGGACCACCGGACCCGCATGGCGCTCAGCGATCTCCGCCACGAGCGTGGCGCAGGCTGCACCCGTCAGTTCACCTAGCTGACGTTGGTCGCCCGCTTTGCCGGGCAAGGAATAACGATATTGTTCAGGCATGGCTCTTTCAGGATCTCTTATGGATATACCAACAGTATTGGGGCATATCACTGATACGCAATGTCTTTATTATCCTCGATCGTTTTGCATAAGCAAACTGGAACCGCACAGAGGGAAAACGTGCCCCCGGTGAAGGGGGCAGAAGCGCGCTAGCGCGCGGGTTGAGCGGGGGCAAGACGTGCCGGAGGCGCGAAGAATACATCACCAAACAGGGCGCTGGAGGCTTTGCGCGCACCTAACCCGATGAGCGTACACACCAGCAGGCTGATAAACGGATATACCAGAATCAGCGACAGCTCAGCCCACACCGGCCAGTACGCGGCGTTGAGTTCGGTAATCAGCACCAGGCTGAATATCTCTATCAGGATCCGATGCGTGGCGTAGATAGCAATCGTGTTTGAACCGACAACATTCAGCAGATTATTGGGATGCACGGCGTAACGCTGCTCCAAGGCTGTAAAAAAAGCTTCATGATCAGCAGAATCGACAGCAGGGAAAGCAGCAGTGGCACGTTAGCAAACCACAGCACCACCGAAACCGCGCCAAAGGCCATGACGGGCAGCCAGTAACGACGCATCGTCATCTCTTTCATCCACGCCATCAGCTGCGCGCCATACCATGCGCCCAGGCTGTAGTAGACAATATTGCGCACCACGCTGTTCATTCCCCACCACGGCAGCGGCAGGAAGTTAATCGCCACGCTTGCCAGCGCCAGCAGGGCGAGCATCGGCAGCTTCCAGCGACTCAGCAATTTACACAGCGTGAAGTAGACGACCAGCGCATACAGATACCACAGGCTGGTGCTGGCGGTGAGCATACCGCGAACAAAGCCGGAGAACGAGTCCGCGTAGGCAGCGTTGGAAGAGGTTGAGAGCTCGCGCTCCGGCGCCAGCCAGTCGTTGATATGGCTCATTGCCTGCCACTGTAATACGCCCCACAGTGCCAGCACCCAGACGATGCTCCAAATCCTTTTATCCAGGCACGTGCGCCAGCCAACGTCATCGATATAGCGGCGAATTAAGTAACCCGAAATAAAGAAAAACACCGGCATACGAAACGGCGCGAGATAGAGATTGAAGTAGACCCAGCATTTGGCGAGCAGACCGGAGAGCGGATGTTGCAGCCCGTTGAGGTGAGGATAAAAGGTGATGACCGAGTGGTAAATCACGACCAGACAGATGCACAATCCTTTTATCTGATTAATCCATAATGCTTTTTGTTTCATCGGTAACGGATACCTGTTTTGCCATAAACGAAACGTTGATCCTGGGCGAACGGGCAGGGGATGTAATCAGTAAGAGTCTGTATCCGGATGATTTTCGGAAAAGGTGGAGGGTGAAGGTGGTGGAATGATGTGCATATCTGCGAGTAGCGTTCTGATTTTTCTTGTTTTTTCGGAAAATTCATTACCAAAGCTTACGGTATCAGTCATTTACGCTTAACGGATTCGCTTATATACTCGTGGGTCTGCCAACAGCCACCAGACGGATTTCATGTATCAACCTGTCGCACTCTTCATAGGCTTACGTTACATGCGTGGGCGCGCCGCGGACCGCTTCGGTCGCTTTGTCTCCTGGCTTTCCACTATCGGGATTACGCTTGGCGTAATGGCGCTGGTGACGGTACTTTCCGTGATGAATGGCTTCGAACGCGAGCTGCAAAACAACATTCTGGGGCTGATGCCGCAGGCGGTTCTCTCTTCTACTAACGGATCGATCAATCCACAACAGCTACCCGAAAGCGCGGTGAAGCTGCAAGGCGTCAATCGTATTGCGCCGCTGACAACCGGCGATGTGGTGCTGCAAAGCGCGCGTAGCGTCTCCGTTGGCGTGATGCTGGGCATCGACCCGGCGCAAAAAGATCCGCTCACGCCGTATCTGGTGAACGTCAAACAGACCGATCTGGCACCGGGTAAATACAACGTGATCCTGGGCGAACAGCTTGCCGGACAGCTTGGCGTCAACCGTGGCGATCAGCTGCGCGTGATGGTGCCGTCTGCCAGTCAGTTTACGCCGATGGGCCGCTTGCCAAGCCAACGCTTGTTCAACGTGATCGGCACGTTTGCCGCCAACAGCGAAGTCGATGGCTATCAGATGCTGGTCAACATTCAGGATGCGTCGCGCCTGATGCGCTATCCGCTGGGTAACATCACCGGCTGGCGTCTGTGGCTCAACGAACCGTTGAAAGTGGACGTGCTGAGCGAGCAAAAATTACCTGAAGGCACCAAATGGCAAGACTGGCGCGAGCGCAAAGGCGAACTGTTCCAGGCCGTGCGCATGGAAAAAAACATGATGGGGCTGCTATTGAGCCTGATCGTCGCCGTCGCCGCATTTAACATCATCACTTCGCTTGGGCTGATGGTGATGGAAAAACAGGGCGAGGTCGCGATTCTGCAAACCCAGGGGCTAACGCCGCGCCAGATTATGGCGGTATTTATGGTCCAGGGGGCGAGTGCCGGGATTATCGGGGCGCTGCTCGGGGCGGTACTGGGGACGCTGCTTGCCAGCCAGTTAAATAATTTGATGCCGATTATCGGTATTCTGCTCGACGGTGCGGCGCTCCCGGTCGCGATCGAACCGCTGCAGGTTGTCGGTATCGCGCTGGTCGCCATGGCGATCGCGCTGCTTTCTACGCTTTATCCTTCATGGCGCGCTGCCGCCACTCAACCCGCTGAGGCTTTACGTTATGAATAAGATCCTGTTGCAATGCGACAACCTGTCCAAACGCTATCAGGAAGGCAACGTGCAGACGGACGTGCTGCATGAAGTCAGCTTCAGCGTGGGCGAAGGTGAAATGATGGCGATTGTCGGCAGCTCAGGCTCCGGCAAAAGTACGCTTCTGCATCTGCTTGGCGGGCTGGATACGCCAACGTCTGGCGATGTGATTTTCTCCGGCACGCCTCTCAGTTCGATGTCTTCGACGGCGAAAGCCGATCTGCGTAACCGCGAGTTAGGCTTTATCTATCAGTTCCACCATTTGCTCCCGGACTTCACCGCGCTGGAAAACGTCGCGATGCCTTTGCTGATTGGCAAAAAGAAACCGGCTGAAATTAACGCGCGCGCCAGCGACATGCTAAAAGCCGTGGGGCTTGGGCATCGCGGAAATCACCGTCCATCTGAGCTGTCCGGCGGTGAGCGTCAGCGCGTCGCCATTGCCCGCGCGCTGGTCAATAACCCGCGTCTGGTGCTGGCCGATGAACCGACCGGTAATCTGGATGCGCGTAATGCAGACAGTATTTTCCAGCTGCTTGGCGAGCTGAACGCCTCGCAGGGCACGGCGTTTCTGGTGGTGACGCACGATCTGCAACTGGCGGGGCGGATGAGTCGCCAGCTTGAGATGCGCGACGGACGTCTGACGGCGGAACTGACCCTGATGGGAGCCGAGTGATGGCGTCGTCGTTATCCTTACTGATCGGTTTACGCTTTAGCCGGGGCCGCCGTCGCGGTGGCATGGTGTCGTTGATTTCCGTGATTTCTACCGTGGGGATTGCCCTGGGCGTCGCGGTGCTTATCGTCGGTTTAAGCGCGATGAACGGCTTTGAGCGTGAACTCAATAACCGCATTCTGGCGGTCGTTCCGCATGGTGAAATCGAGCCGGTTAACCAGCCATGGAATAACTGGAACGATGCGCTGACCAAAATTGAAAAAGTACCGGGCATAGCCGCCGCTGCGCCTTACATCAATTTTACGGGGTTGGTTGAAAGCGGGGCGAACCTGCGCGCCATTCAGGTCAAGGGCGTGAATCCGCAGCAGGAAGCGCGTCTAAGCGCGTTGCCGCAGTTTGTACAAAACGGCGCGTGGGCGGGCTTTAAAGCGGGCGATCAGCAAATCATTATCGGTAAAGGTGTCGCCGATGCGCTGAAGGTGAAGCAGGGCGACTGGGTATCGATCATGATCCCGAACGCCAGCGCAGACCATAAGCTTCAGCAGCCCAAACGCGTGCGTTTGCATGTCACCGGCATTTTACAGTTGAGCGGCCAGCTCGATCACAGTTTCGCCATGGTGCCGCTGGATGACGCACGCCAGTATCTGGATATGGGCGACAGCGTGACGGGTATCGCCATCAAAGTGAATGATGTGTTTAACGCCAATAAACTGGTGCGTGATGCCGGTGGCGTCACCAATAACTATGTTTACATTAAGAGCTGGATTGGCACTTACGGGTATATGTACCGTGATATCCAGATGATTCGCGCCATTATGTATCTGGCGATGGTGCTGGTGATTGGCGTTGCCTGTTTCAACATTGTTTCCACACTGGTGATGGCGGTGAAAGACAAGAGCAGCGATATCGCGGTGCTGCGTACGCTGGGGGCCAAAGACGGCCTTATTCGCGCCATTTTCGTCTGGTACGGTTTGCTCGCGGGTCTGTTTGGCAGCCTGTGCGGCGTGGCGATCGGTGTGGTCGTTTCGCTACAGCTGACGCCGATTATCAACGGAATTGAAAAGCTGATCGGACACCAGTTCCTGTCGGGCGACATCTATTTTATTGACTTCCTGCCCTCTGAATTACATTGGCTGGACGTTATTTATGTGCTGGTTACAGCACTTTTACTGAGTCTGCTGGCAAGCTGGTATCCGGCGCGTCGCGCAAGTCGAATTGATCCGGCGAGGGTATTAAGTGGCCAGTAATTACGTCATGATTTAGCGGGTAAACACTTCATCTTTCAAGCTGCCCCCGCGTTGGCTACGTCTGTTCACCCCAGTCACTTACTTCAGTAAGCTCCTGGGGATCCTCAGACTTGCTGCCTTGATGCAACTTGAATGATGTTGTGTATGAGCCGCTAAATATTAAAGAGGAATGCACCATGTATTATGGATTTGATATTGGCGGCACTAAAATTGCACTCGGCGTGTTTGATGAACATCTCAAATTGCAATGGGAAACCCGCGCTCCCACACCGCGAGAAAGCTACGACGAATTTTAACCGCCATTGCCACGCTGGTGGCGCAAGCGGATACCCGCTTTGGCGTGAAGGGAACGGTCGGCATCGGCATTCCTGGCATGCCAGAAACCGATGACGGCCTGCTGTATGCCGCGAACGTGCCTGCTGCCAGCGGTAAACCGCTGCGCGCCGTCCTCTCTGCACTTCTTGATCGTGACGTCCGTCTCGATAACGACGCCAACTGTTTTGCCCTTTCAGAAGCCTGGGACGATGAGTTCCGCCCGTATCCGCTGGTGATGGGGCTGATTCTTGGCACCGGTGTCGGCGGCGGCATTATTGTTGATGGTAAACCCATCACCGGTCGCAGCTATATTACCGGCGAGTTCGGCCACATTCGCCTGCCGGTGGATGCGCTGGAGGTCGTGGGTCGCGATTTTCCGCTGACGCGCTGCGGCTGTGGGCAACACGGTTGTATCGAGAATTATCTTTCGGGCCGTGGGTTTGCATGGCTTTATGAACACTTCTATCATCAGAAAATTGAGGCTCCGGAGATCATCACTCTGTGGGAGCAGGGGGATGAACAGGCGCGGGAACACGCTGAACGCTACCTTGACCTGCTGGCAGTGTGTTTAGGCAATATTTTGACCATTGTCGACCCCGATCTGCTGGTGATTGGCGGTGGGTTATCCAACTTTTCAGCGATCACCGAGCAGCTTTCCGGGCGTTTGCCGCGGCATTTGTTGCCGGTGGCTCGCGTTCCACGTATTGAACGTGCGCGTCATGGCGACGCCGGGGGGATGCGCGGTGTGGCATTCCTTCATCTCACCCGCTAGTTAGACGAGGTTATTATGCTGTCGCGCCGGTCACATCGACTCACCCGTTTTCGC
The DNA here is from genome assembly GCA_900635465.1 of Lelliottia amnigena. Classification (NCBI taxonomy): domain Bacteria; kingdom Pseudomonadati; phylum Pseudomonadota; class Gammaproteobacteria; order Enterobacterales; family Enterobacteriaceae; genus Lelliottia; species Lelliottia amnigena. The sequence goes on from LR134135.1 coordinate 1,673,279, forward strand.
AAAACTAAACGTCGCTTGCGTGAGCGCTTACGCCAGCGAATTTTTTTCAGAGACAGAGTGATGCCTGAAGGAATGGAAAAACCAAGAGTTGTGGTGCTGACCGGCGCGGGTATTTCCGCGGAGTCCGGCATTCGTACTTTCCGTGCTGCAGACGGTTTGTGGGAAGAGCACCGTGTTGAAGACGTCGCGACGCCGGAAGGCTTCGCGCGCGACCCCGCTTTGGTGCAGGCGTTTTATAACGCTCGTCGCCGTCAGTTACAGTCGCCAGAAATTGCGCCAAATGCGGCACATCTGGCGCTGGCAAAACTGGAGCAGGAGTTGGGCGATCGTTTTTTGCTGGTCACGCAGAACATCGACAACCTGCATGAACGCGCCGGTAATCGTAACGTTATCCATATGCACGGTGAATTGCTGAAAGTCCGCTGCGCGTGGAGCGGGCAGGTGCTTGACTGGACCGGTGATATCACGCCGGATGACAAGTGCCACTGCTGCCAGTTCCCGTCACCGCTGCGCCCGCATGTGGTGTGGTTCGGCGAAATGCCGTTGGGAATGGACGATATCTACGGTGCGCTGGCGATGGCCGATATTTTCATTGCTATCGGCACGTCCGGGCATGTCTATCCGGCGGCCGGTTTTGTGCATGAGGCGAAACTGCACGGGGCGCACACGGTTGAATTGAATCTGGAACCGAGTCAGGTTGGCAGCGAGTTTGAAGAAAAACAGTACGGTCTGGCGAGCGCGGTGGTGCCGGACTTTGTTGAGAAGTTGCTGAAAGGATTATGAAACACGATCCCCTCTCCCGGTGGGAGAGGGGAAATACGAAATCAGCGGCCCGCCTTCAGCTTCTGATAATAGTCTTCATAAAGGCGGCTCGCGTCGCCCACATCATTCTGCCATTCGCCTTTGCTGATGGTTTCCGCGTCCGGATACAGAGACTTATCGTTCGCCACTTCCGGGCTAAGCAGTTTACGTGCGGCGAGGTTTGGCGTCGGATAACCAATCGTTTCTGCCACCTGCTTTGCCACGTCCGGGCGCAGCAGGAAGTTAATCAACTTCATCGCCCCGTCGACGTTTTTAGCATTTGCCGGAATCGACAAGCTATCCATCCAGAAGATCCCGCCTTCTTTCGGCCAGACCACCTGCAGTGGCGTCCCCGCCTGACGCGCAACGTAAGCCGACCCGTTCCACACCATTCCGAGATTCACTTCGCCTTCCATGTATGGATTGGCCGGGTTATCGGAGTTAAACGCCGCCACGTTAGGCATCAGCTTTTTCAGCTCGTTATACGCGGCTTCGATCTCTTTCGGGTCAGTTGTATTACCGGAATAACCCAGTTTACGCAGCGCCATCTGGAGCACTTCGCGGGCGTCGTCGGTCAAGAGCAGGCTGCCTCTGTATTCCGGCTTCCAGAGATCGGCCCAGCTTGTCACCGTTTTCGGGTCTATCTCATCGCTGTTCACGCCGATCGCCGTCGCGCCCCAGATGTAAGGGATGGAGTAGTCATTATTCGGGTCGAACGGTTTGTTGAGCATCTCCGGATCGAGGTTTGAAAAATGGGTCAGCTTCGTTTTATCGATCTTTTGGATCATGCCCTCTTTGCGCATTTTGTCGACGAAATAGGTTGAAGGCACCACCAGATCGTATGCGCCGTCTTTATAGGTTTTGAGCTTGGCATACATGGTTTCGTTCGATTCGTAGGTCGAATAGATAACCTTTATCCCCGTCTCTTTGGTGAACTGTTCCAGCAGACCTGGTGGTACATATTCAGTCCAGTTATAGAAGTAGAGCGTTTTGCTGTCGTCCGCGTGCGCAGCGCTCATGCTCATAGCAAGTGCGCCTGCCGCGAGCAGGTGGCGTGACCATTTCATCATTTAACGTCCCCTGAGTGGTGAGCTTTAAAGCTCCTGGTTTTATCACGAGCAATCAGCTGACTGGCGATGACCAGAACCAGCGATAACAGTAGCAGAATGGTTGCCAGCGCGTTCACCTCGGGCGAGACACCCACTTTGACCATGGAATAGATTTTCAACGGCAGAATCTCATACCCCGGCCCGGTGACGAACGAGGAGACCACCACGTCGTCCATCGACAGGGTGAAGCTCAGCAACCACCCGGCGGCCACCGCAGGCATCGCCAGCGGCAGAATGATTTTGCGCAGAATGGTCATTTCGCTCGCACCCAGATCTTTGGCCGCTTCGAGCATCCGAACGTCAAATCCTTTGAGCCGCGAGTAAACCGTCACCACCACAAACGGCAGGCAGAAAGTGATATGAGAAAACAGCAGCGACCAGAATCCGAGCTGGACGCCAAGCAGCATAAACAGCACCAGCAGTGATATGGCCATTACGATATCGGGCGACATCATCACCACAAATAACATCCCGCTGACGAAGGGCTTACCGCGAAAACGGTAGCGATACAGCGCCACGGCGGTAAGCGATCCGATAAGCGTCGCAAAGGTCGCGGACACAATCGCCATCGTCAGGGAGTGTTGCGCCGCCTGCAGCAGGCTGTCGTTGTTCATCAGCAGGCTGTACCACTTTGTCGTAAAGCCCTGCCAGTTAATGCCGAAACGCGAACTGTTAAACGAGTTAACGATCAAAATGATAATCGGGATGTAGAGATACGCGTAAATGACGGTCATAAAACCGCCGCGCAGCAGACGACCGGTCATTCGAGATCTCCCTTTTTGTTCAGCCAGCGGGAAGCGCGCCAGTAAACCAGCAGCATAAGACCCATCACCACCGTCAACGTTATGCTGGTGGCGGAGCCGAACGGCCAGTCGCGGATATTCAGGAACTGACTTTTTATCACGTTACCGATCAGCAGGTTTTTAGCGCCTCCCATCAGATCAGAGACGTAAAACAGCCCCATCGCAGGCAGCATCACCAGCAGACAGCCCGCGATAATGCCCGGCATCGTGAGCGGAAGGATAATGCGAATAAATGTCTGAAACTTGCTGGCACCTAAATCCTTCGCGGCCTCCAGCAGCGGTCTGTCGAGCTTCTCAATGCTGGAATAGAGCGGCATCACCATAAACGGCAGCAAAATATAGACCAGACCAATGATCACCGCGCCGGGGGTAAACATGATGCGAATCGGCGTATCAATCATGCCTGACCACAGCAAAAACGCGTTCAGATAGCCTTTGGTGCTCAGGAATATTTTCAGGCCATAAATGCGAATCAGCGAGTTGGTCCAGAAGGGAACAATCAGCAAAAACAGCAGCAGAGGGCGCACTTTTTGCGGCAAACGCGCCAGAAACCAGGCGAAGGGATAGCCCAGCACCAGGCAGGCAAGAGTGGCAATGACCGCCATATTGAGCGAGTGGAGGAGCACTTCAAAATAGAGTGGGTCCAACAGGCGCGCATAGTTATCCAGCGTAAAGACCAGTTTGACAAAATCAGCGTCGTCGCGAGTCAGAAAACTGGTGGCAATGATCATCAGGTTGGGCAGAAAAACAAACAACACAAGCCAACCCACGATCGTGGCGATCACCACATTCTGGAATTTACTTGTGTTCTTCATCAGCCAGTACGACCTCCCAACTTTCTACCCAGTTCACGACCATTTTTTGATCGAGCGGGTGGTCAAAATCCGGGTCGTCTTCGTTAAAAAACTCGCTGACGAACACCATTTTGCCGCTTTCCAGTTCCACTACCGATTCCAGCGTCATGCCTTTGTAGTTGCGCTCGCGGATAAAACCAATCAGCCCTTCGGCGTCCGTGCTGTCATGAATTTCATCTACGCGCAGATCTTCCGGGCGCAACATGACGTTCAGCTTTTGCCCCTTTTCGACTGCAAAATTCACCGTGATATTGCACTCACGCCCTTCGACGTTGGCGCGGACGCGTTGCGCATCCAGACGCTCAATGACGGTTGCATCAAAGATATTGATCTCGCCAATAAAACTGGCGACAAACAGGTTTTTAGGCTCTTCGTAAATTTCCCGCGGCGTGCCGTCCTGCTCGATTTTTCCGTCGCGCATCACCACGATCCGATCCGACATGGTTAGCGCTTCTTCCTGATCGTGCGTGACGAACACAAAAGTGATCCCGAGCTTGCGCTGCAGCGCTTTCAGCTCGTTCTGCATCTGTTTGCGCAGCTTGTAATCCAGCGCGGAGAGGGATTCGTCGAGCAGCAGAAGGCGCGGTTTATTGACCACGGCACGCGCGATAGCCACGCGCTGCTGCTGGCCGCCGGAGAGCTGATGAGGTTTACGTTGGGCGAATTCGTCTAGCTGAACCATGCGCAGCGCATCGTTGACGCGCGGGGTAATCTGTTCGTTTGGCGTTTTTTGCATGCGCAGCCCAAAGGCCACGTTTTCGAACACGGTCATGTGCGGGAAAAGGGCATAGCTCTGGAAGACGGTATTGACGTGACGGTGTTCAGCAGGTACATCGGTGATGTCCTGATTTTCAAGATGAATTTGGCCGTTATCGACGCTTTCTAATCCAGCGATAAGGCGCAAAACGGTGGTTTTGCCACAGCCGGAGGGGCCAAGCAGCGTAAGAAACTCACCGTCATTGATGCTCAGGTTAAGATCGTCGATGACGATTTTACCGTCGAAACTTTTGCTGATCCCTGATAAAAGCACCAGAGGCGACACCGTACCCAGTTCTGTATTCAATTTTTGGCTCTGTCCCCTATAAGCGCTATGAATGGGTTTCGATAGCGGGATTTGTGTTCAACCACCCTGGTGATTCGCAATGAGGGCGGCCATTCTACGGCAAAGCATTGAAATCACCAATCCTTGTGACTGATTGATAAACTATATTTATTAACCAATAACGACATAAACGAAAATATTCTCGTTTACGGGATAAAAGTGACCTGACGCAATATTTGGGTTTTGATGCTTAATGATAATGTTGTCACAAAAAGTGAGGGTGACTGCATGGATAAATTACTTGAGCGTTTTTTACAGTACGTTTCGCTGGATACCCAATCTAAAGCGGGTGTCAGGCAGGTGCCGAGCACTGAGGGTCAATGGAAGTTGTTGCACCTGCTGAAGGAACAGCTGGAGGAGCTTGGCCTGGTCAATGTGACGTTAAGCGAGAAAGGTACGGTGATGGGGACGCTGCCAGCGAATGTCCAGGGTGACATTCCGGCCATTGGATTCATTTCCCACGTTGATACATCGCCCGATTTCAGCGGTAAGAACGTCAACCCGCAAATTGTTGAAAATTACCGTGGCGGTGATATTGCGCTGGGCATCGGCGACGAAGTTTTGTCCCCGGTTATGTTCCCGGTGCTACATCAGCTGCTGGGACAAACGCTGATCACCACCGACGGCAAAACCTTGTTGGGCGCGGATGATAAAGCGGGCGTTGCAGAAATCATGACCGCGCTGGCCGTGCTGAAAGGCAAAAACGTGCCGCATGGCGATATTCGTGTAGCCTTTACGCCGGATGAAGAAGTCGGCAAGGGTGCAAAACACTTTGACGTCGCCGCGTTTAACGCGAAGTGGGCCTACACAGTCGATGGCGGTGGCGTGGGTGAACTGGAGTTCGAAAACTTTAACGCGGCCTCAATTACCATCAAAATCGTTGGTAACAACGTTCATCCGGGCTCAGCAAAAGGGGTAATGGTGAACGCACTGTCGCTGGCTACGCGCATTCATGCGGAAGTCCCGGCGGAAGAGAGCCCCGAGCAGACCGAAGGTTACGAAGGTTTTTATCATCTGACCAGTATTAAAGGGACGGCGGATAGCGCGCAGATGCATTACATTGTGCGTGATTTCGACCGTAAAGCCTTTGAAGCGCGCAAGCGTAAGATGATGGAAATTGCTAAAAAAGTGGGCAAAGGACTGCATCCGGATTGCTACATTGAGCTGATCATTGAGGACAGCTATTACAATATGCGCGAGAAGGTGGTTGAGCATCCGCATATTCTGGACATTGCGCAGCAGGCGATGCGCGATTGCGATATCGAACCGCAGCTTAAGCCGATTCGCGGTGGCACTGACGGCTCGCAGCTCTCCTTTATGGGACTGCCTTGCCCGAACCTGTTTACCGGCGGCTATAACTACCACGGCAAGCATGAGTTTGTGACGCTGGAAGGGATGGAAAAAGCGGTGAAAGTGATTGTACGTATTGCCGAGATTGCGTGTGAGTTCAATGGGTCGATGCAACGCTATCCTTAATCAAGGGGGACGTTGTCATGAAACGAAGAACTCGGATTAACTACACGCCAGAGCAGAAGGCAATTATCTGGGACAGATATAAGCAAGGTGATTCTCTACATGATATCGCCAGAATGTTCGACAGATATCATTCTTCCATTATGCCCACTATCCACCAGACAGGCGGCTACCGTCCTCCCGTGCGAAAACGGCACCGATTAGCGCTTTCGCTTGATGAAAGAGAGGAGATATCCAGAGGGCTGGTAGCAAAACTCAGCATCAGGGACATCGCCGCCAAATTATCAAGAGCGCCCTCAACGATTAGCCGCGAGGTCAGGAGGCACAGTGGTGCAAAACAATACCGAGCAGCAAAAGCCGATGCTACTGCGTGGGAAAATGCGCTGAGACCAAAACCGTGCAAGCTAATTGAAAGCCCCGCATTGTGTAAAATCATTGCAGAGAAGATGCATCAGGACTGGTCGCCGGAACAGATCGCCGGTTGGCTGAAACGTTGTTATCCGGATAATCAGGAAATGCATGTGTCACACGAAACGATTTATAAAACGCTTTTTATACAAACCCGGGGAGCATTAAAAAAAGAGCTGCAGCAATGCCTCAGAAGCGGAAGAGCAGTGCGTAGATCCAGAACGTCATCGCTTAAAGGGAAAGGATTAGGGTCAATCCCGAACACGATACCTATCAGCGAAAGGCCACCAGAGGCGGCTGACAGAGCCATTCCAGGTCACTGGGAAGGTGACTTGATTCAGGGCTCGAAAAACTCCTATATAATCACCCTCGTAGAACGTCATTCCCGTTTTGTTATGCTGGCGAAGATCAGAGACAACAAGACCATAACGGTTATATCTGCACTCATCAGACAAGCCCGGGAATTACCTGCTGAACTTTATAAAACATTAACCTGGGACCGGGGCGCTGAAATGACCAGCCACACCCGGTTTACTGTAGCCACAGATATTCAGGTTTACTTCTGCGATCCTCAATCCCCCTGGCAACGTGGCTCAAATGAAAATACGAACAGATTGCTCAGACAATATTTTCCAAAAGGAACTGACTTATCGGTTCACAGCCAGCAAAGACTTAACAGTGTTGCCAGACAGCTCAACGAAAGGCCGAGAAAAACGCTAGACTATGAATCACCCGCAGAACGGTTCAATAAGTGTGTTGCGTCCATCAGTTGAACTCACACGGCAAAGCAGGCGTAAAACAAAGCCCGGTCAGCGAGATGACTGCCGGGCAATTATACATACACGAAATCATTCAAGTTGGATCAAGGCGGCAAGTCTGAGAATCCCCGGACGCTTACTGAAGTCAGTGACCGGGATGAACAGACGCAGCCAACGCAGAGGCAGCGTGAAGAATGATGTGTATCAGTCTTCGAAGAACCAGTACCCGCTGTTCACGAGCGCGGCCAGCATCGCCAGGAATGAGGGATCTTCCAGCGCGTCACCGAAGGTTTCCGCGTTTAATACCATATGGCTCGCCAGGGCTTCGAGCGCCGGACGGTGCGGCGAATCGAGTTTTTCGCCATTGACGAAAATATCATCGCCAATGCGCAGCACACGCAAGCCACCCAGGCGTACCAGGGAATCACCCTGCTGCAACGCATCGTAAATCTCATCCGGCTGATACGGCGGCTCTGCAGGCGCAACGTCCAGTTCGTGACGGGACTGGCTGATAAATTCGCCGAACCACTGTTTGAAATGCTCCGGCTCGTTAATCAGGCCCAGCATCATCTCGCGCAGTTTATCTAGCTCTTGCGGCAGAATGTCTGCCGGATGTTCACGTGCAGGCACATCAGGGTCGCTGTAGCGATGACTGCCCAGCTCACGCTGCAGCACGTAATCGGCAAATCCGCTGATCATCTCGCGTCCGCTTGGCGCGCGGAATCCCACGGAATAGTTCAGCGAGTTCTCCAGAGAATAACCTTCATGCGGGAATCCCGGCGGGATATACAGAATATCGCCTGGCTCAAGCTCTTCGTCGATAATGCCTTCAAACGGATCTACCTGGAGCAGATCGGGGTGTGGACAGTGCTGTTTCATCGGCACTTTCTCGCCCACACGCCAGCGACGACGGCCCGTACCTTGAATGATAAACACATCATATTGATCCAGATGGGGCCCAACGCCGCCACCGGGTACAGAGAAGGAGATCATCAAGTCGTCCATGCGCCAGTCGGGCAGGGCACGGAACGGATGCATCAAGGCTGCGGTGGGCTCATGCCAATGGTTGACGGCCTGAACCAGTAATGACCAGTTGTTTTCACCCAGATGATCGTAGCTTTCGAAAGGACCATGGCTTACCTGCCATTTACCGTCCTGATGACTCACCAGTCGGCTGTCCACTTCGTTTTCCATCGCCAGTCCCGCCAGCTCATCTGGTGAGATGGGATCGACAAAATTGCTGATGCCGCGTTTCAGAACGACCGGGCGTTTCTGCCAGTAACGTTCGATAAAATCGGGCCAGTTTAGCGTTAAGTGATATTCCATATTATTTATTTCCGCAGGCTCTTATTGAGTCGGATTATAACGGAAGCTCACAAGGCTGCGTGCGGGAATCTCGCTTTTTTCACATTCCGCGTTAACTATCGTCGGAAGAGGGGTGCTGGCGACCAAAAATGGCCTCCATCCGCGCGCCACCCAGCAGGCTATCGCTGGTTTCAATTCTGCCGTTGTACTGCTCGACAATCTCCTGGGCAACGGAAAGCCCCCACGCCCTGTCCAGGGCGCAGCGTGTCTGCACGTTGGCCACGATCAAAAACGACATCGCGTTTGTTTTGTGGGATCCCAGGGCCGTCATCTTCAATGATGATGTGCAACGTGTCATCCGTCTGTTGCGCGGACACTTCCACAAATTCCAGGCAATATTTGCAGGCGTTATCCAGCAGGTTTCCCATCACTTCGACAAAATCATTTTTCTCGCCGACAAAACTGATTTCTGGAGAAATATCGAGGCTAATATTTACGCCTTTGCGTTGATACACTTTATTCAACGCGGAGGTCAAACTGTCGAGAAGCGGTGCGACGGGATGCAACTCGCGGCTTAACAGTGGGCTGCCAGAACGCATGCTGGCGCGGTGCAGGTAGTAACCAATTTGCTGCGAAATACGGCTGATCTGCTCCAGCATCACCGGCTCGGCATCATCTACGCTCAGCTTTGAACCGCGCATCGAGCGCAGCGTACTTTGCATTACGGCGAGGGGAGTTTTAAGACTGTGCGTCAGATCGGTCAGCGTGGTGCGGTATTTGTCGTAGCGATCGCGTTCGCTTTTGAGCAGGCGATTGAGGTTCCGCACCAGGCTTGTCAGTTCGCGGGTGGTTTCAGGATTGGAGTTTTTCACGATTATGTTCTTCAAGCTCGCGCACCTCTTTAGCCAGCGATTCGATAGGGCGCAGACTCCACCAGGCGGCGATCCATAGCAGCGGGATCACCAGCAGCAGGTTAGCGACCAGCACATACACGAACCAGCTCCAGACCATATAGGAGCGTTTTAGCTCCACAGGAATCGTGTCGATGACCACAATCGTCAACTGGGGCATATCTATCGTGGCAGGATAGAGATTGATGGCGACCGAGTGCGTCATTTCACTGTCGTCGTCATCTTCACGGATCTCGGCGAGCTTACGCTGCATGGAGGCATCATTGTCGAGCAGCCTGCTGGTGGCATTCACGTCGGCTTCAATTTCATGAAAACCATTCGTTTTGAGCCATTCCGGGCGAATACTTTTTTCCAGCCACGGAACATGGCGTTGTGCCCAGAGCAGCTTACCTTTCTCGTCATAAATCAGCGCCATCGTCGGGCTTTGCCGATTCAGATTCTCGGGCATATCGACGCTAATGTGGTTGTTTTCCCATTTCGCCAGCGTATAGAAAAGATTGCTCTCCCCACGCAGCAGACGGAAGGTCGTTTTATCAAAGCTGACGCTGTAGCCCACGAGCGCCACCATGCCGTAAGCGAGCGAGAGGATCAGCACCACTGCGGCGGTCGCCAGCAAAAAACGGACCCGCAGAGAAAGCGGCAAAATATGACGAAGAAGTCTTTTCATTTAGCGTAATTCAAACAGGTATCCCTGGCCCCTCACGGTCGTGATGACGTCGTGAGGATGCTGTGCCTGAATTTTTTTACGCAAACGCCCCATCAGCACATCAATCGTATGGCTTTCACGCAGTTCGGCATCCGGGTATAGCTGCAGCATTAATGAATCTTTGCTCACCACTTTGCCGCTGTTGCGGATCAGCGTTTCCATGATGGTGTATTCGAACGCCGTGAGCTTGATGACTTCATCGTTGATCGAAAATTCACGGCGAGAAAGATCGACCTGGAATGGCGGAAGCGAAATCACCTGAGAGGCCAGACCGCTGTTGCGGCGCATCAGAGCCTGAATACGGGCGGCGACCTCTTCGATGTGAAACGGTTTGGTGACATAATCATCTGCGCCCGCGCTGAGCACTTCGACTTTGTCCTGCCAGCCTTCGCGTGCGGTCAAAACCAGTACGGGGAGAGAGACGTCATGGCTGCGCCAGCGACGGATCAGTGACAGACCGTCTTCATCCGGCAAGCCCAAATCGACGATGGCGATATCGGGCAGATGTTCATTGAGATAATAATCGGCTTCCTTTGCATCTTCTGCATCATCGACCTGATGGCCCATTTCCTGAAGCTGAACTTTCAGGTGATGACGTAGCAAAGCATTATCTTCAACAACCAATACGCGCATCATCTCTTCTCCCTAAAATTAATGGTATGAATAGTTTAACGCTGATTATGTGGCTGTGGGGATAAACATTGAGTAAACGCTGTGGAAGGAACCCTCTTTCCGGGCGGAAAGAGGGCGGGAGCCTTATTTCAGTTCATCAACCATGGTGATAGCACGGCCAATGTAATTCGCTGGCGTCATCGCTTTCAAACGCGTTTTCTCGTCTTCCGGCAGTTCCAGGCTATCGATAAACTGTTTCATGCCTTCAGCATCGACACGTTTTCCGCGCGTCAGCTCTTTCAATTTTTCATAGGGCTTTTCGATGCCATAGCGACGCATCACGGTCTGGATTGGCTCGGCCAGTACTTCCCAGTTGTGGTCCAGTTCGTCCAGCAGACGGTCACGGTTCACTTCCAGTTTGCTCACGCCTTTCAGAGTGGACTGGTAAGCAATCAGCGAGTAACCAATCCCCACGCCCAGGTTGCGCAGTACGGTGGAGTCGGTCAGGTCGCGCTGCCAGCGGGAAACCGGCAGTTTGCTCGCCATGTGCTGCAGCATGGCATTCGCCAGACCCAGATTGCCTTCGGAGTTTTCAAAGTCAATCGGGTTCACTTTATGCGGCATGGTAGAAGAACCGATTTCGCCGGCGATGGTTTTTTGCTTGAAGTGGTTCAGCGCAACATATCCCCACACGTCACGATCAAAGTCGATCAGGATGGTGTTGAAGCGGGCGATGCAGTCAAACAGCTCAGCAATGTAGTCGTGCGGCTCAATCTGCGTGGTGTACGGGTTCCACTGGATGCCCAGAGAGGTCACGAATTCTTCGCTGAACTGGTGCCAGTCAACTTCCGGATAGGCAGCGATGTGTGCATTGTAGTTGCCGACCGCGCCGTTGATTTTGCCCAGGATTTCAACCTGTTCCAGCTGGCGGTACTGGCGCTCCATACGGTACGCCACGTTTGCCATCTCTTTACCCATGGTTGATGGGGTCGCTGGCTGACCGTGCGTGCGGGAAAGCAGTGGAATATCGCGATACTGAACGGACAAATCTTTGACCGCATCAATGATTTTGCGCCAGTAAGGCAGAACCACTTCCTGACGGGCGGTAGAGAGCATCAGCGCGTGAGAGAGGTTGTTGATATCTTCGGACGTACACGCGAAGTGGATAAATTCAGACACGGCATGCAGCGCAGGAACGCTTTCCACTTTCTCTTTCAGGAAATATTCAACCGCTTTCACGTCGTGGTTGGTGGTGCGTTCGATCGTTTTGATACGTGCAGCATCTTCTTCATTGAATTCTGCCACGACTTTATCGAGGTAATCGTTTGCCTCGGCAGCAAAAGCAGGAACTTCCTTGATTGCTGCGTGCGCGGCCAGTTTTTGCAGCCAGCGTACTTCAACTTGTACACGGAATTTCAGCAGACCATATTCGCTGAAAATCCCGCGCAGCGCGCTGACTTTATCGCCGTAACGTCCATCAACAGGGGAAACGGCGGTCAGTGAGGATAATTCCATAATTCGCAACTCCGGGAGGTTAACAATGAGCAAGAATTTGTTTTGCCTGAGCGGTCAGGCGATTACGAGAAAACATTAACTGCAGTCGGCCACCGCCAACCTGATGCCATAAAACAGCGGCGCGGATACCGGCCAGAAGCGAGGCGCGAACCTTCGCCTGCACCTGCGCGCTTTGGAGCACGGCAGGGGAACCGGTCACCTGAATACGGGGACCCAGCGGGCTGATCACGTCGACATAAATGGCGGCCATCGCGCTCATGAGCGTTTCAGATTGCAGATCGAAGTGATCGAGCTGACGTTGTAATCCCGCGATGCGATCGCCTAGCGTATCCATCGCGCCTTTTGCGCTGTTCAGCTTACGTTCAAGCACCATCAGGCTGAGCGTATAGCGCGTCAATTCCGCGTTCAGCCCCTGACGATTGCTGGCATTCAGCACGCCGAGGAGCGTTTCGAGACCGAGACGAAGATTTGTTTCGCTGCCACCGAACACGCCAAGCGTAGAGCCTGGGTTGAGATCGATAACGCTGTTAAGCGAAACGTGCAGCGCGTCAGCATCGCAATGCCCCTGATGCGCCAGCTGTTGCACCAGACGAGCAGACTGGCAAATTCCTGCCAGTGCCAGGGTGATGTCATAATAATTCTTCGCCACACGGGCTCCTTTTAGTGTGCTCTTTTACACCGCTGCCAGAGGCAGACGCTGTTCAATGATGCCGCCGCCCAGACAGATTTCACCGCGATAGAAAACGGCTGACTGGCCTGGCGTAACGGCAGAAACCGGCTCGTCGAAACGAACCTCAACGCGTTCTTCATCCAGTGCCGTCACGGTGCAGGGAATATCGGCCTGGCGATAACGGGTTTTTGACTGTGCAACGCAGCGTGCCAGTGAACGGCTCACGATCGACCCAGTGCAACTGCTGGGCGATAAGACCGACAGACATCAGGCGCGGATGCTCGTGACCCTGGGCAACAATCAGAATATTGTTCTCAACGTCTTTGTCGACAACGTACCAGGGATCTTCGCTGCCTTCTTTTGTACCACCAATGCCCAGACCTTTACGCTGTCCGAGCGTGTGATACATCAGCCCCTGATGTTCGCCGACATCATCGCCATCTACGGTGATGATTTTACCCGGTTGAGCCGGCAGATAGCGTCCCAGGAATTCGCGGAATTTACGTTCACCGATAAAGCAGATGCCGGTGGAGTCTTTTTTCTTCGCGGTAATCAGATCAAGGTCTTCGGCGATTTTACGGACTTCAGGTTTTTCAAGTTCCCCGACCGGGAAAAGGCTTTGCGCAATCTGTTCGTGGCCGAGCGTATAAAGGAAGTAACTCTGATCTTTGTTGCCGTCGAGACCGCGCAGCAGCTGGCTTTTGCCATCAACATCTGCACGACGCACGTAGTGACCGGTTGCGATAAAGTCAGCGCCCAGATCTTCAGCGGCGAATTCGAGGAAGGCTTTGAATTTGATCTCTTTGTTGCAGAGAATATCCGGGTTCGGTGTGCGACCCGCTTTGTACTCTTCCAGGAACAGTTCAAAGACGTTGTCCCAGTATTCCGCCGCAAAGTTAACGGTGTGCAGTTCAATGCCGAGCTTATCGCACACGGCCTGCGCATCGGCGAGATCCGCAGCCGCTGTACAGTATTCCTCGCCGTCATCTTCTTCCCAGTTCTTCATGAACAGGCCTTCGACCTGATAGCCCTGTTGTTGCAACAGCCAGGCAGAAACGGAGGAGTCGACACCGCCGGACATGCCGACGATCACTTTTTTTGGGCTTACTGACATAGGAATACTCACGACATTGAACTTAAAGGCGGCATATTCTATCACGCGCCCCCACCGTTGACACCCTCTGTAAACGGCCAGTTAAATTCGCTAATAATGTCAAGCGGCAAGCGAGCGCCCGTCTGATAGCAACGGATGCTCTCAGCAACCAGCGGCGAGCGCAGGTTTGGGGCGTTAAGAATTTCCTCAGCAGTGACCCACAGGCAGCGATCAATATCGTCATCATGCGGTTCAGTGGCGCACATTTCGTTAAGTTCGACGACGAATAAAAAGCGCAGGAACGGCGTGCGGTCGGGTGCAATCCACTGATGCAAACGGATGAAATGCTGGGGCTGCGCATCAATACCGGTCTCTTCCCACAGCTCGCGTTTGGCGGCCTGAACCAGCGTTTCGTCCGCTTCGAGATGCCCGGCCGGCTGGTTCCACAGCGCTTTGCCGTTGATCGTCTCTTGAACGACTAAAAATTTGTCCTGCGCATGAACCAGGGTGGCAACCGTAACATGAGGTTTAAACATGATTTCTCCTTATTCAGGTGCGTCGCGCCATTCCCCATTGGCCAGGGAATCCAGCGTGTAATGACCCATGGCATAGCGGATAAGCCGCAGGGTAGGGTAGCCAACGTGGGCCGTCATCCGGCGAACTTGCCGATTACGGCCTTCATAAAGGGTGATTTTCAGCCAGGCGGTGGGAATGGATTTACGCTCGCGAATCGGCGGGTTACGCGGCCACAGCCACTCCGGCTCGCTGACCCGCTCAACGCCAGCAGGCAGCGTCGGACCATCGTTTAACGCCACGCCGTTACGCAGCGCAACGAGCGTTTCGTCCGTCGGTTCACCCTCGACCTGAACGTAGTAGATCTTTCCGGTGCGTTTACCCGGCTGGGGTCAGGCTGGCCTGCAATGCGCCATCGTTGGTTAACACCAGCAAACCTTCGCTATCGCGATCCAGACGCCCCGCGGCGTACACGCCCTGTACAGGAATAAAATCTTTCAGGGTGCTGCGCCCGGCCTCGTCCGTAAACTGCGGCAAAACATCGTAGGGTTTATTGAACAAAATGACCCGTTTTGGTTGGTTTACGGGTGTTCTTCTGGTGGCTTGTTGTGAGCTGAATCGCTCAACCCGGTGATTTCTAAAAGAAGTTTTCTTCATGGTATTTTCAGCGTCGGTCAATTGCCGCATTATAGCCTAATAACGAATGCCTTTCATGGCGCCGGACATTCAGGTACTATCGGACGGCTCATTACAAATTATTAACATAAGATCAGTAACAACCAGAAGCGCTCGAAGGAGAGGTTAATGGAAAGCAAAGTAGTTGTTCCGGCGGAAGGTAAAAAGATCACCCTGCAAAACGGCAAAATTAACGTTCCACACAACCCGATTATTCCCTTCATTGAAGGTGATGGTATCGGTGTAGACGTTACTCCTGCAATGCTGAAAGTGGTTGATGCCGCTGTTGAGAAAGCCTACAAAGGCGAGCGTAAAATTTCCTGGATGGAAATTTACACCGGTGAAAAATCGACCCAAGTTTACGGCCAGGACGTTTGGCTGCCAGCAGAAACGCTGGACCTGATTCGCGAATACCGCGTGGCAATTAAAGGCCCACTGACCACCCCGGTCGGCGGCGGTATCCGTTCCCTGAACGTTGCTCTGCGTCAGGAACTTGATCTGTATGTGTGTCTGCGTCCAGTGCGTTACTACCAGGGTACACCAAGCCCGGTAAAACGCCCGGAACTGACCGACATGGTTATCTTCCGTGAAAACTCAGAAGACATCTACGCAGGTATCGAATGGAAAGCGGACTCTGCTGACGCAGAAAAAGTGATTAAATTCCTGCGCGAAGAGATGGGCGTGAAGAAAATTCGCTTCCCTGAACATTGCGGTATCGGCATCAAGCCGTGCTCCGAAGACGGTACTAAACGTCTGGTGCGCGCAGCCATCGAATACGCAATCACCAACGATCGTGACTCTGTGACTATTGTTCACAAAGGCAACATCATGAAGTTCACCGAAGGCGCATTCAAAGACTGGGGCTACCAGTTGGCGACTGAAGAATTCGGTGGCGAACTGATCGACGGCGGTCCGTGGCAGAAAATCAAGAACCCGAACACCGGCAAAGAGATCATCATTAAAGATGTTATCGCCGATGCGTTCCTGCAGCAGATCCTGTTGCGTCCAGCTGAATACGACGTGATCGCGTGTATGAACCTGAACGGCGACTACATCTCCGACGCCCTGGCGGCACAGGTTGGCGGTATCGGTATCGCGCCTGGTGCAAACATCGGTGACGAATGCGCACTGTTCGAAGCTACCCACGGTACGGCACCTAAGTACGCAGGTCAGGATAAAGTGAACCCAGGTTCAATCATCCTGTCTGCTGAAATGATGCTCCGTCATATGGAGTGGTTCGAAGCCGCAGACCTGATCGTGAAAGGCATGGAAGGCGCGATTAACGCCAAAA
The DNA here is from genome assembly GCA_900635465.1 of Lelliottia amnigena. NCBI lineage: Bacteria > Pseudomonadati > Pseudomonadota > Gammaproteobacteria > Enterobacterales > Enterobacteriaceae > Lelliottia > Lelliottia amnigena. The sequence goes on from LR134135.1 coordinate 1,689,878, forward strand.
CCGTGACTTACGATTTTGAACGTCTGATGGACGACGCTAAACTGCTGAAATGTTCAGAGTTTGGCGACGCGATTATCGCGAACATGTAATCCACTCTTTGGGTTATATAAGAACGGGAGCCTGAGGGTTCCCGTTTTTTTTTGCCTCTCCAAATCCAGCCAATGTTTACTTTAACGCTGGAGAAAAAAGAGGTATCTATGCCGAAAGGCACCAACATTAAGTCTTTTACGGATAATAACGTTAAGAGCTTTATCAGTAGTCAGGAACAAGCCTATGCGCGTTCACTTTATCTAACGAAATAGAATCAGCTTATGAAACGCGACCCGCTTCGGCGGGTGCGGGGTTTCTTATCCGACAGTCGATGCGGCCACGGCCAACAGGCTGATGCCATCCTGCTTCGCGCAGGTGCCAGGAGCGGAAGTTGGAAATGATGGCAGAGTAAATAAACTCACGAGATCTCCTCATGGCTGTGTTTGATACTTTTGCTGATAGCGCGCGACAAGTTTGTCGAGAAAAGTGAACAGAGCCTTGTTCATTTCATGGTAATCGTGTGCACGAAGTATTTCTGCCGTATCGACGAACCGATATTCTGCGGCCCGCCTCAGATCGTTCTCGGAATGGGCAATCAAAAGCTCAACTTCAGCTAATGTGAACTCCATATGGCACTGAAATCCATACACCAGCTCCGAGTAAGCCACGATCTGACGTGGGCATCCAGTGCTGTAAGCGATAATCTCTGCATCAGGAGTTAGGCCAGGCATGTCGTTATGCCAGTGACCGACCTCAAGAATCTGCCCAAAATGCGAGAACATCTCATTTTTTGCGCCTGCTTCTGTCAGGATAATCGCGAACTTACCAATTTCCTTCTCCGGGCTATGGGAAAACGGCGCACCGAGCGCTTCGCCAATTAACTGAGCGCCTAAGCAAACACCGATGACAGCTTTACCCGCATTCACTGCTGAGGCGATTAACGCTTGTTCTCCTTTGGAATCAAAATGAGCACATTTTTCAACGGTGAATGAAGGGTCCTGCGGCCCCCCCATAATGATTAATAAGTCGATGCCTTCAGCATCAGTTGGACGTTTTTCACCGGTATAAACACGAGAGAATGTGACTTCATGATCGCGTTCTCTGGCCCATGTTTCATAGGCGCCCGGGGCTTCAAAATGTTCATGTACGATAAAGTGAACTCGCATTGGGAGATGCTCCTGATTTAACTGTGATAATCTTCATGTTGAGTCACTCACCCAGCCAGCTGTCCCAATTAAGTTAACCAGCTTGGCTTTTCATGCCCGGCCGCATTTACAGCGGCATTTCGCACTATTCTGAATTCTACGCCGCGCGATTTTTTACCGTAATCTATTCTAACGGCTGGACTGTGGCACTGAAAAGCGCCTGATGGCGAGTCTCAGAAACCCCTTATCCAGGATAATAAAATTCAATTCTTATCCCACTCGGCTCATAGCACATCATATGCATCGACGGTCCTTCTCTGATAAGGGTTGGCTCGAATTCGATTTCAATCTTATTCGCCTTTAATACATCAACAAGCTGAAACAGCGCTTCTTTACTTTTAACCCGCAAAGCTAAGTGATGGAGTCCGATATTCAATTTACGATCAAATTTTACTGGCTCTTCTGTTTGCGTTTTCCAGAGCGTGATCGTCAGTGCATCGTCTTTCACAAAGATGGCCGGATAATCTTCGCGTCGTTTAATTTCTTCCCAACCTAATACTTTGATAAAGAACTCAGCGCTTTCTTCAAGATTTGATACGGATAAACCAATATGTTGCACACCGGAAGTTACTGACATGAGTATTTTTCCTTCAGAGAATAACGTTAGCCAACGTTTTAATTGCGAATTGCTAATCGCGCTGGCTGGGTTTCATACTTTTTATTCCGCAGACAAATTCATGCCTTCATCGAAGGCCATGATGGCTTCCACGCGTATTTCTGCGTTTTCGGCGATTCCCTTCACCGTCCGGTACCTGAGGCCGTTTTTCCACGAAGAGAGTTAATCTGGCAGGCGGATATGCCGGTCCAGAAAGTCGCGAACATCAATACCTATCTCTTTTGCATGAGTTTCGAGAGCGAAGTGGCCAGTATCGTAGAAGTTAATAACGGCATCAGGAATATCGCGTTTCCAGGCTTCAGCGCCCGCCGCTATGAAAAAGGGATCATGTTTTCCCCAGACGGCTAATAGCGGGGGCTGATTATCACGAAAATAGCGCTGGAATTGAGGATACATCATGACATTTGAGGCGTAGTCCAGCAGCAGGTCGAGCTGGATTTCTGCATTGCCAGGGCGCAATACCTGCATCCCTTCTAGCGAATAGCCATCAGGTGAAACAAGACTGTGGTCTGGAACGCCTTCCAGATACTGCCATTTTATTGATGCCGGCGTCGGAAATTCACTCAAAGCACGTCGGTTCTCTGGTGTGGGATCGCGCCAGTATGTCTGAATGGGCGCCCAGGCTTCTCCCAGTCCCTCTTCATAAGCGTTGCCATTCTGGGAAATGATGGCGGTCACACGCTCTGGATGTGCTAACGCCAGTCGCCAGCCGACAGGTGCGCCGTAGTCATGAACCATCAGAGCATAGGTAGTGAGATCAAGTTCTTGGGTGAACTGGTCAATTGTCTCAGCAAGCTGGTCAAAGGTATAAGCATATTCACCTCTCTCCGGAGCTTCGGTAAAACCAAAGGCCGGTAAATCGGGCGCAATCAGATGATAATGGTCGGCCAGTTGGGTAATGAGGTCGCGAAACATAAATGATGAACCCGCGAAGCCATGAAGCATCAGGAGGGTAGGCGATGCCGGATCGCCTGCCTCACGGTAGAAAACCTTGACGTTGCCTGCCTGTTTGTATCGGTAATGAATAGTGGAGATCGGGTGAGGTTGATGCGTTATCTGCAGCAGAAAGCCCGGTGGTGGAAGATGCCATGACAAACCTCTTGTAACCATTAAAGTGTGGAATTGAAGGTTACAAGTAAATTTGGTAACCTGTCAAAATTATTTTATGAGTTACGGATTACTATGGATTCCAAACAGCTTTCTTCCCCGCCTCTTTTTTTGGCCGATAACCTCGCACTGGATTTCATCAACAGCGAATATGGGACTGGGAGTGATCGACATGATTGTTTTGAAAACGATCACAGCGTCATAGAGTGGCTGATCGTGACGGGCCTTGTCTCAGAAGGCACTCAGGCACCCGCCGGATTATTAACGGAAGCTCGCCAGCTCCGTGATGCCTCAAGGGCTGTCGTGCACGCAGCGATGAACTCTGTTGCGGTAGATTTGGATGTCATTAACCGGATCCTTGAGAAAGGGCATCCTCTGACGAGACTGCAATGGGATGAGGATGTTCAGCGCTATCACGTCGATTCTCATGCTGCCAGTCATAGCCCCCGCAAGCCTTCTCTGGCCCGTTGCCGATGCACTGGTGAAACTGGTCACTGGCGATAAATTTGAATTCGTGCGCCAGTGTGAAGCGCATAACTGTATTTTACTTTTCCACGATTTGAGTAAATCGCATCGCCGCCGCTGGTGCAGTATGGCGACGTGTGGCAATCGCATGAAAGTGGCGGCCTTCAGAAACAGGAAGAATGCATAGCGAACCTGACCGCTCCCCCAATGGGACGGGCTCAAAGCTCGTCTCGCCTGCATCGAAGCAGGACACCGATAAAACGTCTGGACGCTGTGGCTCAGGTTACGCTCAGCGCTTATGATTTGAGGTTTAAAGTGAACTGGCTTTTATTCAAAGGGCGATGGTATTTGATCTCTCCATTGCCGCTACATGACGAGTTCAAGATAACCGTACCCGGTGAGCGTACCTGTATTATTCTCGACAGACGGCAGATGGAGCGGGCGGTTAGAGAGAGTCTGGCGTTCTCAGACAGCCCTTATGTGCCGGGTATGCCTCAGCGTTGATGACCTTTTTCCATCACGACATTTCTTCTTATTTTCTTTTCACAAGATTTTTTATCCAGCCCTCTCCGCTATAACAGCATCATCATACGAAGCCTCACTGTCAGCAGTATAACTATTGATTTAAAACGCATTTATTGATGATCACACCTGTAGATCAAAAGATTTATTAATGAGTGCTTGATTAGGTAGAACGATCGTTCTACTATTATCCTATGAACAAAAACACAATGAACACACGAGAGAAAATTCTCGCTACCGCTGAACAGCTTATCTATCAGAACGGTATTCATGCGACAGGCATGGATCTTCTGGTGAAAACCTCAGGCGTGGCCAGAAAAAGCATTTATCGCTATTTCGCCAACAAAGACGAAGTGGCGGCAGCAGCGCTGAACGCGCGTGATCTCCGCTGGATGGAGTGGTTCAGGGCTGAATGCGACAAAGCGGATACACCGCAGGACCGCATCCTGAATATATTCACCGTCCTTAAGGGCTGGTTTGAGTCAGACGGTTATCGCGGATGCGCGTTCATTAATACTGCAGGTGAAGTGGGTGACAGTGCCGATCCTGTTCGCCAGATCGCCAAACTGCATAAACAGAAATTACTGGATTACACGCTCGAACTCACCGGGCAACTGAATATCGAGCAGTCTTCATCCCTGGCCAGGCAGTTGCTGATACTGATTGAAGGTGCCATCACCCTGTCGCGTGTTATGGGCGATTACAGCGCCGCAGATGATGCGCGAGATATTGCTCAGCTGTTATTAAAACAGGTCTCGCAATAGAGACCTGAGTTCCACAGATGAAATACTCACTGAAATATCCAATTTTACTGGAGGCACCACCATGTCTGATTCACAAACTCGTCCGCCACTTCCCCCGTTCACTCGCGAATCAGCGATTGAAAAGGTAAGACTTGCTGAAGATGGCTGGAACAGCCGCGATGCGGAAAAGGTATCGCTTGCTTACTCTCTGGACACGAAATGGCGTAACCGCGCAGAGTTTGCAAATAATCGTGAAGAAGCCAAAGGGTTTCTTGAGCGCAAGTGGAAAAAAGAACTCGAGTATCGTCTCATCAAAGAGTTATGGGCTTTTGGCGGTAATCGCATCGCGGTCCGATACGCCTATGAATGGCGCGATGACTCGGGTAACTGGTTCCGTTCTTACGGAAACGAAAACTGGGAATTCGGAGAAGATGGCCTGATGCAGCATCGTTTCGCGTGTATCAATGACATGCCTATTAAGGAAAGCGAGCGCAAGTTCCATTGGCCTCTGGGACGTCGTCCGGACGATCATCCGAGCCTGTCAGATCTGGGTCTGTAATTCAGTCAATTGTCTCCCAGGATGCCCAAGGCTTCTGTATTGACCGGGGCCTTTCTCCGCCAGATGATGTAATAAAATAATGGCAGAGTAGGGGAACACTTTTTCATTTTAAACGTGCGTAGTATTTGCAGGGTGAAATACGACGGATAAATCGCGCACATATATAGTGCACGATATAATAGCAAGCAATTTTAATTGGACGGTACTATGAATCTTAAATCTGCGTTAATGACTGCTGCAATGGCAGCTATTTCAGTCAACAGCTTTGCCGCTGATCCTCAACCAGAACGTCACGTGCAGGCGTTTCTGAATGCCCTGAACAGCGGTGGAGGAAAGCCTATTGAGCAGTTGTCTCCTCAGGACGCGCGTCAGGTGTTGATCAACGCGCAGAAAGGGGCGAAGCTGCCCGCCGCGGATGTCAGTGAAAAAACAATCAGCGTTGATGGCAAAGAAATATCACTGACTATTGTGAAGCCTCACAACACGACGGGAACCTTGCCCGTATTTATGTTCTTCCACGGCGGCGGCTGGATCCTGGGTGATTTCGCGACGCATGAGCGGCTCGTTCGCGATCTGGTTAATGAGTCTGGAGCGGCGGCCGTTTTTGTGAACTACACGCCATCTCCGGAAGCACATTTCCCTGTTGCGATTAATCAGGCTTATGCGGCAACCCGCTGGGTAGCTGAGCACGGAAGTGAAATAGGCGTCGATGGAAAACGCCTGGCCCTGGTTGGCAACAGTGTTGGTGGAAATATGGTTGCAGCTGTCGCGCTGCAGGCAAAACACCATAAGTCGCCAGCAATACGCTATGACGTTATGCTCTGGCCCGTTACTGACGCTCATTTCAATACCGATTCTTATAATCAATACGAGAACGGGTATTTCCTCTCGCGCAACATGATGAAGTGGTTCTGGGATGCTTACACCACAAAAGAGAGCGATCGTAATAACATTCTTGCTTCACCGCTGCGCGCCACATCTGAGCAGCTGCAGGGTCTGCCGCCCACTCTGATCCAGACGGCCGAATTTGATGTATTGCGTGATGAAGGTGAAGCTTTTGGCCGCAAACTGGATGCCGCCGGTGTAAACGTGACGGTTACCCGTTACAACGGATTAATCCATGATTACGGTCTGCTCAACGCACTGAGCGATGTTCCTGCCGTGCGGACTGCTATTGGACAGGCAGGTTACCAGCTGAAAGAACACCTGAAATAACGCCTAGATGACCAGCTGGCTCACCGGCTGGTCATCCCTGACTCGGTTCCCGTTTTTTGCGCCGGAATTCCCCAAACCGTCACCTCTATTCCATCACCATCCAGGCGTCCGCCTCGTCGAACATCTCTTCAAGCATACGGTTCAGTTTTTCACGATCGCTTTTACTTGCATCGCTGTTTAAGCCGTTCGCTTGCATCGGTTTAACCTTCACAATCGCATCGGGGAAAATACGATGCACGCGTTTGGTTAACTCATTCAGAATGATGTCACTCGCACCGACCAGACCCTGAACGTTACGCTTGTCATACACGAGTTCAACAAACATACTTACCTCAATAACTGTTTTTATATACAGCATTTTCACTGGTCACGCTGAAAGAGTCAAGAACGCATCAGATAAATGAGGCTTAAAAATCATTCTGATAAATGCCTCTGATTTCATCACGCGTTCAGGGAGGTAAAAATGAACCCACTTCGCAGCGACGGAAGCTAGCTGGAAATGCGTTTCGCTTGAAAAGAAGTGTCACACTTGGCCGGTGTAAAAATTCACCGAACCCTTTTCTGCCAGCTACGCTTAGAGAGGTAACAAACAGTGGGAGGGGTTATGCTGACTCATTCTGAAGCGAAACGATGGGCGTCTGTAATGTTGAAATCAGCGTTGTGTGACGGCATGAAAACGGATGAGATTTCTCGGCAGGTGCATCTTATTTGCGACCACCACGGAAGAGAATGTCTTGAAGAATTGATCGAAGAAATCTTAATAGAAGCAGGGCGGTTAGGACCCAAACACAGCGCCGGAGAGATTGCCCAGCATTGAGTCCATTTGACTGCACACTACTTTTGATGAGAATCCGGGAGCGTGCTCGCTCCCGGGTTAATCGTTTTGTTTCTAAAAATTAATTAAAACGTCTGTTTAACTTTAAAGATCGACACGGACTGGGTCAGTAAGTTTGCCTGGTTATTCACACCCGATGCCGTCGTTGCCACTTCCTCAACTAACGCTGCGTTTTGCTGAGTCACGTGATCCATCTGGGTGATCGCCACGCGAATCTGCTCCACGCCACGGCTTTGCTCTTGTGAGGCTAAAGCAATGTTGTCCATCATCACGTTGACCTTACTGACGGCACTGCTGATATCCAGCATGGTCTTGCTGGTTCTGTTTGCCAGCTCAGCCCCTTCCTGAATATACAGCGTGGATTCGTTGATGAGACCGGTTATCTCTTTTGCAGAGTCGGTACAGCGACGCGCCAGATTTCTGACTTCACCGGCGACCACGGCAAATCCGCGACCGGATTGTCCAGCTCGCGCAGCCTCAACCGCGGCATTCAGCGCCAGGATGTTGGTCTGGAATGCAATGCTATCGATAACGCTGATAATATCGACCATCTTCTGTGCGCTCAGGCTGATGGCATCCATTTTCTGCATCATATTCTGCATTTGTTCTTCGCCCGCGGTTGCGATACCTGCTGCGTTTTGCACCATATGCGAAGCCTGAAGCGCGTTGTCGGTATTCATTTTCACCGTTGAGGTAATCTGCTCCATGCTGGCTGCTGTTTCCACAACGGCTGCGGCTTGTTCTTCAGTACGACGAGACAGGTCGCTATTTCCTGCAGAAATTTCTTGTGTACCAATATTAATAGACTCCACCCCCTGTCGAATAGTGACAACGGTAGAGTTCAGCTCTGCCTGCATCGTTTGTAATGATGCGAACAATAAACCAATTTCATTCGAGCTGGTGACATGAATATCCGCTGTTAAATTCCCTTTACCAATGTGTTCGAAATGTTGGGCCACTTCACTGAGAGGGCGAATTAATGCATTCCTCATCCACAAGTTGATAGAGATGAATAATAGGATGGCGATAGCCAGCAGGCTGACCATTATAAGTATCGCAAAATGATAAGAACGGTTGCTGTAATTAATCACTTTAGTCAGATTATGCTGGGTTGCATCGATATAGGACTGGTATTCGCTATCCCATGACTGCCGCGCCTTAAGCGTTGCACTACGGTTCGCAGCATAGATTGGCTTAAGATCTTCCGCTCCTGCTGAATTGATAATAGAACTCGCATTATGGTTTATAACACTAACTTGTTGGTCGTAGCTGTTTTGCATTCTTTCACCCAGTTCTGGCTGGGTAGTGGAGAGACCCGGGATTTTAACAAATTGCTGATACTGGATCTCGGCAGATTGCATTTCTTTCTCAATACTGGCTTTCACAGCAGGTTCGTCGATATCCTCGCCATGTATTTTTGCCTGAGTCACGGTATCGATTATGATACGCGCACGCAAAATAGCATCGCGCGCAGAGTTAAGCGCTTTTTGTTCGGCGGCATTGTAGTTTAACGTTTGAATATCGCTGTTACTGTGCCACAGGAAATAGAGACCAAGGCCGCTTGAGAGAAATAGCATTAAAGTAAAAGATGCTAGAACAATTAATAGCCCCACCCTGATTTTAATATTTTTCAAAATAAACTCCTTTGTACCCTTTGCCGATGAAACGTTAGTTGACGTGATTATCGGCAGCGGTAATGGAGGCTTGATTCAGATAGACCACAAAACACACCTAAATCCAAAATATGAAGTTTAACGTTTTATTTTGGTTTCTTTTCGAGACGAAAAGTTGATGATCCTAACGCGTATATATTAACGATGAGGGTTGTTTATGTTTTTTCAGGTAATTCAATTAAATAGTGTTTTGCAGGTGTTTTGTCTGCGTTATCCCAGTACCGAGGCGATCTGCAACATCATGCATCCCAGACATCGTGCTGATGACCCTCGGGAGATACATCGGTAACGTAAGGCAAAAAAAAGCCCACCAAAAGTGGGCAAGAAATACTGGAAGCAATGTGAGCAATGTCGTACTAAATACCTGAGTGTTTTACTCAACTATTCAGTAATGAGAAAGATAATTCTTCTCATCCAAAGATGCAACCCCATCTTTTGTGTGGCGGATAATTTTTTTGTTGTCGATAAAATACGCAACCAGTCACTGTGATGCCTATCACAAATTTCCTTTCTGAGATCCTGTGCTATCCTTTTCTGTGTTGTTGATTTAGTAACAAAAACCAAACAGAGAGGGAAGCTAGCTATGGGAATTTTATCCTGGATTATTTTTGGTCTTATTGCGGGGATTCTGGCGAAGTGGATCATGCCTGGCAAAGACGGCGGTGGGTTCTTCGTCACCGTGATTCTGGGTGTCATTGGTGCCGTGGTCGGTGGCTGGATCAGCACCTTGTTCGGTTTTGGTAAAGTCGATGGATTCAACTTCGGCAGCTTTGCTGTCGCCGTCATTGGTGCGTTGGTTGTTCTGTTTATCTACAGAAAAATCAAAAGTTAAGCATTGAACATGTCAAAAAGGCTGCCGTCAGGCGGCCTTTTTGCGTTTGGATCACCACCAGCCCAGCTGGCTGCCCGCGACGGCCACAACGGCGATGATTAACATAATGATGGTTGTCTTTCTCACTTATGCCCCTGGAGCGGCGTAGCCGCCGACAAAAAACCACGTTAAAAAGACCACTGCCGTTATAAAAATAACGACCGGGAACACAATTCCAATCCGCATGACATTACCTTATGGGTTTATTTGTCGCCAGAGTTTACGGGGTTAATCCGATGGGAGAAAGCGCGTTTTGCTTTTCTCTTTTTTATCACGATACATCTCAGCATCTGCGGCGCGTAATGCACCGTCAGCATCAATGTGTAAAGGATCGACAGAGACGATGCCTAAACTGGCACCAGGGTAGACGATATGCACATTTCCCAACCAATATTCTCCAGCGATACAGGCACTGACCTGCTTCCTGAGAATATTCACCTGTGTGTTATCGGCTTCATTATTATCTTTGCTAAGACACGCCACCAGGAACTCGTCACCGCCTAATCGGCCAACAATATCATCCTCCGTTTGGCCCGTGGTTAACCGCTTACCGACCTCAACCAAAAATTGATCGCCGGTCTCATGGCCATAACGGTCATTAATGAGTTTGAAATCGTCCAGATCGATATAGGCGATGATCGCATTGCGTTTGAGATGGCGCGCGAGCGAGAAAAGGGTGGTGAGGTTTTCAAAAATCGCGCGGCGATTCGGCAGCCCGGTTAGCGCATCGGTATACGAATGGGCGATCAGCGCAGCGTTTGCTTCGCGCAACTGCATGACCAGCGACTCTTTTTGGATGTACTGCGCGATAAGACCGGCAAACAGCTGTAACACCTGTTCACCGCGATGGCTCAAGGTTTTCTTTTCCGAGCTGGTGGCGCAGAGTGTACCGTACAGTGAACCATCTGCCAGATGAATGGGAATACTCATGTAGGTGGTGATGCCCAGCGTTTTTGCCGCATCGCAATCTGCCCAGTGTCCTGCCACGTCATCACTGTAAAAACAACGGCTCTCAATAGCCCGTTTGCACAATGTCTCTCCCCAGGGGACGCTCAGCCCTTCAGGGATCTGCATCTGTTTACTGTTGCGGGCATAAAGAATGTGCTGCAAACGTGCATTGATATCGACTTTTGTGAGATAGGTCGATTCCATTTCGGTGACAATCTCAAGCATTTCCAGCAGTTGACGTACCAGGCTTTCGAGTGATTGTTCGGTTGCGAGAGTTTCTGAAACACGGGCAAGAATAATATCCGACATGACGTGGGTAGACTCCCATGCAGAAGACGTCAGTATCTGCATGCTATGCTGAATTTTTCGACTGTGGGTGTAGTAAAACATGAATACAGAGAATTTAATATATCAGCAGAAGAGCCTGCTATTTTTGGTGGGAAAAAGGCCCCGCGCGTGAGGCGGGGCAAAGACATCTTGATTACGGAATGATGTTCTCTGGTCAGGGAGAACGCGCTCACTGTAGGGCGAAAAAGTGCAGAATTGATGGAGAAATCATGGAGAAAACCCCGCTCAGTCGTTACGCTTAGCGCTCTTTTTTTCGAAAGGACACTCTTATGCGATATCTGTTACTGGCAATGGCGCTGCCATTAGCCGCTTGTTCTACCCCGCCAGAAGCCCCAAAACCGCCGGAAATTGGTATGGCAAATCCAGCAGCCGTTTACTGCGTGAAGAAAGGCGGAGAGCGGGTTCCGGTGCAAAGTCCGCAGGGCATACGCACAGAATGCAAGTTGCCGGGCGGTGAAGTGATGGATGAGTGGGATCTGTTCCGGCGCGATCACCCGACGCCAGCCAGGTGACATCCCGCAATTGATTGCGATACAATTCTCTTTAGGAATTATCTTAGCCTGCGGGCGAGTACATCACGAGAGAAGAATGTTTCAGTTAAAACCGGGTTGTTTGGCAATGATTATTGGCGCCCGCACGTCCGCAGGGCGGTGTAATATCGGCAAATCCGTTGAGCTTTTTGAGCTTTGTCAGCCGGGTCTGCGTTTCCTGAATCCTGTCAATGGGGTCATGACGGAGCTGCCTGCCACGGCGGATCGTGCCCTTTGGCTGGTGACCGGTGATGTTTATGCCTTTGATAAGCAACACGGTTTCGCGTTTATCCGCCCTGAACATTTGATGCCCCTGACGCCTGACGAAGCCCCGCAAATGCTCGACGAGCTTATGCTCGGCTAAATTACCGGTGCCGCAGCCAGTCGGCTAACACCAGTGCGTGGTTTTGTTCGGTATTTTTAGCCGCGTAAAGCAGCGTCACGGTCTGGTTTTTCGCCAGCGCGGCGATACGTTTGCCTTCGTCCTCATGCTCGGCCAACTCCTGTTGATAGGCCTGGCTGAAGGCCGCAAAATCAATCGTCTCGCTGTGAAACGCTTTGCGTAATGTGCTGGAGGGCGCAAGCGTTTTGCACCACTCGTCATACGCTAAGTCAGATTTTTTAACCCCTCGCGGCCAGAGCCGATCGACCAGAACGCGATATCCGTCATCTTCGGTCGATGCGTCATAGACGCGTTTACATTGAATCATTTTCTCTCTCCTCAACCCAGGCGATAAGCTCCATGAGCTGGTTATCGGAAAATACCTGAATACCGTGTTCGCGCAAGAGCGCTGCGGCGACGCCCATTCCGGCGTGTTTCTGCCCAGTGAAACTGCCGTCGTAAATGAACTCGCTGCCACATGTGGGACTGCCGTCCGTGAGCAACGCCGCGCTGCAATCTGACGCCAGTGCGGCGCGTAACGCCAGCCAGGCGGCCAGTTGATAATGCCCGGTGACGTCGGTGCCATCACTTTCCAGAATACACGCGTTTTCCGCCATGACATCTTTTCCATTGCCTGCCACAATTTCGGCAGGTAAACGAGGAATTGACAGCCCTGCGGCCAGCTCCGGACAGTGCGTTACCAGCCGGTGTTCCCGCTGCCAGCGCTGGAGCGTTTCAGAAATTTGCGCCTTTTCACTGCCGTTATAGCGAACCTTGTGGCCCATCAGGCATGCGCTCACCAGAATCATGGTTTTCATTGGGTTTAAGTCGGTCCAAAGAAGGGGTGAAAATACGCTAACACACTATAACACCACATTTTTCCCCCTCTAATTTAAGGTATTGTGATACGGGCAAAAGATCGGTAGGCTGAGGTTCCTTATGTTACCTGAATATTTTTCTGGCATATGGAACCTCTTATGGAACTCTCCCCGCTAAAAGATACGCTTCGCATTGCACTTGTTGGCGATTATAACCACGATGTTATTGCTCACCAGGCTATCCCTTTAGCCATCGATGATGCTGCCGCTGTGCTGGAAATAACAGCGGATTACGACTGGATCGCTACCACCGAGCTGCTCAGCCCCGAAGATTTAGTCGGCTACGACGCAATCTGGTTGGTTCCTGCAAGCCCCTATAAGAACGTTGATGGCGCCTTTATCGCTGCACGCTATGCCCGGGAAAACAGCATTCCGTTCCTGGGGACCTGCGGTGGATTCCAGCATGCGTTAATTGAATATGCACGCAACGTGTTGGGTTGGGATGATGCGGCACATGCTGAAACGGACAGTGAGGGCAGAATGATGATCGCGCCGCTGACCTGTTCGCTGGTGGAAAAAACGGACACCATTGAATTGCGTGCGAATACGCTGATTGCTAAGGCTTACGGCCGGGAAGAGATTGAAGAAGGGTATCACTGCAATTACGGCGTATCCCCTGAGTTCGCTCAAGAGCTGGAAAGCGGCGATATGCGCGTGACGGGCTGGGATGAGCAGGGAGAAATTCGGGCTGTAGAACTGGTTACGCATCCATTCTTTGTGGCGACGCTGTTCCAGCATGAGCGCGGTGCGCTGGCCGGTCGACCTGTTCCTCTCGTTCAGGCAATGCTTTACGCCGCTCGCGGATAAAAGGCAGACGCTTTAGCCTGCCTTTTATCGTTTTTAGTCGGGCGCGATCTCTCTGTCGCGTCCGGCAAGCACACCACAAATAGCCATCACCACAGCTGCCAGTGCGCAGGCAATAAGAGGAATGCGCCAGTCTCCCGCCGCATCGTGAATTTTACCCATCAACGGCGGCCCGCATGCAGCCAGCAGATACCCCACCGATTGCGCCATTCCTGACAGCGCTGCTGCCTGGTGTGCTGATCCGGCACGCAGCCCGATAAAGGTGAGACCCAGAATCATGGTGGCCCCTGACCCAAATCCAAAAATTAGCGTCCAGAGTATCGCCTGATCTGGAACAAACCAGAACCCCGCCGCGCTGACCGCGCACAGTAATGCCGTGAATCCAGCGATGCCGCGTTGGTCTTTAAGCCGATGCAACACCAACGGAACGGCAAGACCGGGCGCAGCCGTCGCCAGTTGTAACAAACCATGCATGGAACCTGCCTGCGTTTCGCTGTAGCCGTGGCTGAGTAAAATCGCCGGAAGCCAGCCGATAATCACATAATAAATCAGCGAGTTAATTCCCAAAAATATCGTCACCTGCCAGGCCAGGGGTGAGCGCCAGATCCCTCGGTTATGCAGCGCACGCGCACCGCTTAACGAGGCGGTGTGTTTCTGACGCCACTGCGGGAGCCACAGGAGCAAAGCGAGAAGCGGAAAGATCATCAGCGCCAGAAGCGCTCCGTGCCAGCCCGCGCCGCTCAATGCCAGCGGTACAATCATGGCCGATCCCAACGCTGCCGCCGCGCCCATCGTCAGGGAATACGCGCCCGTGAGCTTTGCAACCTGGCCTGGAAAATCGCGCTTAATCAGGCCGGGCAACAGGACGTTCCCGAGGGCAATCCCGCAGCCGATCACTGCCGTTCCGGCAAACAACAGCGTGGATGAGGGCAGGGAGCGAATACCAATGCCTGCGCAGATCAGCAGCAGAGCGATAAACAGACTGCGCTCCATACCAATACGACGCGCCACGCCCGCAGCCAGAGGCGAAATCAGGGCAAACGCCAGCAGCGGCAGAGTGGTGAGCAGGCCCGTCTGGGCAGTGGTCAGGCCATAGTCGTGACGAATAGTGTCCAACAACGGGGCCGCACCGGTAAATGTCACGCGTAACGTCGTGGCGATCATCAGCATACCGGCGATCAGCAGCAGTCGATCTTTACCGGTGGAAGGGATGGCAGTAGTCATTATTTTCTCTTACCTCTTAACGAGTGCACACCATACCCGTTTCCCGTTGTGTTTGAATCAAGCTAAAATGACAGATTATCGCTCATATCGGACAACATTATGTTAGGTCTTGGACTCGACGGCTACGATCCAGACAGCCAGCACCATGCGGCAGTGGCGTTTCATATTCGCGTCGTGGAAGACGAGCAACGCATTCCGCGGCATCAGCATCGTAAAGGGCAATTGATCCTTGCCCTGCGTGGGGCGATTACCTGCGAAGTGGACAACGCCATGTGGATGGTACCGCCGCAATACGCGGTGTGGATACCCGGCCAGATCGTGCACAGTAACAAGGCAACGCCAGGGGCTCAGCTCTGTTTCCTGTTTATTGAACCCGGCGCGGTGACGCTACCGGATCGCTGCTGCACGCTTAAAATCTCTCCGCTGGTGCGCGAGTTAATCCTGACGCTGGCGAGCAAAACAGCGGGTCAGCTAGCGCTCCCCGCGACGTCCAGGCTGACGGATGTGCTCTTCGATGAAATCCCACAGCAGCCGCAGGAGCAGCTGCAGCTCCCTGTTTCACCCCATCCGAAAATCCGCATGATGAGCAACACGATGGCGGAGCAACCCGCCGAATGGCAGACGCTGGCGCAATGGGCCAGCCACTTTGCGATGAGTGAGCGCAATCTGGCGCGGCTGGTGGTGAAGGAGACAGGGCTCAGCTTTCGCCGCTGGCGGCATCAACTGCAGCTGATCGTCGCGTTACAATTGCTGATTAGCGGCAAATCGGTCCAGCAGGTGGCGCAGTCACTCGGCTATGACTCCACCACGGCATTTATCACGATGTTCAGGAAAGGACTGGGGCAAACGCCGGGGCGCTATATCGCCAGTCTGTCTACGACTTCCCGATAAACAGTGAAACCAGTCCGGCGGCAATTAGCGGACCAACAGGAACACCGCGGAACAGCGCCACGCCCAGAACGGTCCCGACCAGTAAACCGGCGACCAGAGACGGCTGGGAACTCATCAGCGTCACACCACGCCCGCCGAGCCACGAGACGAATACGCCCACGGCGATGGCGATCAGCGATTTCCAGTTCACAAAGGAGTGTAAAAGTGTGGATGCCGGTAATGTGCCGCTGGCGATAGGGGCCATCACGCCGATGGTCAGAATAATTATCCCGATAGTGAGGCCTTGTTTTTCTATCCAGGGGAAGAAGGTATTCAGCGGCGTGACGCGCACGATAATCAGCACCAGAATTGAAATCGCGACCGTGGTGTTGTGACTGATAAAGCCGAGTGCGGCCAGAGCCAGCAGGATCAGCAGGGTAGGGTCAAACATAAAGGGTTCCTTGCCAAAAAAAAGTAAGCCTGCTTACTTTACCTTCAACGGCGTGATTAAAAAGGCTTTTATCAAAAAATCAGTTTTATTTATGCCGTTGCCAGAAGATGCGTGATTAACACTTTCCCCGGTGCGCTGTCAGGAGGCTTTACTCAAAAAAGGGCTTTACCCGTTTCGATGTGGACATCAACGCCAGGGGACATGTTGCCGGGAAACCGGCCGGAATAAAGGAAATCGGCGTTGAGGTTGCGACGAGGAAGTTATTTTTTCCGGAATCGTTACTGCGGCCATATTTTTCATCAGAATGACCTGATAGTGTCATGCCGCTGTCATTAAGGGACAGTAAAAAGGATAGACAGAGCAAAAAAGGAGGAATCAATATGCACGATCAAATGTTTATTGAGACGCTGATTATATCGTCCTCATTTTTTACCATTGCGATGATTATTGTGGCTTCCGTGATATTTCTTGAGAAACACGACTGACACACGTGCCAGTCGTTGCAAGATTATCGACGAAAAGTCACCAACTCAGGTTGAGCAATTCGCAGGTAATCGGCGGTGTTCATAATCACTGATTTTTCGAGCAGTCCCGCGTTAAACGCAATTTCGTCGAAACGTTCAAACAGCAACGGATCGGCAACCAGCGTTAACTGCGGATGAAAGCTGAACGGTGGAATTGCACCAAAGACGCACGCGGTGAGGTTGTCGACTTCTGCCGGGCTGGCGAGCGATGCTTTACTCCCGCCAAAATGGCTGGCGAGTTGGCTCAGGTCTGCCTGCTGATCGGCAGCGAGAATGGCCAGAACGTGTCTGTTTACACCATGACCTTTGACTTTGCACACCAGCGCTTTTGCCCCCTGGCCCAAATCGGTACCGCGAATTTCACTCACCGCTTCGCATTTCCCCACGGCTTCATGCTCCACAACCCGAAATTGAGCGCCATGCTCCGTTAGCAGTGCGATCAGTTGCTGGTGGGTTGTTGTATCTTTTATCATTTCCGACATGGCTATATTGCTTGTGATATTTGAATACAGGACTCATACGTTAGCACAGGTTATTCATAAAAAACCAATTATAAATATACCTGCTCTGACAAAACTAAATACATAGTTCGTTACTCTTTGGCCAGTTATTAATTTGTGCCAGGAGTAGTGATGAATCGGAAATTCAAAGAGATTGATACGACCATTCGTGAGTTGAACCATTCGACGGATGCACATTTTAAATGGTTGGTAAATATACTACGGTTTGTTGCCCGGCGAGATGTTTTATTATCAGACCTGACGTGCGATGATGCACATAATTTTTGTGATTTTGGCTATTGGCTAAATACGCAATTACAAGATGATAAAGAGGGCAGGAATTATCTTCTTGATATTAACACTAAACACATTCATGTGCATAAGATGTGTCGCCAGCTTATAAAAACAATTGAGGACGGCGGACACAGCAATGCACCATTTGATGATTTCGAGACGGCACTACTGGTATTTTCAGCCTCAGTGTCTCGCTATAAAGGGCACTTGCTTCAACTACGTACCAGCTATGATGCGTTGACCGGTCTGCCCTTGAGGCGAGTCCTTGATGAGTCATTTGACAGCATGAATGACGAGTTGGGTGATGCGGGATTATATTTGCTTCTGTTGGATGTCGATCATTTTAAAAAGATTAATGATAACTACGGACATTTAACAGGAGATGCTGTTTTGCGGTCATTAGCCCTTAATCTGGAAAATAATATCCGGCGTGCAGAATCTGTTTATCGCTATGGAGGGGAAGAGTTTATTATTCTGCTCCAGGCCGGCAGTGACAGAGAGGCAACTGAGGCGGCAGAACGTATACGCCGGGTAATAGCGGCATCAGAGGCCGTAGCAGGCGATCACAGAGTTAAAATTACCTTTAGTTCAGGACTGACGCGTGTCAATCGTGGTGAAGCACTGCGAGAAGTGATGGAAAGAGCGGATGTGGCGCTTTATAAAGGCAAGCAGAGCGGAAGGAATTGCACGATCCTGATTAATAAAAACTTGGATTGTATTAATGTGAGTCATTAAGAAAACAGCCAGCAATCAATGCTGGCTGTTATATTATGTGTTGCTGGTACTCGATTGTTTGTGGAACAGTTCGCGGAACACCGGGTAAATATCGTCCTGATCGCGGATATGTTGCATAGCAAAGTTATCGAACATCGTTTGCAGATGCTCATACTCACGCCACAGCGTTTGATGCGCGCGGCGCGTAATTTCGATGTAGCTGTAATAACGCACCACGGGCAGAATTTTCTTCGCGAGGATTTCGTGACACAGCGGTGAATCGTCTGCCCAGTTATCGCCATCGGAGGCCTGAGCAGCATAGATATTCCACTGCGCCGGGTCGTAGCGTTCCTTAACCACTTCATCCATCAGCTTCAGCGCGCTGGAGACAATCGTCCCACCCGTTTCCTGCGAGTAGAAAAACTCATGCTCATCGACTTCTTTAGCCTGCGTGTGGTGGCGAATATACACGACATCGACGTTCTTATAGGTTCGGCTCAGGAACAGATAAAGCAGAATATAAAAACGCTTCGCCATGTCTTTGGTGGCCTGATCCATAGAGCCCGAAACGTCCATCAGGCAGAACATCACCGCCTGACTGGAGGGTTCCGCACGTTTCTCATAGTTCTTATAACGCAGGTCAAACGTGTCAATAAACGGCACTCGTTCGATTTTTGCGCGTAATTCAGCGATCTCTTTGCGGAGCCGTTCCTCTTCCAACAGCTGCGCAGGCTCAGTGTTCTCAACCGTTTTCAGGCTAAGTTCCAGCTCGTGCAGCTCACGACGTTTCCCTGCCGTCATCGCTGTGCGTCGGGCCAGCGAATTTTGCAGCGAACGGACCACGCTAATATTGGCCGGAACACCGTTGGCGGTATACCCCGCGCGGTGGGTTTTGTACTCGTTTAACTGACGGTGCTGATTTTTTTTCAGGTTTGGCAGCGCCAAATCTTCGAACAGCAGATCGAGATATTCATCTTTTGAGATCTGGAAGACAAACTCGTCCTGACCTTCACCGTCCTGACTCGCTTGCCCCTGACCGCTTCCGGACCCGCCACCGCCACCCTGTGGGCGCTCGATGCGGTCATTTTGCACGAAGTGATCGTTGCCCGGATGGACGCGATGGCGCAGGCCGCCACGTCCCTGATGGAACATCGGTTCGCTAATATCGTCCGTCGGGATTGAGACGGACTCGCCGCTATCAACATCGGTGACTGAACGTTTGTTGATGGCCTCGGAGATCGACTGTTTAATTTGCGATTTATAACGGCGCAAGAAGCGCTGGCGGTTCACCGTGCTCTTGT
This sequence comes from Lelliottia amnigena, assembly GCA_900635465.1. NCBI lineage: Bacteria > Pseudomonadati > Pseudomonadota > Gammaproteobacteria > Enterobacterales > Enterobacteriaceae > Lelliottia > Lelliottia amnigena. The sequence goes on from LR134135.1 coordinate 1,709,487, forward strand.
TTTTGCCGTTAAGACGCCGGTCAATAAACCAGGTCATAAGCCCCCCGTACTGCATTTGCCAACTTTATGCGGTCCCCGTAAGGCCGGAAAAACGGCGTCTGTCCGGCTTACGGTTTACCTATTTTGTTAGCCCGACAGCAGAACTGCCGGGCAATTTTCTGGACTGTTATGACGATTTACGCACGCGCAGATACCATTCACACAGCAAACGCACCTGCTTGCGGGTATAGCCTTTCTCCATCATGCGGTCGACAAAATCGTCGTGTTTTTTCTGCTCGTCGGTTGAGGTTTTGGCATTGAACGAAATGACCGGCAACAGCTCTTCGGTATTGGAGAACATTTTCTTCTCAATAACCGTGCGCAGTTTTTCGTAGCTGGTCCAGTTCGGATTACGTCCGCTGTTATGCGCTCTGGCACGCAGGACAAAGTTGACGATTTCGTTACGGAAGTCTTTCGGATTACTGATCCCGGCAGGCTTCTCAATTTTTTCAAGCTCTGCGTTCAGGGATTCGCGGTCAAACAGCTGACCGGTATCCGGATCGCGATATTCTTGATCCTGAATCCAGAAATCCGCATACGTGACGTAACGGTCGAAAATGTTCTGTCCGTATTCGGAATAGGATTCCAGATAGGCGGTCTGGATCTCTTTGCCGATAAACTCGGCGTATTTCGGGATCAGATAGCCTTTGAGGAACTCAAGATAGCGTTCTGCCAGCTCTTGCGGGAACTGCTCGCGTTCGATCTGCTGTTCGAGCACGTAGAACAGATGTACCGGGTTGGCCGCCACTTCAGCGTGATCGAAGTTGAACACGCGGGAGAGGATTTTAAATGCGAACCGCGTGGACAATCCGTTCATCCCTTCGTCGACACCGGCGTAGTCGCGATACTCCTGATAGGACTTCGCTTTCGGATCGGTGTCTTTCAGGCTTTCACCGTCATAGACGCGCATTTTTGAATAAATGCTGGAGTTTTCTGGCTCTTTCAGACGCGACAGAATCGAGAAGCGCGACAGGGTTTCCAGTGTCCCTGGGGCACAAGGCGCATGCACCAGCTCACTGTGGTTGAGCAGTTTTTCGTAAATTTTGATCTCTTCGGAGATCCGCAGGCAATAAGGCACTTTGACAATGTAAACACGGTCAAGGAACGCCTCGTTGTTTTTGTTATTTCTGAACGTCACCCATTCTGATTCGTTCGAGTGCGCCAGAATGATCCCGTTGAACGGCAGGGCAGAGATACCCTCTGTCCCGTTGTAGTTCCCTTCCTGCGTGGCCGTCAGCAGTGGGTGCAGCACCTTAATCGGCGCTTTGAACATCTCGACGAATTCCATCACGCCCTGGTTTGCCCGGCACAACGCACCGGAATAGCCGTAGGCATCCGGGTCGTTTTGCGCGTGGTGTTCCAGTTTACGAATGTCGACTTTACCGACCAGCGCAGAGATGTCCTGGTTGTTCTCATCACCAGGCTCCGTTTTCGCGATCGCAATCTGTTCCAGAATTGAAGGCCAGACTTTCACCACGCGGAACTTGGTGATGTCACCGCCGAATTCGTGCAGGCGTTTTGCCGCCCATGGCGACATGATGGTGCCCAGATAGCGGCGCGGAACGCCAAATTCTTTTTCCAGAATCTGCGCATCTTCCTGCGGATTGAACAGGCACAGCGGGTGATCGTTGACCGGACTGCGTTCGCCGTTGGCGCTCAACACATAAATCGGTACGCGCTGCATCAGCGCTTTCAGTCGTTCCGCCAGGGACGATTTACCGCCGCCCACCGGACCCAGTAAATAAAGGATCTGTTTCTTCTCTTCAAGGCCTTGAGCGGCGTGTTTCAGGTAAGAAACAATCTGCTCGATGGCATCTTCCATGCCGTAAAATTCTTCAAACGCGGGGTATCGTGCAACTACACGATTCGAAAAGAGACGGGAGAGCCGTGGTTCGAGCGCCGTGTCGACCATGTTAGGCTCACCAATAGCCATCAATAGCCTTTCTGCCGCATTAGCATAGGCACTGCGATCTTGCCGACAAATGGTAAGAAACTCCTGCAGTGTGAACTCTTCGTCCTTGGCAGCTTCGTAGCGCTGGCGATAGTGATCGAATATATTCATGGCATGCCGTCCTTTCGTTTTTAGCACAGGAAAAGAGCCGTTCGTATGAATAGTGGAGGCTCCTGGAAGAAAAACCGTCGCATCTCACTGTCTAAGCAGCAACCCGTGTGCCAGGTCTGACGCTCACAACCGCAGGGTGTTCAGGCATTCATCTTCTTAAAATTAAGCGTAGATGGCATTTGCAAAACTTGCATGCCTGCAAAAACTAATTTCAATGACATATCAATAACTCATCCGAATAATTAGCCGATGAAATAAGCATAAAATGTCAGGTTTCATCCAGGCGTCACAGAATTGAAAGGAGCCGGTCATCTTAAACAATGAAAATAATCGGTTAATCAAACTCATTAGCAGGCAAAAAATTTTGGGATGTTTAGCAAGGGCGGTTACACTTCAAGCGCTGATTATTTGACTACAGGAAAGAATGGATTGTGACCAAACTCAAACTTCTTGCATTGGGCGTTCTTGTCGCCACCGCTGCGAGCACCGTGCACGCTGAAGGTAAAATGTCCCTCGGCGCCGGCGTGGGTGTGATCAATAGCCCATACAAACAGTATGATCGTGACGTTTACCCGGTCCCGGTTATTACCTATGAAGGTGACAACTTCTGGTTCCGTGGTCTTGGCGGCGGTTACTATCTGTGGAATGACGAGGCGGATAAGCTCTCTGTCATGGCCTACTTTGATCCGATGCACTTTAAGCCGGGCGACAGCGACAGCCGCGCCCTACGCCAGCTCGATAAACGCAAAAGCACCATGATGGCGGGGCTTTCCTACGTTCATAACACCCAATATGGTTTCCTTCGCACCTCGATTGCGGGCGACACGCTGGACAATAGCAACGGTTTCATCTGGGATTTGGCGTGGCTTTACCGTTATACGAACGGCGGCCTGACGCTGACGCCAGGCATCGGCGTGGATTACAGCAGCGAAAACTACAACGACTACTATTATGGGGTGTCTCATAAAGAGTCGAATCGCAGCGGCCTGAAAAGTTACGATGCGGACGACGGCTGGAGCCCTTACCTGGAACTGACCGCGAGCTATAAATTCGCCAGTGACTGGAATGTGTACGCCACCACTCGTTATTCCCGTGTGAGCGATGAAGTTAAAGACAGCCCAATGGTCGACAAGTCCTGGTCCGGTCTGTTCTCAACGGGTGTGACTTACAGTTTCTGATTGCGCACTTATACAGTGCATTTTATGCATCACAACGGGGCGCTTGCGCCCCGTTTGTTTTACGGTGGTGCAGAGAAAACAGGAGAGACGAATGAGTGAAAAAATCGTGACCTTTGCCGAAGGCTTGACGGTCCCCGCGATTGGGCAGGGAACCTGGTACATGGGAGAAAATGCCAGTCAGCGTCGCAACGAAGTGGATGCACTGCGAGCGGGCATTGACCTTGGCCTGACGCTGATTGATACCGCTGAGATGTACGCTGACGGCGCCGCTGAAGAGGTGGTGGGCGAGGCAATCAAAGGCCAGCGCGAAAAAGTGTATTTGGTTTCCAAGGTGTATCCGTGGAATGCCGGCGGACAAAAAGGGATCGCCGCCTGTGATGCCAGCTTGCGCCGTCTTGGAACCGATCATATCGATCTGTACTTGCTGCACTGGCGCGGCAATTTTGGTCTCGATGAAACCGTCGAACTGATGGAGGCATTGCAGCAGCAGGGCAAAATTGGCCGCTGGGGTGTTTCGAATCTGGATTACGACGACATGCAGGAGTTGGCGAGCGTGACGGGCGGTACGGCCTGCGCAACAGACCAGGTGCTTTATCATCTGGCGTCTCGCGGCATTGAATACGATCTGCTTCCCTGGTGTCAGCAGCAGAACATGCCGGTTATGGCGTATTGTCCGCTTGCTCAGGCCGGGCGTTTGCGTTCGGGTCTGATGAATCATCCCGTCGTGAACGATATTGCTCGCAATCATCAAGCAAGTGCTGCGCAAATTTTGCTGGCATGGGTGATTAGCCATAAAGGCGTAATGGCGATCCCGAAAGCCGCAACTCTTGAACATGTGACGGAAAATGCGGGAGCGTTGAGGATTGCGCTTTCAGCGGAAGAGTTACTAAAACTGGATCATGCGTTTCCAGCCCCAGACCACAAAACGTCATTAGACGTGGTCTAACAGTTTCCCCCTCACTTTGCGGGTAAGGGGGACGATCGTTAGCGTTTCACGATCTTAATCGTCTGACCAAGACGAGACGGCTTGTCGGCGCTCGCTTTCTGCGGCGCAGTTACGCAAGCGGTTTCGACACATACGAACGTTTTGTAGCCATCATCCGGCACGTCCGCCATGCTGACAGACAGCGCTGGGCCAGGGTTCCAGCCCACTACGTTGCTGTGATGCTGGTGGATCACTTCAATCGCGCGGTTCAGCTTCGCATCGTGGATCACGCTGCACGCTTCTGGATTCAGATAAACGCGGTCAGTACGATCCGGGAAGGTCTGGATGCCATCACTCAGCTTGCCTTCTATCGCGTTATCCACTTTGTCGATATAGGTATCGCCAAGGCCGCTGACGTTGACCTCGGTAATGTCGCCGACGTTGAAATAGGTATGCAGAGCAGAGGCAGTTTCAAACTCACCGTGAGCTTCCAGTTCGATTTCGCAGGTTTTACCCAGTTTGAAGCGAGCAAACAGCGTGAAGTCATGCGGCCACAGCGCACGGGTCTCTTCGTTGCTTTGCAGTTCGAACGTCAGGACGGCACCGTTGTCATCTTCATTATGCGCTTTCAGCGTCCACTGCTGGTTACGGGCAAAACCGTGAGCGGGCAGACCCTGCTGAGCAGCAGGACCAAACCACGGCCAGCAAATCGGTACGCCACCGCGAATCGCCGCGCCTTTTTTGAAGGATGTTGCCGCGCTCAGCCACAGGCCTTCTTCTTCGCCTTCTGGTTTCCAGGAGAGCAAATGCGCACCGTTGAGCGCGACAGAAGCCTTAACGCGCGGGTGGTCGACAACGATGATATCCGCTTCATCAATCTGACGGCGGGAAAGCACAGGGGTAAGTTGTTCGACTACCGGAAGAGCAAAAATTTTGTGAATCATTACGCAATCCTCTGTCTTTTATTCAGAAATAAAAAAAGGCGACCGAAGTCGCCTTTTTGGATCAGATTCTCATCTCAACTTATTTGGAGATGTGAGCGATCAGGTCCAGTACTTTGTTAGAGTAACCTGTTTCGTTGTCGTACCAGGAAACCAGTTTCACAAAGTTGTCGTTCAGTGCGATACCTGCTTTAGCATCGAACACGGAAGTGCATACTTCGCCGTTGAAATCGGTAGATACAACGTCGTCTTCGGTGTAACCCAGAACGCCTTTCATTGGGCCTTCAGCAGCCGCTTTGATTGCTTTCTTGATTTCTTCGTAAGACGCTGCTTTTTCCAGACGAACGGTCAGGTCAACAACAGACACGTTTGGAGTTGGAACGCGGAATGCCATACCCGTGATTTTACCGTTCAGCTCTGGCAGTACAACGCCTACAGCTTTAGCAGCACCGGTAGAAGAAGGGATGATGTTCTGAGCTGCGCCGCGGCCGCCGCGCCAGTCTTTGTGAGACGGGCCATCAACAGTTTTCTGAGTAGCGGTAGTTGCGTGAACAGTGGTCATCAGGCCTTCAACGATACCGAAGTTGTCGTTGATAACTTTAGCCAGTGGAGCCAGGCAGTTGGTGGTGCAAGATGCGTTAGAAACGATATCCTGGCCAGCATACTTCTCGAAGTTTGCGCCTTTAACGAACATCGGGGTGTTGTCTTTGGAAGGACCAGTCAGAACAACTTTCTTCGCACCCGCAGTGATGTGTTTACGCGCCGTTTCGTCGGTCAGGAACAGACCCGTTGCTTCAGCAACAACGTCAACGTTAACTTCGTTCCACTTCAGGTTAGCCGGGTCACGTTCTGCGGTAACACGGATAGTTTTACCGTTAACAACCAGGTGGCCGTCTTTGACTTCTACAGTGCCGTTGAAACGACCGTGAGTTGAGTCGTATTTCAGCATGTAAGCCATGTATTCAGCGTCTAACAGGTCGTTGATTGCAACGATCTCGATGTCAGAACGTTCCTGAGCAGCACGGAAAACAATACGGCCGATACGGCCAAAACCGTTGATACCTACTTTGATAGTCATATATTCCACCAGCTATTTGTTAGTGAATAAAAGGTTGCCTGTAAAATTACAAAAACCTTACGCAGCGTCAAGCGGAATCGTGTCAATCATTGCGACAAATCAATCCTGCGCATAACCTTTGTGCGACTGACCGCCTCACTTTCCTTTTGAGCTAGCAACCACATGGGGGCTGCGCGCGGGATTTTAAAGGGCCATCAGGATAAATATGTGAGAAAGATCACAATTGGCTGACTGCTGAACCGCAACGCATAAGTTTAGAACAAAAGTTCACACTTCAGTGTTAATGTTTTGTTAGAATTCTCGGTAAAACGTGTCTGTTTCAACAGCGAGATATGAGCAATGTCGAATCAACATAACCCTGATGAACTGAAAAAAAATCTGACTGAAATGCAGTTCTACGTGACGCAGAATCACGGGACCGAACCCCCATTTACCGGGCGTTTGCTGCACAATAAGCGGGATGGCGTGTATCACTGTCTGGTGTGCGATGCCCCGCTGTTTAACTCACAAACAAAATACGATTCTGGCTGCGGATGGCCAAGCTTTTACGAGCCGGTGAGTGACGAAGCCATCCGTTACCTTACCGACTCCAGCCATGGTATGCAGCGCACCGAAATCCGCTGTGGGAACTGTGATGCGCACCTCGGGCATGTGTTCCCGGATGGCCCACAGCCAACGGGCGAGCGTTTTTGCGTCAATTCGGCTTCGATGAGCTTCTCAGACGATGAAAATGGCGACCAGACCAAAGGCTGAAGAAACGATTCAGCAAATTATTCCTTCAGAGCGGATTTTTCATGAATATCGATGACATGATCAACAGTATGACGCCAGAGGTTTATCAGCGTCTGGTGACGGCAGTTGAATTAGGAAAATGGCCGGACGGCGTGGCGCTGACGGCAGAGCAAAAAGAGAACAGTTTGCAACTGGTGATGTTATGGCAGGCGCGCAACAACAATGACGCTCAGCACATGACGATTGACACGCAGGGTCAGATGGTGATGAAAAGCAAGCGCGAGCTGAAAGAAGATTTTGGCATTACGCCAAAACCGATTGCGACCTTTAAATCCTGATCCCTCGCACGACTCAGCCAATATGGCAATCCCTCCCTCCTGAATGGTTTTCGACACGTGACGGGAGGGAGAGGCAGTCTGGGTTATTTCTTGTCAATCATCGCTTTTAGATTGGCAAACGGATTGTATTTCGCTTCACCCACGTCCTTCTGCGCATCTTCTCCTGCCACAACCGTTGAACCGTACAGATCCACTTCGGTGTATTTCGAATGCTCATGATCGTGGCAGTACAGGCACAACATCTCCCAGTTGCTGCCATCTTCCGGGTTATTGCTGTGATCGTGATCGATATGATGCACGGTCAACTCGCGCAAATTCGAATAGACGAATTCACGTGAACAGCGCCCGCAGACCCATGGAAAGAGTTTTAGCGCCTTTTCCCGATAACCGACTTCCAGCCGGGCATAATTTTTTGGGATAAAAGCCATACGACATACCTCATAGAAAAATGAAACAGCGATATCGTATTACGACACCGCGGATTAAACGTTAAGCCTGGGTCTCTTGCCAGTCCGCCAGCGTATAGAGCGTCGCGCCAGCCGTGGACATCTCCATAAATGCCAGCGCGCTATCCTGCGCGTTAAGATTCACGCCCCGACAGCCATCGGTAATGACGTTGACCCGATAACCGAGCTTTAGCGCATCCAGCACGGTGTATTTTACACAGTAATCCGTCGCCAGCCCCATCACAATCAGCTCGCCTACCTCATGATGACGCAGCCATTCATCCAGCGCAGTTTGCTGGCGATGTTCGTTATCAAAAAAGGCGCTGTAGCTGTCGATTAAGGGATTTTCGCCTTTATGAAACACCGCATCAATGGCGTGCTGATTGAGCAGCGGATGCAGCTGTGCGCCTTCCGTTTGCTGAACGCAATGATCCGGCCAGAGCGTTTGCGCCAGCCCGTCGAGTTCGCCTTGAGAAAACGGTTCCGCGTTATGCTGACTGGCAAAGCTGCCGTGATCCGCAGGATGCCAGTCCTGGCTCGCAACCACTGCCTCACCGCGCGCTTTACACCAGGCAATCAGCGCATTAGCCACATCAACGGTGCTGTCGCCTTCAGCGACAGCCAGTGCGCCGCCGGCGCAAAAATCATTTTGCAGATCGACCAGCAGCAGGGCTCGTTGTTTCATTAAAAACTCCTTATTCGTCCGGCGTCAGCTCGCCGCGCAGGTTTTGCATCATGGCCTTGCGCATCGCATCCACGTCCAGATCCTGACTGAGTAAATAGTGAAGTTTAGTCAGCGTGGCTTCGACCGTCATATCAAATCCGCTAATCACTCCGGCCTGAGCCAGCGCGTTGCCGGTGGCATAACCGCCCATATTGACCTTGCCAGACATGCACTGCGTCAGGTTAATCACCAAAATACCGCGCGCGCTCGCTTCCTGAAGCTCTTTCAGGAATTCACCGTTCTGCGGCGCATTGCCCACACCGTAAGAGCGCAGGATCAGCGCTTTGACCGGCTGACGCAGGAAGTTGCGCACCACGTCAGCTGAAATTCCGGGATAAATCGTCACCACGCCAATCGGCTGCGGGGTGATCGGATGGACAATCAATTCGCCCGCAGTGTGTGGGGCAGGCGGGGTGCCAAGGCGACGGATATGAATACCCGCTTCCAGCAGCGCTTGCAGATTTGGCGAAGCAAAAGCGTCGAACCCGTCTGCGTGGGCTTTGGTGGTGCGATTTCCGCGATACAGACGATTGTTGAAAAACAGCGTCACTTCGTTAATCGGGTAATTTGCCGCCACGTACAGGGAGTTCAGCAAATTGATCTGCCCGTCGGAGCGCAGTTCCGCCAGCGGGATTTGCGACCCCGTGACGATCACCGGTTTACCCAAATTCTCCAGCATGAAGGAGAGCGCGGACGCGGTAAACGCCATGGTGTCGGTGCCGTGCAGGATCACGAAACCGTCGTAATCGTCATAATGCGCTTTAATATCGTCCGCAATATGCTGCCAGTCTTCTGGCGTCATATCGGACGAGTCCATCAGCGGATCGTATTCGTGAATGGTGAAGTCAGGCATTTCCGGGCGATGGAACTCTGGCATCAGCGCGAGCTGGCGCTGCAGGTGACCGGAGACAGGGATATAGCCATTTTCTGAGCGCTGCATACCGATCGTACCGCCGGTATACGCTACATAAATCGATTTCTTCTGCATGATGGTGTGTTCTTAAGCTTCAAAGAAAAATCCCCCCTTCGTGAGAAGAGGGGACGAGGTTAGCGTACGTTTGCGCAGGTCAGGCAAAATGCGTAACGGTTTTGCGGATCGTTAAAGGCGGCGAGTTTGTCGCTTTCCCCTTTAACAACGCTCGCAGCGGTCGCCACAGGCGCTGGCAGATACGCCTGAATGGCGGCTGGCAGCATGGCGCGTACTGAACCGGACATCCCGTTCATGACCATATCAATAAACGTTGGCTCATCCTGGTAATACGCAATGTGCCACTGTTTCAGCTTCGCCAGCTCGGCGGCCTTCGCGACGGCGTCATCAAAATCACCCAGGCTGTCGACCAGACCGTTGCTTTTCGCATCCTGACCGGTCCAGACGTGGCCCTGAGCAATTTTATCGATCTGCTCTGGCGTTGACTTACGTGATTCCGCCACCAGCGTGATAAAGCGCTTATAGCCGTTCTCGATGGTCAACTGCATCATCTGCGACACTTCCGGCGGCAGCGATTTGGTCACAGACACATCGGCCAGTGGCGAGGTGGCAACGCCATCCGTGTGCACACCCAGATAATCCAGGCTGTTTTCTACGGTGTTGATCACCCCGAAGATGCCGATAGAACCGGTCAGCGTGCTTGGGTTTGCCACAATGTAGTTGGCTGGCGTGGAGATCCAGTATCCGCCGGATGCCGCCATACCGCCCATTGAGACCACGACCGGCTTGCCAGCAGCACGCGCCGCGGCCAGCTCAGCGCGAATCACTTCAGACGCACTGACGCTGCCGCCAGGGCTGTTGACGCGCAGAACAATCGCTTTCACTTTCGGGTCGAGGCGCGCTTCACGGATTTGCGATGCCGTGGTATCCCCTCCCACGTTGCCCGGTGTCTCTTCGCCATCCATGGATGGCGCCATTGGCGAAGACCACGGCGACGCTATCACCCGTTTCGCTCGGCTTCTTCGTGGTGTAGTCATACAGGCTCACCGCGCTGTAATTCTTGTCTTCTTTGCTCCAGCCAAACTGTTTGGTCAGCGCTTTTTCGATATCTGCGCTGGATCCGAGCGTATCGACCAGTTTGTTATCCAGAGCATATTTTGCCGTATCGCCATCCACTTTTTGCAGCCCATCCAGCATCGCTTGCGCGCCCGGGAAGATTTGCTCAGGGGTGACCTGACGGTTAGCGGCAACGGTGGTCAGATAGTTATTCCACAGCTCGCCAATCCAGCGGCTGTCGGCTTCACGCGCGGCAGGAGACATATCGTCGCGAATAAACGGTTCAACGGCGGATTTATAGGTGCCGACGCGGAAGACATGCGTGGTCACTTTCAGCTTCTCGAGCAGCGATTTGTAATACAGGCCGTTCGTCGCAAACCCGTGCAAATCAACCGTACCCTGTGGGGAAAGCCAAATTTTGTTGGCAAAGCTCGCCAGATAATATTGCCCCTGGCTGTAGCTATCGCCCACCGCAATCACCGGTTTACCGCTGTCGCGGAATTCGCGCAGGGCTTTACCGATATATTGCATTGACGGCTGGTCGGCGCCGGCAAAGTTTTTCAGATCCAGAACGATCCCGGTGATGTTGCGGTCGTCTTTGGCCTGACGAATGGTATCAACGATATCGAACAGGGAGTTTTCCTGTAGGCGATCGGACGTCGCACCAAACAGCTGGCGACCAATCACCCCCAGACGATTACTGGCGGACGGTTTGTCGACAATCACGCCGGTGATATCCAGCAGCAGCGCGCCACGTCCGGAATTCTGCGCCTGGTTGCTGCTGCTGATGTGCATCCAGATGCCTACACAGACCAGAATCAGGAAGATGAAAAACACGTTCATCACCAGTTCGCGGACAAAATTGAGCAGCCGCCACGTCCATTTAAAGAAACCGGCAAAAATTCGCCAAAGGGTTCGCATGTGTACTCCCTAACCAGAAAATGACTGTTCCGTCGCGACTGGACGGCAATGTGGGCTTATCGTAATGACCCAACCGCCACTTGTCAGCAGGAATCGCCCACTACGCTGTAACAAAATCTGCTGCCGTGTTAATTTTGTGAGCAATTTTGAAGACAGGAGTTAACCAATGGACGCACTTGAACTGCTTGTTAACCGTCGTAGCGCTTCGCGCCTGGCCGAACCCGCGCCTGCGGGTCAGCAGCTGGACAGCATTCTGCAGGCCGGTATGCGCGCGCCGGACCACGGTACGCTGCAGCCGTGGCATTTCTTTATTATCGAAGGTGAAGGGCGTGAGCGCTTCAGTGCTTTACTCGAGAAAGGGGCAATCGCCGCCAGTCAAGACGACAAGGCCATTGATAAAGCCCGTAGCGCGCCGTTCCGCGCGCCAATGATTATCGCCGTGGTGGCAAAATGTCAGGCCGGACATAAAGTACCCGTCTGGGAACAAGAGATGTCAGCGGGTTGCGCAGTGATGGCCATGCAAATGGCGGCGGTCGCGCAGGGTTTTAACGGCATCTGGCGCACCGGTCCGTTGACCGACAGCCCGGTTGTTCGCGAGGGATTGTCCTGCGGCGAACACGATAAAATCGTCGGTTTCCTCTATCTCGGCACGCCACAGTTGAAAGCGTCCACCACCGTTTCCGTGCCCGACGCCACGCCGTTCGTCACCCATTTCTGATAATCACACTAAACTGTCTGGATTCTGCGCATCCGCGCCAGAATTCAGACAGTCAGACTTACCTCTTTAAGGAATGAGCGCTACCATAGCGCCACAGCAATGACAGGAGATGTCCATGAGCGAGCAAACCATTCGTCTAACGCAATACAGCCACGGAGCAGGTTGCGGTTGTAAAATTTCCCCTAAGGTGCTGGAGACCATTCTGCACAGCGAACAGGCGAAGTTTGTCGACCCAAACCTGCTTGTCGGTAATGAAACGCGTGACGATGCGGCGGTTTATGATTTAGGCAATGGCACAAGCGTTATCAGCACGACCGATTTCTTTATGCCTATCGTCGATAACCCGTTTGATTTTGGGCGCATCGCGGCCACCAATGCGATCAGCGATATTTTTGCGATGGGCGGTAAACCGATCATGGCGATCGCCATCCTGGGCTGGCCGATTAACACCCTTGCGCCGGAAATTGCTCGCGAAGTGATTGAGGGCGGGCGCTTTGCCTGTCAGCAGGCGGGGATCGCGCTGGCGGGTGGCCATTCCATCGACGCCCCGGAGCCGATTTTTGGTCTGGCCGTCACCGGCATCGTCCCGACGGAACGCGTCAAGCGCAACAGCACCGCGCAGCCGGGCTGCAAACTGTTCCTGACCAAACCACTGGGGATTGGCGTGCTGACCACCGCCGAGAAAAAATCGCTGCTCAAGCCAGAACATGTTGGCCTTGCGACGGAAGTGATGTGCCAGATGAACCTCGCGGGTGCCGCATTCGCCAATATTGACGGCGTGAAAGCGATGACCGACGTTACCGGTTTTGGGCTGCTCGGTCATCTGAGCGAAGTCTGTCAGGGCGCAGGCGTACAGGCGCAAATTGTGTATCAGGACATTCCAAAGCTGCCGGGCGTTGAAGAGTACATCGCGCAAGGCGCGGTTCCTGGCGGGACGCAGCGTAACTTTGCCAGCTACGGACATCTGATGGGCGAAATGCCTGCCGAATGGCGCGATCTGCTGTGCGATCCGCAAACGTCCGGCGGTCTTCTGCTGGCGGTGACGCCAGAATCGGAAGCTGAAGTCAAAGCCACGGCCGCAGAATTCGGTATCACCCTGACCGCGATCGGTGAGCTGGTAACGGCTCGCGGCGGCCGTCCGATGATTGAGATTCGTTAATTCGATGCGGTTGTATATTGCGGAAAAGCCGAGTCTGGCCCGAGCCATTGCGGATGTGCTGCCCAAGCCACATCGCAAGGGTGACGGTTTTATTGAGTGCGGAAACGGGCAGGTGGTGACCTGGTGTATCGGGCACCTGCTTGAACAGGCCCAGCCGGACGCCTATGACAGCCGCTACGCGCGCTGGAACCTTAACGACCTGCCTATCGTGCCGGAAAAATGGCGTTTACAGCCGCGCCCGTCGGTTACAAAACAGCTCAATGTGATCAAGCGTTTCCTGCACGACGCCGCTGAAATCGTCCATGCAGGTGACCCGGATCGCGAAGGGCAACTGCTGGTGGATGAAGTGCTCGATTATCTTGAGCTGGCACCGGAAAAGCGCAAGCAAGTGCAGCGCTGTCTGATAAACGATCTCAATCCGCAGGCCGTTGAGCGCGCGATTTCTCGCCTGCGTTCTAATAACGAATTTATCCCGCTGTGCGTCTCGGCGCTGGCCCGTGCGCGTGCCGACTGGTTGTACGGCATCAACATGACCCGTGCGTATACGATTTTAGGGCGCAACGCTGGCTATCAGGGTGTGCTTTCGGTTGGCCGGGTGCAAACGCCTGTTTTGGGACTGGTGGTGCGCCGTGACGAAGAGATCGAGAACTTCGTGGCGAAAGATTTCTTTGAGGTGAAAGCGCATATCGTGACGCCAAAGGACGAGCGTTTTGTCGCCGTCTGGCAGCCAAGCGAAGCCTGTGAGCCGTATCAGGATGAAGAAGGGCGTTTGTTGCATCGTCCGCTGGCGGATCACGTGGTTAACCGCATTACCGGTCAGCCTGCGCTCGTCACCAGCTATAACGATAAACGGGAATCAGAACCCGCGCCGCTACCGTTTTCGCTTTCGGCATTACAGATTGAAGCGGGCAAACGCTACGGCATGAGCGCACAAAATGTCCTCGATATCTGCCAGAAGCTTTATGAAACGCACAAGCTGATTACCTATCCGCGTTCGGATAGCCGTTATTTGCCGGAAGAACATTTTGCCGGGCGTCACGCGGTGTTGAATGCGATTGGCATCCACGCGCCGGATCTGCTCCCGCAGCCTGCTGTCAATCTGGAAACACGTAATCGCTGCTGGGATGATAAAAAAGTCGATGCCCACCATGCGATTATCCCGACGGCGCGCGCCAGCAACGTTAATCTGACCGAAAACGAGTCGAAGGTTTATCAGCTGGTGGCTCGTCAGTATCTGATGCAGTTTTGTGCCGACGCCATGTTCCGCAAATGCGTTATCGAGCTGGAGATTGCCAAAGCGAAGTTTTGTCGCGAAAGCGCGATTCCTGGCCGAAGCCGGCTGGCGAACGCTGCTGGGCAATAAAGAGCGCGACGAAGAAAACGACGGCACGCCGCTGCCAGTGGTCGCGAAAAACGATGAGCTGCTGTGCGAAAAAGGTGAAGTGATTGAGCGTCAGACTCAGCCGCCGCGCCACTTCACCGATGCGACGCTGCTCTCCGCCATGACCGGAATCGCCCGTTTTGTGCAGGATAAAGATCTGAAAAAGATCCTGCGTGCGACGGACGGATTAGGCACTGAGGCCACGCGTGCGGGAATTATCGAACTGCTGTTTAAACGCGGTTTTCTTATCAAGAAAGGCCGCTATATCCAGTCAACGGATCCGGGCCGCGCGCTGATTCATTCCCTGCCGGAGCTGGCCGCACGACCGGATATGACGGCGCACTGGGAATCGATCCTGACCAAAATCAGTGAAAAAGAGTGCCGTTACCAGGACTTTATGCAGCCGCTGGTGGGAACATTATTTGACCTGATTAATCAGGCGCGAACGACGCCGGTGAAAAATTTCAGAGGAATGGTAGCGCCGGGCGGCGCGAAGAAACCGTTCAAAAAGAAAAAGAGTGCGGCCTGACATCCCTGTTGCCATTTTTAGTGTTTTCTCCTTCTCCTTCTCCCGTGGGAGGGGGTTGGGGAGATGGCTCGAGACCGCCCAAGGTAAAAGTAAAACGGCAGCCTCGGCTGCCGTTTTTAATGTCTTCCCCCTCTCTCGGTGGGAGAGGGGTGAGGTGAGTGCATC
This sequence comes from Lelliottia amnigena, assembly GCA_900635465.1. Classification (NCBI taxonomy): domain Bacteria; kingdom Pseudomonadati; phylum Pseudomonadota; class Gammaproteobacteria; order Enterobacterales; family Enterobacteriaceae; genus Lelliottia; species Lelliottia amnigena. Next base: position 1,724,807 of record LR134135.1, read on the forward strand.
AGAGCGCACCAACTAATCTTAAATCACACCTTGCCCAATCATCGCATCAGCCACTTTCACGAATCCGGCGATATTCGCGCCGCGCACATAGTTGGTCTGCTTATCTTCACCGCCATACTCAACGCAGGCGTGGTGAATATCCAGCATGATGTGATGCAGACGCGCATCCACTTTCTCAGCTTTCCAGCCCAGACGCGCCGCGTTCTGCGCCATTTCCAGACCTGATGTCGCCACGCCGCCCGCGTTCGCCGCTTTTCCTGGCGCAAACAGCACGCCTGCTTCCAGGAACAAATCGGTCGCTTCGATGGTCGTCGGCATGTTCGCGCCTTCTGCAACCGCTTTTACGCCATTTGCGATGAGCTGCTGCGCCGCGTCGACGTCCAGCTCGTTTTGCGTTGCACACGGCAGGGCGATATCTGCCGGCACGGACCACGGCTGTTTGCCTTCCAGATAGGTCAGGCCAAACTCACGCGCATAGTCCGCCACGCGACCGTCGCGGCTGGCTTTGATTTCACACAGTCGGGCCAGTTTTTCTGTGGTGAAACCCGCTTCATCCACCACCGTGCCGCTGGAGTCAGAGGCGGTAATCACGCGCGCGCCAAACTGCATCGCTTTTTCAATCGCGTACTGCGCCACGTTCCCGGACCCCGACACTGCCACGCGCATCCCTTCAAAGCCCAACCCGTGGCGTTTTAACATCGCCTCGGTGAAATAGACCAGGCCATAGCCCGTCGCTTCCGGACGGATCAAGCTGCCGCCAAAGGAGAGTCCTTTACCCGTGAACACGCAGGCGCTGTTATTGGAGAGCTTTTTCATCATCCCGGCCATAAAGCCAACTTCACGCCCGCCCACGCCGATATCGCCCGCCGGTACGTCGGTGTCAGGCCCAAGATGGCGATACAGTTCGGTCATCAGCGCCTGGCAGAAACGCATCACTTCGCCTTCGCTTTTGCCTTTCGGATCAAAATCGCTGCCGCCTTTCCCACCGCCCATCGGCAGCGTGGTGAGCGCATTCTTGAGCGTCTGCTCAAAGCCCAGGAATTTCAGAATCGATAAATTCACTGAAGGGTGGAAACGCATCCCGCCCTTAAACGGGCCGATAGCGGAGTTAAACTGGACGCGCCATGCACGGTTAACCTGCACCTGATTCCGATCGTCAACCCACACCACGCGGAACTGAATGACGCGCTCCGGTTCAACCAGGCGCTCAAGCAAGGACATTTGACGATAACGCGGGTTTTCTTCAAGAAACGGCCACAACGTGGTCATGACTTCACGAACGGCCTGCGCGAACTCGCTCTGATGCGGGGTCGCGGCTTTGAACATGGGTAAGAAACGATTCCAGAGTGCGTGTCTGATCCATAGATATAAGAACCTCTTATGATGATTTTTTATATTTTGTGTGTTGTGCGGGTGATTTTTGGTCGTTTTCGACTATACCACTCGTACCGCTTTGCGAGGCAAGCGAAAATTCGCGACGAAAGGGAAATTAATTATCGGGCGCGAGTCATAACAAAAAACGATGGGCTGACAAATTAAAGGTTCAGCCCGATTAACCGTTATAGTCATAACAAGGACACAACAGGAACAGACGTCTATGAACCGTTATATCATTACCGCGCTGTTTGCGCTTTTATCGACAGGCGCTCAGGCTGACCGTTTTCGCCCGGATGTCGACGTTAACGTTCCGGCAGAGGTGTTTAGCTCCGGCGGCCAGCGCGCGCAGCCGTGTAATCAATGCTGCATCTATCAGGATCAGAACTATTCGGAAGGGGCGGTCGTGAAAGCCGACGGCGTGCTGTTGCAGTGCCAGCGTGATGAACGCACCATCAGCACGAACCCGCTGGTCTGGCGGCGTGTAAAAGAATAAACGCTTCCAGCAAGGGAATGTCGGCAGGCGCGAGCGGATACGTTAGCGCCTCCTCGGGCGTACACCACACCAGCCCGCTGTGATAATGGGCAATCAGCTCGCCGCTGAACGTCGGGACGTGCCATGCGTGCAGCGCGATCGGCCGCTGCGACACTTCGCGCTCATGGCTGGCGACATACTGCGCAGGCTGCGCCTCGATGCCCAGCTCCTCGCGCAGCTCGCGAATCAGCGCGTCGGGCTGCGTTTCGCCCGCTTCGACTTTACCGCCGGCAAATTCCCACATTCCGGGCTGATCGGCATGGGGTGGGCGCTGCGCCAGCAAAATTTTGCCGTCCTGTTCAAGGATCGCGGCGACAACATCGAGAGTTTTCAGCATGGTCATCAATAATTGAGGGAGAAAAACGACATATTATCGTCGCCTTTCAAAGAGTCCAGCTATCAGGAGAGTTCGGTGAAAGAAACAACCGCCTGGGTCCACCCCGTCAAATCAATTCCCGTCAGCCTAAAACCCATCGCTGCGATGCAGAAAAAGCATTTCGGCGCCGTGCTTAATCCCACCCGCTGGTGGGGACGAATGCCGCGTTTGTTCTGGCTGGTGGCGCTGTTTGTCGGCTTTCTTGAGCGCCGTCATGCGCGCCTCAGTCCAACGCTGCGCTCGCTGCTGATGACCCGCGTATCGCAACTTTGTCACTGCGCATTTTGTATTGACGCCAACAGCTTGCGTCTGGCCGAGCGCTGCGGCGCGCTGGATAAAGTGCACGCCGTCAGCCACTGGCGCGATTCGACGTTATTCAGCGCGGATGAGCGGGCTGCGCTGGCCTATGCCGAGGCGACAACCGCCACGCCGCCGCAGATTGGTGACGACGTAAAAACCGAGCTAAAGCGCTTTTACAGCGACGCCGCCATAACAGAAATGACCGCCCTGATTGCGTTTCAGAATCTTTCGGCGCGTTTCAACGCTGCGCTGGATATTCCGGCGCAGGGGCTCTGCGACGCGTTTAAAGGGAAACCGCATGCTTGACAGACATGTGCATCCGCGCATAAAACCGGGGCTTAACCGTCTGGTGGAGAGGCTTGATAGGCCGACTATCACCGCCGATGGCTTAACGCTGGTAGGCTTTGCCATCGGCGTGCTGGCGTTGCCTTTTCTGGCGCTGGGCTGGTATCTGGCGGCGCTGGTGGCCATCGTGTTGAACCGTTTGCTCGACGGACTCGACGGTGCGCTGGCGCGGCGGCGCGGCATAACCGATGCCGGTGGCTTTCTCGATATTGCGCTCGATTTCCTGTTTTACGCCCTGGTGCCGTTTGGTTTTGCGCTGGCCGCTCCGGCGGAAAATGCCCTGGCGGCAGCCTGGCTGCTGTTTGCGTTTATCGGTACGGGGAGCAGTTTTCTGGCGTTTGCGGCGCTGGCTGCAAAGCATAATATTGATAATCCTGGCTACGCGCACAAGTCGTTTTATTATCTGGGGGGATTAACGGAAGGGACGGAGACGATTCTGCTGTTCGCGCTGTGCTGTTTGTTCCCGATGCACTTTGCGCTGTTCGCCTGGATCTTTGGCGCGTTGTGCTGGCTCACCACCACAACGCGCGTCTGGAGCGGGTATCAAACGCTTAAAGCGCTTGCCCGCTAAAGCGTGCTTTCAGGCGTCAGTGGGCCGGTTGTGACTGGGTTTTGCGGGTGACCGCTCCATTCGTACCAGCCGCCGTCGTACACGGCGACGTTTTGCCAGCCCATCGCCCGCGCATACATAAAGGTTTCTGATGCGCGCCAGCCCGTGCCGCAATAAAACGCCACATGCTGATCGGGCAGAATATTCCACTGCTTCCACATCGCCGCGATATCATCGGCGCTGCGCATGGTTCCATCGGGATTGTGGAAGTCCTCCATATGGGTGGCATCGCTGCCCGCATGACCCCAGCGGGCCCCGGCGATTTCGCCTTTGGGTTTGATGTAGCTGTAGCCGCTGGTTTCACCGATAAATTCCGGCCACGAGCGAATGCTAACCAGCGAGGCATCCTTGCGATGCAGCATACCGCGCGCCTGTTCCATATCCACCATCAACTGCGGCTGCCCAGGAATGGGCGCGCCGAAATCGTTCGCCGGTTTAACCCTGGCAGGTGTCCCGCGCTCGACCGGCAGATTCGCGTCGGACCACGCTTTCCAGCCACCGTCCAGAATGCGTACGTCCTTCACACCGGCGTACAGCATGATTTGCGCCACGCGTGCCGCAGCATAGACGTCACGGCCATACAGAATGACGGTCGTGTCGTGACGGATACCGTGCTTCGCCAGCATGGCTTTCAGTTTGTCATCTGACACTTTATTCCACAGCGGTTCGCTTTCAACTTCATTGGTATCAATGTAATCCGCGCCAGGAATATGATTCAGAAGATAGAATTTGGGCGCGCCCCAGGCGGCTTCGATGATTTTAAAATCACCTGTCGGCGCGGCAGCCACTTTTTTACCCTGCTGTAACTGATGGATCCACTGCGGATAAACCAGCTGCTCAAAATGAGGCAGGCGTTGCAGGCGAGCAGGGGTTTGCAGCGCGTCGCCCAGCGTTGAAACCGTCGAATATCCGGCATTGTTTAAGCGCGCTTTAACGGCCTGATTGTCTGCGTCGCTGCCGTACAGGGCAATCACGGACGCTGGCGTCAGGTTGTGCTGTTTTGCCCAGCCTGCGAGCTGTTCGTCACTCATCACGTTAAGCCAGCTGGCGGAGAGATTCAGCGCGGCAGGTTCATGCCCGGACGGGCCAGACAGCGTCTGCGGCCAGCCGTTATAAAACGCGCTGGCGCGGGTGTCGATAACCGTACCCTGATGCTGTTGCAGCTGCGCAAACGTCAGTGATTGCGCCATATCAGCGGCAGCGGTGGAGAAAGTGGCGAGCCCCAGGATCATGGCGAGCGTGGACAGGTGAGAAACACGTTTCATCGAAAAATCTGATATCAGGTAAAAGGTGTGTCATTTTCGTCCCCCGCTCGCCAGAGTTCTTTGCGTTAGAACATAAATTATTGCCACATGGACAGCTGAAGCACGCGTCCCTCCGCCGGAATATCGTCTTCATCGTGCGTGACCAGCACCACGGGAATATTGAGCGCGCGAACCTGCGCGAACACCCATTCCCGAAATGTGACGCGCAGCGCTTTGTCGAGACGACTAAACGGCTCATCCAGCAGCAGCGCGTGCGGCTGCGCCAGAAGCGCGCGCAACAGGCTGACTCTGGCGCGCTCCCCACCCGAGAGCGTGGCCGGATCGCTTGCGTAAAACCCATCAAGACCTGCACTTTTCAGCGCGTGCTCAACCTGCTCACGCCGAGCATGGCCTTTGATATGCGCAGGTAGCGCCAGCAGCAGATTTTGCCCCACGCTAAAGTGGTCGAACAGCAGTGCATCCTGGAACAAAATACCGATCTTACGGTTCTCGATGGGCAGCGCGTCGCATTGTCTTTCGTTCAGCCACAGCTCGCCACACGCTTTAAAATCCGTGGAGAGTGCACCCACCATCCAGGCGAACAGCGTGGATTTTCCACTGCCCGACGGACCCATCAACGTGACGATCTCGCCCTTATTCACGCTAAAGTTCACGCGGTGTAACAGCGGTTCAAGCGTCAGATTTTTAACTATCAGCATTAACGTAGACCTCGTCTGAAACGTCCCGCCAGGCGGGATAAACCTGCCGCGAGGCCAAAAGCGGCTGCCGTCAGCGCCAGTAACCACAGCGCGCGCCCCGCGAGAATGGCCGTGCTGCCGCCGCTGCTAAGCGCGACCGCCTCGGTGGTCAGCGTCGGGAATCGTCCCGCACCCAGCCACAGCGTGGGCAAATATTGCGCCATGCTGACGGAAAAGCCCGTGGCAAAAGCGGTAAGCAGAGGGCGGGTCAGCAACGGGCATTTGATCGTCCAAAATATTTTACTGCGCCGCATGCCAAGCGTTCTCGCGATTACTGTCGCGCGCGGATCCAGCCTGCGCCAGGCGGGTTGCAGCACCAGCAGCATCCACGGCAACACCCACAGCAGATGCCCCCACAGCACCGCGAAATAGGTTCCGTCGATGCCCATGAAGAGTGCGATACGGTACTGTCCCGCGACCAGCGGCAGAGCGGGGAGTGCCAGCGGAAGCCAGATCCAGCGCGATCCGCGTGACGGTCCCCACTCGAGCCAGAGTAGAATAATCGTCAGGGCGATCAGGCCAGAAAATAGGGCCAACGAGAGACTGGTGCTAAACGGCACAAAATCAAAACTGTCTCCGTCCGCCAGCAACACCAGCGCCGCTGCGCATAAAACACCGCAAAGCGGCAGTAGCCATCCCAGCGTTGTGCCGACAACGGGCGCGCCCAACGGCTGCCGAACGCCCGACGCGGCGGGAATCAGGCGGTGCCAGCGTCTCCAGATTATAAAACCGAGGGCGGCAAACAGCCCCAGCAGCAGAAGGAGCAGCAGGCACAATAATGTCCCTTTGATCTGCTGCTGGGCATCACCCTGACTCAACCACTGCCAGGCCAGCACTGCCAGCGTCGGCGGATTACCCGGCCCAAGGATAATCGCGACATCCACCACCGACAGCGACCAGGCGACCACCGCCAGCATTACCGCGCCGAGCGCTGGCGTGATGGCGGGCAGCACCAGCCAGAAAAGTCCTTGAATGCGCGAATAACCGAGCGTTCGCAGCACCACCCACTGTTGCGCCAGCGTCTTTTCGGGCAGCACCGCATACATCGCCCACAGTACAAATGCGCTCTCTTTCACCGCCAGCGTCAGCCCCAGGCCAATACCGAAGCGATCAAGCAGGGGAGAACAGGCGCTGCACCATTGATAAAACGCACCGCCTTCCGCAAACATCAGCAGCACGCTGGTGGCAAAGGCGACGTGCGGAACGGCCAGCAGCCACGGCAGTCGGGTATGCAAACGCCGCCAGCGCTCGCCGGGCCAAAGCGCCGCGACCACGCACAGGGCAATCAAAAGCGATCCTGCGGTGGCGATAAGCGTAGAAACCAGCGTGGCGATAAACGCCTGCGGCAGCTGCGGATCGCTAAACAGCGCCTGCCATCCGGCAAGTGAAAAAGCCGGTGTCACCAGCATTACTGCGGCAGGGATCAGCGGCGCATAAATGACGGCGATCGCTATCCCTACCAGCCAGCCTAGCGGGTGCCGTAACGACGCAACCATTCTTGCTCCAGCGCACTAACCCACGCCGCGTGCGGTTCCGGCAAGGTTTTCGGTAACCCGGCGGGGATAAATTGTTGCAGTTGGGCGGCCTGCTCGGAGGCGAGTTTTTGCGGGCTCAACACGCTCGGGTCGCCCCAGATTTTAGGGTCGGCTTTGCGAATTTGCGCCCCGGGCGACAGCAGGAAATTGGCGACAACTTTGGCACCCGCGCTGGCGCTGCTGTTTGCCGGGATCGTCACGAAATGCACATTGCCTATCATGCCGTCGCGAAAGCCAAAACTGTAGCTGTCGGCAGGCAGTTCGCCGCTGGCCACTTTTTGCTGCGCGTGGGCCGGATTAAAGGTGACAGACATATTCAGATTACCGCTGGCGAGCAGGGCATCCATTCGTGCAGGACTCGGTGGAAAATCTTTGCCGTCGCGCCACAGCAGCGGATGCAGTTTATCGAGATAATTCCACAGCGGAGCCGTCACGGCCTTAAACGTATGTGAATCCGGCGCGACGTGCAGCGCATCAGGATGTGCCGTAAGCGTCAGCAGGAGTTGTTCCAGCCACGCCGTGCCGGTGAAATCTGGCGGACGCGGATAAGTGATTTTGCCCGGATTGTTTTGCGCATAGTTGAGTAAGGCTTCGGGATCGGCAAGCGGAACCGGCAGACTCTGTTTGCGGGCAATAAACGTCAGCTGCGCGCCGCCCCACGGGGATTCTGCGCCGTCGGTGGGGATGGCAAAAATCTTCGGTAACCGGTTTATCGGTATCGACATAGCGCCAGTTCGGCAGCGTTTGCGCCCAGCCCGTTTGCAGCAAGCCTGCCTCTTTCAGCGTGCGGAAATTCTCCCCGTTCACCCACAGTAAATCGACAGAACCGTTGGTTTTTCGCCCAGCGGCGGATTCCGTCTGGATGCGTTTGACCGCATCGGCGGCATCGGCAAGATGCACGATTTTTGAGGGTGATTGCGTAATGGGTTTTCATCTCGCCGCTCACCCAATCGAGATAACGGTTGACGGCCTGATCGCCGCCCCAGGCGTTAAACCAGACGGTCTGGCCTTTGGCTTCGTTCTGCACGGTTTGCCAACGGGTATCAGCCATAGTGGGGGCTGCCAGCAGCAGTCCGGTCAGAAATACGCAGCAACGCACACGGCGCATAATGCCTCCCTGTTAATGAGAAGAATGGAAATAGCGAGAAAACAGCCAGCGTGAAACGAGCGGCAATAACCCTAAAAGTGTAAAGGCGAAAAGGATGCCCGGCGACAGAATATCGCGCAGCGACGTTAACTTGCCCAGTTCGCGTCCGGCATTCAGGAATATCACCGTGGCGGGTAGCATCGCCAGTTGGCTTATCCACCAGTAACGACGCACGCTAAGGCTTGTTAAACCGGCGAGCAAATTGACCAGGAAGAACGGAAAAAGGGGCATCACACGCAGGGCGAAAAGATAAAATGCACCGTTGCGATCCATCCCCTCATTGACCGTTTTTAGTTGATGGCTGAAGCGGTGCTGAACCCCATCGCGCAGAAGATAACGGCTGGTCAGCATCGCCAGCGTCGCGCCCAGCGTGGAGGCAAACGACACCAGCAGAATGCCCTGCCAAAACGGGAACAGCGTGCCCCCGAGCAGGGTGAGCAGCGCCGCACCCGGAATCGACAGGGCAGAGACCACCACGTAGGCGGCGAAATAGAGCACGGCACTGCGTGCGGGAGCCTGTTCAACATAGTCCTGTAGCGCGAGCTGATGCGTTTTGATCGATTCGAGCGAAAGAAAACCGGGGGGCAGCAGCGTCTGAATCATGAAAAATGCGCCCAACAGGGCGCATATCAACAGAATTTTTTGCAGTTTCACCGGCGATTACAGTTTGAACTTCGCCCAGACTGGCGCGTGATCGGACGGCTTTTTCCATGCCGCGAATGTCGTAATCGATGCCGGTTTCGATGCAACGTTCTGCCAGCGGTGCGCTGGCCAGCAGCAGGTCGATGCGCAGGCCGCGGTTGTCATCAAAACCTTTTGAGCGGTAGTCAAACCACGAGAAGCGGTCCTGCGTATCCGGGTTTGCGGCACGGAACGTATCCACCAGGCCCCCAGCTTTGCAGACGCTGCATCCACTCGCGTTCTTCCGGCAGGAATGAGCATTTACCGGTCCGCAGCCAGCGCTTGCGGCTGTCTTCGCCGATGCCGATATCCAGATCCGTTGGGCTGATATTCACGTCACCCATGATCAGCACCGGATTCTCTTTGTTCAGTTCCGTCGTCAGATAATCCTGCAGATCCTGGTAGAACTTGGCCTTAGCCGGGAATTTTGTCGGGTGGTCGCGGCTTTCGCCCTGCGGAAAATAACCATTGATGACGGTGATGTTCCCAAGCGGAGAGGGAATTTCCGCCATGATAATGCGGCGCTGCGCTTCACCGTCGTCACCGGGGAAGCCGCGACGTACGGAAACCGGCGTCTGTTTGGTCAGCAGCGCCACACCATAGTGGCCTTTCTGCCCGTGATAAAAGACGTTGTAGCCCAGTTTGGCGACGTCTTCGAGGGGGAACATGTCGTCGTGAACTTTTGTCTCCTGCAGGCCGATCACGTCTGGCTGATGTTGCTCAACGATGGCTTCCAGTTGGTGAGGGCGGGCGCGCAGGCCGTTGATATTAAAAGAGACAAATTTCATAGTCGCTGCCAGTGCAAGGTGAATAGTGCATGGATGTTAGCAGAATTTGCGTCGTCTGTTATCGGGTTCAACCAATAACTGCAACAGAAAATCCCGACGGTGCAATATTTGCACCATTTCGACGCACCTTGCCCTCAAACAGGGCGCAAACGGTCGGTAAATTTCGCGAGCGATCACAAATCCAGAATAATATTTGGCTCGTGAATAATATTTCTGTTTTTCCTGCGGCAAAGCGCCGCTTGCTGTAAAAATATTCACTTTTTATGCATTAATAGTGAATAGCGGTAATGCTTAACTTATTGATATTCCGTCCTCCCAACCCATTTATGCAATTTTATCGCTGGCTGGCACGAACTCTGCAATCTACATTCACAGTGCAAGCACTCAATTATTTAACATTTGAATAACTTTTAATTTACCGGATGAGGTCGCTATGTCTCTGTCAATTACGCGTGAAAATTTCGATGAATGGATGATGCCGGTTTACGCTCCGGCGGCTTTTATTCCGGTACGGGGTGAAGGCTCACGCCTGTGGGACCAGCAGGGTAAAGAGTATATCGACTTTGCCGGTGGGATTGCGGTGAATGCCCTCGGGCATGCGCATCCGGCGCTGCGTCAGGCGTTGAACGATCAGGCCGCGAAGTTCTGGCATACCGGCAACGGCTATACCAACGAACCTGCGCTGCGCCTGGCTAAAAAACTGATCGACGCGACCTTTGCCGAAAAAATCTTTTTCTGTAACTCCGGTGCCGAAGCCAACGAAGCGGCGCTCAAGCTGGCACGTAAATACGCTCACGATCATTTTGGCGCGCAAAAAAGCGGAATTGTGGCGTTCAAAAACGCCTTCCACGGGCGCACCCTGTTTACCGTGAGCGCGGGCGGTCAGCCGGCCTATTCACAGGATTTTGCTCCGCTGCCGCCGGACATTCGTCACGCCATTTATAACGATCTGGCCTCTGCAGCTGAGCTGATAAATGACAATACCTGCGCGGTGATCGTCGAGCCGATGCAGGGTGAGGGCGGCGTGGTGCCTGCCGATAAAGCGTTCCTGCAAGGGTTGCGCGAACTGTGCGATCGCCACAATGCGCTGCTGATTTTTGATGAAGTCCAGACCGGTGTCGGTCGTACCGGCGAGCTGTATGCGTATATGCACTACGGCGTGACGCCGGATGTGCTGTCGACAGCCAAAGCACTTGGTGGTGGATTCCCGATTGGGGCAATGTTGACGACCAACAAATGTGCCAGCGTGATGGTCGTGGGCACGCACGGCACGACGTACGGCGGTAACCCGCTGGCGTCGGCGGTGGCTGGACAGGTGCTGGATATCATCAATACGCCAGAGGTGTTAAAGGGCGTGAAGCAGCGCCACGACTGGTTTGTGGAGCGTCTAAACGCCATTAACAGTAAAACCGGTATGTTCAAAGAAATTCGTGGTCTGGGGCTGCTGATCGGCTGCGAACTGACGGCTGAATTTGCCGGAAAAGCTAAACTTATTTCACAGGAAGCCGCAAAAGCGGGCGTGATGGTGCTCATCGCAGGAGCTAACGTGGTGCGTTTTGCACCGGCGTTAATCGTCAGCGAAGAAGAGGTCGCCACCGGTTTAGACCGTTTTGCACTGGCCTGTGAACAGGTGAAATCCGGGGTGTCATCATGATGGTTATCCGTCCCGTTGAGCGCGGCGATCTCGCCGGACTCATGCAGCTTGCCGGTAAGACGGGAGGCGGGTTGACCTCGCTTCCTGCCGATGAAAAAACGCTGTCGTCTCGTATCGACCGCGCCCTGCAAACCTGGCAAGGGACGCTGCCAAAAAGTGAACAAGGCTACGTCTTTGTTCTGGAAGAGTCTGATACCGGGACCGTGGTCGGGATCTGCGCTATCGAGGTGGCGGTAGGTCTTAATGACCCGTGGTACAACTACCGCGTCGGCACGCTGGTTCACGCATCGAAAGAGCTGAATGTTTATAACGCGCTGCCGACGCTTTTCCTCAGCAACGATCACACCGGCAGCAGCGAACTCTGCACTTTATTTCTTGACCCCGACTGGCGCAAAGAGGGCAACGGCTATCTGCTCTCGAAATCCCGCTTTATGTTCATGGCCGCGTTTCGCGATCGCTTTAACGAAAAAGTGGTGGCGGAAATGCGCGGCGTTATTGATGAAACGGGCTACTCCCCGTTCTGGGAAAGCCTGGGCGAACGCTTCTTCTCGATGGAATTTAGCCGAGCCGACTATTTGTGCGGAACAGGGCAGAAAGCGTTTATCGCCGAATTAATGCCGAAACATCCGATCTACACCGACTTTTTAAGTCCAGAAGCGCAGGCGGTAATTGGCCAGGTCCATCCGCAGACCGCGCCCGCTCGCGCGGTGCTGGAGAAAGAAGGTTTTCGCTACCATAACTATGTCGATATTTTTGACGGTGGCCCGACGCTGGAATGCGACGTCGACCGCGTGCGTGCCATCCGTAAAAGCCGTCTGGTGACGGTGGCAGAAGGCCAGCCCGCCCCCGGTGAATGGCCCGCTTGTCTGGTGGCGAACGAGCAGTACGATCAGTTTCGCGCGATGCTGATCCATACCAACCCGAAATGTGAACGTCTGGTGCTGACCGCAGCCCAGTTGGACGCCCTGAAATGTAACGCAGGCGATACCGTTCGTCTGGTGCGACTTTGCCCCGAGGAGAAAACAGCATGAGTTTATGGATCAATGGCGACTGGGTCACGGGCGAAGGTGAACGACGCGTGAAGACCAATCCGGTTGGCAACGAGGGGCTCTGGCAGGGGTTTGATGCGAGTCCGGCTCAGGTAGCACAGGCGTCTCAGGCGGCCAGAAAAGCTTTTCCGGCATGGGCAAAACTGCCATTTACGGCGCGTCAGGCGATCGTCGAAAAATTCGCGACGCTGCTGGAAGCGAATAAGGCAGAGCTGACCAGCATTATTGCCCGCGAAACCGGCAAGCCGCGCTGGGAGGCGACGACCGAAATCACGGCGATGATCAATAAAATCGCTATTTCGGTTAAGGCCTATCACACCCGCACCGGCGAACAGCATACCGATATGGCCGACGGCGCCGCAACGCTTCGCCATCGTCCGCACGGCGTGCTGGCGGTCTTCGGCCCGTACAATTTCCCGGGGCATCTGCCCAACGGCCATATTGTGCCCGCGCTGCTGGCAGGGAATACGGTTATTTTTAAGCCGAGCGAACTGACGCCGTGGAGCGGTGAAGCGGTTGTGAAACTCTGGGAACAGGCTGGCCTTCCTCCGGGCGTGCTCAATCTGGTTCAGGGTGGACGTGAAACCGGCCAGGCGCTGAGCGCGTTAGGCGATCTCGACGGCTTGCTGTTCACAGGCAGCGCAGGAACCGGATATCAGCTGCATCGCCAGCTGGCAGGCCAGCCGGAGAAAATTCTGGCGCTGGAAATGGGCGGCAATAATCCCCTGATTGTTGAAGATCCTGATGATATTGACGCCGCTGTGCATCTGGCTATTCAGTCGGCGTTTGTCACCGCCGGACAGCGCTGCACGTGCGCCCGTCGTCTGCTGGTGAAAAACGGCGCGCAGGGCGATGCTTTTCCTGGCGCGTCTCATTGAGGTGACCGCGCGTCTGGTGCCTGGCGCATGGGACGCCGAGCCGCAGCCGTTTATCGGCGGGCTGATTTCCGAACAGGCTGCCAATAACGTCATTCAGGCCTGGCGCGAACACGTGGCGCGTGGCGCGAAAACGCTGCTGGAACCCACGCTGATGCAACCAGGAACATCCCTGTTAACGCCGGGCATCATTGATATGTCGGATGCACGGGATGTACCGGATGAAGAGGTCTTTGGCCCGCTGCTGTGTGTCTGGCGTTACGATGATTTCGACAGCGCAATCGCGATGGCAAACAACACGCGCTATGGCCTGTCGAGCGGCCTGATTTCACCCGATCGCGAGAAGTTTGATCAACTGCTGATTGAAGCACGCGCGGGGATTGTGAACTGGAACAAACCGTTGACCGGAGCCGCGAGCACCGCGCCATTTGGTGGTGTGGGCGCATCCGGTAATCATCGCGCCAGCGCGTGGTATGCCGCCGATTACTGTGCGTGGCCGATGGCCAGCCTGGAAACACCCGCTCTGACGCTGCCGGAAACGCTCAACCCAGGACTCGATTTTACCCAGGGGAATCGTCATGAAAGCGCGTGAAGTCAACTTTGACGGGCTGGTGGGGCTGACCCACCATTACGCCGGATTGTCGTTTGGCAACGAAGCCTCGACGAAACACCGATTCCAGGTCTCGAATCCAAAGCTGGCGGCCAAGCAGGGGCTGCAAAAAATGAAAGCGCTGGCGGACGCGGGTTTTGTGCAGGCGGTGATCCCGCCGCAGGAACGCCCAAACGTCGAGGTGCTGCGCCAGCTCGGTTTTAGCGGCAGCGATGAGCAGGTCGTCGAAAAAGCCGGAACGCAAGCGCCGCACCTGCTCTCGGCGGCCAGTTCAGCATCGTCAATGTGGGTGGCTAATGCAGCCACCGTTGCGCCATCGGCAGATACGCTGGACGGAAAAGTGCATCTGACCGTGGCGAACCTCAACAATAAATTCCATCGCGCGACTGAAGCGGTCACCACCGAGCGGGTGCTGCGCGCCATCTTCAAGGATGATGCGCGGTTTAGCGTGCACGAAGCGCTGCCCCAGGTGGCGATGTTTGGTGATGAAGGGGCAGCCAACCATAACCGTCTGGGCGGGGACTACGGCGAACCTTCCACGCAGCTTTTTATTTATGGCCGCGATGATAATGGACACGTCGCGCCGTCCCGTTATCCGGCGCGCCAGACCCTGGCCGCGAGCCAGGCCGTTGCGCGTCTGAATCAGGTCAACCCGGGGCAGGTGGTGTTTGCGCAGCAAAATCCACAGGTTATCGATCGGGGCGTGTTTCATAACGACGTGATTGCGGTTTCAAATCGTCAGGTGTTGTTTTGCCACGAGCAGGCGTTTGCCCAGCAGGAGAAATTACTGGCTACCCTGGCCGAGCGCGTGCCGGGCTTTACGCCAATTCAGGTGCCGACAAGTGCCGTCAGCGTGCAGGACGCGGTGGAAACCTATCTGTTTAACAGCCAGCTGCTGAGCCGTGAGGATGGCAGTATGCTGCTGGTTCTCCCGCAGGAGTCGCAAAATCATCAGGGCGTATGGCGCTATCTCAGCGAGCTGGTCAAGGGCGATAATCCCATCAGCGGGCTTAACGTGTTCGATCTGCGCGAAAGTATGGCGAACGGCGGAGGCCCCGCATGTTTACGCCTGCGGGTGGTGCTGACGCCGGACGAAATCCGCGCCGTCAATCCGGCGGTACTGATGAACGATACCTTATTCAATACGCTCAACGACTGGGTCGATCGTTATTATCGCGATCGCTTAACGCAGGCGGATTTGGTCGATCCGCATCTGCTGCGCGAAGGGCGTGAGGCGCTGGATGCCTTAACGACGATCCTGCACCTCGGATCGGTTTACCCGTTCCAGCGCTGAGGAGAGATTATGCAGAATTTACTGGCGCTGACGCTGGCGGATGAAACGCCTGCTGCGCGGCAAGGTGCGGGGCCGACGTTTCACTGGATATGGTCCGGGCGCGGGTTACTTGAACTGATCCCTTTTGACGCCTGTGAGCGGTCTTTAGTGCTTTCAGCCGGGATTCACGGCAATGAAACCGCACCGGTTGAGATTGTCGATTTACTGCTGCGAGCACTTTTTAACGGTGACATTTCTTTGCGCTGCCGCGTGCTGGTGGTGCTGGGGAATCCCCCGGCGCTGGCGCAAAACAAGCGCTATCTGGAAAGTGATATCAACCGGATGTTTGGTGGACGCGGGGCGCAGTTTCCGCCTGGTGATGAGCCTGCGCGGGCACTTCAGCTTGAAAACAGCGTGCGCGAGTTTTTTGCCACGGCGGGTCCTGATCGCTGGCATCTCGATCTGCATACCGCCATTCGTGCGTCTTATCACGTGCGTTTCGGCGTTATGCCGCAGCGCAACCAGCCCTGGGATGAGTCTTTCCTTGGCTGGCTGGGGGATGCGGGTCTTGAGGCGCTGGTCTTCCATCAGTCACCTGGCGGGACATTTACCCATTTTACCTGCGAGAATTTTGGTGCGCTGGCCTGTACGCTGGAGCTGGGAAAAGCGCTGCCGTTCGGGCAGAACGATCTTTCACGCTTTGCGCCAACGCATCTGGCGCTGCGTGCCCTGCTATCCGGAAACGAGCCTGAACATCATTCAGGAACCGTCGAGCGCTATCGGGTCGTGCAGCAGATCACCCGCCGCAGCGAGGCCTTCCAGCTACACATGGCGGCGCATACGTTGAACTTCACCCCTTTTCGGCATGGCGTCGTATTAGCGCAAGACGGTGACGAGCGCTACGAAGTGCAGAAAACGACGGAATACGTGTTATTCCCTAACCCCTCGGTAGCCTTCGGCCTGCGGGCTGGGTTGATGCTCGAGAAATTATCGTAAAAAAGCGGAAACAAAGAGAGGCTACAGCCTGTGCCAGAATATAGACGGGGTACGATAATAGCGAAGTGACATAGCTGATGAGCTGTAGATTACGTGTTCAGAACGGGCCGCAACGCACAACGTTGCGGCCAGGACGTACACATCAAATGACGGATGATGCGTCAATTAGCGTGCGTTAAGATAGCCTGTGATAAGTAGACTATATGCCCATGCAAATAAATCGTGGTCACGGTTCTCGCTCCAGCCCGAGAGCATGCCAAGATTAACCTGTTGCGCATAATCCAGCAGCTGTGATTGATTAGCGGTCGTAAAGGTTTGCCCCTGAACATCATTATCGCCGAACATTGGCGTCGCACCCATTCGGCGCCATGCTTGTTCTATTGTCAGCTGCGGCCAGGTCTGTACGACCTGGCTATTCAGTGCATCAAGGGCATATTTTACTCCAGTGAACATATCCGCTGGTGCGCCCTGACCGAAGTCCATCGTCATGCCATTGACCATTGAGGGTAAGATGCCTTCGTTGGTAAGCATATTAATAAAATCCAGACCGTAGGAGCTTAACCCCTGACTTGCCGGGTCCGTCTGCCCATCCACCGGGAGGGTATAGGAAACCTGCAACGCGGGGTTTGCGCGCATAATTGCCTCAATCACCACAACATGTCGGGATAAAGCTGCAGTCTGAGCGAGTGCTGAACCTTCAAAATCGAAGTCAATATGCTTTAACGCGTAATTATCAATGATTTGTTGATACCAGCTGATAAGTGTTCCGATATCTTCAACAGATTGCTCAAGAATAACACCGGCAGCACCGCCAAATGAGATTGCAACATCACCGCCATTCGCCCTGAGCGTACTGATATCATCCAGTGCAATGCTACTCGTCCTTGCATCATATTGTGGTTCACTTTGACCGCCCCATGAAGGCATCAAAGAACCATCAACGCTATTTTTCCCCGTCACGATAAAGGCTAGCGTATAATTTTTTTATACCCGATGCGTCATAACAGGCCCCTGTTGTTAATTGAGGCCACGCCATATAGTCAATATAAGGGGCAACAGAGAAACTATATTCTCCGGCATCAGGGACGGGATCTTGAGTCGTGAATGAAACGGTTGCGGAGGCGTCTGATTGGTTACCCGCGATATCAACAGATTTTACACTGGCGGTGAATTGTGTGCTTTCCGTTAATCCGGTAATGGTTCCGCTGGTGGTGTCAACCGAGATTTTCTGCGGATTTTTTCCATCAGAGTATTCGATTAAATAACCCACCACTAAGGTATCATCCGTTGATGCTGCCCACGTTAGTGAGGCGTTTTTCGCGCCGGTGTTAATCACGGTGACGTTCTGTGGAATTGAAGGCGCTTGCGAGTCTGCAGGAACATCTGCGGAAGCGCCGTTGATAATAAAGTGAGAGGGGAGTGGGCCTAAAGGGTCACCGCCGTTGATGCCTATCGTAAAGCTCACGCTTCCCTGGTTCGCTGGAATTGTGTTTTTGATCCGTCAGTGTTCCGGAAATGGTGTTACCATCTTGTGTATATATAAAGTTGCGATTCTGACTGGGTTGCTGGTTATCAGCCAGAACAAAACTAATTTCTGGATCAATAATGTCGGCTGTGGTCATGTTATAAAGCGTAATAATGCAGTTGTCATAGTACGGGGTTGGCGTTTCGCCTGACTCCCATGTTGCATAAGCAATGACGGCTTGAGCTGAATTTTTCATAATCTAGTCCTTATTTATTAGAGAATTAGTTTCTTGCGTAAAATATTGATCCATTTTGCATTTCCCAACAGGAATAAAAATTTGTGTTGAGAGCTTTATCTTGCCTCCGATTTCAGGCGTGGATTTGTCATTTTTTACAATACACGTTTCATTTTTGGAAACGATCTAAATAACACTATAAATATAAGGGGTAAGGGTTGGGGAGGATGCTTTTTGAACATGCAGGGGAATGACTGTAAGGTAAATTATATTCAACTGTTCATCTTTTTATTATTGGTGAATGTTTATTTTGATGGCGTTAATGGTTTTAATGGTTTTAATGGTTTTAATGGTTTTAATGGTGTTTTATGTATCGGAGGCATTTCCCGAAAGGTGACAGGCAATGGTACTCTTTGAAAATATTTATTTTTTACAAAATAAGTATTTGCATGAAATGACGGTTTGGCTACACTAGCGGTAGCTTTTAAAGCCATTAACTCTATGATGCTTACAGATTTTTTAACCGATAATGCTCAGGTTGATTACTTTGATAATAAAAAGTGAATCGGGTGAATGGTTTTTTAATGAGGGCGCGGTTATTGTTACATCTGAAATAATAATCGGCGCAATGATATTGCATTTTTATGAGGCTTGGCATGGGTATATTTTTGTCGAAAAAAATGCGTTACTTTATGGTTATCATGGAAACAAAAAATTTTGGACGTGCGGCTGAGGCATTGTGCATAACAAAATCCCCGCTTAGCAAGGTGTTGTCAGAGCTTGAGTATTCATTAGGCGGGAAGTTATTTATCAGAAAATATAATGGATTAGATCCTACCGCGCTTGCCTGGGACTGCTACAATCGTTGTTTGCCAGCGTATCAAAGATTAATGGCTTTTGAAGAGGAGTTCACAAAATTAGCGCAGGATTCGTACACCTCCATTCATTTCGATATGTCAGTGCCTTATAGTTTTTTCCATTATATGCAAAGGATTGTTCACTCAGAAAACCTCAAGTTTCAAATAAAAAGGGAGGTGGTTACTTCTGAGGATCTGCTCTCAATTAATTGCAAGCACAACGCTGCGATAATCTCCTTTCGGCAACTCGAGACTGAAAATAGATCTCTCTGTGATTCCTGGCATGGATGCCACCACGTTATTCTGCATAGAACATCTAATGATAATTGTTATAACAACAAATTCTTTGTCTGGAAAGATCAGTATACGCATTATCATAAGTCAAGAATTAAAGAGATCTTAAGCTTTACGGACATTGAACCGGATTTTATTGAACATAATCATGATTTATTTTCTTTGTTGTCTTTTATTCGGGAAGGCAAAGGAATGATACTTTCAACTGAAAAGTTAGCTAATTTTGTACGACTAGAGGGCATTGATATTGAGGTGATTGGCCGTTCATATATACGCTGCTTTACCTATCATAATAATAACAATATCAAGTCAACTACGTTGCCTTCATTTAAGGCGTTGTTAAATCAATTTATTTAGACGTCCATCGCAATGTACTTACGTTATGAGTGTCCTGAAGAGGGTCTTCTTCTCTTCGTGTATCGAAATCTATGGGGATGCCAGAAAATCATCGTTGCCCACACTGTTTGCGTAAATCTCCCTCTCACTAACACTATTTACAGATTATTCCTGGTTAATCGCTTTATTATTAATCTGAAGCTCGGTATACTCCTCCATAATCTCTTTAAAGTCAGCTATTTGCCTATTTTTGTTTCAACTCTCCACGCTTTATCCTTAATTCCTCCACATTTGGCTATAATTTGTTTTTTACACTTTCATTGTTTTACCGTTGCTCTGATTTATTGACGATAAACCCCGTAAAGTTAATCTCGTCAACACGGCATAGCGCCGAAGAATAACTGAAAGTAAGGACAAAAAATTATGCGTAAATTAACTGCACTGTTTGTTGCTTCTACCCTGGCTCTGGGCGCTACCAGCATGGCGTTCGCCGCAGACACCGCGACGACAACCGCCGCACCCGCTGATAGCAAGATGATGCACCATAAAGGCAAGCCGGGTATGCATCACGACATGATGTTTAAAGATCTGAACCTGACGGATGCGCAGAAACAGCAGGTCCGCGAGATCATGAAAAGCCAGCGCGATCAGATGAAACGTCCTCCGCTGGAAGAGCGCCGCGCAATGCACGATATCATTGCGAGCAATACGTTTGACAAAGCAAAAGCGGAAGCGCAAATCGACAAGATGGCTGAGCAGCACAAAGCCGGCATGTTGGCCCGTATGGAAACGCAGAATAAGATTTACAACATTCTGACCCCGGAACAGAAAAAACAATTCAATGCCAATTTTGAGAAGCGTCTGACAGAACGTCCTGCGCCAGAAGGTAAAATGGCTCCGCCAGCTGAATAATCAGCTCAACACATATAAGACCGCCGGAATCCTGTTCACAAAAGCGTAATCGCGGTGGACAGGTCCGGCGGTTTTTTCTTTCTCACCCTCTTGTCACGCGCCACCAGCACGGTATGCTCCTGTAAACGGTTTGGATAATGTTTAAGAGAGTCATGGCGTTAGTGTTTTTTTTAGCGCCACACTAAGGCCTCCTTGCATTGCTGCCGATAATGCATCTGTAATGACCCAACGATAACAATCAAGATAGCGACATTCACGCAGTGTCGCCCTGGTGCGAGTTGCGCCTTTCAGGAGTGGTGATGGATTTTTTTGATATCCGTAAAATGCCGGTTAATCTCTGGCGAAACGGGGCTGGCGAGACGCGCGAGATTTGCTGTTTTCCATCTGCGACGCGTGATTTTCACTGGCGTGCCAGTATTGCTTCTATCGCCAGCAACGGCGAATTCTCTCTTTTTCCAGGTGTCGATCGGGTTATCACACTTCTTGAAGGTGGCGAAGTGACGCTGGATGCGGGGCATGCGTTCTGCCATACCCTGAAACGGCACCAGCCGTTTAGCTTTGCGGGTGACCATCCGGTGAAGGCGAATCTCACCGAAGGGCGGATGTCAATGGATTTCAATATCATGACGAAGCGCGACTGTTGCCGGGCAAAAGTGCGCGTCGCCGATCGCACCTTTACGACGTTTGCCTCACGCGGGGGCGTGGCGTTTGTGCTGAGTGGCGCGTGGCAGTTAGGGGACAAACTCCTGACAGCCGATCAGGGCGCGAGCTGGCAGGACGGAACGCACACGCTACGTTTACTGGAATCTGAAGGGACGCTGTTGTTTAGCGAAATTACCTGGCTTCCGGGACACTGAGTTCAATGATTTCATACCCACCGGCGAGCAGCGGTTTGCACAGGATTTTATAACCATCGTGATCAAACCCGGCTGGGGCGCGCAGGAGTGCCGTCGCATCATCTAATGTGTCGACGGCACCCAGCCAGAACCAGTTATGAATGATGTGATAATGCGTCATATCATCGCGGGTTTCTTTCAGCGCAATGGCGCCTTGCCATGGCCAGCAGGTGACGCTCAGCGCCGCCAGACCTTCCCTTAATCTCGCATCGTGTTGTTCAATACTTTCTTTACCGCAGCATGCACCTGCACATCGCTTAAGCGCAAAGCGGAAACAGGCTCGCCCGCGAGTGAGTGATTCCAGCCCCAGCACGCCATAGCAAAGTTGCTGCGCATCGGCGAGCGTTTGCAGCGCTTGCAATGCAGCACGGCGATTGGCAAACAGGCCATGCAGGCCCGGTGCGTGGGGAGAAATCCACGTCTCGGGCATAAACCACCTGCGGTTTCCCACCGGTGATTTGCAGTGAGCACAGCTGGCGATTGCGACGCAAGCGTTTATTGAACAGCGGCTGCTGCTCTTTGATCAGACGCGCTTCAAGCAGTAATGCACCCAACTCGCCCGCAGTTTGCATCCAGGTAATTCGCCGCGACTGGCGCAGCATCGCGGCCTCGTCAGGCGTACGCAGATGCGATAACACCCGACTGCGGATATTTATACTTTTGCCGATATAGAGCGGCATGGCGTCGCTCTCGCCATGAAAGAAATAGACGCCGGGCTGTTTTGGAAGCGCCTCAAGCCAGGGGCGAAGATGTTCTGGGTATTCGTAGATGGCCGCCGCTTCAAACTCAAGTCGCGGGGCAGATTGACGCCTGCTCACAAAAAACTCCGTATACTGTTCAGCTATACAGTGTAGCAGGTTGCGAGTGGTTAAAAAAGAGGCGGCAATGGCCGCCTCTTAATGGTGTTTAACGTTTCCAGAAGTCGTCGAAGACCGTAATCGGTGGGCGACGCTTATGCTCGGTTTTCAGATACCAGCCCTCGATCGTACGGGCGATGGTCTCATCCAACGTTTTCCCTTCCAGATAATCATCGATATTTTCATACGTGACGCCAAGCGCGGCTTCATCCGGTAGAGAAGGGCGGTCGTCCTCCAGATCGGCGGTAGGGGCTTTCAGGTAAAGGTGTTCCGGGCAGCCAAGCGCGGCCAGTAACTGTTTTCCCTGGCGCTTGTTGAGGCGGAAAAGCGGGTTAATGTCGGTACCGCCGTCACCATATTTGGTGAAAAAGCCCGTTACGGCTTCCGCTGCGTGATCGGTGCCTACCACTACGCCTTTGGTCATCCCGGCGATGCTGTATTGCGCTTTCATTCGCTCACGCGCTTTTTCATTGCCGCGCACGAAATCGCTGAGTTCAAGGCCCGCTTCGCGTAGCGCTTGCTCGCTGGCAAGCACGGAACCTTTGATGTTCACGGTTAGCACGCGATCCGGCTGAATAAAAGCGATGGCGTCCTGACAATCCTGCTCGTCGGCCTGGACACCGTAAGGCAGTCGCACCGCGATAAACTGCAGCGACGCATCACCTGTTTCCTGGCGCAATTCCGAAATAGCCTGCTGGCAAAGTTTACCGGCAAGCGTAGAGTCCTGACCGCCGCTGATGCCTAACACCAGCGTTTTCAGAA
Source organism: Lelliottia amnigena (assembly GCA_900635465.1). Lineage (NCBI taxonomy): Bacteria > Pseudomonadati > Pseudomonadota > Gammaproteobacteria > Enterobacterales > Enterobacteriaceae > Lelliottia > Lelliottia amnigena. The sequence continues at coordinate 1,747,571 of LR134135.1, forward strand.
ACGAGTTTGTTTTCAAATAGGCTTTCAAAAAATCGATGCTGCGACGAATTTCCGCATCGGCATCAATGGCAGGCTTGACGCCAAGCGCCTGAATAATTTCTTGTTGCAGAGCCATTACGCCCTCCATTAGCAAAAAAGCACACTGTGTGATGTGTCAAAATTAACCCTTTGGGCGGAAAACGACAAGGATCACAGTTTCGAGAGGGGCAAATTAAGACGATTTTGTCGCTTATCGTTGTTTTATTAGAATTTTCCGAAAAACACTCTGCTTCGCTCGTAAAGTTGATGAATAGACATTTTTATCCCATGCTTAGATAACACGCTGATTAACAAGCGCTGATAAACAAGAGGACGGAAGAATATGAACAAGAACGTAGCGGGAATTTTAGGTGCAGCGGCGGTATTGACTATGCTGGCAGGTTGTACAGCTTATGATCGTACATCCGATCAATTTACACAGCCGGTCGTTAAAGATGTGAAAAAAGGCATGAGCCGCGCGCAGGTGATGCAGGTAGCGGGTAAACCTTCTTCAGAAGTGACCATGATTCATGCGCGTGGGACTTGCCAGACTTACATTCTGGGTCAACGTGACGGTAAAGCAGAAACCTATTTTGTCGCGTTGGATGATACTGGACACGTGATCAACTCGGGTTATCAGACCTGTGCTGAGTATGATACCGATCCACAGGCACCGAAAGCAAAATAACGTTTTAGCCTGAGCATCTGAACAAACCGGCCAACTGGCCGGTTTTTTTATGCATTGACGAATCTTATTTATTTGCGCGAATTATTTACATAAACTGTGAGGGCAGTCAAAACGACAGGTCAAGGAGAGACAATTTTTGATTAACCGCGAATTATCACCTCACCCCGCCTTGCCGTATACTCGATTTCAATGACAAACAAGTGTAACGCCCGCAGGTGTCAATCTGGTGATAGTGGGTGGTCATACAAGAGGGAAGTGGCTATGGAAAAGAAACATATCTATCTGTTTTGCTCTGCGGGCATGTCAACGTCGTTACTGGTGTCAAAAATGCGCGCGCAAGCTGAAAAGTACGATGTTCCTGTGGTGATTGAAGCGTTTCCTGAAACGCTGGCAGGTGAAAAAGGCCCGGCTGCGGATGTCATCCTACTGGGACCACAAATTGCCTATATGCTGCCAGAAATTCAGCGTTTATTGCCGAATAAACCTGTTGAAGTGATCGATTCTGCGCTGTACGGCAAATCGATGGTCTGGGTGTTCTTAAAGCTGCAGTTGCATCCATTAAAAAAGCTGCCGCTAATTAAAATATTTTATTTTCCCGTCAAAGAGTTATTTCACACACTTACGCCGCAATAATTTATTGCGGCTTTTAAGGGCAATTCTATGAGTAATTTTATTGGCTCTCTTGAAAAGGTACTTCTTCCTTTTGCTGTAAGAATAGGGAAGCAGCCTCATATTAATGCGATTAAAAATGGTTTTATTAAATTAATGCCGCTGACCCTGGCTGGGGCCATGTTCGTTTTAATCAATAACGTCTTTTTAAGTTTTGGTGAAGGTTCGTTTTTCTATTCTATGGGCATTCGTCTGGATGCCTCTACCATTGAAACGCTGAACGGTTTTAAAGCTATTGGTGGTAACGTATATAACGGTACGTTAGGCATTATGTCGCTGATGGCACCATTTTTCATTGGTTCAGCATTAGCAGAGGAACGCAAAGTTGACCCGATGGCGGCGGGTCTGTTAGCCGTGGCGGCTTTTATGACCGTGACGCCATACAGTGTCGGTGAAGCTTATGCTGTCGGTGCAAACTGGCTGGGGGGTCAGAATATTATTTCCGGGATGATCATTGGCCTGATCGTTGCGGAGATGTTTACCTTTGTTATTCGTCGCAATTGGGTCATTACTTTGCCTGATAGCGTGCCTGCGTCAGTATCACGCTCTTTCTCAGCCTTAATTCCCGGTTTTTTGATCTTATCCGTATTCGGTATTATCTCCTGGCTATTAGCCAACCACGGAAATAACTTCCACCAGATCATCATGGATTCTGTCTCCAGACCGCTGGCGTCGATGGGCAGTGTGGTGGGGTGGGCCTATGTCATCTTTAACTCACTGTTGTGGTTCTTCGGCGTACACGGCTCGCTGGCACTCACCGCGCTGGACAACGGCATCATGACCCCGTGGGCGCTGGAGAATATCGCCCTCTATAACCAGTATGGTTCTGTTGAAGCTGCAATTGCCGCAGGGAAAGAGTTCCACTTCTGGGCTAAACCGATGCTGGATTCCTATATTCTGCTGGGTGGCTCCGGGGCAACGCTGGGACTGATTATCGCCATCTTTATCGGTTCACGCCGCGCGGATCATCGTCAGGTTGCGAAGCTGGCGCTGCCATCAGGCATCTTCCAGATTAACGAGCCGATACTGTTTGGTTTACCGATTATTATGAACCCGGTGATGTTTATTCCTTTCGTGCTGGTTCAGCCGATTTTGGCCGCCATTACCCTGGCTGCCTACTCGATGGGGATAATCCCACCCGTGACCAACCTCGCGCCGTGGACAATGCCAACCGGTCTTGGCGCCTTCTTCAACAGTAACGGCAGTGTTGCCGCACTCTGTGTGGCCTTGTTCAACCTGGGTGTTTCAACGCTGGTCTACCTGCCGTTCGTGGCGGTATCTAATAAGGCTCAGGCGGTGATTGATGAGCAGGAAAGTGAAGAAGATATTGCTAACGCACTGAAATTCTAAGATTGTCAGGCCGCGGGGCAACCCGCGGCGGTAAAAGGAGATGAAGATGTTTGATTTGGATACTATCGTGGCAGAAGAAGCCGCCGAAAACGACCTCGAAGAAGTGGTGATGGGTCTTATCATCAATTCTGGACAAGCACGTAGCCTGGCATACGCTGCGCTGAAGCAGGCGAAACAGGGCGATTTCGAGGCCGCGAAAACCATGATGGCGCAGTCGCGTACCGCGCTTAACGAAGCGCATCTGGTGCAAACAAAGCTGATTGAAAGCGACCAGGGCGAAGGTAAAATGAAAGTCAGTCTGGTGTTAGTTCACGCCCAGGATCATCTGATGACGTCAATGCTGGCACGCGAACTTGTCGCAGAGTTGATCGAGCTTCACGAGAAGATGAAATAAGTCAGGCCGCAGGAGGTAAACACGATGGAAATTAAAACCGCACTTGAGCAGCAGTTGTTTAATGGCAAGAATTTTCACGTGGTTATCTACAATAAAACGGAAAGCGTCAGCGGCCTGCACCAGCATGATTACTACGAATTCACCATTGTTCTGACCGGTCGTTACTATCAGGAAATCAACGGCAAGCGGGTGCTGCTGGAGCGTGGTGACTTTGTTTTCCTGCCGATGGGATCGTATCACCAGAGTTTTTATGAATTTGGTGCCACGCGTATTCTCAATGTTGGCGTAAGCCGACGCTTCTTCGAAAAACATTATTTACCGCTGGTGCCATTCTGCTTTGTTGCCTCGCAGGTTTATCGCGTCAAAAATGAATTCCTGACGTGGATTGAAACGGTAATTGCATCATTGAATTTCCGTGACAATGAATTTGACGAATTTATCGAGACGGTCACCTTTTATGTGATGAACCGATTGCGCCATCATCGTGATGAACAGCAGATTGCCGATGACATTCCGCAATGGCTCCGTGGTACCGTTGAATTAATGCATGACAAAATGCAGTTTGGCGATAACGCGCTGGAAAATATGATCGCCCTGTCGGGTAAATCGCAAGAGTATCTTACCCGCGCCACGCAGCGTTATTATCAAAAAACGCCGGTGCAAATTATTAACGGCATTCGCATTAATTTTGCCAAAAAACAGCTCGAAATCACCAACTATTCTATCACCGATATCGCATATGAGTCGGGATATAGCAGTCCGAGTCTGTTTATTAAAACCTTTAAAAAATTCACCTCTTTTACACCAAGTAGTTATCGTAAAAGTTTAACGGTCATCAATTAAATTTGGGCGGTGTGAATCGCCATCAATATTGACGTAATTGCTTGCCCATATTATAGCGGGAATGACACGCTATACTTTGCAGGCAGTTATCCTGATTACGCTAAGGGAGATATTATGCAACAGAAATTAAAAGTCGTGACTATCGGCGGCGGCAGCAGTTATACCCCAGAATTGCTCGAAGGTTTTCTGAAACGTTATCACGAGTTGCCTGTGAGCGAATTATGGCTGGTGGATGTTGAAGAAGGGCAGGAGAAACTCGATATTATTTTCGACCTGTGCCAGCGCATGGTGAAAAAAGCCGGCGTTCCGTTAACCATTCATAAAACGCTCGATCGTCGTCTGGCGTTAAAAGATGCTGATTTTGTCACAACACAGCTGCGCGTTGGCCAACTAAAAGCGCGTGAACTCGACGAGCGTATCCCGTTGAGCCACGGTTACTTAGGTCAGGAAACGAATGGAGCTGGAGGGCTTTTTAAAGGCCTGCGCACCATTCCGGTGATTTTTGACATTATTAAAGATGTGGAAGAGATTTGCCCGCAGGCGTGGGTTATTAACTTCACCAACCCGGCCGGGATGGTGACGGAAGCGGTGTATCGCCATACCGGTTTTAAACGTTTTATCGGCGTGTGCAACATTCCAATCGGCATGAAAATGTTTATTCGTGACGTGCTGGTGCTGTCTGACAGTGACGATCTTTCCATTGAACTTTTTGGTCTCAACCACATGGTCTTTATCAAAGACGTGTTGGTCAACGGCGAATCGCGCTTCGCTGAGCTGCTGGACGGCGTTGCGTCGGGACGTCTGACGGCCGGTTCAGTGAAAAATATCTTCGATCTGCCGTTCAGTGAAGGGCTGATTCGTTCCCTGAATCTGCTGCCGTGCTCTTACTTGCTCTATTACTTTAAGCAGAAAGAGATGCTGGCGATTGAAATGGGCGAGTACTACAAAGGCGGCGCACGTGCGCAGGTGGTGCAGAAAGTCGAGAAACAGCTGTTTGATTTGTATAAAGATCCAGAGTTGAACGTCAAACCTAAAGAGCTTGAGCTGCGCGGTGGAGCGTACTATTCCGACGCCGCCTGTGAAGTGATCAACGCGATTTACAATGATAAGCAAGCTGAACATTACGTGAACGTGCCGCATCACGGCCATATTGATAATATCCCGGCAGACTGGGCGGTTGAAATGACCTGCATTTTGGGCCGCGATGGCGCGACGCCACATGCGCGTATCACCCATTTTGATGAGAAAGTCATGGGCTTGATTCACACTATCAAAGGCTTTGAAGTGGCTGCCAGCCATGCCGCGCTGAGTGGCGAATTGAATGATGTGTTGTTGGCGCTGAATCTCAGCCCGCTGGTGCATTCCGATCGTGATGCGGAATTGCTGGCTCGTGAAATGATCCTGGCGCATGAAAAATGGTTGCCTAATTTTGCGGCGACGGTTGAGAAACTCAAACGCGAACAACGCTAAGAGGGACAAAAATGGACAAGTTGCTGATCGTAAACGCCGATGATTTTGGCCTGTCGAAGGGGCAAAACTACGGCATCGTTGAAGCCTGTCGTCACGGAGTGGTGACGTCCACCACAGCGCTGGTCAACGGCGAAGCGGTTGAACATGCCGCCGCGCTAGCGCGCGAATGGCCGGGTCTGGGCGTGGGGATGCATTTTGTGTTGACGCTCGGAATGCCGCTGTCGTCCGATGCCAGGACTGACGCGCAGCGGGCAACTGGGAAAATGGATTTGGCAGATGGCGGAGCAGGAGACGTTGCCGCTCGACGAAATTGTGCGTGAACTGGATTGTCAGTTTAATCGTTTTGTCGATCTTTTCGGACGTGAACCGACCCATATTGACAGCCATCATCATGTGCATATGATCCCGGCAATTTTCCCGCTGGTCGCCGAGTTTGCAGCGCGAAAAGGGGTGGCAATGCGCGTGGACCGTCAGGTGCAAACTGCTCACGATTTGACGTTGAGTCGTGCGCCAACCAGCGAAGGATACAGCAGCGATTTTTATGGCGATGAAGTCAGCGAAGCGCTGTTCTTGCAGGTTCTGGATGCTTCTGCTTCACGTGGTGAACGGTCGTTTGAGATGATGACGCATCCCGCGTTTGTCGATAACACGGTGCGTAAAAGTGCCTATTGCTGGCCGCGCCTTGTGGAACTTGACGTGCTGACGTCGCCCTCGCTGAAATATGCGATTGCAGAACGCGGCTATCGTCTGGGGTCGTTCCTGGATTTATAACGTGAAATATCGCCGGGTAGTGTCTACCCGGCAATATGTTTACGCCGGAATACTGGCGATATGTTTACGCCGGAATACTGGCGATTTTGCTGCTTCTGGACCACACGCGGTGTGCGGCCATTTGGTCGAATAGCTGATCCATAAACTGATCGTCAGCGCCGTCACCTTCAACGAGGCCTTCCCTCGCCCTTATCGGCCACTTCAACAGCGATTTGAACTTACGCGCATCGCCAGCCAGTGCGATCGGTTTCAGGTGCTTGTACGCCTCAAGCAGATAATAGGCGGCGTCACCGTTGCCAAGAAGACTCTTAATATCACCGCAGGGTACGATAACGGCATCGACAGTCAGCGACGGCGCACCCGCAAACGTTCCGGCAATCGGCAGAACGGAGCCGTCATCGGTCGTCACCTCGCCCATTCGTGAGTAGAGCAGTTTAGCGTGTACGCCCTTAGTTTTGAGCGCTTGCAGGATTGCCAGTACGTCGCTGGAACGGGTTTTATCGTTCAACAATACTGCGACGACACGACCTTTAATAGTTCCGCCTGGCACAGCGTAAAGGCTCAGCGACGCGTCTTTTTTCAGTCCGTTAACGTCTTTCGGTGGCGCAAGATGACGCTGCTCGTCGCTGAGCGTAATACCCAGATTATCGGCAACGCTTTGCGCCAGTTTGACGTCGATATGTGCCAGCTGATCCACGACGCGCTCGCGAATATAGGTGCGCACCACTTTGCTTAATTCAAAGCTGAAAGCACCGATAATATGCTGTTGCTCAATCGGTGTCTGGCTTTGCCAGAACAGGCGAGGGTGGGCGTAATATTCGCCAAACGACGGGCTACGCTCGCGGATTTTTGTCCCTTCGACGCGTTCCTGATAAGACTCAAACCCACCCCGTTTAGGGGCCGGCGGCGTTTCACGCGGCCAGTTGTCGTTGATAGAGTTGGGTTCATAATTCGCCGGATTGGTATCGATATCCTGCCTGTGCATCCCGTCGCGCTGGAAATTATGGTACGGACAGGTTGGGCGATTGATCGGGATTTCGTGGAAGTTTGGCCCGCCGAGACGGCTGATTTGCGTATCGGTATAAGAGAACAGACGGCCCTGCAGGAGCGGATCGTTGGTGAAGTCCAGTCCCGGAACAATATGACCCGGGTGGAACGCCACCTGTTCGTTTTCGGCAAAGAAATTGTCGGGGTTGCGGTTGAGCACCATTTTACCGACCAGTTGTACCGGAACCAGCTCTTCAGGGATGAGTTTGGTGGGGTCCAGCAAGTCAAAATCAAATTTGAACTCATCCTCTTCCGGAATCAGCTGTAACCCAAGCTCGTATTCTGGATAATCGCCTGCCTCGATCGATTCCCACAGCTCACGACGGTGGAAATCGGGATCGCGTCCGGTCAGCTTTTGCGCCTCGTCCCACACCAGCGAGGCTTTACCCGCCACCGGTTTCCAGTGGAAGCGGACGAACGTGGCTTTCCCTTCAGCATTGATCATGCGGAACGTGTGAATACCAAACCCTTCCATCGTACGGTAGCTACGCGGAATGCCGCGATCGGACATGGCCCACATGACGTTATGCAGCGTCTCAGGCTGGAGCGAAATATAGTCCCAGAAAGTGTCGTGCGCGCTTTGTCCCTGCGGAATTGCCCAGTGAGGCTCCGGTTTGACTGCATGGACAAAGTCAGGGAATTTATGCGCATCCTGAATAAAGAACACCGGTGTGTTATTGCCAACGAGATCAAAAATCCCTTCTTCGGTGTAGAACTTGGTGGCAAAACCACGGATATCACGCACGGTGTCAGCAGAGCCCGCGCCGCCCTGAACGGTAGAAAAACGCACGAACACGGGCGTGATTTTATCTGGGTCGGAAAGGAAGTCGGCTTTGGTGATGTCGCTGAGATTTTTATACGGCTGAAAATAACCGTGTGCAGCAGAACCGCGTGCATGAACGATACGTTCCGGAATGCGTTCGTGGTCAAAATGGGTGATCTTTTCTCGCAGAATAAAGTCTTCAAGCAGCGTCGGGCCACGATTCCCTGCGCGTAGCGAGTTTTGGTCGTCGGCGATGCGCACGCCCTGATTCGTCGTCAGCGCATGATTTTCTCCGCCCTTGCGGTGAGACTCCAGTGACTTAAGTTTATCGTTGCCGGTATCCGGCGATTTCACGCTGCCCGAGGCAGTTGGTTGCTCGCCAGGGGCTGAGGGCTCAGGCGTCGCTTTATGAGAGCCGTCTTGAGGTGCCAGCGAATCCATGCCCGGTTTTGATTCCTCTGTGCCATGGATGGGCGATGATTGAGGTTGATGTTTCTTATCTTTATGCGACATTGCACTCGTCTCCTTTTTCATTGCTGAAGTGGATCGTTGTTGCGAAAAACCCTGTTAACTATAGAACAATGTAGTTTGTTGACGGGCAAACTGAGACTTTTCAGACAGGACGTTTAACGAAAGGCGGCATGCGGTGCATGCCGGGCGCGACGCACGGGGTGGGAATCGGCTATGATAGGAATTTCCTGTTTCCAGAATTTGTTTTAGTGAACCAGCTGATTATGAAATCATTTCGTCAACAAAACCGTCCTGTTATTAGCTACGTGCCTCGCGTCGAACCTGCGCCGCCCGCTCACGCCCTGAAGGTGGATGGCTTTCGCGATGTCTGGCAGTTACGGGGAAAATATGTGGCGTTTGTCCTGATGAGTGAACATTTCCGTCGCTCCCCAGCCTTCAGTGAGCCGGAAGCTGCCCAACGCTGGGCGATGCAAATCCGTCAGGATCAAGATATTCAGGAATAACAGACATAAAAAAACCGCCCGAGGGCGGTTTTTTGTTGTCACCCCTAAACCACCTCCTAGGGAGGTGGTGATTGATCCTGTAAGGCTATAGCCTGAAGAATGCCCATGTCGGAATATCTCTGCTTACTCACCACAAGTAAAAGGAGACAAACCGACATGGGGCTTTACAGGAGTTCATCACATGTATATTGGCGTTGCAAATACCACATAGTGTGGACGCCAAAGTACCGTTTCAGGATCCTGAAAGATAAGCCTGGCAAGGAACTGTATAGGACGATCTATATTCTCTGCGGAATAAAAGATTGTGAGGTCCTTGAGCTAAATATTCAGCCAGATCATGTACATCTTGTCGTAATCGTTCCACCCAAAATCTCAATATCCACTCTGATGGGGCATCTGAAAGGGCGTAGTGCAATCAGGCTCTACAACCGTTTTCCACACATCAGGAAAAAATTATGGGGAAACCATTTTTGGTCCCGTGGGTATTTTGTCGATACGGTTGGGGTGAATGAAGAAATTATCAGACGATACGTGCGGCATCAGGAGAAAACGGAACAAACGCATGAACAGCAGATGGAAATGCTAGAGTAGGAACAGAAGGTGATAATCGCCCCCCTTACAGGGGGCATTCTCAAAAGCCACCTTCTAAGAAGGTGGTCTTTTACTTTGGCGGGATTAACGGTGCGCCAGCTCGGCGTTTTCGTCACTATCCATAATTTCTTTGTCGGTCTGCTTCAGCCACTGGCTGGTTAGCGTCCCGGCGGTCATAGAACCGCTGACGTTCAGCGCGGTACGACCCATGTCGATCAGCGGCTCAACGGAAATCAGCAGTGCAACCAGCGTGACCGGAAGACCCATCGCAGGCAGTACGATCAGCGCGGCAAACGTTGCACCGCCACCCACACCTGCAACGCCGGCAGAGCTGACGGTCACGATGCCGACCAGCGTCGCGATCCATACCGGATCAAGCGGGTTGATGCCGACCGTTGGCGCAACCATAACGGCCAGCATGGCCGGATACAGACCCGCGCAACCGTTCTGGCCAATTGTCGCACCGAAAGAGGCTGAGAAGCTGGCGATCGACTCCGGCACACCCAGACGACGCGTTTGTGCTTCAACGTTCAACGGAATAGACGCAGCGCTGGAGCGGCTGGTGAATGCGAACGTCAGCACCGGCCAGACCTTACGGAAGTATTTCAGCGGGCTGACGCCGTTCACACCCAGCAGGATGCCGTGAACGACAAACATGATGCCCAGACCGAGGTAAGAGGCAATAACGAAGCTGCCCAGTTTGATGATGTCCTGCAGGTTAGAACCCGCGACGACTTTGGTCATCAGCGCCAGAACACCGTATGGCGTTAACTGCATAACCAGACGCACCAGTTTCATTACCCAGCTTTGCAGCGTGTCAATGGCCGTCAGAACGCGTTGGCCTTTTGGCGCATCGTCTTTCAGCAGTTTCAGCGCCGCTACCCCCAGGAAGGCTGCAAAAATCACCACGCTAATAATGGACGTTGGATTTGCACCAGTCAGATCGGCAAACGGGTTTTTCGGCACGAAAGAGAGCAGCAATTGCGGGACGCTCAGGTCCGCTACTTTGCCTGCATAGTTGGTTTCGATAGCCGTCAGACGCGCGGTTTCCGCAGTGCCCTGCACCAGACCTTCAGCGGTCAGGCCAAAGACATTGGTCACCAGCACACCGACCAGCGCAGAGATAAGCGTAGTGAAGAGCAGAGTGCCAATCGTCAGGAAGCTGATTTTACCCAGCTGTGAGGCATTATGCAGACGCGCTACCGCACTCAGAATAGAGGCGAAGACCAGCGGCATGACGATCATTTGCAGCAGTTGGACGTAGCCGTTACCAACAACGTTAAACCACTGAATGGAATCTTTCAGAACCGGGTTATCGGAGCCGTAAATCGCCTGCAATGCCAGACCAAATACCACACCCATGACCAGACCTACGAGTACCTTTTTCGCCAGGCTCCACTGCTTGTGACGCGTCTGCGCCAGCAGCAATAGCAAGACAACGAACACCACGATGTTCGCGATTAGTGGAAAATTCATCCCCGTTCTCCTGATTTATTATCCGATCGGTATATTCCGATCATGTTGGCGCAAGGTTAGCAGAAGTGTGATGTGGCGCTTATATCCAAATGGAATGATTTATGACAGATGTGATTATTTTGTTGGTTTAATGTTCAATCTGGTGATTAATAAAACGATTGAACTGAAATTGCAGCGTATTGATCATCTGTGAGGACCAGCGCACTGCACCATTTTCGGGCAGCGTCTGGGGCATCCATACCGCGTAAGCGAAGAGCGCCATGCATAATTACGCGTTCCAGCTGGTTGCCTTTTTGCGGAGCCAGAATAGGAAAGCGGAAGCGCCAGCGACACGGCCAGAGCAGCGGAACACCGGCGGGCGTGAGCATATCAGCGAGGATATGGCTCAAATAGCCGAGCACCATACCCTGAATGGCATCTGCGGGGACAATCCAGCTTTCGGGAATTTTGAGGTAAAAGCAGGTCAGCAGGATAAATACCGCCAGCAGGCTGTGCGTAAATCCGCGATGCCCAAAGGCCCGGGCGATAGGTTTTGCTATCCATTTTAACCGTTGCCCCAAAAATGACTTCGGATGATCAATATCTGGCAGCAAGCAGGTGAGGACCGCAGACGGAACGATATGCCACCAGTCGCCCTGCGCCAGCACAGGGGTCAGCTCAGCGTTTTTGGCAAACACTGCGCAGGCAATTGAAAAAAGGAGGTGGCCTTCCGCCGTCATGATAAAATCCACGAAACTGTCAATTCATACAGTATAGGGTTTTTATACAGTAGGCGGAAGAGGTTACGGTGTAACTCTTTGTCACAAAGCGGCGCTAACGCGCCAGCCAGCCTCCATCAACGGCGAGGGTATACCCGCTAATGTAATCCGACGCGGCTGACGCCAGGAAGACCACCGGGCCTTGCAGATCTTCAGGCGTACCCCAGCGCGCGGCGGGGATGCGATCGAGAATCTCTTTGCTGCGCTGCTCGTCATCGCGCAATTGCTGAGTGTTGTTGGTCGCCATGTAGCCGGGTGCAATGGCGTTGACGTTGATATTGTGCGTTGCCCACTCGTTCGCCAGCAGGCGCGTGATTCCTAATACCCCGCTTTTGGACGCCGTATACGAAGGCACACGAATCCCGCCCTGGAATGAGAGCATTGAGGCGATGTTAATGATTTTCCCGCCTTCACCTTGCGCGATGAACTGGCGTGCGACGGCCTGGGAAAGGAAGAACACCGATTTCAGATTCAGGTTGATCACGTCATCCCAGTCTTTTTCACTGAAGGTCAGCGCGTCTTCCCGGCGGATGGTGCCTGCATTATTGACCAGAATATCGACGCGACCCATTTCAGCGGCGGTTTTGCTGACGATGTCATCTATGGCGTCTTGCTTGCTGAGATCGGCCTGTATCGCCATAAAACGTCGACCTAAGGCGATGACTTTGGCTGCCGTCTCTTCGGGAATTTTGCGGTTTACACCCACAATATCGCATCCCGCTTGCGCGAGCCCCAGCGTCATTCCCTGGCCTAAGCCCGTATCGCATCCTGTCACGATGGCGACTTTTCCCGAAAGATTAAAGGCATCCAGTATCATATGTACCTCAGAGTGTAGGGTTATTGTCGTTCTGAAGGTAAGAATAGAAGCCGTTACGGGGAAACACAAATTAAAATGAAATGATGTTTTAAAAATATTATGGCGGTCATGTTTTCGGGCAACCCCATGTTGCCCGAAACGCGATGCTATTGGCCGAAAAGGTGAGCGGGGGTTAAATCGACGAGTGACGTCAGCTTCGCATTTGCCAGCGCAAAGCGGGGATCGTGCTGGCCTTCTTCGGCCGGAACGACAATCGAGCGCATGCGTGCCGCTTTAGAGGCGATCATGCCGTTCACGGAATCTTCCAGCGCCACGCAGGCCAAGGGATCAACACCAAGTTTTGCGGCACAGTCCATGTACACCTGCGGATGCGGTTTGCTGTACGGCAGTTTTTCTGCCGAGGCCAGAGCGTCAAAGCTGTCGCGCAGATCAAACATTTCCAGTACTTTTTCCAGCATATGCAGCGGGGAGGCGGAGGCCAGACCGATTTTTAGCCCCTGAGATTTGCACAGCGCAATGGCGTCGCGGGCGCCAGGCAACAGGGGACGTTTTTCTTCAACAAGGGAAATGGCTCTATCGATCACGCGGGCGGTGACCTCTTCACGGCTCGGACCGTTCCACGGTTGATGCGCGAACCAAAGCTCGACGACCATATCAATGCGCAGGCCCAGCGTATCGGGAAGTTCTGCGCGGCGGCTGATGTCCACCCCGATACTTGCCATCACATCCAGTTCAGCACGATCCCACAAAGGTTCAGAATCGATCAGTAATCCATCCATATCGAAAATGGCAGCAACAATTTGGTGCGGGGTCGACATGACAACATCTCCTTTCGTAGGGGTACAGCGGAAGGTTAAAACAGGAACTCAGAAGCAATTTACCATATCGCTTTTAAATATCAGGCGAAATTCGCCACCTGAAGGTAAACTTAGGCTCAAACAGAGCGTCTTTATCAAGGGGAACTGATGACGTATCAACAAGCTGGACGCATAGCAGTGTTAAAACGCGTGGCCGGATGGGTAATTTTCATCCCAGCGGTGATTTCCACGCTGATTTCAGTGCTGAAATTCATGTATGAGCGCAGTGAAAAACAGGCGGGTATTAATGCGGTTATGCTTGATTTTGCACATGTTATGATTGAGATGATGCGCTTTAATACGCCTTTTTTGAATTTCTTTTGGTACAACTCACCCACCCCTCATTTTCAGCAGCAATTGAACATTGTGTTTTGGATAATCTTTGCACTGATCTTTATCGCGCTTGCGCTGCAAGCATCGGGGGCACGCATGAGTCGCCAGACCCGTTTTCTGCGTGAAGGCGTTGAAGATCAACTGATTCTTGAACAAGCGAAGGGTGTTGATGGCTTAACCCGAGAGCAGATTGAATCACGCATTGTAGTGCCGCATCACACCATTTTCCTGCAGATATTCCCGCTGTACGTTTTGCCGGTGATTGTTATCGTCTGTGGGTATTTCTTCTTCTCATTGCTGGGATTTCTGTAAAGCGAAACAGGGTGGTGTTGACCACCCCTTTTTATGGCTATTTCTGAGCCTATGCCGCTAAAACCCTGTCCAACGCGCGTTGGGCATTGACCAGATGCTCCCCTCCAAACAAAATTGCCCGGTTAAACAGCGTGTAGAGCTGATAGATCGGTTGTCGATCGAGAAAGTCGGGGGGCAGCGGTGAAACAGCCTGATAGCCGTCATAGATTTGCGGCGGTTGTTCAGGATGCAGCGGTAACATCGCCAGATCGCATTCCCGGTCGCCCCAGTAGCAGGCCGGGTCAAAAATATACGGGCCGTTTGGTCCTAATGCACAGTTTTCAGACCATAAGTCACCGTGGAGCAACGACGGTTGCGGCTGGTGCGACGCGAGCCGCTGATGAACGTGGTCGACAATCGCATCAATGTTGCCAAATGAGAGACCTTTTTCCGCAGCAAGTTCCAGCTGCCAGCCGATGCGTTGTTCCGCAAAAAAGGTGGACCAGCGGCGCTGCCAGGCATTGGGCTGCGGTGTGGTCGAGAGATCGTTATCAAAATCGAGACCAAACTGCGGTTGATCGCTCCACGCGTGCAGCCGCGCAATCTGCTGACCCAACAAAAAGGCGTTGTGAGCATCCAGAGGGCGGGCAGGGAGATAATCCATCACCAGGAAGCTGTAGTCACGATCGCTGCCCAGCGCCCAAACTTTTGGCACCGAGACGGTTTTGCTGCGCGACAATAACTCGAGCTGATCGGCTTCGGCGGTGAAGATAGGAAGAAGTTCCCGCTCATCACATTTCACGAAGAGATCGCGTCCGGCAAACCGCAGATGCCATGCGGCGTGGATTTCTCCGCCCGGCAACTCGTTACGCAGCTCAATTTCCCCTTCGCCCAGCTGTTCATTTAACAGATAATTGATAGCCTGCCACATGATGATTCTCCCATGTTGTCCGCCAGATCATAAAGTTAGCGCAGAACCGCCGTTAAATAATACGAGCTAACGCACACCTGAGCCGTTTGGATGTATACAGGGCACTTATTGTTCGCTTTTTTGCCACGCTTCCCAGGTGTTAACCTGGATGTCGGCTTCTTTGCCTGTCGCGCTTTCGACGAGCCCATTGGCCAGCGTTTTGACTTCATCGGCACTGAGGGTGCTGATCAGCCCAAAAGTGTTGATGCCCAGGTCATGAATGTTTCCTTCATCATCCGCCATCGTGAGCAAAAAACCGCCTCGCGAGAAATGATTGGTGATTTCGTTGAGCTCGGTCAGCGAATCTTCATGAATTTTTACGATTACCACGTAGCGGGTGATATCACCACTGCTCATATTTCACCTCGTTGTTATTATGAAAGTTTTTTTAGCATAGTTGATTGTGCCATTTTGGCGACTTTATGCACACTTCCCCCAGGGTTTAGGGGGAAGCAAGGGTTACTGTTGAGTGAGATAGTCGACGATTTTTTGCGTATCGGCGAGCGAACAGAGCCGCGTCCCTTTGTTGATGGTGGCGGCGCTGCCTGCCGCAACGCCATGACGCGTCATCTCCAGTAAGGATGCGCCTTGCGCAAGTTTTAACGTCATCGCGCCGACCATACTGTCACCCGCACCAACGGTGCTCTGGCTTTTCATCGGCGGGGGAACGACCTGTACGTAACCCGACTCGTCAACGGCGAGCGCACCCTGCGGTCCAAGTGATACCACCACGCGGCGTGATTTCCCGCTGCGTACCAGTTCCTGAGCTGCGGCACGCACATCGTCGGGCTGCGTTAATGCGCGATTCACCAGCGCGCTCAACTCTTTTTGGTTTGGCTTGATAAGCTCCAGACCGCCGGATTCCAGCGCTGCCGTAAGTGCGTCGCCTGAACTATCAACAACGCAGCGCAGGCCCTGTTTTTGAGCAGCATGGATCAGTTGCGTGAGTTTTTCGGTTTTAACGCCGGGTGGCAGACTGCCGCTGATCACGAGTATCGATCCGCTTTCAATCGCCATGACTTTCTCTTCCAGCTGACGGAATTCATCGTCAGTCAGCATGGCGCCGGGCATCACGAAACGATACTGCTCACCGCTGGATTCGACGTGAACGTGCAAATTTTGCCGCGTCCAGTCTTTGGCCTGAACAGTGTCAACGGCGACCTGTTCGTCTGCCAGTAATGCCACCAGATGTTCACCGGTGGCACCTCCGGCGGGAAATATGGCGGTAGCTTTACCGCCAAGATGAGTAATGGCGCGCGCAACGTTGATGCCTCCACCGCCGGGTTCAAAGACGGGAGCGCTACAGCGTAGTTTGCCCTCAGGGTAGATCTGTGGTGTTAGGGTGGCACTGTCGAGAGAAGGGGAGAGCGTCAGAGTGTAAATCTGTACCATTATGACCTCCTTTTAGAATGGCTTCTTTAAGCCTGGCACTCATTATGCAGAAAAGAAAGTAAATAACAGTATGATTTTTAATATAAATGTTTAAAGCGATAGCGTCTTTTTATTATGTAATAAAAGTCGGTTTAAGATCGTTCTTATTCAAAAAATGAAATAAGAAATCATTGCTATGTTATATGAGCCTTTTTATAATTTGTTACCTTTCTACGGATGCCTTCTCATTGATCCTCAAGAAAGTTTCCGAGACCGTGATGGTCTCTTTTTTTGTTGTACGGACTCCCTTAAAAATGAAGCTTTTGAAGACAGTACCCGCTGCAATGATGCTGGCGGGAGGCGTGTTTGCCTCGATGTATGCAGCCGCTGATGATACCGTTTTTACTGTCATGGATGACCCCTCCACTGCGCAGAAACCGTTTGAAGGCAACCTTAACGCTGGTTATCTGGCGCAATCGGGTAACACTAAAAGCTCTTCCCTGACGGCTGATACCACCATGACGTGGTATGGAAATAGCACAGCCTGGTCACTGTGGGGTAATGCGAGTAACACCTCCTCTAACGACGAGCGCTCTTCTGAGAAGTATGCGGTTGGCGGTCGTAGCCGTTACAACATGACCGATACGGATTATCTCTTCGGACAGGCAAGCTGGTTAACAGACCGCTACAACGGCTACCGTCAGCGTGATGTGTTCACTGCGGGTTATGGTCGTCAGTTCCTGAACGGGCCAGTACACAGTTTCCGTTTTGAATTCGGTCCTGGTGTGCGTTATGACGAATACACAGATGGCGATACCAAAACGCAACCGCTGGGTTACGCGTCTGGCACCTATGCCTGGCAGTTCACTGATAACGCCAAATTCACTCAGGGTGTCTCCGTATTTGGTGCTGATGATACGACACTGAACTCAGAGACTGCGCTGAATGTGGCGATTAACGAACACTTTGGTTTGAAAGTCGCTTATAACGTCACCTGGAACTCTGAACCACCGGCTTCTGCTCCGGAACATACAGATCGTAGAACCACGATTTCCTTAGGTTACAAAATGTAATTCTCTCGGGCCGAAATATTTACGGCCCATTTTTATTTTAACAAAGCGTGCTATTAAAACGTAAACAGCGTTTTAAATAATCTATTTATTCGCTATCTCCATAATTTCTTCATAATTGTCTCTCTTGATAAGTCTTCAGTTTATTTGACACTTTTTGATAAATAAATTGACTATGCAAAAGTGTGATCCAGATCTACACTAACAACACAGGCATTTATTTGTCTCAAGTTATTTTGCATTAATTAAGACAGAGAAAAACATTATGAATAAATTCAAAACCGCTGCAGCAGCAATGGTGCTTTCAACACTTTCATTTGGTGTATTTGCCGCTGATTCAGCTACACAGTCTACCAGTGACGCCTCAACTCAAATCGGTATTACTCGCGCTTCTGATGTTGAAGCGGGCTCAAACATTGCGCCGGGTTCACAATCCACCGGACAGTCAATGAATGACGCATTTGATGTACATAAACTTGTGGCGGGTGAGTGGTCTTGATCTTAACGGGTCATGACTTTGCATGACATTATTGGCATCATTCCACCCTGTAAAAACCGGATTCTGACGTACCGGTTTTTAACATGGGATAAGGCGTAAATTTATTTAAAGATTTACGAATTAATGTTTTATCTTTGTAAGCGTATAATCACCCATTCGTATTAGGCGGGATACATTATGTATTAACATACGTAATGTTGAGTCGTTTCTTTAGCCCCACAACATTGCCGCCCAACGTAATAATAACATCGCTGCGCAGATAGCGATTAATACCACCACCATTTTCCAGTGTTTTTTCGCAAAGCGTTTTGATGGCATGGTCCTTCCTTGTGTTTAGCTTACATCTCTTTATCAATATACAGGATGTATAGCCTACCCGCAGAGTCAAAACCAGTTAAACTTGTTCGCAAGCAGCATGACCAGTCCCGCGGCAGAGAGAATATTCAATATGACAACCGTTCTGCTGGAAACATTCATAGTATGCCCTCCCTTCGTTGTAAGGCCTTGTAAAAGCGTAGCCCAGCAAATGTAGATCGCGAGCGCCGCAACGCAAAACTTACTCAACTCATACGCAAGTTGTAGATGCAGTAATCTCGGTGCAGGGAGTGCATTCCCCCTTTTGTTAGTGTTACCATCTGGGAACAGATCGTAAATCGGAGTTTGTCTGATTACGGTTATGTATCGGATGGCGAGCCAATTTGACGATTGTTGGTCAGATGGTGTCGTAATCCATTGTCAAAACACGATTATTTTCTTTGTATATGCTCTTATGTGTGGGGCATCACTGCAAATAAGGATATAAAATGCCTGTAATTACTCTTCCTGATGGCAGTCAACGCCATTTTGACCGTGCCGTAAGCCCGATGGATGTTGCCCTGGACATTGGTCCTGGCCTGGCTAAAGCCACCATCGCTGGTCGTGTAAACGGTGAGTTGGTTGATGCTTCTGATCTGATTGAAAACGACGCACAGCTTTCCATCATTACCGCCAAGGATGCCGAAGGTCTTGAGATCATTCGTCACTCCTGCGCGCACCTGTTGGGCCATGCTATTAAGCAGCTGTGGCCGAATACCAAAATGGCGATTGGCCCGGTTATTGATAACGGCTTCTACTATGACGTTGATCTTGACCATACTCTGACTCAGGAAGACATCGACGCGCTCGAAAAACGTATGCACGAGCTCGCCGAAACTAACTACGATGTCATCAAGAAGAATGTCAGCTGGCACGAAGCGCGTGAAACCTTCGTGAAGCGTGGCGAAAACTACAAAGTTTCTATTCTTGATGAAAACATTTCGCATGATGACAAGCCCGGCTTGTATCATCACGAAGAATATGTCGACATGTGTCGTGGACCGCACGTGCCGAACATGCGTTTCTGTCACCACTTCAAATTGATGAAGATTGCCGGTGCGTACTGGCGTGGCGACAGCAACAATAAGATGTTGCAGCGTATTTATGGTACCGCTTGGGCAGACAAAAAAGCCCTGAATGCTTATCTGGTTCGTCTGGAAGAAGCAGCGAAGCGTGACCACCGTAAAATCGGTAAACAACTCGACCTGTATCATATGCAGGAAGAGGCGCCGGGTATGGTCTTCTGGCATAACGATGGCTGGACTATCTTCCGTGAACTGGAAACTTTCGTACGCTCTAAGTTGAAAGAATATCAGTATCAGGAAGTGAAAGGCCCGTTCATGATGGACCGTGTGCTGTGGGAGAAAACCGGCCACTGGGACAACTATAAAGATGCGATGTTCACGACGTCTTCAGAGAACCGCGAATACTGCATCAAGCCGATGAACTGTCCTGGCCACGTTCAGATCTTTAATCAGGGTCTGAAATCTTATCGCGATCTGCCGCTGCGTATGGCGGAGTTCGGTAGCTGTCATCGTAATGAACCATCAGGTGCATTGCATGGTCTGATGCGTGTACGCGGCTTTACTCAGGATGACGCGCATATCTTCTGTACTGAAGGTCAGGTGCGAGAGGAAGTTAACGCCTGTATTCGTATGGTCTACGATATGTATAGCACTTTTGGCTTCGAGAAAATCGTTGTCAAACTCTCAACTCGTCCGGAAAAACGTATCGGCAGTGACGAGACCTGGGATCGTGCTGAGGCGGATCTGGCAGTTGCGCTTGAAGAAAATAACATTCCATTTGAGTATCAACTGGGTGAAGGCGCATTCTACGGTCCGAAAATCGAATTTACACTGTATGACTGTCTCGACCGCGCCTGGCAGTGCGGTACGGTGCAGCTGGACTTCTCTCTGCCGCAGCGTTTAAGCGCCTCTTATGTTGGCGAAGACAACGAGCGTCAGATTCCGGTTATGATTCACCGTGCGATTCTGGGTTCTATTGAACGCTTTATCGGTATTCTTACCGAAGAATTCGCAGGCTTCTTCCCAACCTGGCTTGCGCCAGTGCAGGTCGTGGTGATGAATATTACCGATTCTCAGGCTGATTACGTTAAAGAATTGACGCAGAAACTACAAAATGCGGGCATTCGCGTAAAAGCGGACTTGAGAAATGAGAAGATTGGCTTTAAAATCCGTGAGCACACATTACGTCGTGTCCCTTACATGTTGGTCTGCGGTGATAAAGAGGTGGAATCAGGCAAAGTTGCCGTTCGCACCCGCCGTGGTAAAGACTTGGGCAGCCTGGACGTAAATGAAGTGATTGAGAAGCTGCGACTAGAGATTCGCAGCCGCAGTCTTCAACAACTGGAGGTATAAGGTATTAAAGGCGGAAAACGAGTTCAAACGGCGCGCCCGAATCGTATTAATAGCGAAATTCGCGCGCAAGAAGTTCGCTTAACAGGTCTGGAAGGCGAGCAGCTTGG
Source organism: Lelliottia amnigena (assembly GCA_900635465.1). Classification (NCBI taxonomy): domain Bacteria; kingdom Pseudomonadati; phylum Pseudomonadota; class Gammaproteobacteria; order Enterobacterales; family Enterobacteriaceae; genus Lelliottia; species Lelliottia amnigena. The sequence continues at coordinate 1,768,430 of LR134135.1, forward strand.
TATTGTGAGTCTGAGAGAAGCTCTGGAAAAAGCAGAAGAGTCCGGAGTAGACTTAGTCGAAATCAGCCCTAACGCCGAGCCGCCAGTTTGTCGTATCATGGATTACGGCAAGTTCCTCTATGAAAAGAGCAAGTCTTCTAAGGAACAGAAGAAAAAGCAAAAAGTTATTCAGGTTAAGGAAATTAAATTCCGACCTGGCACAGACGATGGCGATTACCAGGTAAAACTCCGCAGCCTGGTACGCTTTCTGGAAGAGGGTGATAAAGCTAAGATCACGCTGCGTTTCCGCGGTCGTGAGATGGCTCACCAGCAGATCGGTATGGAAGTGCTTAATCGCGTCCGTGACGATCTGAGTGAACTGGCAGTGGTCGAATCCTTCCCATCGAAGATCGAAGGCCGCCAGATGATCATGGTGCTCGCTCCTAAGAAGAAACAGTAAGGCCTTCAAGTAGCAAGATCTGTGGAGCCTACGGGCTTCGCAGATTTTGTTCGCCTATGTTTCGTTTATTAACAATGCGAAGTGGAAGTTATTAAAATGCCAAAAATTAAGACCGTACGCGGTGCTGCTAAGCGTTTTAAAAAAACCGGTAAAGGTGGATTTAAACACAAGCGTGCTAACCTGCGTCACATTCTGACTAAAAAAGCTACCAAGCGTAAACGTCACCTGCGTCCAAAAGCCATGGTTTCTAAAGGCGATTTGGGTCTGGTTATCGCGTGCCTGCCGTACGCATAAGTCGTTAACGTTTTTTTAACTTTTTAATTAGAATAGATACAGGAGAGCACATATGGCTCGCGTAAAACGTGGTGTAGTTGCCCGTGCACGTCACAAGAAAATTTTGAAACAAGCCAAAGGCTACTACGGTGCGCGTTCACGCGTATACCGCGTTGCCTTCCAGGCTGTTATCAAAGCTGGTCAGTATGCTTACCGTGACCGTCGTCAACGTAAGCGTCAGTTCCGTCAACTGTGGATTGCGCGTATCAACGCAGCAGCACGTCAGAACGGTATTTCTTACAGCAAATTCATCAACGGCCTGAAAAAAGCCTCTGTTGAAATCGACCGTAAGATTCTGGCTGACATCGCAGTATTCGACAAATTAGCGTTCACAGCTCTGGTCGAAAAAGCGAAAGCAGCACTGGCATAAGCCAGTTGAAAGAGGGGGCTTTGCTCCCTCTTTTGTTTCACAAGGCTATCAAATAATTGACAATTCTCCGTCTAGCCTTTTCAATAAGGCCTTACGGCATGTACCACACAAGGTAACGCAAGCATGAATGCTGCTATTTTCCGCTTCTTCTTTTACTTTAGCACCTGATTTCAGGAGGCTTGCGCGTGAAAGATGAAACGAAAAACAGCGCCGGAAAGCCTCCTGATGGAGGCTTTTTTTGTTTCTGTCGCTGATGAATATCGCCACATAACGAGGAAAAACATGTCACATCTCGCAGAGCTGGTTGCCAATGCAACGGCCGCCATTAATCAAGCCTCAGATGTTGCCGCACTAGACAATGTCCGCGTCGAATATCTGGGTAAAAAAGGGCATTTGACCCTTCAAATGACCACCCTGCGGGAGCTGCCGCCTGAAGAGCGCCCGGCTGCAGGTGCAGTCATCAACGAAGCGAAAGAACAGGTTCAGCAAGCGTTAAACGCGCGTAAATCTGACCTGGAAAGCGCCGCATTGAACGCGCGGCTGGCTGAAGAAACGATTGATGTTTCCTTGCCGGGACGTCGTATCGAGAACGGCGGTCTACATCCGGTGACTCGCACCATCGATCGCATTGAAAGTTTCTTCGGTGAGCTCGGCTTTACCGTGGCGACTGGCCCGGAAATCGAAGATGACTACCATAACTTCGATGCCCTCAATATTCCTGGCCATCATCCGGCACGCGCTGACCACGACACGTTCTGGTTTGATGCCACGCGTTTGCTGCGTACCCAGACCTCTGGCGTGCAGATCCGTACCATGAAGGAACAAGCGCCGCCGATCCGCATCATCGCGCCGGGTCGCGTGTACCGTAACGATTACGATCAGACCCACACGCCAATGTTCCATCAAATGGAAGGCCTGATCGTTGATAAAAACATCAGCTTTACCAATCTGAAAGGCACGCTTCATGACTTCCTGAACAACTTCTTTGAGGAAGATTTGCAGGTTCGTTTCCGTCCGTCCTATTTCCCGTTCACTGAACCGTCTGCGGAAGTTGACGTGATGGGTAAAAATGGCAAATGGCTCGAAGTTCTGGGCTGCGGCATGGTTCATCCGAACGTACTGCGCAACGTGGGTATTGATCCGGAAATTTATTCCGGCTTTGCCTTCGGTATGGGCATGGAGCGTCTGACGATGCTGCGTTATGGCGTAACCGATTTGCGCGCATTCTTCGAAAACGATCTGCGTTTCCTCAAACAGTTTAAATAAGGGCAGGACAGAACAATGAAATTCAGTGAACTGTGGTTACGCGAATGGGTAAACACGACGCTCGACAGTGAAGCACTTTCTAACCAGATCACTATGGCCGGTCTGGAAGTCGATGGCGTGGAACCCGTTTCCGGCGCATTTAACGGCGTGGTTGTGGGTGAAGTGGTCGAGTGCGGCCAGCACCCGAATGCTGACAAGCTGCGCGTCACAAAGGTTAACGTCGGTGGCGAACGCCTGTTGGATATCGTCTGCGGTGCGCCAAATTGCCGTCAAGGGCTGAAAGTGGCCGTAGCCACTGTGGGCGCGGTTCTGCCGGGCGATTTCAAAATCAAAGCCGCCAAACTGCGTGGCGAGCCATCAGAGGGGATGCTGTGCTCCTTCTCTGAACTCGGGATTTCCGACGACCATAACGGCATCATCGAACTTCCTGTCGATGCACCGATTGGCACCGATATTCGCGAGTACCTCAAGCTTGATGACAACACGATTGAAATCAGCGTCACCCCGAACCGTGCCGACTGCTTAGGTATTATCGGCGTGGCCCGCGATGTGGCCGTGATAAATCAAACCGAGCTGAACACGCCAGAGATTGCGCCTGTAGCGGCAACCATTGCCGACACGCTGCCGATTCAGGTTGAGGCCGCTGATGCGTGTCCGCGTTACCTGGGCCGCGTAGTGAAAGGCATCAACGTTAAAGCGCCTACACCGCTGTGGATGAAAGAGAAGCTGCGTCGCTGTGGCATCCGTTCAATCGACGCGGTTGTTGACGTCACCAACTTCGTGCTGCTCGAACTGGGCCAGCCGATGCATGCTTTCGATAAAGATCGTATCGAAGGCGGGATTGTGGTGCGTATGGCGGAAGAGGGGGAAACTCTGGTTCTGCTCGACGGTAGCGAAGCGAAGCTCAGCGCAGACACTCTGGTTATTGCCGATCACAACAAAGCGCTGGCAATGGGCGGCATCTTTGGTGGTGAACATTCGGGCGTAAATGACGAAACCCAGAATGTGCTGCTGGAATGCGCATTCTTCAGCCCGCTGTCTATCACCGGTCGCGCGCGTCGTCATGGTTTGCATACCGATGCCTCTCACCGTTATGAACGCGGTGTTGATCCGGCTCTGCAGTACAAAGCGATGGAGCGTGCAACGCGCCTGCTGATCGACATCTGCGGCGGTGAAGCAGGTCCGGTCATCGATGTGACCAACGAAGCAATGCTGCCAAAATGCGCAACCATCACGCTGCGTCGCAGTAAACTGGATCGCCTGATTGGTCATCATATTGCCGATGCGCAGGTCAGCGACATTCTGCGTCGCCTGGGCTGTGACGTCACAGAAGGTCAGGATCAGTGGCAGGCCATTGCGCCGAGCTGGCGTTTCGATATTTCAATCGAAGAAGATCTGGTAGAAGAAGTGGCGCGTGTATACGGCTACAACAATATTCCCGATGAGCCAGTGCAAGCAGGTTTGATCATGGGGACTCACCGAGAAGCCGATCTGTCGTTGAAGCGTGTGAAAACCATGCTTAACGACAAAGGCTATCAGGAAGTGATTACCTATAGCTTCGTTGATCCCAAACTGCAGCAGCTGGTGCATCCGGGTCATGAAGCCCTGATTCTGCCAAATCCGATCTCCAGCGAAATGTCTGCGATGCGACTTTCCCTGTTGACCGGTCTGCTCGGTACTATCGTTTATAATCAGAACCGTCAGCAGAGCCGTGTCCGTATCTTCGAAACCGGTCTGCGTTTTGTTCCTGATACGCAGGCTAATCTCGGGATTCGCCAGGATCTGATGCTGGCAGGTGCTATCTGCGGCAATCGCTACGAAGAGCATTGGGATCTGACGAAAAACAGCGTTGATTTTTACGATGTGAAAGGCGATCTGGAGTCCGTTCTCGATCTGACCGGTAAATTATCTGAAATTGAATTCCGTGCTGAAGCCTGCCAGGGCTTGCATCCGGGCCAAAGTGCTGCCATTTATTTACAAGGTGAACGCATTGGTTTCATTGGTGTTGTTCACCCTGAGCTGGAACGCAAACTGGATCTGAACGGCCGCACTATGGTGTTCGAGCTGGAGTGGAACAAGGTCGCAGACCGCGTCATTCCTCAGGCTCAGGACGTTTCTCGCTTCCCGGCGAACCGTCGTGATATCGCCGTTGTGGTGGCTGAAAACGTGCCCGCAGCAGATATTTTGGCCGAATGTAAGAAAGTTGGCGTAAATCAGGTAGTTGGCGTAAACTTATTTGACGTGTACCGCGGCAAGGGCGTAGCAGAAGGTTTTAAGAGCCTCGCTATTAGCCTTATCCTTCAGGATACCAGCCGTACACTCGAAGAAGAGGAGATTGCCGCTACCGTCGCCAAATGTGTAGAGGCATTAAAAGAGCGATTCCAGGCATCATTGAGGGATTGAACCTATGGCGCTTACAAAAGCTGAAATGTCAGAATATCTGTTTGATAAGCTTGGGCTTAGCAAACGGGATGCCAAAGAACTGGTAGAGCTGTTTTTCGAAGAGATCCGTCGTGCTCTGGAAAACGGTGAGCAGGTTAAACTGTCCGGTTTCGGCAATTTTGATTTGCGAGACAAAAACCAACGTCCGGGCCGTAACCCGAAGACGGGGGAAGATATTCCCATTACAGCCCGCCGCGTGGTGACCTTCAGACCCGGACAGAAGTTAAAAAGCCGTGTCGAAAACGCAACGCCTAAAGCAGAGTAATTGAACTACCTAAAAAGGCCGCTGATGCGGCCTTTTTTCTTTGCTCTCCCGCGTACCCGCCGTAAAATCAATGACATCTCCCACATGAAAACAATACCCATGCATGATTATGCCTCTCGTCAACATCGCTCCGATCTGCGCGGGTTACTCGTGCTCCTGGCATTACTCGTCGTGGCTATGACGGTCAGCCTTTGTGCGGGCGACCAGTGGATTGGGCCAGAAAACTGGATGAGCGAGCAGGGCCAACTTTTTGTCTGGCAAATTCGTTTGCCGCGCACAGTGGCGGTGATACTGGTAGGTGCCGCGCTGGCCTTGTGCGGGACGATGATGCAGGCTTTGTTTGAGAACCCACTGGCAGAGCCGGGATTGCTTGGGGTCTCGAATGGCGCAGGCGTCGGGCTTATCGCGGCAGTGATGCTTGGCGCAGGGGCGCTGTCAGGCTGGATCGTCAGCATCAGCGCTATCGCCGGGGCATTGCTGATCACGGTGATTTTGCTTCGTTTTGCCAGACGAAATCTGTCGACCAGCCGATTGTTACTGGCCGGCGTCGCGCTGGGGATTATTTGTAGCGCCCTGATGACATGGGCGGTGTATTTCTCAACATCGTTTGATCTGCGCCAACTGATGTACTGGATGATGGGAGGGTTTGGTGGCGTAGACTGGCGTCAGGGCTGGTTAATGCTGCTGCTGTTGCCCATTATTGTCTGGGCATCATGTCAGTCAGCGCCATTGAACATGCTGGCCTTAGGCGAAACCTCGGCCCGTCAACTGGGCCTGTCGATCGACTTATGGCGCAAAATACTGGTCATCGCACTCGGCTGGATGGTCGGCGTAAGCGTTGCCCTGGCGGGGGCGATTGGATTTATCGGCCTTGTCATCCCGCATATGCTGCGCCTCGGCGGAATGACCGACCACCGTACATTATTACCCGCATCCGCTGTTGCCGGTGCCGCAACGCTGCTCATCGCCGACATTATTGCCCGTCTTGCACTGACCGCAGCGGAGTTGCCCATCGGCGTCGTGACGGCGACGCTGGGCGCACCTGTATTTATCTGGCTACTCTTAAAGGCCGGGCGCTAAACCCTCGGTGCATTTTCATGCACCATCTTAAGGGTGCGAAGCCAGTATTCGGCCGTGTACAGCTGTATAATTTAAAAGGTTTTTTATCGGGAGGTGTGCTAATTTTGATTCCAGATAAAAACAATCTAGGTCATAAAATGCGTATGTCAGTCCCTGCTACCACGACACGTGCAACCACCGCTTTCTGCGGCGGCGTGAGCGTATCTGTGACCGGCACCTGACAAAACAGCGCTACGCTCCCCGCCAAACCGGACGGGGACCTGTTCTCCGTTCATGATAATTTGAATGGAGAAATTTGATGTCATTACCTGAAAGCGCACTGTTAATCATTGATATGCAGGAAGGTCTTTTCCGCGGCCCGGCCTCTCCACATTCAGCAGAAGCCGTTCTGTCTAATGTTTGCGAGCTGATTGCTAAAGCGAGGCAGGCTCATGTGCCCGTATTTTTTGCCCGCCACACCGGACCTGATGATTCCCCATTCTCCGAGCAAAGTCCGTTAACACAACTCCTGTCTGAACTAAACGTGAACGCTCAGCGGGATATCGTGTTTATTAAAAAGTATCCCAATTGTTTTCGGGATACCGACCTGCGGCATCAACTTATCAAACGCGGTATAACGCAACTGGTTATTGCCGGGATGAAAACTGAGTTTTGTGTGGACTCCACCTGCCGCGCAGCACCGGAACTGGGATTCAGAACCGTACTGATTTCTGATGCGCATACAACGATGGATAATGGACACTTGTCAGCAAAAGAGATCATAGGTCATCACAATATGACGCTGGCGGGTCCGTTTGTGACGCTGTCAACTGCCGCTGGCTGGCGCTTTGATTCTTAGAAATGAGCTCGAAATGAGCGCCGTATGCAGGGCGGCTCGTAAAGCCAATTTCCGCTTCTGGCACGGAGCAGACTGCGACAGAATACAGTCTGCTCTGAGTGAGGAGCGGAAGTTCGCAAGGGGTATCACAACGGGGTACGATTCATACCACGATGTATTAATTAACGGGCTCAGGCCGCTGTCCCTTAAGCACGAGGGCCAGACGATACGGTAAAAAGGGGAGGGGGAGTCGCGTTGAGATAAATCGTGTCTTAACGGATTGTTAGACTGTTTTGTTGTGTTTAAGAAGACAGGTTGCCTTCATCTGTGCAACTATTCCTCGTAAATATTTATGAGGGTTCTGCGGTTATGTTTTCTGTTCCCTTTCCTGTTATTACTCTGTTTGCGCTATTGGTTTTAATCGTCATGGCGCTATTCCCCGAAAAAAATCGCCACAGTGGGACGCTGCGTTTTCTCATCGCCTGCACCGTCCTGCTAACGCTAGGTACGCTGCGCTGGGAATACGATTCAGCCCATGCTCAGGAATATTCAATCCGTCTTAGCAATACTTCTGCCCCCGCTCGCATGGCACAGTTTTATCACGATGACAGATGCTAATATGCAGCGTCGCGCATTATTGCTCACTTTACCCCCAGCCATTGCATTAGTTACCCGGATGTTTTGGCCGGTTGCGACGGATTTCATCCTCTTCATCCTGTTTACAGGATACGGATGTGGCCTCATTCGTCTTGCATGGCAGGGAGAGCGTAGCTTCACGCTGAGTCGACTGGCAGAGTCAACACATACTGTAAAAATGGCATTTTTCGCAGGCTGCTTTCTGTGTCTATCTGCACTGACAGACCTTGCGGTTACGCTTGACTTCAGCATCAGCGGTGGGAAACAAGCCCCGGATATGGTTGTCATTTTCCAGATGATACTGCTTCCTCTCATCGCCGCGGCCATTGTCAGTGCGGGACGGACAACGGTATCAGGAAATGATCACCGTGAAGAAACGCCTCCCGAGTGTGTTGTGGTGCCCGCGGGAGAGTTTGAGGGGATTTATCGCAGACTCGAGAATCACGTTCGTGAACACAAATTTATCTTAATCCCGACCTCACACTGAGTATCCTGGCCAGAAAAACCGGCATACCAGCTCGACACCTTTCAGGTGCAGTGAATTCAGTGAGTCAGTGCAATGTATCGCAGTGGATCAATGGCTTCAGAATTGACCGGGCAAAGGAACTGCTGTCAAACACCCCGTTGCCCGTGACGGATATCATGCTGGAGTCTGGATTCACCACCAAATCCAATTTTAACCGTGAGTTTCTGCGAATTTCCGGCGTGTCACCTACCTTGTTCCGGCAGAAGATGCAGGGTAATCAAGCGAGGAATTCAGAAATGCACTGATTTTACGAATCAGGCGTTGATGAATAGCCACTCGCTTTGCTCGGGGGCCATCCTGGCAAACAATATCGTCGCCAGGTGAGTCTTCGTTTAGCAGAATTTCAGCGCCAGGTTTACAAAGCTGCATGAAACTGAAATGTGTCGCGCCTTCAACCCTCTCGTATTGCCTCCAGTCGGGATTCATTTCGGCAGCAATGTATCCAGACTCCTGATCCGCGGGTAATTCTCCCGGTCCGTCCGCCTGTGCCGCTAAAATCAGGACTGGAATGTTAATAGCATTCAGACTCTGAGGCGTAAAACCAGGGGCTAATCCTGTATCAAGAGAGACGACAGCCCGGATTCGTGCATCACGGTGATTTGCGGATATTTTTTCCAGGGAAAGCGTGTCATTGATGCCAAGTTTTTCTATTAACCGGCAGTCGCCCCGTCTGGAATGGTTTTGACAATCACGGATGAACAAAGAAGGCTGAAATCGCGCACCCCGCTAGCGACATGACTGTCCACCCGCCAAGAGAATGCCCTAAAGCGGCAATACGGCCCTTGTCCGTTGCCCCGAACAGAGTAGGGGACGCTATGACGAAATCAATAACCCGAGAAATATCCTGCGGACGTCGCCACAACTTTTTAGCCTCTCTCGGATTCTGATCAAACGTCGTCGTGCCTGGATGATCCGGGGCGGCAACAATATACCCCTCTGCAGCCATCGCCGTAGCAATCCAGGAGAGATTCCGCCAGTTTCCGTGGTATCCGTGTGAAATAACCAGGAGAGGGTGAACGCCAGGCAATGGCGGCGCATCGGGGATCACCGTCACACCAACAAAAGCGGGATTACTGCCCACATCAACTGCTTTTCCCTCAGAAGCCGTTGGATACCACACAGCCACATTGAGATTGTCACGCGTCGGGTCTGATAACGTTATCTGACGAAAGCCTGGCGATGCCTGCACGTGTATCCCGTAAAGGAACACAGACAATAAACAAAAAACGCGTATGCACATCATAAATAATCCTGAAGAGGTGAATGGTGCAACGTGTATATATCAGGTTTGGTATTCGAGCGTCCTCGAACACGATTGAGGTCGTGAATTTGTTTTTTCGTCATTATTCGATGAGAACGCGCCGCGTAAAGACAGCGAGTCGCTGATGCATATTCTGGATGAGTAGAATACCGAAAGAGGAAAGGGATGCTGTACTTCGCGGACAAGACATACAGCAACACTGGCAGATGAAGCGTGAAATGCTCCCGCTCGCGGTACCACACTATAGGCTGATCTTCTTAGGAGCGATGAGTGCTGCAGGATATCCTGGTCCTCGCTGTGCCAACAGAGGACCTTGTTAACTGAACTCGGTTTGAAGTTATCAAGAGAGGACCGCTATATTTTTTCCTGATTAACACGGGATGACAGTTCCTGATGGCTTTCCTTTCTTTCACTGTAGCGATCGGCCAGATAACCGCTTTGTCCCTTAAGCAGTAGCGTGATTTTAAACAGCTCCTCGGCGACATCGACGATACGATCATACCAGGGTGAGGGTTTCATTCGTCCATTCTCATCGAATTCCTGCCAGGCTTTGGCCACTGAAGACTGATTAGGTATAGTGAACATCCGCATCCACCTACCCAGAATGCGCATCTGGTTCACGGCATTGAAGGACTGAGAGCCGCCACAGACCTGCATCACCGCAAGGGTTTTGCCCTGCGAAGGACGAACGGCACCTTCGCTTAAGGGTATCCAGTCTATCTGCGCCTTCATCACTGCGCTCATTGCCCCGTGCCGCTCAGGGGAGCTCCACACCATCCCGTCGCACCATCTGACCAGCTCGCGCAGCGCGATGACTTTTGGGTGCGTATCCGGAGCATCATCCGGCAGGGGTAAACCGGAAGGGTTAAAAAATTTCACCTCAGCTCCCATCGCCGTCAGCAGGCGACCCGCTTCTTCTGCTGCAAAACGACTGTAAGAACGCTCTCTTACCGAGCCATACAGAATCAGAATGCGCGGCGGTTCCTGTAAAGGCAGGCGTTCAGCAATTTGCCGATCAAAGCAATCCGTGTTCAGGGCAGGGAACTCTTCCATTTTTCTACTCCGGGCGGTTTTTATGATTTTTAAATTCAATACATATGATATAGCATATGTATATTCTAAAGGAATGGAGTGATAAATGCTAAAGCCTGTTCAGCTTTTTAAAATTCTGTCGGATGAAACCCGCCTCGCCATTATCATGCTTCTCCGTGAGTCCGGCGAACTGTGTGTGTGCGATATCTGCGCGGCCACCTCCGAATCGCAGCCCAAGATTTCTCGCCACATGGCTATCCTGCGCGGGGCTGAACTGGTGCTGGACCGTCGGGAAGGCAAATGGGTCTATTATCGTCTGTCACCCCACATGCCGGCATGGGCGGCTGAGACGATTACGACGTCATGGCAGTGCCTGCGCGAAGATGTCCGTAAATGGCTGGAAAAATCTGCCTGTAGTTCCTGTTGACAGATTTAATCACATACATATAAACATATATATTGGAGTCTGAAATGTTACTGGCAGGGAGTATCTTTTTACTGACGCTGGTTCTGGTCATTTGGCAGCCAGGAGGCCTCAATATTGGCTGGAGTGCAAGTATCGGGGCCTTACTGGCGCTGGGAACCGGGGTCATCCACATGGGTGATATCCCCGTGGTCTGGAATATCGTCTGGAATGCGACAGCGGCATTCATTGCGGTGATCATCATCAGCCTGCTGCTCGATGAGTCCGGTTTCTTTGAATGGGCCGCGCTGCATATCGCCCACTGGGGTAACGGACGTGGACGCCTGCTGTTTACCTGGATAATTCTGCTCGGTGCCGCTGTTGCTGCGCTCTTTGCTAACGACGGTGCAGCGCTGATCCTGACGCCAATTGTGATTGCGATGCTGCTGGCGCTGGGGTTCAGCCAGAGCACGACGCTGGCCTTTGTCATGGCTGCGGGATTCATTGCCGATACCGCCAGTCTGCCGCTCATCGTCTCTAACCTGGTGAATATTGTCTCGGCGGATTTCTTTGGCCTGAGCTTTACGCGGTACGCCTCCGTGATGGTCCCCGTGAATCTGGCAGCCATTGCCGCCACGCTGCTCATGCTGCATCTCTTCTTCCGTCGGGATATTCCGGCGACATATGATGTTTCATTGCTGAAAGTGCCTGCCAGTGCGATTAAAGATCCGGCGACGTTCAGAGCCGGCTGGATTGTTCTGCTGCTCCTGCTGCTCGGGTTCTTTGTTCTGGAGCCGCTGGGGATCCCCGTCAGTGCGATAGCGGCAGCTGGCGCAGCCGTGCTGTTCGTGGTGGCAAAGAGAGGCCATGCCATTAATACCGGGAAAGTGCTGCGCGGTGCGCCCTGGCAGATCGTTATTTTCTCGCTGGGGATGTACCTGGTCGTCTACGGCCTGCGCAATGCCGGACTCACTGAGTCTCTTTCTGACGTGCTTAATAGGCTGGCAGAGAGAGGTCTATGGGCTGCCACGTTTGGCACCGGCTTCCTGACGGCGTTTATGTCGTCGGTGATGAACAACATGCCGACGGTGCTGATTGGCGCACTGTCGATTGACGGGAGTGCTGCGACCGGCATCGTCAAAGAGGGGATGATTTATGCCAATGTGATTGGTTGCGATTTAGGCCCAAAAATCACCCCGATTGGCAGTCTGGCCACTCTGCTGTGGCTTCACGTGCTGGCTCAGAAAAACATGACCATCACCTGGGGATATTACTTCCGCACCGGGATTATCATGACCCTACCCGTGCTGTTTGTCACACTGGCCGCGCTGACGTGGCGGCTCTCTGTCACTTTGTAATGAGATACTGATATGAGCAATATTACTCTCTACCACAACCCGGCCTGCGGCACCTCGCGCAACACGCTGGAGATGATCCGTAACAGCGGTAACGAACCGACCATTATTTACTATCTCGATACGCCACCGACCCGCGACGAGCTGATTAAACTCATCTCAGATATGGGAATGACGGTGCGCGCGTTGTTGCGTAAGAACGTTGAACCTTATGAGCAGTTGGGTCTGGATGAAGATACATTTTCTGATGAACAGTTGATCGATTTTATGCTTAAGCATCCGATCCTGATTAATCGACCGATTGTAGTGACGCCGCTTGGTACGCGTCTTTGTCGCCCCTCAGAAATTGTGCTGAATATTCTACCTGAAGGTCAGAAAGGCACGTTCACCAAAGAGGACGGTGAAAAAGTGATTGATGAAGACGGGAACCGGGTTAAGTAATCAGCCCATTTCGTATCATTATCCGGACGTCTGCGTACCCCATGCAGACGTCCGCTTTTTGCTCACTGCGGACCTGGTCGCGAAGATATCCGCAGGTGCCAGAAACAGACATTTCAGAAGCCAGCTGCTTTTAACAGCTGACGTAGTATCGAACCCGATAGCCATTTTTTTAATAACCCATCTCCGGCTCGAAAGGCTGCAAACCATTTTCGCGGGATTATTTCTGATGTAGCCAGCGCTGAACACCCCTTGACGCGGAGTCAATTGCACCTGCCAGATAACCCGAGAACTGCGGCGACCATTCACTGGCGATGCCCGTCATCTCGCGAGACCATTCTCCCCTGGCAGGAAGTTGCTCAGACATTGCGTGCCCGACGTCCTGAAGGAGATCAGATTCCGTTGCAGTATACGGATCGGCCGCCCAGTCTTTTATATACTCAGCTTCTGGTTCTGCCGCGTCCTGTCCAAATAAGCGTACGAGCTGCTCCCGGCAAAGGCCTTTGAGCACCGCTTCGCTGACCGTCCATCTCGATTTTGCCGGTACGCCAATAAAACCGAAAATCGCCGTTTTATCCGAATCTGGCTCGGAAACGTCGTGGATCTCAACCATTGGCCCAACGCGGCTTCCTGCATTCCCTGAAAGTTGTCGTGCATGCAGTAAGTCCGTTTTATAAACAGCGACATATTTCGCATGGGGGGCCATCCACGTCGGGGTTTTCCGCCAGTTTGAAAGCACCTGTTCCGGCATCGCCGGTTTGAAATCTATTTTAGCTGCCAGGGCAGGAGGCAAAGCGAGGAAGACATGCTCCCCGGAAAACACGGCTTTTTTACTGCCTTCGGACCGGGTATGGACCTGCACTTGCTTGCCGACCCGGGAAACAGCTATCACCTGATGGCCTGTTTTAATCCTCTCAACCGGGATCTGACTTTTGAGCGCCGCCGTCAGCGCCTGCATTCCTCCCTTCAGCCTGAAAGACGCTGGGGAGCTCTCCCATGCTGGATAGCGTTCGGGGGGCGAATTCAGCTGGCGTTCGTAGAGCATGTCACCCGGGCGGCCATGCGCTATTACCGGAAGATTCAGCCGCTCGATCAGGTGCGCGAAGTCCGGTTGAATATCAGGCCAGAACCACGCGGCCCCCCATATCTACATGGAGGCCCGCGGAGGTCCCCGCCAATTCCAGGCCTGACAGCACGCGTCCGCCCGTTCTGTCACGAGCCTCAAGAATCACATAGTCCACACCCGCTTTTTCAAGCAGCGTGGCGGCATAAAGGCCGCTTATGCCCGCACCAATGATAACAACGCGCTGTTTCATCATGTCGCTCCGGTCAGGGTTGTCGGGCTGAGATGTCCCGTTTTCAGATAAAAAAGTGCACCAGAAGCGGTAGCCATAAGAGCAGGCATATCACCCGGCGGAAAGCGCAGCCAGCTTCCTGCCTCATAGCAATCTTCCTGCACCACGAGTTGCCCTTTCAGAAGAAAGAGTTCTGCTCCGCCAACACGTGGTGCACAGAAGACCGGCTCGCCCGGGGCAAGCTTCTGAAGCAGAACGGTTTCTGAAGTACCGGAGAATAAGGGGCAGATTTGTCTGTGCGGCTGACCGTGCCAGTTGGCTGCCTCCTTCGTGTTTATCCTGACCGGCTGGCGTTCATCGGCAGACATCTGGCGCAGCTTGACGAAAATGGTTGTGCCGTCGCGGCTGGAGGGGTGATGAGAAGAACCGTCCGGACTGCGCAGGTACCAGCCAGCAGGATGATCGATTCCGTTCTCGGTAAAAGTCCCGTCGAGCACCAGAATTTCCTCTCCGCCGGGATGGCTGTGTTCGGGAAATTCGGACCCGGGCGCATATCTGACAAGGCTGGTTGCGCGAGCCTGCTCGTGACCAATGCGGTCAAGCATCACGCGCTCAACGCCGGGCTGAGGAGAAGGTACCCACTGATAATCATCCGGGGTGACGATCGCACGCTGCGAAAAATCAGAATTCAATAATGTCATAATCAGTGATATGACGGCCCACAGGGGGCCGTCTGCAGGCCTATTTGTTTGGCAAATTATCGTACACATCCAGAGCACGCGCGGTATACGTCAGCGCTGCGCCGGTGTTCAGGCTAATGGCAACGGCCAGCGCTTCGGCGATCTCTTCACGCGTGGCACCGTGCTTAACCGCAGCGTCTACATGCACGGCCAGGCAGCCGTCGCAGCGGGTGGTTACGGCCACTGCCAGTGCAATCAGCTCATGGGTTTTGGGATCGAGATGCTTGTTTTCTGACGCCCCTTTGTCCATCTGCTGCAAGCCTTTCATAAATTCAGGCTGCAGTTTGGCAAATTTGCCAACAGTGGCGAGCAGACCACTGCGATATTCATTCCAGTTTAAGAACATTGAAAACTCCGGTGAGTGTTTGTCTCAGAAAAGTCATTACATGACGTCAAAAATATGCACGTCAGGCGCGCTGTTTAAATAAGGTGTTAATCCGGCAACGACGTCCTGTATGAATAGTTGGCTGTTGAGATATGCCTGTGCCTGCGCGACGGTATTAAAACCGTGCAGCACCTGGACGTCTTCGTCACGGATAAGCAGTTCTTTAGAGGTGGCACCCTCGATGGTGGTCAGAAACGGGGTTTTGTATTTCTGGTATACCCCTGCTGCTGCCGTACGGTTTTCATTACTGATATCCAGGGTGATTTGCAGATAAGCCATCTTGCTCTCCTTTTCTCAGGGTTGAGGCAATGCACCCGTTTAAAGATCCGGTGTGTATTCCCTTTCGTTGAGGAAGATTATGAAAAAGCCAGAGTAATTCAACAAATCAGATAATCTTGCAAAGCAGAGTAGAAATTCTATGTCGTGATTTGTCGTGGAATAAGCATTACGCGCCCGGCGTGATTACCGGGGCAGCGTAATGCCTGAGGGGGCAGTTTATGAACGATCTGAGACGACGTCCTGAAGAAGCCAGTTGTGGAATACCTTTACTTCATGACGCATGACATTCTGCTGTGGAGTGACAAGATAATAGGACCATTTGAGTGGCCAGCGATGGTCGGGATGCAGTTGGACCAGCTGCCCGGTTTCGATAAGCTTCGTCACCAGAGCGTACCGGACAATAGCCACGCCTCTGCCGCTCAGGGCCGACAGGATCACTGCTGAGGCGGAGTTAATATGCAGCCCGCTTTCCAGCGCTTCGGGTGCACCAACCGCCATCAGTACATCATCCCATGACGGAAAATCCGCCCCGGGATGCGGCGTGTCATCGTGAATGAGTTTTTGCGTGGCGAGCCATTCGCTGCAGGCCATTTTCTCTGGTGGTACCAGGCGTGGACTGCAGACCAGCACCGCCTCTTCATCCATCAGCCAGGTTTTATTCACGCCAGGCCAGTCGCCCTGTCCGCAGCGAATACCGATATCCGCCTCGCCGTGCGACACGTCCATCAGCTTTTCCGTGACGTTAAGCCGCAGATCGATATTTTCGTGCGTTTCCGAAAAACGGTTCAGGCGATCCATCAGCCAGTTCATCATCAGCACCTGCGACGCCGTTACGACCACTACCGAGCGCGAACGGCGGCCACGAAGCTTGTTTAATCCGGTTTCAAGTTTGTCGAGCCCCTGCGTGATGTCCTGCAGCGCCTCCTGCGCTTCATCAACCAGCGTCAGCCGCTCTTTTCCTGAGCGGGTACGGTGAAGAAGCGGGTGCCCGACCCAGTCTTCCAGCGAGCGTACCAGCTGGCCTACTGCTGCGGGCGTAACGCCAGCTCCTGTGCCGCGCCGGTAAAGCTGCCGTGCCTGGCGGTGGCTTCAAAAGCGTGTAGCCATTTAAGTCGGTTTAGCGATCGCATTGTCGTCGTCCTGATCCGTTATTTGTCTCAGTATACGCTAGCGAGAAAGATTTTCTTTCCTGTGTCGCAATTTCTTCTCAGTCGTCAACCAACCTTCAGGGTGGCATTCTGGCTTCACACGATGAGGAGCGCGGCTTTTCATCAATCTCACTCAGATGAATATAAAGAGGGTAGCGATGAACGCATCTTTTGCCGGTAAAAAAACTGTTAGTGGTCGGCGGTACAAGCGGTATGGGCTTCGAAACGGCGAAGCTGGTCGTGAAAAACGGCGGCAGCGTTGTGCTTGTTGGTCATCGTCAGGACAAAGCTGAGCAGGCCCGCCAGGCGCTGGCTGCAGACGGTCAGGTTTCGATCATCGTTGCCAACCTGATGAAAGAAGAAGGTATGCAGCACGTGGTGGATATCATTAACGCCGAACACAAAGATATCAGCCTGCTGGTCAATGCGGCTGGCGTATTCTTCCCGAAACCCTTCACCGAACATGAAACGTCAGACTATGACATGTATATGAATATTAACCGCGCCACGTTCTTTATTACCCGTGACGTGGTGCGCAATATGGTCGAGGGCGGTATTAAAGGCTCTATCGTGAATATCGGCTCCATGTGGGCACAACAGGCCATCGGTGCCACACCGTCATCAGCTTACTCAATGGCTAAAGCCGGTCTGCATGCGCTGACCAAAAACCTGGCCATTGAGCTGGGTGAGAAAGGGATCCGCGTGAATGCGGTTTCTCCGGCCGTCGTTCACACGCCAATTTACGAAGGTTTCATTCCGAAAGACGACGTGAAGGATGTGATGAACAGCTTTGACAGTTTCCATCCGATCGGACGCGTGGGTACCCCGGTCGATATCGCGGAAACCGTTGCTTTCCTGCTTTCTGATAAGACGGGCTGGGTCACCGGCGCTATCTGGGATATCGATGGCGGTGTGATGGCCGGCCGTAACGCCTGATGAGTATGCCGCACGTGCTGGCTCGCGTGCGGCACTGGAGTGATTATGCAAATCCAGACCGCGCATTACGACCTTGTCACTACGTGGCGGGGGAGCATGGCCAGCCGGACGCTCTGCCAGTCCTTTTCCGCAGACAACGCCACACCAGTCATGCAAAGTCATGTTATCGATTCCGATGAACCGATTTCGTTGGGTGGCGAAGGGCTGGCTCCTGACCCCCAGGAGCTGATGCTCGCTGCGTTTAATGCCTGCATGATGGCCGCCTTTATTCAGGAAGTCAGGGCTTGCGGTATCGCGCTCAAACATCTTGAAATACACACTGACGGGCATCTTCCGAAAGGTATACCGGCAACCGGCGACAGGCCTGCAAAGGCGGATTCCGGCAGGCTTCAGTATGTCATTTACGTCAGCGGTGACGGCACAGTGCATCAGTTTGAAGGGATCCATCAGCGGGTGATTAACATCTCCATGAACCGGTGGTTACTGGCCCAGAATATGCTGATCGAAGGTGACTTAACACTGAGCTGACGCGGCTGGATTATTCTGCTCAATAGAAAGAAATGACATCCCCACACTGAGACGCTGCTGATTCATCTTACGGACCAGTCCACCCGCAACGTCGTGGTCGAGAAGAACGTTAGCGACGCGCTGAAAAATCTGTTAGGTGGAAATGAGACCGTGGAAGCCGTTGCAACCGTCACCGCCTGTAACAGGGTATCTCGTTTTCTCGTCGCGCCTGCAATCTGATAATCCCCATTTTTACTGGTGCAATTTATGAATAAAAAATATCGTGCTATGCAGATCGTTGCCCCCGGTGTGCTGGAAATGACAGAGCGGCCGATACCTGCTCCCGGTCCGGATGATGTACTCATTAAAATTGAAGCATGCGGGGTATGCGGTGCCGATCTCCGGGACGCAGAAAAAGCGCCGCAGGAGGGCCAACCAGGCCGTATACCGGGACATGAGATTGTCGGACATATCGCCCGGAAAGGAGACCGGGTGCGGGGTATCTGGCAAACCGGTCAGCGTGTAGGCGTCGGGCGTCTGGGGGGGTACTGCCAATACTGTAACCCATGCCGCAACGGGCTTTTTCATCTCTGTGAAAATCAGCTGACGCCGGGTCTGAGCTGCGATGGCGGCTACGCAGAGTACGTTGTCATGCGACATACCGCGCTGATAGCCATTCCATCAGCGCTTTCTTCTGTGCATGCCGCACCGATCCTTTGCGCCGGTACCGCTACCTTCAACGCGCTGCGTAATTCAGGTGCCAGGGCAGGCGACCGAGTGGCGGTTCTCGGGATGGGGGGACTTGGTCATATGGCCGTTCAGTACGCCCGTAAAATGGGTTTTGAGGTTACGGTAGTTGCACGGGGGAGTGATAAAGAACGAGTGGCCTTTGAGCTGGGTGCGCATCACTACATCGATACATTTAAGGAAAACGGTTTAGAGCGCCTGAAAAATGACGGTGGTGTCGATTTTATTGTGGCTACGGCGCCGGATTCAGAAACGGTCGCAGCCTTGCTGCCCGCCCTGGCAACGCGGGGAAAAGCGATCCTGCTGGGTGCCGGGCGAACACCACTGCAGGTCATGCCGGGTATGATGATCGGCGCTGAACGTACCCTGACAGGATCCTTCGTCAGCACACCGGCACAAACCGAGCGAGCGCTGAGGTTCAGCCATCTTTTTCAGACTTTGCCCGTCATAGAACAGATGCCCTTTGAGCGTGCAAACGAGGCCCTCGACAGACTGAAGAGGGGGCAGGCGCGCTTCCGGATAGTGCTTACCATGAATCAGGATAATTAATCACATGTCCACATAACGCTTCCTGCCCGTTGCAGACCAGAAAAATAATCTCTTCCTCCCGTCGTCCGCACAGGCTCTCGCCGGTGCTAACGCCGCAGTTTTTATGCTACAGGCGCAATTGTGGGTAATGCAATTGCGCATGACAATTCTCTCGCCACGTTGCCCATCACCATTTTGTTCTGGGGATGGGCAACGTGTATCTTGCCGTTATGTTCACTGGCGCAAAACAAGGCCGTAAAGCTGCTTTTATGGTCGGCACCGGCGCAGGCGTTTTTTACCAGCATTGATTATCCGCTTTGGAGCGATGCGTATTGCCGCTGCGGGTCTGCTTATCACAGCATGTCCTGTCCTGGCCGCTCTTTGCCGGTAGTCATTTTTGTAATTCACTGATTTCATGATAAATTATTGTTTAGACTAATATTTGGTATTTAATTGCTTTATCTGTCTACTATTAAAGGCCGGACGTGAGATCCGACAGGGTAAACAAACTAAGGGGACGCTATGCAGTACGATATTCTGAATACCGAAGTCACGACCATTGATGGCGAGAAAACAACGCTCGAAAGCTACAAAGGTAAAGTGTTGTTGATCGTGAACGTCGCGTCGAAATGCGGTTTGACGCCGCAGTATGAACAGCTTGAAAACATTCAAAAAGCCTGGGAGAAGGATGGCCTGGTGGTTCTTGGTTTCCCGTGTAATCAGTTTCTGGGTCAGGAACCGGGTAGTGAAGAGGAGATCAAAACGTTTTGCAGTACCACCTATGGCGTCACGTTCCCCATGTTCAGCAAAATTGATGTGAACGGTGAAAATCGCCATCCGCTTTACCAAAAGCTGATCGCTGCAGCCCCCAACGGCCGTTGCGCCAGAACAAAGCGGATTCTATGAGCGCATGGCGAGCAAAGGACGTGCGCCTCTGTATCCGGATGATATTTTGTGGAATTTCGAGAAATTCCTGGTTGGCCGTGACGGACAGGTTGTACAACGTTTTTCTCCGGATATGACACCCGAAGACCCTATTGTGATGGAATCGATCAAACTGGCACTGGCGAAGTAATGACCATGCTGATGCAGTTGACGGGCGTGGCGCAGAAGGGAAGGCTGGAACCGGTCAACGCTGAGGTTCATCCGGGTGAGATCGTGCATCTTGTCGGCCCCAACGGGGCCGGGAAAAGTACGTTGCTGGCCCGTATGGCTGGGCTGACGATGGGTGAGGGGGAAATCACGTTGCTGGGGCATTCTCTTCGCGAATGGTCTCCCGTCTCGCTGGCTCACCGGCGCAGCTACCTAATCCAGCAGCAGATGCCGCCCTTTGCCATGCCTGTCTGGCACTATCTGGCCCTGCATCAGCATGATAAAACCCATTCCGCGCTGCTTGAGGATGTCACTCGCGCGCTGGGGCTGGAAGATAAACTCGCGCGCAACGCCAACCAACTCTCCGGCGGTGAGTGGCAGCGTGTGCGCCTGGCCGCTGCGATCCTGCAAATCCATCCTGCGGGAAATCCTCACGGGAGCGTGATGTTACTGGATGAGCCGACGAGCGGTCTGGATGTGGCTCAGCAGGCCGCGCTCGACAAGCTATTAAGCCTGCTTTCCGGCAAAGGCATCGCCGTTGTGATGAGCAGTCACGATTTAAACCACACGCTGCGCCACGCCCCACCGGGTATGGCTTTTGGCGCGCGGGGCCATGATCGCCAGCGGCGCGCGCGACAGCGTACTGACGCCACCAAATCTTGCTCAGGCTTACGGTATGCCTTTTCGTCGTCTGGATATTGAAGGGCACCGAATGCTGATTTCGACCGTTCAGGAATAGCGTTTCTTGCAAGGTTGCGTAATCACAGGCTAAATTACGGAAAGGATAAAAAAGCAGAGGATTCGTCTGGAAATGCGATTCTGGTTAATCATTGTGGGCATGTTATTACTTGCAGGATGCAGCAGTCATCGTGCACCGCCCCCTAATCCGCGGTTATCGGATTCTATTACCGTGATCGCTAATCTTAACGACCAGTTGCAACACTGGCGCGGGGCACCTTATCGCTACGGTGGAATGAGCCGGGGCGGCGTTGATTGTTCAGGCTTCGTGCTGATGACCTTCCGCGACAAGTTCGATCTGCAACTCCCGCGCGAAACGCGGATGCAGGCTGAGATCGGTACGCAAATAGACAAAGGCGATTTATTGCCGGGCGATCTAGTGTTTTTTAAAACGGGATCAGGTGAAAGTGGCCTGCATGTTGGCATTTATGATACTGACAATCAGTTTATTCACGCCTCAACCAGTCGCGGTGTGATGCGATCTTCTCTGGATAATGTTTACTGGCGGAAAAACTTCTGGCAGGCTCGACGTATATAGCGGGCGGTTTCCGTTTCTTTCCTGGCGCGGTCATCTGAATCGCGCTCGTTTTTAAGTTATCCAGTTTGAGTTAAATCTAAATGTAATTAATTATGTCGATAACTAGCTGTTTTCGCTAAAACTGGCTATTACACCATAACCAGGATAAAATTATTTTAGATTGATGGAAAAATCTTAAAAATAAAAAGGAAACAATGAAATTAATCTTTTTAAAATCAATAAAGTTGAATTATTTTAGCAATTGCTCCAGGATGCTCGTTATCTTCTTAAACGCGGGGCCGGCGCAATGATTGTCACCCTGAATAATCCTTATCACTCTGAACTATTATTACTTCCTGCTCGCAATTGCGCAGGTGAGCTAAAAGGTTTAGAAATTTTTGCTCACTTTGTTGGTGTGGGAACTGACGTCCGTATTCCAACGGAACTGGTCACCCCGCATCTCAGTGCGGCAGACGAGTTAGCGCTGTTTCACGAAAAGCTGGAATTGCTGGACGCGTGTAAACTGTTTTTTATTCAGCATCACCTTATTGCATGGATAAATATATCGCCAGCTATTGTTGAGTATCTTTTGGCAGACGGGAATGCCACATCAATATTAGAACGCTATCCATTTCTTGAGTTTACGGTTAATGAGAGTTTTCCCGGTTTAAATAATGGAAAAGACGATCCCGTGCTCGCAAGAATGGCAATCCATTTCCCAATGGTGTTGGCTGACTTTGGGGCGGGAACTGCATCCAACAAAGCCGTCTTTGATGGATTGTTTAAACGCATTGCACTGGATAAAGGATTTATCCATGCGCGCGTTGCCGAGTTTTCGTTCGAACCCTTTATGCGCGCGATTCTGGCGCAAATCACGCCCTATTGCCAGGGCGTAATTGTTGCAGGCGTCGACGATGAAGAGATCTTGCGACGTATGCTGCCATTCAACTTCAGCGCCATGCAAGGCAATTTGTGGTCAGCGGTGACTGCCGAGCAAGTGACGTCCCTCGTCCAACGATAACCCTTCATTTCGCCCGTGTTTAAGTGCGGGTAAACCCTCTACACTTAAGACAGGAGGACCTATGACCCTGTCTTTTACTGCTCACTGGCATGACGAATTACCCGGTTTCTACACCGCGCTCAATCCCACTCCGCTGAAAAATGCCCGTTTGATCTGGCACAACGCCAGTCTGGCGAATGATCTAGGCGTGCCTGCGTCGTTATTCCACGCCGATGCAGGCGCGGGCGTATGGGGAGGGGAAACGCTGCTTCCCGGCATGCGCCCGCTGGCACAGGTCTATAGCGGCCACCAGTTTGGTGTGTGGGCAGGGCAGCTTGGGGATGGACGTGGCATCTTGCTGGGCGAACAACAGCTCGCGAACGGACAAACCGTCGACTGGCATCTGAAAGGCGCTGGCTTGACGCCGTATTCGCGTATGGGCGACGGGCGCGCAGTGCTTCGCTCAACAATCCGCGAGAGCCTCGCCTCAGAAGCGATGCATGCCCTGGGGATCCCCACTTCACGCGCGTTATCCATTGTCACCAGCGATACTCAGGTTGCCCGCGAATCGATGGAGCAGGGCGCAATGCTGATGCGTATTGCGCAAAGCCACGTGCGATTCGGCCATTTTGAACATTTTTACTATCGCCGTGAGCCAGAAAAGGTCCGCCAGCTCGCTGATTTTGTCATTGCCCATCACTGGCCGCAGTGGCAGAACGACGCCGATAAATATGTTCTTTGGTTCCGGGATGTGGTGGCGCGTACGGCATCGCTGATGGCCTGCTGGCAAACGGTGGGCTTCGCGCATGGGGTGATGAACACCGACAACATGTCTATTCTCGGGCTAACCATTGACTACGGCCCGTACGGCTTCCTCGATGACTATCAGCCGGATTTCATCTGTAACCACTCTGATTATCAGGGGCGCTACAGTTTTGAAAATCAGCCTGCGGTTGGGCTGTGGAACTTACAGCATCTGGCGCAATCCCTATCGCCATTTATTGACGTCGAGGCTCTGAATGATGCGCTGGATCGGTATCAGGAAGTGCTGATGCAGGAATACGGCAAACTCATGCGCCGCAAGCTGGGTTGATGACCCAGGAGAAAGGGGATAACGATATCCTCAACGCGTTGTTTGCACTTATGGCGCGTGAAGGCAGCGATTATACGCGCACTTTCCGCATGCTTGGTCAAACCGAAAAGCACAGCGCCGCTTCGCCATTGCGCGATGAGTTTATCGATCGACAGGCCTTTGATAGCTGGTTTGCAACCTATCGTGAGCGCCTGCAGCGTGAGGAAACGCCTGATGACGTCCGCAACGCGCAAATGAACGCGGTCAATCCGGCCATGATCCTGCGTAACTGGCTGGCGCAGCGGGCGATAGAGCAGGCCGAGCAGGCGATTATGCCGAGTTGCATCGATTGCACGACGCCTTACGCACGCCGTTTGACGACAGAGATGATGACTATGTCAGCCGCCCGCCGGACTGGGGCAAACGGCTGGAAGTGAGCTGTTCCAGCTAAGGGGCGAGAAATACCTGCGGAATAGCACTCGTCGGATGCAGGCCAACGTGAACTTGGGCGCCGTACCAGCGCGCCAGATCGTCGGCCTGTAAAACCAAGTCGGGCGCGCCTTGCGAAACGATTTTCCCTTCATGCAGCAGCACGATCCGATCGGCCACAGCGCGGCCAGATTGAGATCGTGCAGCACCACACAAACGTGCAGATTTCCCTGGGCGGTTAAGGATTTCAGCAGCCGCAGTACATGTTGCTGGTGGTAAAGATCTAACGCCGATGTGGGTTCGTCGAGAAACAGCCAGCCGCGCGGCGCTCCGTCGCACCACAGTTGGGCCAGAGCCCGGGCCAGCTGAACGCGCTGCTGTTCACCGCCCGACAATGCTGCATATTTTCGTCCTGCCAGCGGCGTACACCCCGTTATCTGCATTACCTGGGCGATCACGGCGGCTTCCGGCTGCGAGGTCCATGGCGACCTTCCCATTCCAATAACGGCCTCAACCGGCCAGTCAAATTCGAGCTGTGTCTGCTGGCGCATAACGGCGCGATGGCGCGACAGCATCTGGGTGCTCCACCTGTCCAGCGGTTTCCCGACCAGTTTACAGCTGCCAGAGGTCGGTGGAAGATAGCCCGTCAGCAGGCGTAGCAGCGTGGATTTACCCGCACCGTTGGGGCCGATCAGCGCCACCATTTCACCCTGGTTCAGCGAAAGCGACACATCATGAAGTACCGTTTTATTTGCGATGCGGTAGGTCAGCGCCTGTGCCAGAAATTGTTCAGCCAAAGTGCGCTCCCCGACGGAAAAATGAGCCATAAAAACCACGGCGCGCCCAGCAGGCTGGTCAGCAATCCGACGGGCATTTCTGCCGGTGTAACGACGGTGCGTGCGAGGGTATCGGCGATCAGCAGTAAAAAAGCGCCTGCCAGCACTGAGCCTGGGATAACGGCCCGGTGATCGGCGCCCAGCCACATCCGCACCAAATGCGGAACCACTAAACCGATAAAGCCAATCACACCGCTCACCGCCACGGCGGAGGCCACCAGCAAGGCGCTGCACAGCAGCAACATACGCTGCACGGCGCGGACGTCGATACCCAGATAATGCGCCTCTTCATCGCCCAACTGCAGTAAATTCAGTGCCCCGGCCAGGCGCCAGATAACCATCACGGCTGGGATCATCAGCGAGGTTGCAGCCAGTAATGTTGACCACTGCGCAGACCCAAGACTGCCCATGCCCCACAGTGAAAGCTGACGCAGCTGTGCGTCATTGCTGACCCACGACATCACACCGACTACCGCGCCGCATAGTGCATTGATGGCAATCCCCACCAGCAGCAAGCGCGACAGGGTACTG
Source organism: Lelliottia amnigena (assembly GCA_900635465.1). Classification (NCBI taxonomy): domain Bacteria; kingdom Pseudomonadati; phylum Pseudomonadota; class Gammaproteobacteria; order Enterobacterales; family Enterobacteriaceae; genus Lelliottia; species Lelliottia amnigena. The sequence continues at coordinate 1,793,873 of LR134135.1, forward strand.
ACCTGTTGTTGGCTGAGCAGGAAAATCACCAGCGGTGGCCGCCAGGGCACCCGCAAAGGCTGCCAGCATGGGAGCATAAAGCATCAGCAACGCCGGGAGTGACAAGGGCAACACCACCCACAGCGCGACGGCACAGGCCGCGCCGCTGCTGATCCCCAGTAATCCAGGATCGGCCAGCGGATTGCGAACAGACCCTGCATCACGCAGCCTGCCAGCGCCAGCGAACCGCCAATCACCAGAGCCAGCAGCACGCGCGGGAGACGGATGGTCAGCCAGATCTGGCGCAGGGTTTCATCGTGACCGCTCCACAGCAGCGAGACCGGCAGACGCAACGCGCCAAAACCGGTCGCCAGCAGCGTCATCAACGCCAGCGAAAATGCCAGCATCCATAGCGATAGCGCGATACGGCGAGTCATCAGGGCACTTGCTCGGCTTTATCGCGCAGCTGTTGAATGGCATGCGGGGTGCGGACGCTAAATCCGAGCAGCGCCATATCATCAATCTGCAAAATCTGTTTGTTACGACCCGCAGGCGTTTGCGCCAGACCCGGCAGCTTCCACAGATTCGCTTCGCCGCCCATTGTCTTCACGCCAGCCTGCGAGATCACCACCAGATCGGGCTGGCTGGCGATCACGCCTTCCTGAGACAAGGGCTGATAGCGCGAAAATCCCTGCATGGCATTGTGCAAACCGGCGGCGCGAATCGCCGTATCCGCAGCGGTTTGTTGTCCGGCGGCCATCGCGTTCATCCCGCCGTGACTGAGAATAAACAGCACGCGTTTATTGAGTGGCGACGTCGGTAACGCTGCCAGCTCCCTGCTGCACCGTTTTGCGCAGAGCTTCTCCCTGCACGACGCGATGGGTTGCTTGTGCAATCACGCGGATCTTCTCATCGATCGCGCTCAGATCGTTACCGCCGGTACCGTCACGACGTTCACGTTGTTTTGCTCGACCTGTTTAAGCGCTAACGAAGGCTGCGCCTGCGCGCTCGCCAGCACCAGCGTCGGGCGCATCGCCAGAATACCCTCGGCGTTTAACTGGCGCAGATAGCCCACGTCCGGAAGTGACGTGACCGCTGCGGCCACAGGCTGGTGCTGTCGCGCGCCACGAGAGAAGACTCTGCGCCCAACGCAGAGATAATCTCCGTGACGTCCCCGCCGAGCGCGACGATCTTCTCCTGTGGCGCAGCGAACGCCGTCAGCGGTAGGGCGATAATCAGGGCAAGCCATTTTCTCATGCGGCTATCCCTTTCGGTGTCAGGGCGTCGATCTGCGCGCGCCACTGCGTTTGTTCTGGTTCGCCTTCGGTACGCTGGCCATAAAGTTGCGCAATCTGCGTCCCGTCTGCGGCGAACAGCTCCAGGCTGGTGACGTGCCGTCGGCGGTAGGCTTACGCGTAACCCAGGTTTCCGCGATCGTCTCTTCCAGCAAATGCAGGGTAAACGCTGGATTGAAAATGTTAAGCCAGCCCTTCATCGGCACCACTTTTCCACTGCGCCGGTAAATATTTGCACGCAGCCCGCGGTTGCCCACGAAGACCATAATTTCGTTTCCGGTCTGATGCGCGGCATCCAACAGGCGTGCTAAGGCGCGGTTGTCTACTTTACAGGCCAGGTCGTCACCCACCAGACGGAACGCTTGTTGCCGGCTCAGACTGTGGCGCTTCAGGAGGCTGAAGAACTGATGCACGTCAGTCATGGCGCGCCATTCCGCATCGACTTTTTCAGCGTCAGGCGACGCGCTGTTGAGCGCCACATCGGCCGCTTTCAGATCCAACGCAGGATTATCGGCAACGGTAAAACGGGTCAAAATATCGCCCCCATGCGGAAGCGTCCGTGTTATCGGTGGCATAGACCTTGAGTAGCGCATCACCCTGATGGTCAAAGAATTGAATACTCTGGCGTTCACCGCGTGCCGTGGCTTCGCAGATGTGGAACACGCTTGCCATTGGCTCAGGAACAGCGCAGATCCAGCGCGCGCGGATTCAGCACCAGCCCGGCATGGCCATTAAGGTGTTGATTGGTGAACGTGCCGATCTGTTCATGAACGGCGTATTCGTTGCGGCAAATGCATTTTGTTCGCCGACAGTTTCCAGCGCGCCGAGGATCGCACGGATGTCTCCGTGTAAACGCCAGGCGTCGTGCCCCACGCGGGCGAACGTCAGTTCGGCTTCGCTGAGGTTCATCAGCCCGGCGATGTCGCGCGCGTATTTTCCTGGGTTTTCTTCTTTTAACTCAAGCCAGCGGGTGTAGTGATTCATTGTCTCTTCCTTTCGGATAAGGCCCCGGCGCACCGGGGCAAGGGGGATTACCACTGATAACTGACGAAAATCTTACCGTTGCGGCCATCCTGCGGAATGCCCTGCGGTGACCAGTACTCTTTGTCGAAGGCATTGCCCAGGACCAGCGTGGTAGTGACCCCTTTGAGGGCTTGCTGGCCCTGATAGCTCACGTAGAAGTCATTCACCGCGTAGCCGGCTGTTTACTGTATTCGCTGCTGATATGCGTTGAGCGATCGGTAAATGTGCCGATCCAGCCAACCGAGAAGCCGCTTTGGGCCACCGGAACGTTCAGTTTACTGGTCACGGTGTCCGGGTTAATCGTCGAGATGTATTCGCCCGTATCGGTGTCTTTCCCGCGCGTGCGGTTATACGCCACGTCAAGGCTGAACAGGTCCGCCGTGTATTTCGCCATCACGTCCCAGCCCCAGATTTTGGCGTCAGGCACGTTATAGGATTGCGTGGTTGCGGCAGCAAAATCAACGGTCGTAGAGATGTAGTTCTTTGGCTTTGGTATCGAAGTAGCTGGCTTTGAACTCCAGCTCATCGTTGGCCAGCATCAGGTCGTCAAAGCGCAGACCAAAGCCGTACTCTTGTGTTTCGTTGGTTTCCGGACCGCAGATTCGGGTTCGGCACCCAGTAGTTAGTGTAGAAATTGCCAATGGAGAAGTGTTTAGAATCGTTATACATCTCGCCCATTGTTGGCGCGCGAAAAGCCTGCGCGTAGGACCCGAACAGCATCAGCCAGTCGGCCGGGGTAACGGTGATGCCCGCGCGGGATGACCATTTATCCGCATCGACATCGTCATACCCCTCGCTGCTGCCACGGTAGTTGTCATAGCGTGTGCCGCCTAACAGCGTGATCGGCAGGTCGCGAAGGGTGATTTCGTCCTGCAACCAGCCGGAGCTGAAGTCGATTTTTGCCTCCGGGAAGCCGGTGGTCGCGCCGCCTGGATTTTGCTCCTGACGATAATACTCCCCGCCGTAGGTGAGCAGGTGCGAGGCGAAGGTGTCAGTAAACAGATGCGTACGGTTCTCTACTTTTCCGCCTTTGGTGGTTTGCTTGCGGAATTCGGCGGTGCTGTCGACGTTTTGGGCGTTGATACGCGCTTCAGACCAGTACACCTTTGCATCCGCGTTAAGCCAGTCGTTGCCGTCTGGTGCAATGTTGTAGGTCAATTGCGCATCACGCTGGATGGTGGAGCGATCCGTCATCGGGTTACTGCTGTCACTTGCATCGATGGTTTGTGGGTTTTTAGGCTCCTGCGCCGCGTTGTTGTAATAGCGCAGCGAGCCGCCCAGCGTCTGGGCGCTGTCGATTTTCCAGCTGCCTTTCGCCAGCATATTATTGATGGATTCATCGTTTGGCGCGGTGGTGCCGTCGCTTTGACGTAAATCCCCGCGATCGCGGCTGGACCACGCAACAACGCCGTCCAGCACGTCGGTGCGACCAAACGCGCTGGCACCCATGCCAATACTGTGATCGCCCGTAGCACCGGTCCCAAACACGCGGAAACCGCTGTTTTTCCCGGCCTCAAGCAGATCTTTCGCGTCTACCGTGTCATAGGAAATCACGCCGCCCATCGCGCCGCTGCCGTACAGCAGAGCAGACGGCCTCGCACCACTTCGATACGTTTGATCAGCGCCGGATCGAGAAACGTGCTGTTGAGGTGTCCGGTATCCGTTCCCTGACGCACGCCATCGACTAAAATCAGCACGCCGCGTCTGTCGTAACCGCGCAAATTCACGTCCTGACCGTTGGTGCGGCCCGTGCCGTCCAGCGTGATGCCCGGCACGGTGCGCAGCAGATCGGCGGCGGAGCTGGCGGTTTGATTTTCTGGGGCGGTGGCGTCAATAACGCTCACCATCATTGGCGCTTCGAACGCGCTGCGGGCGTTGCCCGTTGCGGTGACGGTCATTTCATCAGAGGCCGCAAAAGCAATGCCCGGAAGGGCACTGACAATGGCCAGCGCCAGCAGCGATGGGCGCAACGACGCGGAATGCAGGTATGGCATAGCAACTCTCCATTAGGAAATCGAAAGCGCTGGCTGCCTGGGGATCACCTGGGTGGCTGGCGAATAGTATGGCTAGGTTTATTTCGTAAGAATCAGTTTTCCGGCATGGGTCTGGCGCAGCAGATACTGCTGGCCGTCATGCTCAATAATTACCCGTCCTTCATCGCCAAGCAGACTTTTGCTGTCTATCCGACGCTCCGAAGCAGTGGGTGTAGGCTGTGTGCAATCTTTTGCGAGCGTGGTCGCCGTGTTATCCGTACGTGACATAATGTTTAAAAATAATAATCAAAGTAACAATGATAATCATTATCAACAAAGTGAAATTTCACGGCAAGCCTTTTTGTGAAAAAAATGTGACTGGATCAAATTTGCTGCGAAGGGTTTGAAAAGTGACGGGTTGTGAAATAAAAACCCCGCCAGGGCAGCGGGGTAGGTAATTAAAAACGGCTATCGACGGCAGACGCTAATTTTTCAAGCAACAGTTCGCTGTCTTCCCAGCTTAGACACGGATCGGTGATCGACTGACCATACGCAATGGGTTGTCCTGCCACGACTTTTTGTGTGCCTTCTTTCAGGAAACTTTCCGCCATGATTCCGGCGATAGCGGTCGAACCGCTGCGGATTTGCTGGCAAATTTCATCGCACACGTCCAGTTGGCGACGATGTTGCTTCTGGCAGTTGCCGTGGCTGAAATCGACCACCAGATGTTCCGGCAGATCAAACTCGTGCAGCGTATCGCAGGCCGCGGCGATATCTTCGGCATGGTAGTTAGGTTTTTTACCCCCACGCATAATGATATGGCCATACGGGTTACCGCTGGTCTGATAAATGGTCATCTGACCGTTTTTGTCCGGCGAGAGGAACATATGGCTGGCACGCGAGGCGCGGATAGCATCGACCGCGATGTGCGTATTTCCATCCGTACCGTTTTTAAAGCCCACCGGGCAAGAAAGGGCAGAGGCCATCTCGCGATGGATCTGGCTTTCGGTAGTCCGCGCGCCAATCGCGCCCCAGCTAATCAAGTCAGCGATAAACTGTCCGATCACCATATCGAGAAACTCGGTGGCTGTCGGCACGCCGAGTTCGTTCACCTGGAGCAGTAATTTACGCGCCAGTTCGATACCGTGATTAACGCGATAGCTGCCGTTCAAATCAGGATCAGAAATCAGCCCTTTCCAGCCCACCACGGTACGCGGTTTCTCGAAATAGGTGCGCATTACGATTTCAAGGCGATCCTGGTGCTTATCGCGCAGCACCTTCAGGCGTTTGGCGTAATCCATTGCAGCATCAAGATCGTGGATCGAGCACGGGCCAATAACCACCAGCAAACGGCGATCTTCACCGTTCAGTATTTTTTCGATGCGTCGGCGCGACGCAATGACATGTTCCGCAACGTTTGCGGAAACGGGGTGGCGCTGTGCCAGTTCTGCGGGCGTCACCAGACTTTCAATACGCGCTGTGCGAAGTTCGTCGGTTTTATTCATGGAATGTCTCAGAAATATTTGCTTCATCGGCAGACTACCGGGAAGTGATGGGCATCACCTTAAACCAATCCCTGCTGATTTCAAGTTCGGGGCATGTCGGCCCCGAGAGTGAAAGCGATCATAACTGAAATGAAAATAATGTACTAGCATATTAGTACATGCGGCGATTCAGACCCATGATGTCGAGGATTTTTGTGGCGATCTCTTCTACCGAATAGTTGGTGCTGTTCAGCCACGGAATTTGGTTTTTGCGGTACAGCGCTTCGACTTCCGACACTTCCATGCGGCACTGACGCATTGACGCGTAACGACTGTTCTCACGCCGTTCTTCACGGATGGCAGCGAGGCGCTCTGGGTTAATGGTCAGACCAAAGAGTTTATGCTGCAGCGGTTTCAGCGCGGGAGGGAGCACCAGGTTATCCATATCGTCGGCAATAAAAGGGTAATTCGCGGCACGAATGCCAAACTGCATCGCCAGATACAGGCTGGTGGGCGTTTTGCCGCAGCGCGATACGCCAAGCAAAATCACCTGGGCCTGATCGAGATTACGCATCGAAATCCCGTCGTCGTGCGCCAGGGTGTAATCAATCGCGGCGATACGCGCGTCATATTTGATCAGGTTGCCCGGATTAAGCCCATGAGTGCGATGGGCAATGGGCGTCGGGTCGAGTTTTAACTCACCCTGCAAGGGCGCGACCAGCGCCTGCACAATATCCTGACAAAATCCTTCACTTTGCAAAATAATGTCGCGAATTTCGGGGATAACGATGGAGTAAAACACTAACGGGCGCGCGCCGGTTTGCTGGTAAATCGCATCAATTTGCTCTTTCACCGCTTTGGCGCGACTTTCATTTTCGACAAACGGCAGCGTGATGCTGTTTATCGCCACCGGGAATTGTGACATCACCGCATGGCCCAACACCTCGGCGGTGATGGCCGTACCATCAGAAATATAAAAAACGTGGCGATCGACAGCATTATCCATTTTACTCACCCAGAATAGCGAACCTAATTGACTGAAAGCATAAATTAAAAAAGTAAAATACACAGCAAAGAACGTTTTTAAATTATAAATGAAATGGTGTTTTTAATTTTAATGAAAAGTGGATTTCATTTTTAAAATAGGCGTCTTAGTTTCATGGTCTTTGTATGAATCCATACGAATCATGGCGTTAGGCGCTGATGGGAAAGTATCCGAAAAAGAGAAAAATAAAAGTGCTTACACGATTCACCGTTTTTTTGTCGGGGATAAATATGTAAGTATAAATACGAAGTCAGACGTTTCTTACTCCGCTTAAATATCACAAAAGGATTGTTTCGATGTCCAACAATGGCTCGTCACCGCTGGTGCTTTGGTATAACCAACTCGGCATGAATGATGTAGACAGAGTTGGAGGCAAAAATGCCTCCCTGGGTGAAATGATTACAAACCTGTCCGGTATGGGTGTTTCCGTACCGAATGGTTTTGCCACTACCGCCGATGCGTTTAACTATTTTCTCGATCAGAGCGGTGTAAACCAGCGCATTTACGACCTGCTGGACAAAACGGATATTGATGACGTGACCGAGCTTGCCAAAGCCGGTTCGCAAATCCGCCAGTGGATCATCGACACACCTTTCCAGCCTGAACTGGAACACGCCATTCATGAGGCTTATAACCAACTGTCTGCCGACGACGCGCAGGCTTCGTTTGCCGTGCGCTCTTCCGCCACCGCAGAAGATATGCCGGATGCCTCGTTTGCCGGTCAGCAGGAAACGTTCCTCAACGTGCAGGGGTATGACGCCGTGCTGGTCGCGGTGAAACACGTCTTTGCTTCGCTGTTCAATGACCGCGCCATCTCCTATCGTGTGCATCAGGGCTACGATCACCGTGGCGTCGCGCTCTCTGCGGGCGTGCAGCGCATGGTGCGCTCCGATGTTGGCGCTTCCGGCGTGATGTTCTCGATTGATACCGAATCCGGTTTCGATCAGGTGGTCTTTATCACATCCGCCTGGGGGCTGGGTGAGATGGTGGTGCAGGGCGCGGTTAACCCTGACGAATTCTATGTACACAAACCGACGCTGGCGGCGAATCGCCCCTCTATCGTTCGTCGTACGATGGGTTCCAAAAAAATCCGCATGATTTATGCGCCGAATCTTGAACACGGTAAACAGGTTGAGATTGAAGATGTGCCGCAGGAGCAGCGCGACCGTTTCTCTCTCAGTGATGACGACGTGCAGGAGCTGGCGAAACAAGCGGTGCAAATTGAGAAGCACTACGGCCGTCCGATGGACATCGAATGGGCGAAAGACGGGCACACCGGTAAGCTGTTTATCGTGCAGGCCCGTCCAGAAACCGTGCGTTCTCGCGGCCAGGTGATGGAGCGTTACACGCTGCATGCGCAGGGCAAAATCGTGGCCGAAGGCCGTGCGATTGGCCACCGTATTGGCGCGGGTCCGGTCAAAGTGATCCACGATATCAGCGAAATGAATCTGGTTCAGCCGGGTGATGTGCTGGTGACTGACATGACCGACCCGGACTGGGAACCGATCATGAAAAAAGCCGCGGCGATCGTCACAAACCGTGGTGGCCGCACCTGTCACGCCGCCATCATCGCGCGTGAGCTGGGCATCCCGGCGGTGGTGGGCTGTGGTGACGCGACCGAACGCATGAAAGATGACGAGAAAGTGACCGTCTCCTGCGCCGAAGGCGATACCGGCTACGTGTATGCCGATATTCTGGACTTCAGCGTGAAAAGTTCCAGCGTCGATACCATGCCGGATCTGCCGCTTAAAATCATGATGAACGTCGGTAACCCTGACCGTGCCTTTGATTTTGCCTGTCTGCCTAACGAAGGCGTGGGCTTGGCGCGTCTGGAATTTATCATCAACCGCATGATTGGGGTGCATCCGCGTGCGCTGCTGGAGTTTGACGACCAGGACGTCGCGCTTCAAAAAGAAATTCGCGAGATGATGAAAGGCTACGACTCGCCGAAAGAGTTCTACGTAGGCCGTCTGACGGAAGGGATCGCGACGCTTGGGGCGGCGTTCTATCCGAAGCGGGTGATTGTGCGTCTGTCAGACTTTAAGTCTAACGAATACGCCAATCTGGTGGGCGGTGAACGCTACGAGCCAGAAGAAGAGAACCCGATGCTGGGCTTCCGTGGCGCTGGCCGTTACGTTTCTGACAGTTTCCGCGACTGTTTCGCCCTGGAATGCGACGCGGTAAAACGCGTGCGTAACGAAATGGGTCTCACCAACGTCGAAATCATGGTGCCGTTTGTGCGAACCGTTGAGCAGGCGAAAGCCGTGGTAGAGGAGCTGGCACGTCAGGGACTCAAACGCGGCGAGAACGGGCTGAAGATCATCATGATGTGCGAAATCCCGTCGAATGCCCTGCTGGCAGAGCAGTTCCTGGAACATTTCGACGGTTTCTCTATCGGCTCCAATGATATGACGCAGCTGGCGCTGGGCCTGGACCGCGATTCTGGCGTGGTGTCAGAGCTGTTCGACGAACGTAATGAAGCGGTAAAAGCGTTGCTGTCGATGGCTATTCGCGCAGCCAAGAAACAGGGCAAATACGTCGGGATTTGTGGTCAGGGTCCTTCCGATCACGAAGATTTTGCGGCATGGCTGATGGAAGAAGGGATCGACAGCCTGTCCCTGAACCCAGATACGGTGGTGCAAACCTGGCTGAGTCTGGCCGAACTGAAGAAGTAATATCTTCCTGAAAAAGCCCGGCGGCGTCATGCTTGCCGGGCTTTTTTATGTCTGAGGCTTGAACCCGCCAAAAAAGCATAAAAAAAAGCCCATCGTGGGAGATGGGCAAAGACTACACACAGCAATTCGTTGTTTCACTCAGGGGATTTCCATGCTTATAAATCAATGCGTTGATTTATAACCTTGAGCTAATAGTAGGCATGCTACGTTTTTGCGTCGATCAGATTCGTCTCAATAGTTTAAGAGGTGTGAACATTTTGCGAGGGGAATGACGTGGTTAGGTGAGGTGCAGCAGGTCAGACTCGTTTTACGTATCAAAATTGATTAGTTGGGCTTATGTATCAGGCGGGTTGCCCCGCCTGGAGAGAACTACTGCTTGTTTTTATCTTCCAGCGTTTCGAGTTCGTGTAACACCACATCCGGGTCGGTCGCAGGGGGCGGAATTTCATGCACCCATGCGGAGAACAGACGCCAGGTCACGGCCAACAGAACCGGACCAATAAACAGTCCAATCATGCCGAAAGCAATCAAACCGCCAATGACGCCAGACAGGATCAGAATCAGCGGCAGATCGGCGCCCATGCGTATCAGCATCGGGCGGATAACGTTGTCCATCGTGCCAACCACGCAACTCCACACCAGCAGCACTGTGCCCCAGGTGGTGTCGCCGCTCCAGTAAAGCCAGATAATGCACGGGACCAGCACCAGCAGAGGCCCAAGCTGCACCAGACAGGTCAGGATCATGATGACCGTGAAAATGGTCGCATACGGTACGCCTGAAATCGCCAGACCAATGCCGCCGAGAACCGCTTGCACCAGCGCAGTTACCACCACACCGAGCGCCACGGCGCGTACCGCCTGTCCTGCCAGCAACACGGCCGCATCGCCGCGCGGTCCTGCCAGGCGCGTGGCAAAATGACGCACGCCGAGGGCCACCTGTTCGCCACGCCAGTAAAGCAGGGCGCTGAAGACCAGCATCAGGGCGCAATGCATCACGAAACGCCCAACATGCGCCGCCTGACCTACAAACCAGGTGGTGGTGGTGCCGATGTAAGGCCGGACCTTCGTCATGATTGCGCTGCCGCCCATCTCCAGCAGGCTATGCCAGCCGCTGTAAAGCTTCGCGCCAATTATCGGGACACTGTTCAGCCACGCGAGATCCGGAATGCTCATTTCGCCGCTGGTAATCGAGCGAATCACCGGGCCGCTGGTATCGACCAGACTGTTCACCAGCAGCGCAATCGGAATAATGAAGACCAGAAAAAGAAACAGCGTCATCACCAACACCGCCAGTGAGCGACGACCAAACAGCAGTTTTTGCAAACGAATAAACAGTGGCCAGGTGGCGATAACCACCGTTCCGGCCCACGCAAAACCCAGAACAAAAGGGCGTACTATCCATAGACACGCAATGATGATGATGGCTAAAAACAGCACCGACAGCAGAATTTGCGCAACGTCCCTGGGCTGACGAAGATTGACCATAAATGAAATTTACCTTTAATGAACACCAGCCGCGCTGGTGGAAAGCTAAAACCGCGTCACTCTAATCATTAGTGATTTCAGCCGTTTTTGACAGTCGGATTCTGCCCGTAATTCTGCTGAGCGTATAAGAAAAAAATGTGATACAAACATTCAGACACAACGCAAACGATTATCTCCCGTCATATTTCATGCTGTAGCTGCGTTGGTTGGGTGCGTTCCTCCCCGTTAAAGCGTTATCTCTGCGCCAGGGGCCACGCCGTTACCAGCCGCAATCAGCGCGAACTATCCAGGGAGTTCACCACTTAATAATTAGGGTCGACAGTAATGATCCCATTGATTTCTCAGGCACCCGGCGTCGTTCAGCTGGTACTGAATTATTTGCAAGCACTGGAGCAACAGGGTTTTACAGGTGATACCGCCACCAGTTACGCCGACAGGCTAACGATGGCGACCGACAACAGTATCTATCAGTTACTTCCCGATGCCGTCGTTTTCCCGCGTTCCACCGCAGACGTGGCGCTCATTTCGCGTCTGGCGGCCCAGGAACGTTTCGCGTCGCTGGTCTTTACCCCGCGCGGCGGCGGAACCGGCACCAATGGTCAGGCTCTGAATCAGGGCATCATCATTGATATGTCGCGTTATATGAACCGTATTATTGAGATCAATCCCGAAGAGGGCTGGGTGCGTGTTGAAGCGGGCGTGATAAAAGATCAGCTCAACCAGTTCCTGAAGCCTTACGGCTATTTCTTCGCGCCGGAGCTCTCGACCAGTAACCGCGCCACCATTGGCGGCATGATTAACACCGATGCCTCCGGGCAGGGGTCGCTAGTCTACGGGAAAACATCCGATCACATTCTGGGCGTCCGTGCGGTGCTGTTGGGCGGCGATATCCTTGATACCCAGGCGATGCCGGTTGAACTGGCTGAAACGCTCGGGAAAGACAACACCGCGGTCGGGCGAATTTACCGTACCGTGCTGGATAGCTGTCGCGACAACCGTCAGCTGATTATCGATAAATTCCCGAAACTTAACCGCTTCCTGACCGGCTACGATCTGCGTCATGTTTTCAATGACGATCTCAGCGAATTCGATTTAACCCGTATTCTGACCGGCTCCGAAGGTACGCTGGCGTTTATCACTGAAGCGCGTCTGGACATCACCCGGCTGCCGAAGGTGCGCCGTCTGGTCAACGTTAAATATAACTCTTTCGATTCTGCGCTGCGCAATGCGCCGTTTATGGTCGATGCGCGGGCGCTGTCGGTGGAAACCGTCGACTCTAAAGTGCTCAACCTGGCGCGAGAAGATATTGTCTGGCATTCGGTCAGCGAGCTGATTACCGACGTGCCGGATAAAGAGATGCTTGGGCTAAACATCGTGGAATTTGCGGGCGATGACGCGGCGCTGATTGAGAGCCAGGTATCAATGCTATGCAACCGTCTCGATGAACTGATCGCCACGGGTGCAGGCGGCGTGATTGGCTGGCAACTGTGCAACGACCTCTCGGGCATCGAGCGGATCTATGCGATGCGTAAAAAAGCAGTCGGTCTGCTGGGTAACGCTAAAGGGGCGGCCAAGCCGATTCCGTTTGCGGAAGACACCTGCGTACCGCCGGAACATCTGGCGGATTATATCGTCGAGTTCCGCGCGCTGCTCGACGGCCACGGCCTGAGCTACGGCATGTTCGGCCATGTCGATGCCGGCGTATTGCACGTGCGTCCTGCGCTGGATATGTGTGATCCCCAGCAGGAGATGCTGATGAAGCGCATCTCTGACGAGGTGGTGGCGCTCACGGCAAAATACGGCGGTCTGCTGTGGGGCGAGCACGGCAAAGGATTCCGCGCAGAGTACAGCCCGGCGTTTTTCGGCGAGCAACTGTATGGTGAACTGCGCAAAGTGAAAGCGGCGTTTGATCCGGATAACCGTCTCAATCCGGGCAAAATTTGCCCGCCAGCAGGCGTTGACGATCCGATGATGCAGGTCGACGCCGTGAAGCGTGGCACCTTCGACCGGCAGATTCCGATTGCGGTGCGCTCATCCTGGCGTGGCGCGATGGAGTGTAACGGCAACGGTTTGTGCTTTAACTTCGACGTGAAAAGCCCGATGTGTCCGTCGATGAAAATCACCAGCAACCGCATCCATTCCCCAAAAGGGCGTGCGACGCTGGTACGTGAATGGCTGCGTCTGCTGGCGGATCGTGGTGTCGATCCGGTTAAGCTGGAAAACGACCTGCCGGAAAAACGCGCCAGCCTGCGCACGCTGATTGAACGCTCCCGAAACAGCTGGCATGCCAGTAAAGGTGAGTACGATTTCTCGCACGAAGTGAAAGAGGCGATGTCCGGCTGCCTGGCCTGTAAAGCCTGCTCGACGCAATGCCCGATCAAAATTGACGTGCCGGAGTTCCGCTCGCGCTTCCTGCAGCTTTATCACTCCCGCTATCTGCGCCCGGTGCGCGATCATCTGGTAGCGACGGTTGAAATCTATGCACCGCTGATGGCGCGCGCGCCAAAAACCTTCAACTTTTTCATCAATCAGCCGCTGGTACGCAAGCTGTCCGAAAAGCATATCGGCATGGTCGATCTGCCGCTGCTCTCTACGCCGTCTTTGCAACGCGAGCTGGTCGGACACCGTTCGGCCAATATGACGCTGGAACAGCTGGAAACCCTGAGCGACGAGCAAAAAGCGAAAACCGTGCTGGTGGTGCAGGATCCGTTCACCAGCTATTACGATGCACGGGTGGTCGCCGATTTTGTACGCTTAGTGGAACGTGTGGGCTATCAGCCGGTGGTCCTGCCGTTCTCACCAAATGGCAAAGCGCAGCATATTAAAGGCTTCCTGAGTCGGTTTGCCAAAACGGCGCAGAAAACGTCTGACTTCCTGAATCGCGTTGCGCAACTAGGGATGCCGATGGTGGGCGTCGATCCGGCGCTGGTGCTGTGTTATCGCGATGAATACAAACAAACGCTCGGCGATAAGCGCGGTGATTTCAACGTCATGCTGGTACACGAATGGTTGCCCGCGGCGCTGCAAAATGTTGCGACGCAGGAGACCAGCGGGGAATCCTGGTATCTGTTTGGCCACTGTACCGAAGTGACCGCGCTGCCCGCTGCGCCTGCTCAGTGGGCGTCTATCTTCGCCCGTTTTGGGGCGAAACTGGAAAACGTCAGCGTCGGCTGCTGCGGTATGGCCGGGACGTATGGGCATGAAGTGAAAAACCACGCCAATTCCCTCGGGATTTACGAATTGTCGTGGCATCAGGCGATGCAGCGTTTGCCGCGTAACCGGTGTCTGGCGACGGGGTATTCCTGTCGCAGCCAGGTGAAACGCGTCGAAGGCAACGGCGTTCGCCATCCGTTACAGGCTTTACTGGAGATTATGGGATGATCTGGAAACGTGACGTCACGCTGCACGCGCTCAACGCCATGGGCGAAGGCAATATGGTCGGGCTGCTCGATATTCAGTTTACGCGTATCGGGGCAGACGACATTGAGGCCACCATGCCCGTGGATCACCGCACCCATCAGCCGTTCGGCTTGCTGCACGGCGGAGCCTCGGTGGTGCTCGCCGAAACGCTGGGTTCGGTTGCGGGTTATCTTTGTACCGAGGGCGAGCAAAAAGCCGTCGGGCTTGAGGTGAATGCCAATCACATCCGGTCTGTGCGCAGTGGGCGTGTGCGGGGTGTGTGCCGGGCATTGCATACGGGGGGCCGTCATCAGGTGTGGCAAATTGACATCTTTGATGAGCAGGACCGCCTGTGCTGCTCGTCGCGGCTGACGACCACCGTGGTTTAAACAACGGTAAGCATCTGCAACAAATTGTCTCTGGTCAAAAAATGGGCAGTGAAAGGTGTTATACTGGTCAGGTTTTGTACACAAGAGAGGATGTTATGGATACCGAATTAAACCCAGCCATACTGGCAGTAGAGTTTTTGCGTCGCGATAAGAGCAACTTGTCTCCGGCACAGTACCTGAAAAAGCTGAAACAGCTTGAACTGGAATTTGCCGACTTGCTCGCGCTCTCTTCTAATGAATTAAAAGAAGAGATCTATTTTGCCTGGCGGTTGGGCGTTCACGTCCATTAATGTTCGATACCTGATAAAAGGTCGCTGAGGCGGCCTTTTTTGTTTTTTACTCCTCTGTGATCTCACCGCGTATAACCACAAATGGATAATGGTTTATCCAGCTTAATAACCCTATAATCTCCGTCCCTTTTCCCGTCTTAAGTTTAAGCTGGAGGATACATGGAGTTTAGCCGGAGGCAGTTCTTTAAGATCTGCGCGGGCGGTATGGCAGGAACCACTGTTGCATCTCTCGGATTTTTATCATCTTTTTCCGCGCTCGCGGAAACACGTCAATACAAACTCTTAAAAGCAAAAGAGACGCGTAATAACTGTACATACTGCTCGGTTGGCTGCGGCATGATCATGTATAGCCTCGGCGACGATGCCAAAAACGTCAAAGAAAGTATCTATCACGTCGAAGGCGACGCGGATCATCCGGTCAGCCGGGGTTCACTTTGCCCGAAAGGGGCAGGGGTACTCGATTACATCCACAGTGAGACCCGCCTGCTGTATCCCGAATACCGCGCGCCGGGGTCTGATAAATGGCAGCGTATTTCATGGGACGACGCCATCGGCCGTATTGCCCGTCTGATGAAAGCGGATCGTGACGCCAATTTTATCGAAAAGAACGCCCAAGGGCTGACGGTCAACCGCTGGACAACCACGGGCATGCTCTGTTCGTCGGCGGCCAGCAATGAAACCGGTATTCTCGACGGAAAATTTGCCCGCGCGCTGGGCATGGTGGCGATCGACTGTCAGGCACGTTTGTGCCACGGTCCAACCGTTGCCGCCCTGGCACCGACCTTTGGTCGCGGGGCGATGACCAATAACTGGGTTGATATTAAAAACGCCAACGTGGTGTTGATCATGGGCGGTAACGCCGCGGAAGCCCATCCGGTCGGCTTTAAATGGGTCGTTGAAGCGCAGACCAAAAACGACGCCACGGTGGTGGTGGTGGATCCACGCTTTAACCGCAGCGCGGCGGTTGCCGATCTTTATGCGCCCATCCGTGCCGGTTCAGACACCGCTTTCCTGCTGGGGGCCATTCGCTATCTGATTGCGCATGACGCCATCCAGCACGAATACGTCCGTGCCTACACCAATGCCAGCCTGATTATTCGCGACGACTATGCGTTCGATGACGGTCTGTTCAGCGGCTATGACGCTGAAAAGCGTCAGTACGATAAATCGAGCTGGTTCTATCAACTGGACGCGCAGGGCCACGTGCAGCGTGACGATACGCTCAGCCACCCGCGCTGCGTCTGGAATCTGCTTAAAGCGCACGTCGATCGCTATACGCCAGAGATGGTGAACCGTCTGTGCGGAACGTCGATTGATGATTTCAACCGCATTTGCGCGATCCTGGCCAGCACCAGCGTACCGGATCGCACGGCGACAATCTTGTACGCGCTCGGCTGGACGCACCACACGGCGGGCGCACAGATCATCCGCGCGGCGGGCATGTTGCAACTGCTGCTCGGCAATATCGGGATGGCAGGCGGTGGCGTCAACGCGCTGCGCGGCCACTCCAATATTCAGGGCTACACCGATCTGGGGTTGCTCTCAACCAATCTGCCGGGCTACATGCCGCTGCCGTCCGAAAAGCAGCCGGATTATCAGACCTATATCTCGCAGATCACCCCGCCGTCGCTGGGGCTTAACGAAGTGAACTACTGGCAAAACACGCCGAAGTTCTTTATCAGCATGATGAAAAGCTTCTGGGGTGAACATGCCACGGCAGACAACAACTGGGGCTACGACTGGCTGCCGAAATGGGATCGTCTGTATGACGTGATGACCCAGGCCAAGCTGATGCTCGACGGGAAAATCAATGGTTACATCGTTCAGGGCTTTAACCCGCTGGCGGCGTTCCCGGATAAGAACAAATCGTCCCGGGCGCTCTCGAAGCTCAAATACATGGTGGTTATCGATCCGCTGGTCACCGAGTCATCGACCTTCTGGCAGCATCACGGCGAAATGAACGACGTTAATCCGGCAGATATCCAGACCGAAGTCTTCCGTCTGCCATCATCCTGTTTTGCGGAAGAAGACGGTTCCATTGCCAACTCGGGCCGCTGGCTGCAATGGCACTGGGCGGCCGCTGAGCCACCGGGTGAAGCGATGCACGACGGCAAAATTCTGGGCCGCCTGTTTACGCGCCTGCGCGAACTCTATCAGGCCGAAGGCGGGGCGAACCCGGCGCCGGTGCTGAACATGTCGTGGGATTACAAAAATCCCCGCGATCCGCATCCGGAAGAGATTGCCCGCGAAGCCAACGGTATGGCGCTGGTGGATCTGTTTGATGACAAAGGCCAGCTGGTGGCGAAAAAAGGCCAGCAGCTCAGCAGTTTTGCGCAGCTACGCGATGACGGCACCACCAGCAGCTTCTGCTGGGTGTACTGCGGAAGCTGGACTGAGCAAGGCAACCAGATGGCGAACCGCGATAACAGCGATCCGTACGGACTGGGCTGTACGCCAGGCTGGGCGTGGTCGTGGCCGGCGAACCGTCGCATTCTCTACAACCGCGCCTCTGCCGATGTGGCCGGGAAACCCTGGGACGCCAAACGTGCTTTGCTGCACTGGGATGGCAAAAAATGGACCGGTCAGGACGTGGCGGATTACAACGCGTCGGCACCGGGCAGCAACGTCGGGCCGTTTATCATGAATCCAGAAGGGGTGGCGCGCCTGTTCTCCATCGACAAGATGAACGACGGCCCGTTCCCGGAACATTATGAACCGATTGAATCGCCGATTGGCACCAACCCGCTGCATCCGAATGTGATCTCCAGCCCCGTCGCACGCATCTTCAAGGAAGACCTGCCGAATATGGGCAAAGCCGATGACTTCCCGTATGTCGCTACCACCTATTCAATCACCGAGCTGTTCCGTCACTGGACCAAACATGCGCGGCTCAACGCGATTGCCCAGCCGGATCAGTTTGTCGAAATTGGCGAAGCGCTGGCGCAAGAGAAGGGCATTGTCGCCGGGGACGAAGTGAAAGTGATGTCGAAACGTGGCTTTATCAAAGCGAAAGCGGTGGTCACCAAACGCCTGCAAACCCTGACCATTGACGGACGTAAGGTCAACACCGTGGGCATTCCGTGTCACTGGGGCTTTGAGGGGGCGACGCGTAAAGGCTTCCTGGCGAATACGTTGACGCCCTCCGTGGGCGACGCCAACTCGCAGACGCCGGAGTACAAGGCGTTTTTAGTCGACATCGAGAAGGCGTAAGGGAGGCCACGTATGTCCATGCAATCACAAGATATTATCAAGCGTTCGGCCACCAACGGCTTCACGCCTCCGCCCCAGGCGCGGGACTTCAAAACCGAGGTCGCGAAGCTTATCGATGTCTCAACCTGCATCGGCTGTAAAGGTTGTCAGGTCGCCTGTTCCGAATGGAATGATATTCGCGATGAAGTGGGGGTGTGCGAAGGCGTGTACGACAATCCGATGGATTTGACGGCCAAATCCTGGACGGTGATGCGCTTTAGCGAAACCACGCAAAACAACAAGCTGGAGTGGCTGATCCGCAAGGACGGCTGCATGCACTGCGCGGATCCGGGCTGTCTCAAGGCCTGCCCGTCTGCCGGGGCGATTATCCAGTATGCCAACGGGATTGTGGATTTTCAGTCCGAGCACTGCATCGGTTGCGGATACTGCATCGCCGGCTGTCCGTTCAACATTCCCCGCCTGAATCCTGACGATAACCGCGTCTACAAATGTACGTTGTGCGTGGATCGCGTGACCGTCGGCCAGGAACCGGCGTGCGTCAAAACGTGTCCGACCGGCGCGATTCATTTCGGCAGCAAAAAAGAGATGCTGGAGATGGGGGAGACGCGCGTGGCGCAGCTCAAAAAACGCGGCTATGCGCATGCGGGCGTTTACAACCCGCAGGGTGTGGGCGGCACGCATGTAATGTACGTGTTGCACCATGCCGACCAGCCGGAGCTGTATCACAATCTGCCAAACGATCCGAAAATCGACGTCCCGGTCAACCTGTGGAAAGGCATTCTGAAGCCGCTCTCTGCAGCCGGATTTATCGCCACGTTTGCCGGACTGATTTACCACTATATCGGTGTGGGGCCAAACAAAGAGACGGACGACGATGAAGAGGAGAACGATCATGAGTAAGAGCAAAATGATCCTGCGCACGAAGTTTATCGATCGCGCCTGTCACTGGACGGTAGTGATCTGCTTCTTCCTGGTCTCTCTCTCCGGGATTGCGCTCTTTTTCCCGACGCTTCAGTGGCTCACTCAGACCTTCGGCACACCGCAAATGGGGCGTATTCTGCATCCGTTTTTTGGCGTACTGATATTCTTTGCGCTGATGTTTATGTTTGTGCGTTTCGTGCATCACAACATTCCGGATAAACAGGATCTGCCCTGGATAAAAGGGATTGTTGAAGTGCTGAAAGGCAACGAACACAAAGTGGCGGACGTCGGCAAATATAACGCCGGACAGAAAATGATGTTCTGGAGCATTATGAGCATGATTTTTGTGCTGCTGGCGACGGGCGTGATTATCTGGCGTCCCTATTTTGCCCATTATTTCCCGATGACGGTGGTGCGCTGGAGTCTGTTAATTCATGCCACGGCGGCGATTATTTTGATCCACGCCATCCTGATCCATATGTATATGGCGTTCTGGGTGAAAGGGTCGGTCAAGGGAATGATTGAAGGGAAGGTGAGCCGTCGTTGGGCGAAGAAACACCATCCACGCTGGTATCGCGAGGTCGAAGCCAAAGAGCAAAACAAAGAGTAAGCGATAAAAAAGAGGCTCGCACCGGCGAGCCTCTTTGCTGTTCATTCCCGTTAATTCTCTGCTAAACGTTCACCGCACTGATTAACCGTGATTTCATCGACTGATAGGCCGTCGCGGCATAATCTTCCGCCCAACGCTGATCGTCGATAGCCTCAAGCTGCACCGCACAATATTTGGTTTCGGGCGTTTTGGAAATCGGATCGAGGTTATCCTGGGTCAGTTCATTGCACGCCCCAATCCACCACTGATAGGTCATGTAAACCGCACCGGCGTTAATGCGCTCACTGACGCTGGCACGGGTAATCACTTTCCCGCGGCGCGAACGCACCCACACCAGTTGTCCATCCGCAATGCCCAACGCGTCGGCATCTGCCGGGTGAATATGTACGCGCCCCGGTTCATCGGCCAGACTTTGCAACGCAGCGCAGTTACCGGTCATCGAGCGGCAGGAGTAATGTCCGACTTCACGCACGGTGCAGAGTACCAGCGGATAATCCAGGTCCGGCACTTCGGCAGGTGCGCGCCACGGTGCGGCGAACAGCTGACCTTTGCCGCTCGGCGTATCGAACTGATTATCTTTGTACAGGTACGGCGTGCCTGGGTGATCCAGCGTCGGACATGGCCACTGAATATGACCCATCTCGCCCATTTTTTCGTAGGTGACACCGTAAAACAGCGGGCACAGCTCGCGCATTTCGTCCCAGATTTGCTGGTTAGAATCGTAATGCATCGGATAACCCATCTCGCTGGCCAGCAAACTGATGATCTCCCAGTCGCGCTTCACGTTGCCGGTGGCATCGATCGCCTTGCCAAAACGCTGGAATCCGCGATCGGCGCAGGTGAAAACCCCGCCGTGCTCGCCCCAGGACGTCGCGGGCAGCAGCACGTCCGCCACTTCCGCCGTTTTGGTCATGAAGATATCTTGCACCACAACGAAATCGAGAGCCTCAAAACCGCTGCGCACCAGGCCCAGATCGGCCTCGGTCTGAAGCGGATCTTCGCCCATGATGTAATAGGCTTTCACCTTGCCTTCCAGCGCCAGATGCGGGACTTCGGTGATGCGAACGCCTGGCTGATCGTCCATTTTGGTGGCGTCGATTCCCCACGCGTCGGCAAATTTCTGACGTATTTCAGGATCGGTGACATCCTGATAGCCCGGGAACATGTTGGGCAGGACGCCCATATCACACGCACCCTGCACGTTGTTTTGACCGCGAACCGGGCCGACGCCAACGGCAGGACGACCGAGATTCCCGGTCAGCAGCGCCAGGCTGGAAAGCCCTTTTACCACATCCACCGCTTGTCCAAACTGCGTCACGCCCATGCCCCACATCACCGTGGCAGACGGCGCGGCCGCAAAGGTGCGCATTGCCTGACGCACGTCCCGCGCGGGAATGCCGGTCAGATGCTCAACCTTTTCTGGGGCGTAATCTTTGACGGTCTCACGATAGGCATCGAGCCCCTCAGCAAAGCGTGCGACGTAGGTTTTGTCGTACAACTCCTCTTCCAGCAGGACGTAGCCGAACGCATTAACCAGCGCCATATTGCTGCCGTTTTTGAGCGGTAAATGTTGATCGGCGATGCGGGCGGTTTCGATACGACGCGGGTCGCAAACGATGATTTTCGCGCCGTTCTGACGCGCTTTCAGCACGCGGCGCGCCACGATAGGGTGAGAATCTGCACAGTTATAGCCAAACACCAGCAGGCATTTTGAGTTCTCGATATCGTTAATTGAGTTACTCATCGCCCCGTTCCCGAGGGTTTGCTGCAAACCGGCAACAGACGGGCCGTGACATACGCGCGCGCAGCAATCCACATTGTTGGTGTTCAGGACGGCGCGAGCAAATTTCTGCATCACATAGTTGGTTTCGTTGCCCGTTCCGCGTGATGACCCGGTGGTCATAATGGATCGTGGGCCATAGTGTTCTTTGATCGTTTTCAGTTTATTCGCGGTGTAACGGATCGCCTCTACCCAGGTGACGGGCGTAAAGGCGTCACCTTTGTTGTAGCGGATCATCGGTTGGGTCAGGCGAGGGGTGAGGAGTCGGGTATCGTTCAGAAAATCCCAGCCGTAAAAACCTTTCAGGCACAGCGTACCCTGGTTCGTGACGCCATCGGCGGCTTCGGCGCGGATAATACGATTGTTTTCGACAACGAGATTTAATTTACAGCCTGCACCGCAGTAAGGGCAGACGCTTGCGACTTTTTTCATCAATAACAGACCTGTTAAGAAATGAAGAGAGGTTCAGCGGGAAACACTCTCGAAAGCAGGACATAAGCAGAATCCATGCCATATATTCATTTCATTGATATATCAGGGTTTATTGGAGGGTTTGTTGCCAGGAAGAGCGTGTCATCGTCATGATGCTCGACACATTTGACGATGACACGTTACGGGGATTAGCGTACAGGCGTTAAATATCATCCATTGTGTAACCCACAACGATTTCCAGCGTTTTGCGAATCACGTCGGCGCGAACGACATCGCTCGTCGACTCCAGCGCATGAATGAGCCAAAGAATGATCGCTTTGTTGGAGACATATCCATCGTTTACCAGCACATCACGCACCGC
Organism: Lelliottia amnigena; assembly: GCA_900635465.1. NCBI lineage: Bacteria > Pseudomonadati > Pseudomonadota > Gammaproteobacteria > Enterobacterales > Enterobacteriaceae > Lelliottia > Lelliottia amnigena. The sequence continues at coordinate 1,816,224 of LR134135.1, forward strand.
AGCGTTAAAAACAGCGGACTCATCCGCAAACCGATCGCCTGCGTTACGAAAATATTCTGATACTGCGCTATCGAAGTTTACTGTATTAAATTCGGGTTGAACCTGAATATTCTGTCTCATTTATTCTCACCGTGATGGTTAAGTGGCGGTTGGCAGTCAATGTATTTTCTTTGGATCGGCAGGCTTTCCGTTGCTGAATAAAGGAACAACGTTGTTATTATTCATCCTTTGAGATCCCTCTCGATTCGCTGGGTTTTGCACGGCTCTGTAATGTTTAAACGCCACATCATTGCCGCTTATCTCTGCAATAACCGCTGCTATGGCTTCCCGCCGCTCAGGATCCTTTTCATGAGCTTTCATATTCCGTAATCTTTGCGTTAATGCATGCGTATTGATGGGGCCGTTCTCTTTCAAAAGCGAAAGAACGGCTTCACCAATAAGCTCGTCAACTATTTTGTCTACACCACGTCTATTCATAACAGCATCTCTAACAGCATTTCCGATCGCCTGGTCTTTGCTAGCCCTCAGCGCTCCTTCGTCCCGTTGACTGACAAACCAGGAAACCTGTTAATTGTTTTGCGAACTTCAGCGATCAAACAGTAATCCGATAAGCGTTTGATAATGTTTCTCTTCTTCCAAATCCGATGCATCTTCAAGACGGCACAGGAGCTTGGCACACAGCGTTTTGCGGTTCAGGCTGCGCCCGTCACGCAGGATTTCGACAACCACCTGCCCGAGCGTCTCCTGCTGGGTAGGTAAGGCGGCCTTGTCAAAGTACTGTGCAATGGCAGTGGCGGCATCGGTTGGTATCCGTTCTGGCGCATGTTTCGATCCTGTAAAAATGAGTAATCAGTAACGTTACAAATAAGGTATACACTTTTCCTAAATCTGTACATTAAAAATGTACAGATTTTTCATATTTTTTCATTTTTTGTAACAGGTTTTATATAAATCAATGCTTTACGTTTATCAGGAATGCAGGATTATGCAAAGGATATATTGTACAACGTGTATGCCGAAGCAAAGTTGTACAAGGCGGAAAAACGGATCAAAAAAACACCTAAATCCTTGAGCTGTAAATTATTTGTTAAGCAACTAATATGGTATAACAAGCGATATTCACACCATTTGCATGTGTGACTCACTCAAAAACACCCTGGAAAATCATGCTCACAACCATTATTTACCGCAGCCATATCTGCGCGGACGTTCCAGTTAAATCTCTGGAAAAGATGGTAGAGGCTGCCGCGGATAAGAACCGGCACTCTGACGTCACAGGGATTTTATTATTCAACGGAATGCACTTTTTCCAGCTGCTGGAAGGGCCAGAAGAGAGCGTCAGGCGTATCTACGAGCATATTTGCCAGGACACCCGGCACTACAATCTGGTGGAGTTGCTCTATGACTACGGTCCATCAAGACGATTTGGCCATGTAGGAATGGAACTCTTTGATCTGAGGCGCTATGACAGGGAAGAAGTGCTTCAGCAGGTGTTGAATAAAGGGACAACGCGCTATCAGCTGACGTACAACGATCGTGCGCTACAGTTCTTTCGAACCTTTGTTGAAGCCACTGAAAAAGAAAACTATTTCGAGATTCCGCCGGGCGATTCGTGGGATTTTTATCCCCGAAGAGGATGCGTTTTCACGCCAGCCTCAAGTGATCGCCAAAGGGGCAGACTGTAGCTTTGCGTTTCAGCCTATTGTTGACCCGTTGACTCAACAAGTTGTCTCCTGGGAAGCGCTGCTGCGTACGCCGTCTGGCGAGTCACCGGTCACTTATTTTGCGTCGCTGACCGGGAATGCGATTTACGAATCTGATCTGAAAAGCAAACAGGTGGCGCTGTCGATGGCGAGTGCGCTGGGCCTTGAAGGCCAGACGTTATCCCTGAATCTGCTGCCGATGACGCTGGTCAATGTGCCTGATGCCGTCGATTTCCTGCTGAAAGAAATTGCTGCCAATGGTCTGGTGCCTGAGCAAATCATTATCGAATTCACCGAAAGTGAAGTGATTTCGCGGCTCACCGAATTCAAAGTGGCGGTCCGACAGCTCAAGAGCGCCGGCATCAGCGTGGCGATCGATCACTTTGGAGCTGGTTTTGCGGGCTTGCTGCTGCTGGCGCAATTCCAGCCAGATCGTATCAAGATCAACCGCGAACTGGTTGCGGATGTGCATAAAAGCGGCCCGCGCCAGGCGATTGTCCAGGCCATCATCAAATGCTGCGCCTCACTGGAAATCCAGTTTTGCGCCGTGGGCGTTGAAAAAGCGGAAGAGTGGATGTGGCTTGAATCGGCTGGCATTTCTGAGTTTCAGGGGCATCTTTTTGCCAGCCCAAAACTGGGAGGCATTCCGCCGATTGCCTGGCCTGAAAAGAAAGTCGATTTCTAACGTTGCCGTAAATCTCCCTCATGCTAAGCGATACATATCGTAAAGATTGTACAACAATGCATAAACCTAATCCGGGTTTGTAAGACTAATACTTGCTGTCATCCGGGTTCTTAGTTATACATTTCGTTTGTACAATCTGATAAGGTTAGTTAGTTTTTAGTATGGAAGTATTGAGCGTGAGGGAGCTAATGGCCTATTACAGTATCGGCGAAGTCGCCGAACGATGCGGAATCAACCCAGTTACGCTGCGTGCATGGCAGCGTCGCTACGGTTTGTTGAAACCGCAGCGCAGCGAAGGCGGCCATCGCCAGTTCGATGAAGAAGACATTCTGCGCATCGAAGAAATTAAACGTCTTATGAAGAGCGGCGTTTCGGTGGGCAAGGTGAAAGCCCTTTTGGGCACGCAGGAACTGGTCACGGAGAGTAGCTGGACGGCATATCAGGAAGAGATGATGCTGGTCTTGCGCTACGCCAGCCCGGCAAAACTGCGCGCCAAACTTGCTGACTTCCGCCGTGAACATTCCGTTGAAGCCCTCATCGATCATATTCTTGTCCCGGTCCGCCAACGCATGAGTCTCGATCAAAACACGGTTCGCCATATGGCAAGTCTGCTAGACGGTGTGCTCATTGAGGTTGCGGCGGCTTCTCTGGTGGAGTCGCGCAAAAAACCAGGAAAAGACGCGCTGTTAATGGGATGGGAGTGCGAAGACCGCACGCGCTTGTGGCTTGAAGCTGCCCGGCTTTCCCATAAAGGCTGGCATATTGACGTGTTAGCAGAGCCGATCGATTCCCCACGCCCGGAGCTTTTCCCGGGGCAAAAAATCTTTGTCTGGACGGGTAAAACCGCTACACCACGTCAGCAGGAACAGCTGGATCACTGGCGAGAGCAGGGGTTTGCGGTGTCGTTCCACGAAGCGGGATTGTAAAAAAGGCCCTTGCGGGCCAGAGTGAAGGTATTATTTACGACCCATCAACAGGCCAATAATCAGGCCAATGGCACCTGCGGCCATCAATCCGGTTAGCGGATTATCACGCACTCTTTCAGACACATCATCTGCCACATCCGACGCTTTGGCGGCATATTTTCGTGCTGCGCCTTTAAGCTGATGTTTCGGAGAGTCAACCGCAGCGCCAAACTGGGATTGCGCTTCTCCAGCAAGTTCGTCAGCTTTGTTAAAGGCTTTATTCGCCAGGCGATCGGCTTCATTCTCAAAATCATGTGATGACATAGTAATCTCCTTTTGGTGTCTCCTAAAGTCTAGCGCCTGACGGCCAAATCGCTCGCTCGACGCGCCATTTTCACCCTGTTTCAGTATTTTCCTGGAAATTCTGCTCTGTCTATTTTAAAAATAGGTATTGTCTATGCATCTTTAACAGGGTAACCCGTTGCAGCGATTAGCTTTTTCTAATCCATTATTTATCAATATATTGCATTATTTTATCCAACGCTCCTGCCAGCCGTGGCAGGGTCTATGCTTAAGTAAAGTAGCCAAAAAGGGCGATTAAGCCGAAAGCCCCTGCTGTCAGGGGGTTGAAGTGATAATCGTTATCACTAACATGGTGTTATGCCCGTAGTGGCTCAATAGACGAGGTGGACCTATGGAACTGCATTCAGAAACCTTTAACCCTGCTGATTTCGCCTGGCGTGGATTGACTCTCACGCCGACTGCGGCGGCGCAGATTCACGAATTAATCGATAAAAAACCGGAAATAGTGGGTTTGCGTTTAGGCGTGAAACAGACTGGCTGTGCGGGCTTTGGCTACGTGCTGGATACGGTCACCGAGCCTGAGAAAGACGATCTGGTCTTTGAAACGGACGGCGCGAAGCTGTTTGTTGCCCTCCAGGCCATGCCGTTTATCGACGGAACAGAAGTCGATTTCGTGCGCGAAGGTTTAAACCAGTTATTCAAATTTAATAACCCGAAAGCCCAGAACGAATGCGGCTGCGGCGAAAGCTTTGGGGTATAGGCGGTACTATGTCTCGTAATACTGAAGCAACAGACGATGTCAACACCTGGAGCGGCGGGCACCTCAATTACAAAGAGGGGTTCTTCACCCAGCTACAAACTGATGAGCTCGCAAAAGGCATTAACGAAGATGTCGTGCGGGCAATCTCGGCAAAGCGTAACGAGCCAGAATGGATGCTCGAATTTCGCCTGAGCGCATTTCGCGCATGGCTGGAGATGGAAGAGCCGCACTGGCTGAAGGCGCACTATAAACATCTTAACTATCAGGATTACAGCTATTATTCCGCGCCGTCTTGCGGTAGCTGTGACGATACCTGTGCCTCACAGCCTGGCGCTGTGCAGCAGACCGGGGAAAATAGTTATCTGAGTAAAGAGGTGGAAGAGGCGTTTGAACAGCTCGGCGTGCCGGTCCGTGAAGGACGCGAAGTGGCGGTCGATGCCATATTTGACTCCGTTTCCGTCGCCACGACCTATCGCGGCAAGCTGGCGGAGCAGGGCATTATCTTCTGTTCATTCGGCGAAGCGATCCACGATCATCCGGATCTGGTGAAAAAGTACATCGGCACCGTTGTGCCGAGTAACGATAATTTCTTTGCCGCACTCAATGCCGCTGTGGCCTCTGACGGGACCTTTATTTACATTCCGAAAGGCGTGCGTTGCCCGATGGAACTGTCGACCTATTTCCGTATCAACGCCGAAAAAACCGGACAGTTCGAGCGCACCATTCTGGTGGCCGACGAAGGCAGCTACGTCAGTTATATCGAAGGGTGTTCTGCGCCCGTGCGCGACAGCTACCAGCTGCACGCAGCGGTGGTGGAAGTGATTATCCATAAAGATGCGGAAGTAAAATATTCCACCGTGCAGAACTGGTTCCCGGGCGATGGCAATACGGGCGGGATTTTGAATTTCGTCACCAAACGCGCGTTGTGCGAAGGTGAAAATAGCAAGATGTCCTGGACGCAATCGGAAACCGGCTCAGCCATCACCTGGAAATACCCGAGCTGCATTTTGCGCGGGGATAACTCCATCGGTGAGTTCTACTCCGTAGCGCTGACCAGCGGGCATCAGCAGGCCGATACCGGCACCAAGATGATTCACATCGGTAAAAACACCAAATCGACAATTATTTCGAAAGGGATCTCCGCCGGACACAGCCAGAACAGCTATCGCGGCCTGGTGAAAATCATGCCGACGGCCACCAACGCACGCAACTTTACCCAATGCGACTCGATGCTGATTGGCACCGACTGCGGCGCGCACACCTTCCCGTATGTGGAGTGCCGTAACAATACGGCTCAGCTTGAACATGAAGCCACCACTTCGCGCATCGGTGAAGATCAGCTGTTTTACTGTCTGCAGCGCGGGATCAGCGAAGAAGATGCCATTTCGATGATTGTGAACGGCTTCTGTAAAGACGTGTTCTCTGAACTGCCGCTGGAGTTCGCCGTTGAAGCACAAAAACTGTTGGCAATTAGCCTCGAACACAGCGTCGGTTAAGGATTAAGGAAAGCACATGTTAAGCATTAAAGATTTACAGGTCAGTGTGGAAGATAAAGCGATCCTGCGCGGGCTGAACATCGAGGTTCGTCCGGGCGAAGTGCACGCCATTATGGGCCCGAATGGCTCCGGTAAAAGCACGCTGTCGGCTACGCTTGCCGGACGTGAAGACTATGAAGTCGTCGGCGGAACGGTTGAATTCAAAGGCAAAGATTTGCTGGAACTGTCACCGGAAGACCGCGCGGGCGAAGGCATTTTCATGGCTTTCCAGTACCCGGTCGAAATCCCGGGCGTCAGCAACCAGTTCTTCCTGCAAACGTCTCTGAATGCGGTGCGGAAATACCGCGGTGAAGAAGAACTGGATCGTTTTGATTTTCAGGATCTGATGGAAGAGAAGATCAAACTGCTGAAAATGCCGGAAGATTTGCTGACCCGTTCGGTGAACGTGGGGTTCTCCGGCGGTGAGAAAAAGCGTAACGATATTCTGCAGATGGCGGTGCTTGAACCTGAGCTGTGCATTCTGGATGAAACCGACTCCGGGCTGGACATTGATGCGCTCAAAATTGTCGCTGACGGCGTGAACTCCCTGCGTGACGGCAAACGTTCTTTCATTATCGTCACCCACTACCAGCGCATTCTGGACTATATCAAACCGGATCACGTCCACGTGCTGTACCAGGGCCGTATTGTGAAATCGGGTGATTTTACGCTGGTCAAACAACTGGAGGAGCAGGGCTATGGCTGGCTTACCGAACAGCAGTAACGCGCTGCAGCAGTGGCATCGCCTGTTTGAAGCGCAGGGCAAAACGCGTTCGGAATACGCGCAGCAGCATCTGCAACACATGCTGCGACTGGGCCTGCCGACGCGTAAGCATGAGAACTGGAAATACACCCCGCTGGACGGCTTGCTGAACAGCCAGTTTGTGACGCGGCTGGCGGACGTTAGCCCGGCTCAGCGCGATGCGCTGGCGCTGAATATTGACGCCGTGCGCCTGGTGTTTGTCGACGGGTGCTATAACCCGTCACTTAGCGATAGCACCGAAGGCAGCGGTTTTGACGTTGAGATTAACGACAATCGTCAGGCCTTGCCCGCACCAGTGCAGCCGGACGTGTTTCTGCATCTGACCGAAAGCCTTTCTCCGAGCGTGACGCACATTCGCGTTAAGCGTAATCAGCGTCCGGCAAAACCGTTGCTGCTGCTGCATATCACGCAGGGTCTTGAGGGCGACGAGGTCAACACCGCGCATTATCGTCACCATGTTGAATTGGCCGAAGGGGCCGATGCGACCATTCTTGAGCATTACGTCAGCCTGAACGAGACTGCGCATTTCACCGGCGCGCGGGTGACGATGAACGTCGCGGCGAATGCGCAACTGCATCACATCAAGCTGGCGTTCGAAAACCCGTCTTGTCACCATTTTGCCCATAACGATCTCTTTATGGCAGCCGATGCGGCGGCGTATAGCCACAGTTTCCTGCTCGGCGGTTCGGTGCTGCGCCACAACACCAGTACCCAGCTCAACGGCGAAAATACCACACTGCGCATTAACAGCCTCGCGATGCCGGTGAAATCTGAAGTGTGCGATACGCGCACCTGGGTTGAGCATAATAAGGGCTACTGCAATAGCCGCCAGATGCACAAAATTATCGTCAACGATAAGGGTCGTGCGGTATTTAACGGCATGATCAATGTTGCGCAACACGCTATCAAAACTGACGGCCAGATGACCAACAACAATTTGCTGCTGGGGCGTTTGTCTGAGGTGGATACCAAGCCGCAGCTGGAAATTTACGCCGATGACGTGAAGTGCAGCCATGGCGCGACGGTCGGTCGTATCGACGACGAACAGATGTTCTATCTCCGTTCGCGTGGGATTGACAAACAGGCCGCGCAGAAAATGATCATCTACGCGTTTGCTGCGGAACTGACGGAAGCACTCGGCGACGAAGTACTCAAACAGCAGGTGCTGGCACGCATTGGTCAGCGTTTGCCTGGAGGCAAAGCATGAGTTTCCCGGTAGAGAAAGTGCGGGCGGATTTCCCTGTCCTGACCCGTGAAGTCAACGGTTTGCCGCTTGCCTATCTCGACAGCGCAGCCAGTGCGCAAAAGCCGAATCAGGTGATTGACGCCGAGATGGAATTTTACCGCCACGGCTATGCGGCCGTGCATCGCGGGATCCATACCCTGAGCGCAGAAGCCACGCAGCGTATGGAAACTGTCCGCACGCAGGTGGCAACATTCCTGAATGCCCGTTCGCCGGAAGAGCTGGTGTTTGTACGCGGCACGACAGAAGGGATTAACCTGGTCGCCAATAGCTGGGGCAATGCCCAAGTGCAGGCGGGCGATAATATTGTGATCACCCAGATGGAGCACCACGCCAATATCGTGCCGTGGCAGATGCTCTGCGAGCGTGTAGGTGCGCAGCTGCGCGTCATCCCACTCAATGTGGACGGCACGTTGCAGCTGGAGCAGCTCGACGCGCTGCTCGATGCGCGTACGCGACTGGTGGCGATTACGCAGATCTCTAACGTGCTGGGCACGGAGAATCCGGTCGCTGAAATCATTGCGAAAGCGCATCAGGCTGGCGCAAAAGTGCTGGTGGATGGCGCGCAGGCCGTTATGCATCACACCGTTGACGTGCAGGCGCTGGACTGTGATTTTTACGTGTTTTCCGGCCACAAACTCTACGGCCCTACCGGTATCGGCATGCTGTATGTGAAAGACGCTATTTTGCAGGCGATGCCGCCGTGGGAAGGGGGCGGATCGATGATCGCGACCGTCAGCCTGACGCAGGGGACGACGTACGCCAAAGCCCCGTGGCGGTTTGAAGCGGGTACGCCGAATACCGGCGGGATCATTGGGCTGGGTGCGGCAATCGGCTACGTTTCGACGATCGGGCTGGATGCTATCGCAGAGTATGAAGCGTCTCTGATGCGCTATGCGCTCGCGGAACTGGCCAGCGTGCCGGATCTGACCCTGTATGGTCCTGACTCGCGTAAAGGCGTTATTGCCTTTAATCTGGGCAAACATCATGCCTACGATGTGGGCAGTTTCCTGGATAACTATGGCGTGGCGGTCCGCACGGGTCACCACTGCGCAATGCCGCTGATGGCGTTTTACCAGGTGCCGGCAATGTGCCGCGCGTCGCTGGTGATGTATAACACGACGGAAGAGGTCGACAGGCTGGTGACGGGGCTGAAACGCATCCATCACCTCCTGGGATAAGAGAGAGGCAAGAGATGGCCGCGTTGCCGGACAGAGATAAACTGTTGCGTAACTTTACCCGTTGCGCCAACTGGGAAGAAAAGTACTTGTACATCATTGAGCTGGGGCAGCGACTGCCGGTTCTCTGCGAAGAGGCACATAGCCCGGAGAATATTATTCAGGGCTGCCAGAGTCAGGTGTGGATTGTGATGCGCCAGAACGATGATGGCGTGATTGAGTTGCAGGGCGATAGCGATGCGGCGATTGTCAAAGGGCTGGTGGCCGTCGTTTTCATTCTGTATCACCAGATGTCCGCGCAGGATATTGTCGCCTTTGACATTCGCCCGTGGTTCGAAAAAATGGCGCTGGCACAGCATTTAACCCCTTCCCGATCTCAGGGGCTGGAAGCGATGATCCGCGCAATCCGCTCCAAAGCCGCCAACATTAGCTAAACTAACAAAACAGCATTCATTCATGTTTCGCGAGGTGGTTCCCATCTCGCGGGTTTTTCAGCTTTCTGGCGTCCTGTCAGTGAATAAGGAATCTCAGCATGAAGCGCGCGTCTCTTATTACTCTTTTACTGATTAGCTCTTTCGGTGGCCTTCATTCTGCGAGCGCGATGGATTACCCGTTGCCGCCTGCGGGAAGTCGTCTTATCGGTCAAAATCAAACCTATTCCATTCAGGAAGGGGATAAAAATTTGCAGGCTATTGCCCGACGATTTAATACGGCGGCGCAACTGATCCTCGAAACCAATAATACGATTGCACCGGTCTATCCTGCGCCCGGCACGGTGATTACGATCCCGTCGCAAATGCTGCTCCCTGATACGCCGCGAGAAGGCATTGTGGTGAACCTGGCCGAACTGCGGCTCTATTATTTCCCGCCGGGTGAAAATATCGTCCAGGTCTATCCGTTAGGGATAGGGCAATTAGGACTGGAGACGCCGGTCAGCACCACGCGGGTAAGCCAGAAGATCCCTAATCCAACCTGGACGCCTACAGCGGGCATCAGAGCGCGCTCACTGGCTCAGGGCATCAAACTGCCGCCGGTAGTACCAGCAGGGCCTAATAACCCGTTAGGGCGCTTTGCGTTGCGTCTGGGGATAGGTAATGGAGAATATCTTATCCACGGCACCAGTGCTCCCGATAGCGTCGGGCTGCGTGTCAGTTCCGGGTGCATGCGAATGAACGCCCCGGATATTAAAGCGCTGTTTGCGCAGGCCCGCGTGGGGACGCGCGTGCAGATCATCAATGAACCAGTGAAGTTCTCGGTAGAACCGGATGGCAGGCACTACATTGAGGTGCACCGTCCTCTGGCGCAGACAGAAGGCGAGAACCCGCAAACCACGCCAATCCTCCACAACGCAGACTTTGCGTCGTTTGCGTCTCAGGAAGGGAATGACAAGGCGCTGATCGACAAAGCGTTAACGCGTCGTGCCGGGATTCCGGTCGCTGTGTCGGCCGGTAATGGCCCTTCTGCGAACAGTGCGGTGTTGTCGGTGCAGAACACTCGTGTTTCAGCGGCAGTCTCTGAAGGCGAGCAGGACGTGGTGATGCAGTAGGGATTCGCGGAAAACAGGCAAAAAAAATGGCGCACAATGTGCGCCATTTTATTAACAGGTACTATTACTTACGGTATTTAGTAGCCTGGTTGTCCAGACGCTGGTTAGCGCGTGCTGCGTCGTCTTTAGCAGCCTGAACGTCAGAACGCATTGCGTTCACGTCGTTGCTCAGCTGATCAACTTTAGCGTTCAGAGTCTGAACGTCAGAAGACAGTTGATCGATTTTAGCGTTAGAAGAACAACCTGCCAGCATAGTAGAAGCCAGGATTACCGCGCCCAGTACCAGTTTAGTACGATTCATTATTAATACCCTCTAGATTGAGTTAATCTCCATGTAGCGTTACAAGTATTACACAAAGTTTTTTAGGTTGAGAATATTTTTTTGATGGGAATACCCTTAATTTTGATCGTTCGCTCAAAGAAACAACGAATCCGGGCAATTCTTTAAAAAAGCTATGTTAAAAAAAGGGATTTATCATCGGATTCATCTTAGATAATTCACTCTTAAATAGAAAAACTCGATTTGCTTTTAGAATAAACATGGCGTTGTCAAAAATAAAAAAGCGCCCCGAGGGCGCTTTTTGTAAAAAACAATTCGTTGGTTAATGATTACAGCACGTGAACAGATGCCGTGTTGGTGGTGCCACTTGGAACCAGTGCACCAGAAACCATCACTACAACGTCGCCTTTACGTGCCAGACCACGATCAACCAGCTGCAGCGCAACTTCTTTACCCAGACGATAGAAATCGTCGGTAGACGCAATCTCTTTGACCAGGTGTGGGATCACGCCTTTGCTCAGAACCAACTGACGCGCAGTGGTTTCATTGGTCGTCAGCGCCAGGATGGTTGCGCTTGGGAAGTATTTACGCACGGCTTTCGCAGATTTACCGCCCTGGGTCGCTACAACGATCAGCGGCGCATCCAGTTTTTCAGCCGTTTCTACCGCGCCACGACAAACGGCTTCGGTGATACGCATCTTACGGCTATCGTTGTTGCTGTCCAGACGGCTGGTCATCACGCGGTCAGTACGCTCGCAGATGGTTGCCATGATGGTTACAGCTTCCAGCGGGTATTTACCCTTCGCGGACTCACCGGACAGCATTACTGCGTCGGTACCATCAATGATGGCGTTCGCGACGTCGCCGGCTTCTGCACGGGTAGGACGTGGGTTTTTGATCATAGAATCAAGCATCTGTGTTGCGGTGATAACCACTTTACGCGCACGCACACATTTCTCGAACATCATCTTCTGCGCGAAGATAACTTCTTCAACCGGGATCTCAACGCCCAGGTCGCCACGCGCAACCATGATGCCGTCTGACGCTTCGAGGATTTCGTCGAAGTTGTTCAGGCCTTCCTGGTTTTCGATCTTGGAGATGATCTGGATGTTCTCGCCACCGTGGGCTTTCAGGTGTTCACGGATTTCGACAACGTCAGAACGCTTACGGATGAAGGAAGCCGCAACAAAGTCAACGCCTTGTTCGCAACCAAAGATCAGGTCCTGTTTGTCTTTTTCAGCCAGCGCTGGCAGAGCAATAGAAACGCCTGGCAGGTTAACGCCTTTGTTTTCGCCCAGGTCGCCGTTGTTCAGTACTTTACAAACAACGTTTTTGCCTTCGATCGCGGTGACTTCCATACCGATCAGGCCATCGTCCACCAGTACGGTGTTGCCAACAGACAGATCGCTGGTGAAGCCTTCATAAGTTACAGCCACGATATCGCTGTTACCCACAACGGTTTTATCCGTGGTGAAGGTGAAGGTCTGACCGGCTTTCAGGGAGACGTCGTTGCCGCCTTCCAGTTTAATGGTGCGGATTTCTGGGCCTTTGGTATCCAGCAGAATGGCGGCTTTTTTACCCGACTTGCTCATCACGTTGCGCAAGTTCTGAATACGCTGACCGTGTTCAGCATAATCGCCGTGAGAGAAGTTCAGACGCATTACGTTCATGCCGGCGTCCAGCATTTTGCTCAGCATCTCTTCAGATTCGGTTTTCGGGCCGATGGTGCAAACAATTTTCGTCTTTTTCATGACAGTCTTAGTCTTTTAAGTTGGGAAGGATATGGGAATCTCGCTCCGGGGGCGCACTGCCGCGGAGTCAAACCTGTGTTGCGAAATTTTAAATGGCACGCACTAAGGATAGGTGACATCAAATGAGCGTGCAGAAGAAAGTGTGCCTGAGTATCAGCCCAACGAAGGAGAGGAGAAATTTTACGTTGTTTTTTGTATTCCAAGGGCTGAAACCATTCACCAGGGATTAGGCGCGCATTATACGCTGATTTTCAGACAAAAGGAAAATGGAAACGGCGTTTCAAAAATAATCTGTGCAGTTTCACATAAGATTGTTATCAACGCGTTAAGGTGCCAGAGCAGGTTGTTGCGGCAGATGACCTCTCTGCCGCAAAAGGGTTAAATTGTCAGCGCGTGTTCCAGGTCGGCAATCAGGTCGTTCACATCCTCTATTCCGACAGACAGGCGAATCAGCTGTGGAACTATGCCCTTTGCCAGCCGCTGATCGAGAGGAATAGACGCATGGGTCATGCTGTACGGCTGGCTAACAAGGCTTTCCACACCGCCCAGGCTTTCGGCCAACGTAAATAATTTCAGCTTACGGATGATGTCCGTTGCCCGTTGCGCATCCCCTTTGACCACCACCGAAATCATCCCACCGGGCAGCGCCATCTGGGTGCGGGCAAGCTGATAATGTGGATGAGTTTCCAGCCACGGGAACCAGACTTTTTCAATTTGTGGATGCTGCTCCAGCCGTTGCGCAATCGCCAGCGCATTCGCGCTGTGTTTTTCCATGCGCAACGCAAGGGTACGAATTCCACGTAATGTCAGGAAACTGCTGAACGGATCGAGGACGCCACCAATCGCATTTTGCAAATACCCCAGCTTTTCTGCCAGCGCGCTATTACTGCCGACCACCGCCAGCCCTGCGACGACATCCGAGTGGCCGTTGAGGTATTTCGTCGCAGAATGCACCACGATATCAAAACCAAACTCCAGCGGACGATGAATGACCGGCGACGCAAAGGTGTTATCCGCGACGCTAATAATGTTATGGCGACGGGCGATATCGGCGATCCCCGCGAGATCGGCCAGTTTCAGCAGGGGATTGGTCGGCGTTTCCACCCAAATCATTTTGGTCTCGGGGCGGATGGCCGCGTCGATCCCGGCAAGGTCGCCGGGCTCAACCCAGCTCACCTGCAGGCCTGAACTGCGCTTGCGCACATTCTCTATCAGGCGATACGTTCCGCCGTAAACATCATCAATCGCGACAATATGGCTGTCTTTATCCAGCAGCTCCAGCACGGTGGCGATAGCCGCCAGCCCTGATGCGAACGCAAACCCGCGCGTGCCGCTCTCCAGTTCAGCGATGGCGGTTTCCAGCGCATAGCGGGTCGGATTGCCGCTGCGGGAATATTCATATCCGGTGTGATTGCCGGGTGACGGTTGCGCAAATGTTGATGTGGCATAAATCGGCGGCATCACCGCGCCATGCTGATCGTGAAATTCGCCGCTGTGAACGCTTAACGTGGCCAGTGTTTTCATGGTGTTCTCCTTATTGTTGTAGACGGTTGCGCCAGACGGTGAGGACATCGCTGCGCGTTATCAGACCGAGAAAACGGTCACGGTCATTAATGACGGCGACCAGGCCGCGATCGAAAATCGGCTTCAGCGCGCTCTCTGGCGCATGTTTATCGAGCACTTCAACGTGACGGGTCATGGCGTGCGTCACGGGCAGGGCGAAACGCGCTTCGTCTCCCGCGATATGGCTGACGAGATCCCATTCATCGACGATGCCGACAACCTGGCCGTTCTCCAGCACCGGAAGCTGGGAAATGTCATACAGGCGCATTCGCGCCAGAACGGTGGCGAGCGTGTCATCGGGCGCGGCGGTCACGGTGGCCCCTTCGTCATGACGTAGTGCAATGTAGTCAGACAGATCGCCCGATCGAGGACGCGCGATCAGCCCTTGCTGGCGCATCCAGTCGTCATTAAACATTTTCGACAGATATTTGTTGCCGCTGTCGCAGGCAAACGTCACCACCCGTTTGGGTGTGGTTTGCGCCTGGCAGTATCGCAGCGCCGCCGCGAGCAACGTACCGCTCGACGAGCCGGCCAGAATGCCTTCGGTTTTCAACAGGTCGCGCGCAGTGGCAAACGCTTCCCGATCGCTCACGCGAAACGCCTGGTGCACCCCTTCGATGTGAGCCAGCGGCGGAATAAAATCCTCGCCGATGCCTTCCACCAGCCACGACCCCGCTTCCTGATAACGACCGGACTCCACCTGATCGGCCAGCACCGATCCGGCCGGATCGGCGAGGACAAACTCGGTGTGTGGCGAGTGCTCGGCAAACCACGCCTGCAATCCGCCAAGCGTCCCGCCCGATCCTACGCCAACCACAATGGCGTCAATGCTGCCGTCAAGCTGTTCAAACAGCTCCGGCGCAGTGGAGGTGCGATGAGCCAGCGGATTCGCCTCGTTATTGAACTGGTCAATATAAAATGCGCCTGGCGTCTCCTCTGCCAGCCGCTGGGCGTAATCCTGGTAATACGCCGGATGACCTTTATTCACGTCGGACCGCGTCAGCACAACGTGCGCACCCAGCGCACGGAGATGGAAGATTTTTTCGCGGCTCATTTTGTCGGGGACGACCAGAATTAAGGCATAGCCTTTTTGCGCGGCAATCAGCGCCAGCCCCAGCCCGGTGTTTCCGGCGGTGGCTTCAATAATGGTCCCGCCCGGTGCGAGCAGACCTTTACGCTCGGCTTCATTAATCATCGACAGCGCCACGCGGTCTTTAATGGAGCCGCCGGGATTCTGGTTTTCGAGTTTTAAAAAGAGCGAGCACGGACCGGTATTCAGTTTATGAAGCTGAATCATCGGCGTGCGGCCGATCAGTTCGGTAACGGAGTGATAAATCGCCATGGTCTTTTCCAGAAAGGGAACATGGCTGGATGATAGGACTGTGAAATCTACTCAATAAAGAACGTTTCACTGCCTTATAGAACGGAAAGTAATATAAATGACGTTTTTGGCGGTAAGGACTGCAAGCCGTCAAGTGCTCCAGATGGGAGGATGGCTATCTAAGCGCAAAATGCTGCAAAAATGCGCGTTTTTTACGTCAACTACACCGTCACATATGCATCTGACAGATAATGATTGCTGAAAATAAGCTAATCCTCCTGCGGCCAGTTGCCACGCTACATATTTCTGGAGGTTATAAGAAAGACTATTTTGTTCATTTAAATCATGATAACGTCTGTTTATTATCGTTTGGACATCCATACTGCTAAACCGCTATATGC
Organism: Lelliottia amnigena; assembly: GCA_900635465.1. NCBI lineage: Bacteria > Pseudomonadati > Pseudomonadota > Gammaproteobacteria > Enterobacterales > Enterobacteriaceae > Lelliottia > Lelliottia amnigena. The sequence continues at coordinate 1,832,161 of LR134135.1, forward strand.
GTAACGGATAAGTAAAATAATGATTGTTCTCAGGAATATTTCGAAGGTTTTTGACAACGGGAAAGTGTCGCTCACCGCTGTTGATAACGTCAATTTGACGGTTGAGCAGGGACAGATTTACGGAATTATTGGCTATAGCGGCGCCGGAAAAAGTACGCTGATTCGCCTGCTGAACGGTCTGGAAAAACCGACGTCCGGCAATGTGACGATTAACGGCCATGACATCTCATCGGCGAAGGGCGAAGCATTGCGCCAGGCGCGACTGAAAATCAGCATGGTTTTCCAGCACTTCAACCTGCTGTGGTCGCGTACGGTCAATGAGAATATTGCCTTTTCCATGCAAATCGCGGGCGTACCGAAAAACAAAATTACGGCGCGGGTGGCTGAACTGGTGGAGCTGGTGGGCCTGACAGGACGCGAAAATGCCTATCCGTCCCAGTTGAGCGGCGGGCAAAAGCAGCGCGTCGGCATTGCGCGTGCGCTGGCTAATAACCCGGATGTGTTGCTGTGCGATGAGGCGACCTCTGCGCTCGATCCGCAGACGACCGATCAGATCCTTGATTTGCTGCTCGACATTAACCGTCGTTTCAAACTGACGATTGTGCTGATTACTCATGAGATGCACGTTGTGCGCAAAATCTGCGACCGCGTGGCGGTAATGGAAAATGGTCAGGTGGTGGAGGAGGGCGACGTCCTGAGCGTCTTCACGCATCCGCAAAAACCGATTACCCGGCAGTTCGTACGCCAGGTGAGTCAGTATCACGAGGAGGAGGCATTCAACCCGGAGCTGGCAAATGAACTTGAAGGCACCGTCATTAAGCTGACGTTTACCGGGCACAGCACACACAAGCCGATTGTCGGTGAGCTGACGCTGCGTTACGGTCTGCCGTTTAATATCCTGCACGGCAAAATGACACAAACCGCCCACGGTGTGTTTGGCCAGCTTTGGCTGCACGTGGTGGCGACAGAAGAACAATTGAACAATATCCTCGCCGACCTGAAGCACAGCGATATTGATGGTGAGGTAATTAAGCATGGCTGAAACACTTTTCCCGCATCTGAAATGGGATCAACTCTGGGCGGCGACGCTGGAAACGTTGTACATGACCGCACTGTCCGGGATCGCGACTTTTGTGCTCGGCATTGCACTGGGCCTGGCGCTGTTTTTAACCGCGCGCGGCGGGTTATTTCAGAACCGAACGCTGTATAGGCGTGATCTCGATTGTGGTGAACGTGTTCCGTTCTATCCCGTTCATCATCCTGATTGTTTTGTTGATTCCCTTCACCAAAACGATTGTCGGTACCATTCTCGGTGCGAATGCAGCACTTCCTGCACTGATTGTCGGTGCGGCCCCTTTCTATGCGCGCCTGGTCGAGATCGCCCTGCGAGAAGTGGATAAAGGGGTTATCGAAGCGACGCGTTCAATGGGTGCACGACTGAGTACCTTAATTTTTCGGGTTTTATTGCCAGAATCATCCCCTGCGCTGGTATCAGGCATCACGGTAACGCTGATTGCCCTGGTGAGCTACAGCGCAATGGCCGGGGTGATCGGGGCAGGCGGTTTGGGAAATCTGGCTTATCTGGAAGGATTCCAGCGCAACCACGGTGACGTCACGCTGGTGGCAACGGTGACCATTTTAATCATCGTTTTCATTATCCAGTATTGCGGCGATGTCATGACTTCATTGCTCGATAAACGCTGAAATTACACATACTAAAAACACACAGGAAACGACATCATGAAAAAAACACTGACACTGATTGCCGCCGCAACGCTGAGCGCCCTGAGTTTTGCATCCTGGGCGGACACCCTGACCGTGGGAGCGTCCAACACGCCACATGCCGAAATTCTGGAGCAGGCCAAACCGATTCTGGCAAAACAGGGCATCGATCTGGAAATCAAACCGTTCCAGGACTACATCCTGCCGAACACCGCGCTGGCGGGCCGTGACATCGACGCGAACTATTTCCAGCACATTCCTTACCTGAACAGCGTACTGAAAGATCATGCTGGCGATAAAGATTACGATTTCGTTAGTGCGGGCGCGATCCACATTGAGCCTATTGGCATTTACTCGAAAAAATACAAGTCGCTGAAAGACCTGCCGGAAGGCGGCAAAATCATCATGCGTGATGCGGTCTCTGAAGAAGGTCGTATTCTTTCCATCTTCGAGAAAGAAGGCGTTATCAAGCTGAAGCCGGGCATTGATAAAGTAACGGCACGCATCAGCGATATCGTTGAAAACCCGAAAAAACTGAAATTCACCCCGAACGTCGAAGCCGCGCTGCTGCCGCAGATGTATAACAATGACGAAGGCGATGCGGTAGTGATTAACGCCAACTATGCCATCGATGCAGGTCTGGACCCGGTTCACGATCCTATCGCCGTCGAGAGCGGTGAAAATAACCCGTATGCCAACATCATTACGGTGCATCGTGGCGATGAGAAGAAGAAAGATATCGTGGCGCTGGTGAGCGTACTGCATTCAAAAGAAATTCAGGACTGGATCCGCACCAAATATAAAGGCGCAGTTATTCCTGTAAATAATTAAACATCTATTTTTTTATTAAAGCCCGGCGCATTGTGCCGGGCTTTTTCTTTGTATAGATCCAGTGAATCCTTTAAGCTAGGCGAAAAGGCCAATGGAGTGAGCAATATGGGCAATATCACCAAAGACGAAGCGTTGTATCAGGAGATGTGCCGGGTCGTAGGCAAAGTGGTTCTTGAAATGCGTGATTTAGGCCAGGAGCCAAAACACATTGTTATCGCAGGCGTTCTGCGCACTTCGCTGGCAAACCAGCGCATCAAGCGCAGCGAGTTAACCACTCAGGCGATGGAAACCGTCATCAAATCGCTGGCGGGATAATCCTGGCAGCGTTACTTGTTTGCAATAGTAATACCCCGCGTTATTTATTTTCAGATGCCACTTTTGAAAATCAGCGTTAAAAATGACGCGCACATCATGTTTACCTTTAAATAAAATGTGCGAATCATTATTCCTCAAATCAAAAATGTTTTAATCAACAGCGTTATGAAATCCAAAAATATCTACTTGGTTGTATTCACCGCGTAAGCATGAAGGCGCATCGCGCATTCTCATCACGTACATCCCTCAAAACGCTGGCCGGGTTGCCCGCCAGCGTTTTGCTATTTGCTCCAGGGCGCAGCAAAGCAGGTAATACACCAGGCCGGTGAAGATAAAGATCGCTGCCGGGTAAATTTGCACCCGGTTATTGACCTGTCCGGCCACGGTCGTTAGCTCCGGAACGTTCACAATAAAGGCCAGCGACGTGTCTTTCAGCAGACTGATAAAAATCCCCAAAAGCGATGGCAGAATGGTGCGGAATACCTGCGGGAGTAATATTAACCATAGCGTTTGCTGCGTGCCAAAACCCTGCGTCAGCGCGGCTTCGTATTGCCCGGTCGGCAGGGCGCGAAGGCCCGCTAACACCGAGTGCATCACCGCCGCCGCGGTAAACCATGCCAGCGCCAGGGTTACGGTAACGGCACCGGGCATATCCCCACCGGTTAACAGTGGCAGCAAATACCACATCCAGAAAATTACAAAGATAAGCGGAATACCGCGAATCACTTCCGCCCATACATAAAGCACCTTGCGCACCATGCCAGGGAAACGCCAGGCCAGACTTGCCAGTGCTATACCCGTGGGCAGAGCCAGAACCGCCGCGCCCAACGCCATCAGCAATGTCAGCAACACGCCCCCGGGCTGGCCTGCGGAAAGCCGCCCCACAGCAGATAATCCAGGTTATCGGTTATCACAGCCAGTCCGGCGATCATGCGTTTTCACTCCCTGTGGCAATCGTGATTTTTGGTGCTCGCTGAATACGCTTTGCGCAAGAGGGGCCGAGTTTGCCCAGCAGCAGCCCCATTAATACGCCGGTCAGCAGGTAAAGCACCGTGCCGACGGTAAAGGCTTCCAGCGCATGCGCGTTATAACTTTCAATTTGCCGCACCTGATAGGTCAGCTCGGCAAAGCCAATGCCGCTGGCCAGTGAGGAGAGTTTCATTAAGTTCAGATACTGGCCAACAACGGGCTGCCACGCATGCGCCAGGCCTTGCGGGAGCAGGATAAAGCGGAAGATCTGCCATGAGGAAAACCCTTGCGCAAGCGCAGCCTGCCGCTGCCCGCGCGAGACAGCCTGTAACCCGGATTCAATTTCTTCAACCAGAAACGCTGAGGTGAACACGCCAAGTCCCCAGGCGGAACATAAAAACTCAGGCGTGAACCACCAGACGTCGCCCGGTAAAACAGACCAGGTGTGTTCGCCATTGATGTAATCCCGGAGCGTAAACGGCAGCCAGTTCCACGCCGCAAAATACCAGAACAGGAGTTGCACCAGTAACGGCGTATTGCGAAACAGCGACACCCAGACGGAAACGACGATGTTGCCCGTTTTACCGCCAGCCGTGCGTAACAACAGAAACAGAATCGCCAGGCTGCTGGCGATGATTATCCCCGCCAGCGTCACCCACAGCGTGGTCAGGAAGCCGGATAAAATCCATTGCACAGGTTGTCCTGTCAACACACCTTGCCAGTCGAGAGCGGGCATTACGGCTGCTCCTGATGAAGCGGGTTTAACACTTTTTGCAGGAAACGGCGGGTGCGAGGATGTTCCGGATGCTGGAAAAATTGCGCTGGCGGGGCGGTCTCAAGGATCTCGCCGCCGTCAATAAACACCACCCGGTCAGCAATCTCACGAGCGAACTGCATCTCATGCGTTACCACAATCATGGTGATCCCGCTGTGGGCGAGGGATTTCATGACCTGCAGTACCTCGCCGATCATTTCGGGATCGAGCGCGGATGTCGGCTCATCAAACAGGATAATTTGTGGTGAGGACGCCAGTGCGCGCGCAATCGCGACGCGCTGCTGCTGCCCGCCGGAAAGCTGTGCCGGATAATGGTGCGCCTTTTCCACCATGCCGACGTGTTCGAGCAGGGCCAGCGCGCGCGCCTGAGCCAGCGGCGGTGTCCAGCCGTGCACTTTTTCAAGCGCCAGACTGATGTTCTCAGACGCGCTGAGATGGGCGTATAGGTTGAATTGCTGGAACACAAATCCGACACGGCTTCGCAGTTGACGAAGGGCCGTGCCGGTCAGCGCGCGCGTGGGTTTGTTATCAATCAGTATGTCACCACCGTTCAGAGATTCGAGCTGATTGATGAGGCGGATCATGGTGGATTTGCCGGAACCCGAGGGGCCGAGGATGGCCACCACTTCGCCGGGTGCGACGGTGAAATTTATCCGGTTGAGCACCTGATGGTCGCCGTAGCGTTTGACCACATTTCGGAACTCAACGCTGGCATGTTCCAGATGTGAAAAATCCGCGGCACGAGCCGCGGAGCGTGAGAGTAAACCTGAGAGCATTTTACTGGGCTTCTATTTTAAAGGCGCGGGGCTGCGGTGAAGGGGTTTGCGGCCCGAACCAAACGTCATAGATTTTGGCCGCTTCGCCGCTTTTCTCAAGGTTAACGAGCTCGGTGTTGACGACGTTGAGCAGGGCGGTTTCGCCTTTTTTCACGCCGACGCCAATCTCTTCTTTACTGAGCAGGTCCGGCAGAATTTTGAAGTGGGCTTTATCAGGGGCTTGCGCCAGCAAGCCCGCCAGAATGGTGCTGTCCTGCGTGATCGCCTGGACGTTACCGTTTCGCAGCGCGGTCAGCGCCAGCGGAATATCATCATAGGAAAGTACGCGGGATTGCGGGAAACGCTGATGCAACGCCTGTTCACCAGTGGTCCCTTTAACCGCGCCAATGCGCGCCTTGCTGTAAGCGTCGAGTTTATCCGCCGATTTTACCGGAACAAGGAATTGCTGACCGGTTACGAAATAGGGCGTTGAGAAATCAATGACCTGGGCACGTTCCGGGGTGATGGTGATGTCCGCGACAATAAGATCGGCTTTGCCAGATTGCAGCAAAGGGATGCGGTTGGCGGGATTCGTCGCCACCAGTTCCAGCTTAACGCCCAGGGATTTTGCGAGCGCTTTCGCAAAATCAACGTCATATCCGACGATGTCATGTGTTTTCGCATCGATGGAGCCGAACGGCGGATTCGCGTCAAAAGTGGCGACTTTCACCACGCCTGCGGCTTTGATATCCGCGAGCTGATCGGCCTGAGCCTGTGTTGATAAAATACCGCCTGCCGTCAGTAAACCGAGTGCCAGTACGAGCTGCTGATAATGCTTTTTATGCGTTGCCATGGATTCCTCTGCTTTCCCGTTGTTTTTGTTTTGTCCCGTTACGCTCCCATAAGCGTTCGCTATCGCCAAATAAGAAATCGTTCTTTGCTATATGCAAAAAGGCATTAGTGAACAATGTGTTATCGACAAGTAGCGGAAAAGAATGCTTTTGCAGATAACGCACATCGTCTGCCGAAATTGGTATTTCCTTTGTGGTGAAAACGGGTGTTTAACTGAGATCAGACAAAACGGTGAGGAGTCAGAATCATGCAAAACTGGGTGAATACGTTACGGCGGTTCTTTGCAATTCCATCCGAGCGTGCGGAGAACAGTGCGCAACGTGTTATCGAGTCGGTACTTCCGATTGCCAGTCTTTACGGCGTCGATGTCGCGAATATCGATCCGGAGTGGTTCCATGACAAAACATCACGCTGAGTTACGCCAGACGCGCGTCACTTACTGGAACGAACTGTGCAGCCGATACCTGAATGTATCTCCACAACGCTGACTGCAAAGGCGTCGCCGCGTGGGCTACCAATGAAAGAAGAGGAGGCCGTGAAGGATGTTATGAGTATGGGCGCTGCGCCGGGCGGTAATCGTGATGAGATTCGCGGGCAACCGGCGATTGTCAGCCTGGATAAATGCATAAAAAAGCACCGGAACCAGTCCAGTGCTTTGATAATGAAAGATTAGATTTTGCAGGCGTCGCCGCAATCATCGTCAGCCACAACCGCCTGGGCTTTTTTGTCCGCATCTTCCAGACGTTCAGCGTTGCGCTCTTCAGCTTCATCCAGTCCGTTAAACACCAGATTATCGAGATCAATTTCCATCATTTACCTACTTTGTTCGTTTTTGTTCCTGGAACATTATAAGGCAAAAATGGACGATGAAGTACATCACCGCACGTAAGGCCAATCCCTGCCATACTCTTTCCCTGATGACATAACGGGAGAGCCCATGATTATTCTCTGCAAAACCTGTGGGACGTCTTATGACGCGTCACGGGGTACGGTTGAGCGTTGCAAAATTTGTGAGGACGAGCGCCAGTATGTTCCGGTGAGCGGGCAGTCTTGGGTCGATTTTGACACCGTAATAACGTCGCACACGAATAAATGGCAGCAGCTTGAACCGCACCTTCTTAGCCTTAAAACGGTGCCCAAATTCGCGATTAATCAACGCGCTTTTCTGCTGAGAACCCCGCAGGGTAACGTGCTGTGGGACTGCATTGCGAACCTTGATGCCGCAACTCAAACGCTGATTACCGCACTCGGCGGGATCAGCGCGATTGCAATATCGCATCCTCATTACTACACGACCATGCAGGACTGGGCCGCGGCGTTCGACGCGCCGGTTTATCTCCACGCCAGCGACCGCAAATGGGTGATGCGAGACAGCCCGGTGCTGCATTTCTGGGACGGGGATGTTCTGGATATTCTGCCGTCCGTGAGGCTGCTGCGGCTGGGGGGGCACTTTGCGGGCGGGACGGTGCTGCACTGGCACGAGGGTGACGGCGTATTGCTCGCCGGTGATATTTTGCAGGTGACGCCAGGCGCTGATCGCGTCTCGTTTATGTGGAGCTATCCGAATATGCTGCCGCTGCCGGGTGCAGTGGTTGAGGAGATCGTCCGTCGCCTGAGCCCTGTTAAATTTGACCGCCTGTACGGTGCGTTTGAAGGCCAGAACATCAATGCGCACGCGCATGAAATCGTGATGCATTCGGGTCAGAAATATATTTCTTGTCTCAAGTGAAGCGCGGTGGGTAAACTTCAGGAGCGTGATCCAGATCATGCCTAAACTAAAACAGATAAAAGAGACATTGCTATGCAACATATTATTGAAGGTTTTCTCAGCTTTCAAAAAGAGGTTTTCCCGCAACGTAAAGAACTCTTCCGCAGTTTAGCGTCCAGCCAGAATCCCAAAGCGCTTTTCATTTCCTGCTCGGATAGCCGTTTGGTCCCCGAACTGGTCACCCAGCAGGAACCCGGACAGCTCTTTGTCATTCGTAATGCGGGAAATATCGTACCGTCGTTCGGGCCAGAGCCGGGTGGTGTATCAGCCACTATTGAGTACGCCGTCGTGGCGCTGGGTGTAACCGACATCGTGATTTGTGGTCACTCCAACTGCGGCGCGATGAAAGCCATTGCTGACAACGCGAATCTTGATCCTATGCCGGCTGTCTCCCACTGGTTGCGCTATTCCGATGCCGCGAAAGCGGTTGTTGAGCAGAAAACCTGGGACAATCCGACAGACAAAGTGAACGCAATGGTTCAGGAAAATGTCATCGCTCAGCTGAATAACGTCAAAACGCACCCGTCGGTCGCCGTTGGCTTACGGAACAACGCCATCCGCCTGCACGGCTGGGTTTATGATATTGAAAGCGGCGATATTCGTGCGCTGGATAAAGACAGCAAAAGCTTTGTGTCGCTGTCTGATAATCCGCAGGTTTACTTCGAGTAAGCGTGCGGCCTTTCAGGGTGGGGATTAATCCCACCCTGAATTTCATGCCTTTTCGCAACGTCATGTTTGTCGCTTCAACCCGCGTTAGACGCCGCAAAATAAAAAAGAGCTGTAGCAAAGCATGCTAACAGGCTCCTTTTAAACGATTGCAGCGAAATCAGACCGCTTCACATCTCAATAAACGGCAGCCGTTTTCGCGTTTTTGATGTCTGGCGATTGACCGCCTGAGCAATGGCCTCCCCAATTTCAGCGCTGACCACTAGCCCCTGTACGAAGGGTTGGTCATGCATAAGATAGGGTAATGCGGCAAACGCAATTTTCCCGCGAACATCCTCAGGCTCAAGCAACGTGTAATCATCGCCAACGTCCGGAATCGCATCGCCGGTTGCCTCAATCTGCTTGCGTAACCTCGGGAACGGAAGGTCTTTCGTCTTCAGCGGTTTTTGCCCACGGGCATCGATAAACACGTCGAATTCATACGTTTTATCCTGCGTTCGAATCACCGTCAGATTCTCTTTCACCTCCATGTCGTAATCCGCGCCCAGCGCCACGACGCTGATGATGCCTGCCTCGCGTAACGCCAGCAGCCTGCGAATCGACTCTGACGGGATGGCCGCATAATTATCGATGAAAACGCGAGCGAGACCCGCGTCAAAACGCTTTCTGTCTTTTTCATTCAGATGCGGAACAATGTCCTGAACGACTTCATGCAGCCTCAGAATCGTATAGCGCCAGGGCACCGTGCGTTTGTCGCGTTTATTTCGTTCGACTTCCTCAAGGTTGGACTCGGCCCAGTGGAAGGGATCGTGCTTGTGACGCTCGGCAAACCAGGCATCGTGAAAACTGTCAGCATTCAGTGTGTTGAGTGCGACGGTTTGGCTCCAGTGCGGATCGGCATGTTCAAGTTCCTGAACCATGAGGGCAAACACGCGATCCAGCAGGCCTTCTGCGCCCGCTGCGATTTCGTTTTCAATGGCCTGTTCTGTCGCGAGGGTTAACGGTTCATAGGGAATAGGGCAGTAAAAATCGGCTTCTGGCAGGATTCCTGAACGAGAGGCCAGCACGATGTTAAGCGACTCGCTCCCTTCATCCAGGCGGAAGGTCACACAGTGATTATCTGTTTCAGTGAATGTGCCATGCTGAATGACGACGGCCATCGCGGCATCCAGGCCACTCAGCGAGGTCCCTAAAATACCGACATTACAGGCGCGGATATCCGCCGCCATGAGACCGGACCAGGGGCTGGGAAAGAAGGCGCGCGTAGAGGTGTCATCTTCAGGCCAGACGTGCCCTGTGGCGATAACCGCGAGATCGAAAACCTCAGGACTGGACTGATTTTCTGCCCATACTGTGACGCCGTCTGGCAACGCCTCGAGGTCGTTCACCTGGCATGACTCGATCACGTTGACCTCAAACCCTGTTTTCCTGGCTTGTTGAACGAGTTCCAGAAACTGATCGCGGAAATACTCGCCGAGCAGAATACGCGGCAGGAATTGTCGGACATGAAGGGACGATTTATCGACGCCGTAGCGGGCGAGGTGCGCGGGTTCCTGAGTCCGCAGCCAGTCGATGTAGGTAGAGAAAAGCGGCGGAATTTCTATGCTGGCGATATTGGCCAGCATCATCCTGGAATTATCTTCATCGCTGTACGGCATCCCAACACCGGCTTCTTCGGCTTGCTCATAGATTGTCACTGAAAGCGGCGTCTTGTGTCTGAGCAAAGAGAAAAACGTGTAGATGCCCGTAGGCCCGGCCCCAATTATCGCAATTTTTTTCATCGTGACTTACCTGTTTTATTGTACCGACTCCATGGGAAATAACGGCCATGCAGAATAATTGTGGTAGAAAACGGGTAATGAGCAAATGAAACGAAAGGAGGAATTTAGCAGAGGGATGAATCAGGATTCAAAAGAAGGAATGTGCACCATTTCAGAGCTGAAATGGTGCGTCCGAGTGGACTCGAACCACCGACCCCCACCATGTCAAGGTGGTGCTCTAACCAACTGAGCTACGGACGCAAAATGGTGCGTTCAATTGGACTCGAACCAACGACCCCCACCATGTCAAGGTGGTGCTCTAACCAACTGAGCTATGAACGCAACGTGTTGTCTGGGACAACGGGGACGAATATTAGCGGCACCGGGGAGAACAGGCAAGAGAGAAATCGCAATTTTCTTTCGTATTTCACGCGATTGCGGAATTACCGCGCAAAGTGAAGAGAAAGTAGCCGCCCGCAGGCGGCTATCTGTGGTTTAGCGTGCTGCGCGTTGCAAAATGACGCTGGACGGCTGACGTTGCAGGAAACGCATCCGCAGCATCATCAGGATAGCGGCGGACGTTAAACCGATAATGAAGCCTATCCAGAATCCGGCCGGTCCCATGCGATCAACAACCAGATCTGTAAGTGCCAGAATATAACCGGTTGGCAAACCCAGCACCCAGTAAGCGGTGAAGGTAATAAAGAAGATCGACCGCGTATCTTTATAGCCACGCAGGATACCGCTGCCGATAACCTGAATGGAATCCGAGAGCTGATATATCGCGGCTAACAGCATGAGATGCGACGCCAGGGTAATCACTTCCGGATTGTCATTATAAAGCAGGGCGATTTGCTCGCGCAGGGCGATGGTAAAAAGTGCCGTGCAGAACGCCATACAGACTCCCACACCCAATCCCGTGCGCGCGGCAGTTTGTGCATCGAGCGTTGATCCTTGTCCCAGGCGATAGCCAACGCGAATCGTCACCGCGGCCGCCAGCGACATAGGCAGAACAAACATCAGCGAGCTGAAATTCAGCGCGATCTGGTGCCCTGCAACATCCACAATGCCCAGCGGTGAAACCAGCAGAGCGACAACGGCAAACAAAGTCACCTCGAAAAAGAGCGCCAGCGCGATAGGTAAACCCAACTGTGTCAGACGCTTGAGAACATCCATATCAGGTTTGCTGAAGCGTTTTTCATTGCGGATGTCACGCATGGAACGTGCGCGCTTCACATAGGAAATCATGCTAAAGAACATGACCCAATAAACAGCAGCGGTTGCCACGCCGCAGCCGACGCCTCCCAGTTCAGGCATGCCGAAATGACCATAAATGAAGATGTAGTTGACCGGGATGTTGACCAGCAGCCCGATAAAGCCCATGACCATACCGGGTTTGGTTTTGGCCAAACCTTCGCATTGATTTCGCGCGACCTGGAAGAGCAAATAGCCTGGAACACCCCACAGCAGGGCGCGTAAATAGCCGACGGATTTATCCGCCAGCGCGGGATCGATGTTATCCATGGAGCGAATGATGTAGCCCGCATTCCACAGTACAACCATCACCAGAATGGAGACAAAACCGGCGAGCCAGAAACCCTGACGCACCTGATGGGCGATACGCTCGCGACGTCCTGAACCATTCAACTGCGCAATAACGGGCGTCAGCGCGAGCAGCAGGCCGTGGCCAAAAAGAATTGCCGGGAGCCAGATAGAGGTACCGATCGCCACGGCAGCCATATCGGTGGCGCTGTATCCGCCGGCCATCACCGTATCCACGAATCCCATTGAGGTTTGAGCGACTTGCGCGAGGATCACTGGTATTGCCAGTGCTAATAACTGCCGCGCTTCTAGCATGTACTTCTGCACGTGAACACCTTTTATATTGTTGTTATTTGAAAGACTACAAAACCCGCCATAACTGGCAGCAAGAAGAAAATGCAGGGGGGATGCCAGCTATTGTAGCGGGGTTTATTCTTTTATCTAGTGAAAAAATCGCCAGAAAATGCGCTTAACTGGCAACCTGTTTTTCCAGCTGTTATTGTGATGCGATTAAGCGGTGTCAACGCCGCGCGGATAAAAAAGGAGTGATAAGCATGTTTACTGGTATCGTGCAGGGCACAGCAAAACTGGTGTCTATTGATGAGAAACCCAATTTCCGTACCCATGTTGTAGAGCTGCCGGATCATATGCTCGACGGGCTGGAAACAGGTGCATCGGTTGCGCACAACGGTTGCTGTCTGACGGTAACGGAAATTAACGGTAATCGTATTAGCTTTGATCTGATGAAAGAGACGCTGCGTATTACCAATTTGGGCGAGTTGGTCGAAGGCGATACGGTAAACGTTGAACGCGCGGCGAAATTTAGCGATGAAATTGGCGGTCATTTAATGTCAGGCCATATTATGACCACTGCTGAGATTTCAAAAATCCTCACGTCTGAAAACAACCGTCAGATCTGGTTTAAGCTCCAGGATCCCACCCTGATGAAATACATTTTGTATAAGGGGTTTATTGGTGTTGATGGGATTAGCCTGACGGTTGGCGAAGTGACTCCAACGCGTTTCTGTGTGCATTTAATTCCAGAAACGCTGCAGCGCACCACGCTTGGCAACAAAAAGATCGGTCATCGCATCAATATCGAAATTGATCCGCAAACGCAGGCTGTAGTCGACACTGTAGAACGCGTACTGGCTGCGAAACAAGCGGCAAGTCAATTCGGCTCGGAAGAGTGATTCAGTACGTTTAATCCCTGGCACCTGTATTGACGGTTTAATAACGCCAACGTGAGTAATCCGGGAATGGTCATCGTTTCCGGTTTTTTTATGCGGAATATTCAGCAATTTGCGCCATTTTGCCTTAACACGTATTAGCGCAAACCGAGTGGTCTCCCAACTTTCTTAACGTAATCCGTCTCAAGCTCATTAAGCCCGCGTTTAAAAATGCTTCAGCTAAAAGCACAATTTCACTCGACTAGAATGGCAGTTACAAATTTATAACGCTAATTTCTGGTTTGGAAACCAATTCATAACAATTAAAATGAAACAATATTTTATTTTATGGGTAACTTCGTTTCTTTTGTGATTTGGTTATCACTTAACCCATTCTGAGTAGTGCTAGTATGCTGGTGATTTGAGTTTCTTATAAAACGCTCGCCATGGGCATACAATATCTGACTGGGATTCGATAATGGATATACTATTAGGGCTAGTGAAAACGCCCGCCGTAATAATAGCAATTGTGGCATTTCTTGGTTTGTTATTCCAAAAGGCATCGGTATCAAGATTGATAACCGGGACGGCGCTTTCTTTTATTGGCTTTACAATGATAAAAGTGGGCGGCAGCATTTTAATGAAAGTGCTGACAGCGTTCAGTTCACTGTTCTCAAAAGCTTTTGATATCGTGGGTGTGGTCCCCAGCAATGAAGCGATCATGGCCGCGACAATTGATAAGTTAGGGGCGACAGCAGCGCTTATTCTTCTTTTTTCAATGATACTTAATATTATTTTGGCGCGATTCACGCGCTTTAAATTTATTTATCTTTCCTTGCATCTCGTCTTGTTTATGGCTTTTGCGCTCACTGCAGTATTAATGCAATTTGGATTCAGTAATTACCAAATGGTGATGATATGTTCAGTGCTGATCGGGACTTACATGGCGGTATCACCTTTTATTCTTAATCGCTTTAGCCGTGAAATTATCGGTTCAGATGAGTATGCCATTTCACATGCGGCCATCTCGTCTTATATTATTGGCTCATACATGGGGAAATGGTTTGGTAACAAGAGTACTGATACCGAACACTTGAAAATCAGTAATAAATTTGATTTTATTCGTGAGCCGAATATCGCCACGCTATTAACTATGCTGGTCTTACTGCTTATCTCATGTTTATTTGCGACCCAGCCTCAAGTCAAAGATGCGATGACAATGGTTTACGGTCCAGGTGCAGGTGATAAAAACGTTGTTATCTTTATTCTTGAGCAATCCGCTATTTTTGCCTGTGGTCTCTATCTGGCTAAAGCGGGTGTGAATCTGTTTACTGCCGAAATCGTTCCCGCCTTTAAAGGCTTTGCTCGCGTGTTCGCCCCGGGTGCCGTACCTGCCGTTGATGTCATGGTGCTCTTCACCAAAGCGCCAAACGCAACGTTAATCGGTTTCCTGATAAGCTTTATTGTTGAACTGGTTTGTATCTTAATTTTCCCGGTCATAGGCCTTCCTATTATCGTACCAGGCATCATGGCAAGCTTTATTACGGGGGGCGCGGCGGCTATCTTTGGTAATGCAACCGGTGGTTTCCGAGGGGCAGTGATTGCCAGTGGAATTAACGGCTTGTTGTTATGCGTATTGCCTGCTCTTACGCTGCCGATTTTCTCTCAGCTGGGCGCTCACGGTGTGACATTCGCTGACCCTGACTTTACCCTTCCATCCCTTATTCTGGATTATATTTTACGCATCTTCAGCTAATGCCTTGATGACCGGTCGGTCAACGTCTTGTCGGCAGGTATGAACGGTGAGGAACAAAACGCTCACCGTTCAAACGGCAAAAAAATCCGGAAATGCTCACCATTTCCGGATTTTTCAATTGTGCCTTATACGCGTGATAACTATCTCGGCACGCGCAGACCGTGCTCTACACCCCGGCTAAACACAATCTGCCACAGCTGGATATCCCGGGCGCGAAAAGCTCCCGCGCAAGCGTTCAGATAATAGCTAAACATCCGCCTGAAACGATCTGAATAATTATCAGCAATGTCAGGCCAGGAGGCCTGGAAGCGAGCGTGCCAGGCCATCAACGTGGTATCGTAATCCGCGCCAAAATTATGCCAGTCTTCCATCACATAATGAGGCTCGCTGGCCTTCGCAATCTGACGGACCGAGGGGAGACAACCGTTCGGGAAAATGTATTTATTGATCCACGGATCGACAGTATGGTCCGTTTTTTTGGAACCGATTGTGTGGAGAAGGAACACGCCGTCTGGCTTGAGATTGCGATCGGTGACCGCGAAATAGGTATCGTAATTTTTGGGGCCGACGTGTTCAAACATCCCAACAGAGACAATGCGGTCAAACTGGTCGTCAAGGTCACGGTAATCTTGCAATAAAATGGTGACGTCCAGACCCTCGCAGCGGTCCTGAGCCATTTTTTGCTGTTCTGCAGAAATGGTCACGCCCACCACGCTGACACCGTAATTTTTGGCCATGTAATACGCCAGTCCTCCCCAGCCGCAGCCAATATCCAGCACGCGCATGCCGGGTTGCAGCTGTAATTTCTCGCAGATGAGGTGGAGTTTGGCTAACTGTGCCTCCTCAAGCGTTGAGGCGTCTTTCCAGTAAGCGCAAGAATACTGCATCAAGGGGTCGAGCATCCGCGTGAACAGGTCATTACCGAGATCGTAATGTTCCTTCCCGACAATCCACGCCCGCTTTTTACTTTGCAGATTAAACAGGCGGGCGGAGGCGATGCGTAAAGTGTCTCTCAGATGGTGAGGGAGTTGCCTATCAAGGCCGGCGCGCAGCACGTTGTTGAAAAAAACATCCAGCCGCTCACACTCCCACCAGCCGTCCATAAAGCTTTCGCCCAATCCGAGCGATCCCTCCTGTAACACGCGCTTAAAAAAATCGGGATGTTTGACCTGAATATCAGAAGGGGCGGGCCCATTGACGGTAATGCCCGCGCGACTCAATAACTCACTCACTATTCGGGACCAATTGTCGTCCCGAAGGCTGACTTCTTCTATGCACGATGAACTCATAGCTTCTCCATCACCTGATGTGATCAGAACCTTCAAACAGCGTAGCCGCTTTTTATGGTTTGTGAGAAGTCTCACGGAATTATCCGTGAGGCTAGTATCCGACGTAGAACAGAGGAAGGGAGATAACCCTTGCCGAAAAGCCTTCCATGGTAAAACGGGAGCACTCCGGCTCCCGTTAACAGATAATATTTATCGTAATTATATGAACCAAATTTAGTATAGGCTTCAAAAATCACGCATTCAACTGAAAGTTGTTAGCAGCCTAATCACTCGTAAATCAGATAATTACGTCCACGACTATGCTTGTGACGATTCTACCGCCGTTCCATCTTGCATATTTTCAGTGGCTGAAACTTGCATGCGATAACCGAGTGCGGCGAGCGCGACCGTCACCAGCATCACGCTGGTGGTCGTCATCAATGGCGTGGCGATCAATGCCGAAACAATGAGGCTTGAGAGGAAACACAGACCCAATTGCAGCGTGTTTTGTAACGCCGCAGCACGACCCGTTGCATGAGGAAACGGACGTAGCGCCTGGGCAACCACGATCGGATAAATAGCGCCGTTGGCGACGGCCATCACGCAGAACGGAATTAAGATTTCAGCCAGGCCGACGTTTGGAATAAACCCGACAGCCCAGGTGCCGATAACGCTCAGTGCGTACAGCACCAACAGCCAGGGCAGCATCTGTTGCCCCTGCCATTTTTGCAGCGCTGCGCGACAGCCATAGCCGCCGACAAGGAACGCGATGGTCTGCGGCACGTAGCTCAGGCCAATCACTGCCGGGGTGTAACCCATGTCGTGCAGAATAAACGGTGAGCCAGTGAGCCAGGCAAAAAAGCTCGCGGAACAGGCCGCGTAAATCAGCACATTTCCACGATAAGCGCGGGAACGCAGCAGTGACATAAAGGTGACACGGGTCGCATTGTTCCCGACCGGCTTGGCTTGAGCGGGCTTAAGCGCAAACGCGGGCAGCATCAGAGCCAGGGTGATGATAAACAGCGTGGCAAAGATCGCCTGCCAGTCAAAATGCACCAGAATCCAGCTCCCGAGCAGCGGCGCCAGAGCCGGTGAAAGCCCCACGAGCGGCATGATGGTCGCAAAAATACGGTTAACGCGCGATGCGGGATAGTAGTCGGTGACCAGCGCCTGCCAGGTCACCGCGGCAGCACACACGCCAAACGCCTGTACAAAGCGCAGTACCAGCAGCCAGGTTGCATCACGCACCCACAGCATGCCCAGACATCCCAGCGCAAAGATGGTTAACCCGAGAAGAAGAATAGGTTTGCAGCCATAACGGTCAGAGAGCGGTCCCCACAGCAGCTGTGCGAAGGCAAAACCGGCCAGGAACAAGCTGAGGCTTGCGCTGATCGCGGCAGCAGGTGTCTGCAGGTCTTCCTGCATCGCGGCAAACGCCGGCAAATACATGTCGGTGGCTAAAAAGCCCAGCACGCTCAAACCGCCGAGCCAGACTAAGAATCCGTTGTTGGGTTGCATTGTCATTTCCTAATGAAGGCAGGTGTACTTTGGCGCAGAGTGTAGGGAGTGCAATCTGGCTTGTGAAACGCTAATATTTGGCGGTTGCGTTCAAAAATTTTGCAGGCAAAAAATGTGGTCTGAATATTCATTAGAAGTTGTGGATGCTGTCGCCCGAAATGGTAGCTTTAGCGGAGCCGCGCAAGAACTGCATCGCGTACCGTCTGCCGTCAGCTATACGGTACGTCAGATGGAGGAGTGGCTGGCGGTTCCCTTGTTCGAACGCCGTCATCGGGATGTCGTTCTGACCCCCGCTGGCGTATGGTTTTTGAAAGAAGGCCGATCTGTTATCAAAAAAATGATGATCACGCGTGAACAGTGCCAGCAGATTGCCAATGGCTGGCGCGGCCATCTTTCGATTGCGGTGGATAACATCGTTAAACCTGAACGGACGCGGCAGATGGTAGTCGATTTCTATCGCCATTTCTCGGATGTGGAACTTCGCGTGTCCCAGGAAGTGTTTAATGGCGTGTGGGATGCGTTATCCGACGGTAGGGTGGAGATGGCGATCGGCGCGACACAGGCCATTCCCGTCGGGGGCCGCTATGCCTTTCGGGACATGGGAACATTGAGCTGGCGCTGCGTGGTGGCAAGCGATCATCCTCTGGCAACGATTGAAGGCCCACTGAGTGATGACGTGTTGCGCAACTGGCCGTCGTTGGTGATGGAGGATACGTCACGATCGCTGCCAAAACGCATCACCTGGCTGCTTGATAACCAGCGGCGGGTCGTCGCGCCAGACTGGGAATCGTCGGCAACCTGTTTGTCGGCTGGGTTGTGTGTGGGGATGGTGCCTGTGCATTTCGCGCGTCCACGGATCGATCGCGGAGAATGGGTGGCGCTCGAGCTTGAAAATCCGTTTCCGGTCGCGGCCTGCTGCCTGACATGGCAGCAAAACGATATGTCGCCTGCGCTGGCCTGGTTGCTGGACTATTTAGGTGATAGTGAAACGCTGAACAGAGAGTGGCTACGGGAGCCGGAATAACCGGCCCCGTAGAAACGATTAACGACGGTAATCGCGGAACGGTCCATCAGCGACGGAGCGACGTTCAATCAGACGCGGATGGACTTCAATTGACTGAGACTCTTCACGCTTGCTGACGATACGATCCATCAGCATGTTGAACGCCGTTTCACCCAGGGAGTCTTTCGGCTGATGAATCGTCGTCAGTGCGGGAGTAAAGTAGCGAGCGTTGCGCACGTTATCATACCCGATCACGGAAATATCCTGCGGGACGCGTAAAACCCAGCTCATCGGCTGCGCAAAGCGCACCCATTGCCATAATATCACCGCCGCAGAACACGGCTGTCGGACGATGTGACTGCGAAACAATCTGCTGCATCGCGCGGTAGCCCGATTCTGGCTCAAAGTCGCCCTGTACAATCCAGTTTTCCGGGACGGTAATCAGCGCTTCTTCCATGGCTTTCATAAAGCCCGCCAGGCGGCCAGCTCCGGTGTTGCGCTCAAGCGGGCCGGGGATGACACCAATCTCGCGATGACCACGTTCGATCAGGTAACGGCCAGCCATGTAACCGCCTTCGAAGGCGTTATCGTTAACGGAATCGGTAAAGTCTGCGCGCGTGTCACCCCAATCCATTACCACCATTGGGATATGACGATACTCCTCGAGCATCGACAGCACGGATTCTGGATATTCGGAACACATGACCAACAGGCCATCGACGCGCTTTTGCGCCATCATCGACAGGTAAGCGCGCTGTTTTTCCTGGCTGTTCCAGGCATTTCCCAGAATCAGGGTATAGCCTTTCTGGAAGCAGTTTTTCTCAACCGCTTCGATAATTTCGGCGAAATAGGCCGCTTCACTGCTGGTCGCCAGCAGACCAATTGACTTGGTGTGATTCACTTTCAAGCTGCGAGCAACGGCGCTCGGTGAGTAGTGCAATTCTTTGATTGCAGCCCAAACGGCGTTGCGCGTCTCTTCCGCCACGAAACGGGTTTTGTTAATTACATGTGATACGGTTGTAGTGGAAACGTTTGCGCGTTTCGCTACATCTTTAATTGTTGCCATTAGCTGTCACTCCAGACCATATCCTAAGCTCCTGATAAATTGAGAGGTAAACGTTTGCCTTCTCTCACCCTAATCTCGCAAATTGAATTGCGATACGCCGGGAAAACGACACAGGACGTCAGGAGGGGGTCAGTGGCCGGTACGCTTATAAATTTAGCGTGGAATTTTGTCTTATCTTGATGAAAAGGGGAAGCGCAAAAAAGGTTATCAGCCTAAATCCAGGAAGATTTTTGAGGTAAACTGTGTAAAAATGAGCAAGCTCACTTTTCATGTGGGGATTAAAAGGAGAAAAATTGATGAATACCGATCTTAAGTTTTCGTTAACGACCACGATTATCGTGCTGGGTTTGATTGTTGCGGCAAGTTTTACAGCTATTCTGCACTGATTCAGGCGGGGGAGAGCCTTCTCCCTCGTTTTCTTCCTTTCATTGTTACTCTCCCGACAATAATCTTTTGCCAATTTGTTAACTTCTCATTTTTTGTGATTGCTGTCATGCTTTCGGCATGTTTTTCTGTGTCGCGTAAAGGCACAGTATCCGGAGTTAATGAATGAAAATCAATTTTCCACTGCTGGCCCTTGCGATTGGCGCATTTGGGATCGGCACCACCGAGTTTTCCCCAATGGGGCTTTTACCGGTCATCGCTAAAGGGGTTGACGTTTCTATTCCTGCGGCGGGCATGCTGATCAGTGCTTATGCCATTGGCGTGATGATCGGCGCACCCCTGATGACGTTACTGCTTTCCCATCGCGCGCGTCGTAATGCGCTTATTTTTCTGATGGCCATCTTCACGCTGGGTAATGTGCTTTCGGCGCTCTCTCCGGACTACACCACCCTCCTGTTGTCGCGCATTCTGACAAGCCTCAACCACGGCGCATTCTTTGGTTTAGGATCGGTAGTGGCCGCAAGCGTGGTACCCAAACATAGGCAGGCCAGCGCGGTCGCCACGATGTTTATGGGGCTAACGATTGCGAATATTGGCGGCGTGCCGGCGGCCACCTGGCTGGGTGAAGTCATCGGCTGGCGTATGTCTTTCCTTGCGACAGCGATGCTGGGTGTCGTGGCGATGATCGCGCTGTTCTTCTCGTTGCCGAAAGGCGGAGCGGGCGAGCGTCCGGATGTGCGCAAAGAGCTGTCGGTTCTGCTCCGTCCGCAGGTGCTGTCTGCGCTGTTGACGACGGTACTGGGCGCTGGAGCGATGTTTACGCTCTATACCTATATTTCGCCCGTGCTGCACGACATTACGCATGCCACACCGTTCTTTGTAACGGCAATGCTGGTGTTGATTGGTGTGGGATTCACCCTCGGCAACTACCTGGGCGGCAAACTGGCGGACCGTTCAGTGAGCGGTACATTGAAAGGATTCTTGACGTTGCTCATCGTCATCATGGTCGCCATTCCTTGGCTGGCTCGTAACGAGTTCGGTGCTGCTATCGCCATGGTGGTATGGGGTGCTGCGACGTTTGCGGTGGTACCGCCGTTGCAGATGCGTGTCATGCGAGTGGCGCACGAAGCACCTGGGCTTTCATCTTCCGTGAATATCGGGGCGTTTAACCTGGGCAATGCGCTGGGTGCAGCGGCAGGGGGCGCGGTGATTTCCGCTGGGCTGGGATACAGTTTTGTTCCGGTTATGGGGGCGATTATTGCGGGGTTGGGTCTGCTGTTGGTGCTTTTGTCCGGGCGCCAACAACCGCAACCCGCTTGCGCAGCCGAGTGATAAAAACGCAGAAGGGTTAGCCCTTCTGCGAGTCGTTTTTACGCGGCGAAGTTCTTCGCAACAAATTCCCAGTTAACCAGCGCCCAGAAATGCTCCAGGTAGTTTGGGCGAGCGTTGCGGTAATCGATATAGTAAGCGTGTTCCCACACATCGACGGTCATTAGCGGTGTGGCAGCTGTAGTCAACGGCGTTCCCGCGTTGGACGTCGACACGATCGCCAGTTTGCCATCCGCCTCTTTCACCAGCCAGGTCCAGCCTGCGCCAAAGTTTTTAACCGCCGCATCCGTAAACTTCGCTTTAAATTCTGCAAAGCTGCCGAAAGCCTTGTTGACGGCAGTTGCCAGTTCGCCAGTGGGTTCTCCGCCTGCGTTAGGTGCCAGACAGTTCCAGTAGAAAGTATGATTCCAGACCTGTGCGGCGTTATTGAATACACCGCCCTCTGAGCTGCGTACGATCTCTTCCAGGGTTTTCCCTTCAAAGGCCGTATCTTTGATCAGATTGTTAAGGTTGGTGACATAGGTCTGATGATGTTTGCCGTAATGGTACTCCAGAGTTTCCACGGAAATATGGGGGACCAGGGCGTCTTTTGCATACGGTAATGCAGGTAATTCGAACGACATTGCTTCTCTCCTTATTATTTTAAATACACTCAATAACCACACTGAATGCAAGGATAGAGTAGCAAATTGAAAGAGTCGGCAAAAGAGGAACTTACCCTGCCGACAGCGCGGCAGGGCAGGGATTAACGGATGGTTTTCGGGGTCATTACGCGGCGAGCGCCAACGTAGTGGCGGACCCAATAATCTTCGCTCAAGGAGGTTATCTGAATATCCTGGCCGCTACGTGGGGACTGAATGAATTTTCCATTGCCCACATAAACACCCACGTGATCGGCGGTGCCACGACCCTGCGTGCGGAAGAACACCAGATCGCCGCTTTCCAGCTCCCCACGATTCACGGATGCCGCGTCACGCAGATGGTACATTTCGTTAGCGGTACGCGGAATGCGGAATTTCACTAAATCTTTGTAGGCGTAATACACCAGACCGCTGCAATCAAAACCGGTACGCGGCGAGGTGCCTCCCCAGCGATAAGGCTTGCCTATTTGGCCCATCAGTTTATTCATGGCCGTTTTTTGTGCCTTCTGCACACGGACTTTATGCACTTCTGAGAGTTTCGCCGTTTTCCCCACTTTCAGACAATTTGATTTATGCCCTTTACGCACGGTGCATTTTTCAGTGACGAGAGTTGAGGCGGTACGAGAAGTTTTGCGGGATTTCTTAGCGGCAGGTTTGCTGGTCTTGCTGGAAACGGTTTGCTGCTTGTGAGTCGCTGTCTTTTTCTTTTCGTTTTTACTGGTGGTTTTTTTCTTACGTTCTGTGCTTTTTGCCAGATGCGTTTTTTGTACGGCCGAATGCCGCGCCTGCTCAGAGGCGTTAGCCATCGGCGTGAATGAGAGTGTTGTAAACAGTAAAGCACAGAGCGTGATCGAGATTTTATTTATCCGCGCCACTGGGCATTCCCCTGGTTAAAGCAGGTCATCAATAATACCTGCGTGTGATTTACAAAGCTCGTCGATTCTAATCTATAAAACCCAATTCGTTAAGTCTCTTTTTAGATCTAAAATCGCGTTTCGCTAGCAAGTGCAAAGATTTTCGCCAAACTGAAGCGCTTTTGCTCACACTATGAGCAAGGCCACAGACAACGCAGGGTTAAACTATATTGCGAATGCAACTTCAGCAGACACACGTTAAGATATATAAACGTGACAAAAATGTTATTTTCCGATATTGGTCTGAACCGCTACAATGTCAGACGATTGCCGTAACAGAAGTATAAGGAAGCAAGAAATGACCACGACTATTGAAAAAATTCAGCGCCAGGTCGCTGAAAACCCGATCCTGCTGTACATGAAAGGTTCTCCGAAGCTGCCAAGCTGCGGCTTTTCCGCACAAGCCGTGCAGGCGCTTTCAGCCTGTGGCGAGCGTTTTGCTTACGTTGATATCCTGCAGAACCCGGATATCCGCGCTGAAATGCCAAAATATGCGAACTGGCCAACGTTCCCGCAGCTGTGGGTTGATGGTGAGCTGGTTGGCGGTTGCGACATCCTGATCGAAATGTATCAGCGTGGCGAACTGCAGCAGTTGATCAAAGAAACCGCGGCGAAGTACAAAACCGAAGAACCTGACGCAGAATAATTTTTGCACCAGACATAAAAAAGCGACCATCCGGTCGCTTTTTTTTATTCCTCGCTATCGCTTTCGGCCATCGGCAACGGCCAGCCGCCAAGGCGTTTCCAGCGGTTCACTATTTCGCAGAATAATTCCGCTGTGCGTTCCGTATCGTACAGCGCGGAGTGCGCCTGCGTACCGTCAAAATCAATGCCCGCAGTGATACAGGCTTTAGACAGCACCGTTTGCCCCAGCGCCAGGCCGCTCAGCGCGGCGGTATCGAAGGTTACAAACGGGTGGAACGGGTTGCGTTTCAGTGATGCGCGTTCAGAGGCCGCCATCATAAAGCTGTGATCGAATGTAGCGTTGTGCGCCACCATGATCGCGCGATTGCAATTGCTGTCCTTCATCCCTTTGCGCACCATTTTGTAGATGGCGTGCAACGCGTCATATTCGCTTACCGCGCCGCGCAGTGGGTTATGCGGATCGATGCCGTTAAAAGCCAGCGCTTCGGGTTGAAGATTGGCACCTTCGAAAGGATCAACATGGAAATGTAGCGTGGTGTCCGGTGTAAGCCAGCCCTGTTCATCCATTTTCAGCGTGATGGCAGCAATCTCAAGCAGCGCATCGGTTTTAGCGTTAAATCCGGCTGTTTCAACATCAATAACAACAGGATAAAAACCACGAAAACGGTCGCACAGACCGGTAAGTTGAGCGTTATCGGACATCAGGGTCTCTTACAAGGGGAAAAAAAGCAGTGCGCATTATGGCAAATTTTGAGAGGGGATGCAGTAAAACAACGGGCGCAAAATGCGCCCGGAGGGATTAATCGCCCAGACCGCGACCGGCGTCTTTGGCTTCGATCAGTTCGATTTTATAACCGTCTGGATCTTCAACAAAGGCGATGACCGTGGTGCCGCCTTTTACTGGACCGGCTTCACGAGTGACGTTACCGCCGTTGCTGCGGATGCGTTCGCAGGCTTCAGCGGCGTTATCCACTTCCAGCGCGATATGGCCGTACGCCGTGCCCAGCTCATAGCTGTCGACATCCCAGTTATAGGTCAGCTCGATAACGGCTTCATCGCTTTCCGGACCGTAGCCCACAAACGCCAGTGAATATTTATATTCCGGGTTTTCGCTGGTGCGCAGCAACTGCATCCCCAAAACGTTTGTGTAGAAATCGATCGAACGTTGCAGGTTGCCAACGCGCAGCATGGTGTGAAGTAGGCGCATAATTTCCTCTTAACCAACTCAATGGCTTATCTTTTTGAACAGAAACGATGTTTTAGTATAGCGGCGAATCATCGCCGCTATCAATGGACAGCAGAGGGATTATAAAGAAGGGTAGTCGGTGTAGCCTTCAGCGCCGCCGCCGTAGAAGCTCTCAGGGCGCTGCGGGTTCAATTCCACTTTACGCTCAAGACGTGCCACCAGGTCAGGGTTCGCGATGTAATCGCGACCAAATGCCACCGCGTCAATCAAACCTTTGTTAATTAAATCTTCCGCTTTCTCAGGCGTGTAGGCGCCTGCACCGATAATCACACCGTGGAAACGCGCACGGACTTTTTCACGGAATGCATCAGAGTACGGCGCGCCGCCTGCCCAGTCTGGCTCGGACATATGCAGATACGCGATCCCGCGTTTTGCCAGCTCTTCGATCAGATACAGTGCATCAGCTTCTTCGTTTGGACCGTTATCCACATTCTGGAAAGAACCGATTGGAGAAACACGAATACCGATACGATCCGGGTTCCACTCCTGACACACGGCGTCCACCACTTCAAGCACCAGGCGAGCACGGTTTTCAACGCTACCGCCGTACTGATCGGTACGCTGGTTGGATGACGGTGACAGGAACTGGTGCAACAGATAACCGTGTGCAGAGTGCAGTTCGACTAAATCAAAGCCGGCTTCACGCGCATTCGCCACAGCCTGACGGAAATCGTTAACGATGCCTGGGATTTCGTCGAGTTCAAGTGCGCGCGGCGTAGAGGTGTCGACACGAATAGCCTGGCCGTTTTCATCACGCAAAGAGGTGCGCGTGCCAGCGTTTAACGCGGAGGCAGAAACAGGGGCTTCGCCGCCAGGTTGAATGCTGCTATGTGAGATACGACCGGTGTGCCACAGCTGAACGGCGATGCGGCCATCTTCAGCGTGAACGCCCGCGGTGATTTTTTTCCATGCCGCGATTTGCTCCGGGCTGTGCAGCCCAGGTGCGCCAGCATAACCTTTTGCCTGCGCGGAAATCTGCGTTGCTTCGGAGATAATCAGGCCGGAGCTGGCGCGCTGGCGATAGTATTCACCCATCAGCGGGGTAGGAATATCACCCGGCTCAATACTACGCAGACGGGTGAGTGGGGCCATAAATACGCGATTCGGCGCAGTGACCGCGCCCACTTTTAGTGGGGTGAATAATTTTTCTGCTGACATCGTGACTCCTGAGTAGACCGGTCGTCTAGTGATTTAATAAATAAAAACGCCTGTTAAACGACAGGCGTCGTAATGCTGTTTTCCACATGCGCCAGCGCGCTTTCGAGCGGCACGGCGCTGCGGGAAATCTTAGCTTGCAGGTTTGCCCCTAACCACAGCGCATAAAGGACTTGAGCCTGGGTCAGGGCGTCACCGGTAAAGTTCAGCGTTTTTTCATCGCGACCTTTTTCCAGCGCCTGGGCCAGCAAAGCGATAACGCCGCTGGCCCCCTTGTCCATCGCCGTGCGCATATCTTCAGAAAGATCGCACACTTCGGCAGACAGTTTGACGGTCAGACAACCACTGATAATGCCTTTCTCGCAAAATTGTCTCAGTGTTTCCTGATAATAGTTAAGAACACGATCCCTGTAGCTGCCTTCGCCACACGAAAAGTGAGTGGCGAGTCGCTGATGGTAGCAAGCATAGTGCCGTTCCAGCATCGCGACGCCAAACGCCTCTTTCGAGCGAAAGTAGTGATAAAACGAACCTTTAGGCACCTCAGCGGTTTTAAGCAACTCGCTAAGACCCATGCCGGTAAACCCGCGATGCATACAAAGTTGCTCGCCGGTTGCCAGTAGATGTTCGCGCGTATCGTGTTCAGTATTTCTGCTCATGCCGTCACTCTAATAGACCGTTCGGTCTAATGCAAGCGTCATGATGCGCGGCACGGTGTCAGTATGTCCATCTGCGGCTGATAAACCGATGATTTTATGTTCATCATACCCAGCGCGGTCGAGAATAAATTATCCTGCGATACGGTCTGTTTTGCCGCCTGCTCGCGCAAGCAAGTCTCATTTACGCGGAAGTTTTTGACGTAGTCCGGTGAGAGCCAGAACATAAAGGGAATATGCGTTTGCTGTTCTGGTGCTAACAGATACGGTGTGCCGTGCAGGTACACGCCATTCTCACCCAATGATTCACCGTGATCGGACAGATAAATCAGGGCGGTATTCATCGTCGCCTGGCGTGCTTTTAAGGTGTCGATCGCCTTGCCGAGCACGCTGTCCGTATAAAGAATGGTGTTGTCATAAGTATTTATCAGCGCCTGGTGATCGCAGTCCTGAATTTGGTTGGTGTCGCAGGTTGGGGTGAAGCGTCGGTATGCCTGCGGGTAGCGCTGAAAGTAGGCCGGGCCGTGGCTACCCATCAGGTGAATCACCAGTACGGTATCCTGCTTAAGGCCATCCAGCACGTTATCAAGTCGATAGAAATTCACATCGTCAATACAGGATTTATCTTTGCAAAACTGATCCAGCTTCCACTGCGTCATGTCGGTATGCGGTACGCGATTACATGCGCCTTTACAGCCGCCATCATTTTCACGCCAGAGGACGTTAACGCCAGCATGTGCCAGTACGTCCAGCAACCCTTCCTGATGATGGGCTAAATCGGCGTCATATTTTTTACGCGGCATACCCGAGAACATGCAAGGAACGGAAACCGCTGTTTCTGTGCCGCACGATGAGGCATGCGGGAAATTAATCACATTTTGTTGCTTCAACTGCGGATTGGTGTCGCGTTCATATCCGTTCAGAGAATAGTTCGCTGCGCGAGACGCTTCGCCCACCACCAGGATCAGTACGGTCTTTTTCTTCTGGGCAAGGATTGCCGGGCCTTTATGGGCATCTTGTCCGATACGCACCAGCGTTTGATCGCCTGCAAACCAGCGCTCCTGGCTGTATTTCATCATTGCGCTGACGTAATTGGCCGGGGTGACCATTTTGACAATGCTTTTGTTGTTGCGAAACAGCGAGGCGTAGTCCTTATAAAACACAGAGGCTACCAGGATAATGACCATTAACGCACCGAGGAAGGCGGCTAAACGCATCAGCAGCGTGTACCACCATTTACCGGAACGAACACGAATGAACAGCAACGCGATGGAAGGGATCAGGCCAATGCCTGCAATCCACAGCAGCATCTGCGGTGTCACCAGCGCGGTGGCTTCCTGTGAGTTCGTTTCGAAAACATTTACCATCATGTTCTTATCGATAACCGCGCCGTAGGTATGCATAAAGTAAGTCGCACCGGCGCATCCCACCGCTAACAAAATGAGCAAGGGCTTGCGGATAAAAGGGAGACCTATCACGCTAAAAACGATCACCCACCCGCAAAACAGCACCAGAGGCACCGATGCGGCGAATAACAGGTCATGCAAATGCGCTGGCGCGATAATGCTCCAGCTACGGCTAATGAACATCGCATTAACGAGGGTAAAAAACAGGGCACAGCCCAGGGTGAAGGTTAAATCGCTACACTGTAACTTTTTCACTGACCACATCATTGAGAAACCAACTGTTTTATTGATGAGGTGAGTATAGGGAGTGAAGATTAGTGAAACCTTAATGCCACATTTCGACGTAAATTCCTTGCGGCCGTGGCGTTTAGCGGCTTCACTGTAGGTGAGAAGAGTTTCAGGAGGTATGTGTGGCAGAGCAGCTGGAGTTTTTCCCCGTCCAGAGCCCGTGCCGGGGCATTTGTCAGTCGGATGAACGCGGTTTTTGCCGGGGCTGCATGCGCAGTCGTGACGAGCGTTTTAACTGGCAAAAGATGAGCGATGCGCAGAAGCAGGACGTGATCCGACTGTGCCGTCAGCGTTTGTTGCGTAAATTACGCGCAAACAAACCTTCCGAAACCGAAGAACCGCAGCAACCTTCACTTTTTTAGCAGCGTTAATGCGTATACTCATGACATTACTTCCTTGAGGAAATTGTTATGGTTCAGCGCATTGCCCTTGCCCCGCAGGGCCCGGAGTTTTCACGTTTTGTCATGGGTTACTGGCGCTTAATGGACTGGAATATGTCCCCGCGCCAGCTGGTGAGTTTCATTGAGGAACATCTCGACCTCGGGATCACCACTGTCGATCATGCTGATATTTATGGCGGTTATCTCTGTGAGGCGGCGTTTGGCGAGGCGATGAAGTTAGCGCCTGCGCTGCGTGAACGTATGGAGATTGTCACTAAATGTGGCATCGCGACCACGGCGAATCCGGACAATGCGCTAGGTCATTACATCACTGACAGCGATCACATCATTAAAAGTGCCGAGCAGTCGCTGGTAAATCTGGCGACCGACCGCCTTGATCTGCTGCTGATCCACCGTCCAGACCCGTTGATGGACGCCGATGAAGTCGCTGCCGCGTTCCTCAATTTGCACCAGAGCGGAAAAGTGCGTCACTTTGGCGTATCCAACTTTACCCTGCGCAATTCACACTGCTTCAGTCTCGTTTGCCGTTTACGCTCGCGACCAACCAGGTTGAAATCTCCCCGGTACACCAGCCACTGCTGCTTGATGGCACGCTCGATCAGCTGCAACAGCTGCGTATTCGGCCTATGGCGTGGTCTTGTCTCGGCGGTGGCCGTCTGTTCAATGACGACGCTTTCCAGCCGTTACGTGATGAGCTCCAGACCGTTGCCCGTGAACTCAACGCCGAAAGCATCGAGCAAGTCGTGTACGCCTGGATAATGCGCTTGCCTTCTCAACCGCTGCCGATTATCGGCTCGGGAAAAATTGAGCGCGTGCGTTCGGCTATCGCGGCTGAAGAGCTACAGATGACGCGTCAGCAATGGTTCCGAATTCGTAAAGCATCGCTGGGTTACGACGTACCTTAATAACGTTTATTGGCGACTTTCCGGTGAAAACGTTGCCCCTGGTATAAACTTAAGGGGCAAAAATAACCCGTGGAGGTCTCATGAAGCATTTTGCTCTGGCAGCGATCGCGCTGCTTGTGTGTGCAGGCGCGCAGGCAGCCAGCGATAAAGTTGAAATAAATCTCGTCACCTCTCAGGGGATAGGCCAGTCTATCGGGACAGTAAACATTACTGAAACCGACAAAGGGCTGGAGTTTACGCCCAATCTCAAGGCTCTCCCTCCCGGTGAACATGGTTTTCATGTTCATGCCAAAGGCAGTTGTCAGCCTGCGCTTAAAGACGGAAAAGCGTCTGCGGCAGAAGCGGCTGGCGGTCATTTAGATCCTCACCAAACGGCCAAACATGAAGGGCCAGAAGGCATGGGGCATACCGGCGATCTTCCTGTATTAGTGGTTAATAATGACGGGAAAGCGACAGAGGCTGTTGTTGCGCCGCGGCTGAAAAAGCTCGATGACGTAAAAGGCAAAGCGCTGATGATCCACGTTGGCGGCGATAACATGTCCGATCAGCCTAAACCGTTGGGCGGCGGCGGGGCGCGTTATGCTTGTGGCGTGATTTGATCGGCAATCGTGCCGGTGGCGGTGCTTGTTCCAGCTGTGAAAGCGAGCAGTGTAATCGCCAGATGATTGACGCCAGATCGCGCGCTGCCGGCTGGATGGTGGCGCGCGAGGGTATTGCAAATTCGTTGCAATTCGTTAAGCGTTACCGCCAGCGGTCGTTGCTGAACACCGCGTTCACTCATGACATCCCGCAGCAAGGTAATGCACACATCCCGCACCTGCGAAAGCGGATCTGAACGCGTTTCCCACGCGCGCAACTGCCACACGACATGTGAGCAATTCAGCAGCACGACGCCCCAGCGCAGTAGCCAGCGACGGGATAATTCATCCTGACTGCTGTTTAACTGACTCACGTGATGGTAAACCAATGACTCATATTCATTTTCGCGAAGATGCGGCTTGCGGCTGAGCTGGTCAACGAAACCCCGTCGTAATTCACGGATATGCCGTCGACTTTTACGCGCATCAGATCCTGGTCGCAGTACAGCAAACGCCAGCCATGCCAGGCCAACACCCAGAATTTTCGCCAGATTATCATTCAGAAAATCTGCAAAATCATAGACCGGCGGATTCGTCACTGCGATAAATGACCCCATAAAGACGATCAGCTGTCCCCATAATCCTGCAAATTTAGGCATTTGCAATTTCAGGAGTTGCATTGTGGTGAGCAGCGGGAACAGGAATAACAGAAATTCCCACAGGTCGGTTATCTGAACCATCAACCCAAATTTCACCACAAAGCTGAAGAGCGAAAGCAATACCAGCGTGCGCAGCAGTAGCGTGAGAGAGTTAAACGGGGAGGTGGCGACGGAATAAAGCACGCAACTGATTGCAGCCAGCGTCAAGGCCGCGCTACCCGATTCCCATTGAGTGGTGATGCTCCACGCGCCAACCAGCATCAGGGCGCAGAACGTGCGAAATCCGCTCCACAGTGCCTCGAGATTGTCGGTATGTCGTGTCAGCGAAGGGCTCGCGGGCACGGAGAATTCAGTGACAGGCGTCGCGTCTTCAAAGGTTTTGATCCAGCGACTGTTGCGCAGATAAATACGACAAAAATACTGTAGCCGGGACCAGAAGGCGCGGTGTCGATAATCATACTCATCGACTGGCGCGAGTGGTGCAATAATGCGCGCCACGGTGTACATATCGGCATTGGGATGAGCCAGCGTGGCCAAAACCTGTTCAATGATATGTCGCGTATTTTCAGGCGGGTTGGGCCAATTCAGCAGCATTCTGCGCAGGCTTGAAATGGCGCTGGTCATTCTGAGCTGCTGGTGGAGCAGGTAATTTAGCAACCTGTTCTGGCGACGAAAGCGGTAGTGGCTCCAGAACGCCTGAATGCGCAGCAAATTCATGGTGAGGATCTGCCCAATCACTTTTTCATGTGCAAGCCGGATGGTGTCGTTGGTGTCGGGTTGCCAGAGCAGACTCGCATGTTCGAGCAGTCGCGTGTGCAGGGTTTTTAGCGCGGAGATCAGCATCGTCCCATCAGAGGTGCTTGGCAGAATCATCATCATGACGCCGCCACACAGGATGCCAATAATGACTTCACACACGCGAGCCTGGGCGATGTCCCACAGCTCTGTCGTGTCCAGAATATTGACGACCGGGAAAGCAATAATTGCCGCCGTGTACCCCGCGAGCTGGAATGCGTAGGCAACATTATTGGTGAAATGCGCGCATGCCCAGGTACACAGCCCCAGCCAGGCAGCCATGCTCAAGAGAAATAGCCAGGGATCGTTCAGCGTATGTCCGGCAATGATCAGCGCCGCTGTGGCACCCAATAAACTGCCTGCAACACGTCCCAGACTTTTGCTGATCACGCCGCCCACGGTCGGAAAGCTGACGACAGCCGCTGAGGTCATCGCCCAGTAGGGTTCATCGAGATTCAGATAATAGGCGACGGTAAGCGCGAGACACATGGCGATGCCATTGCGCAACGCATACCGCCACTGCGGGCGGGTGGCATTGAGCCATGGCAACTTACGCCATGAGAACGCGGCCAGTTTCATCAATGATTCCCAATAGACACGGTACACGTCGTCCCGGACACCAGCGTAACGTCTTTGGGGAGGGCGGAGAACTCAACGCGTACCGGAACGCGCTGGGCAAGGCGTACCCATGGTACGTTAGGTTTGATATCGGGAACTAAACCCGAATCGGTCTCAACGCTCTGATCGTAGATGGCGCGGCCTATGCTGGCTACGTGACCCTGTAACGTTTCGGCGCTGCTGTACAGGGTGATTTGTGCTGGAGCGCCTTCGCGGATGTGGCGAAGTTTCGTCTCCTCAAAATACCCGATAACGTAAAACGAGTGGCTGTCCACCAGCGCAAATACCGGTTTTCCCTGCGTTGCATAATCCCCCACGCGGGTCGAAAGATTCGTTATCCAGCCATCTACCGGCGCTTTGACCACGGTTTGCGAGAGCTGCCATTGCGCTTGCTTCAGCGTTGCCTCGGCTACTTTCACACTCGCCTGCATCGCCTTGACGTTAATATTCACAGTATCGAGATCTTCGGCCGAGATGTAATTCTGCGAAAGATGACGGCGGCGAGTGGCTTCGTTATTCGCTTTAGCCAAATCGGACTGCGCTTTTGTAAGCTGTGCCTCGGCATTCAGCACCGCAATATGGAACGGTGTCTCATCAATTCGAAATAAAACGTCCCCTTTTCTAACGAACTGATTATCGTTAATGAGAAGAGTCGTGATGCTGCCGGAGACCTGAGGCGTAATGCTGACCTGCTCGGCACGAATTTTTCCATCGCGCGTCCAGGGCGACTGCATGTAAAAATTCCACAACCACCACCCCGCGACGAGCGCCAGCGCAAGAACAAACAGAGTAGAAAAGTATTTTACGGTTTTCAGAGACATATTCACCACGCAATCAGTAAAGCCAGACCCAGAGAGACGGAGAGGGCAAACAGAGAAAGATCCATCAGCATCGGATGCCAGATCTCGCCGGAATACATCCAGTCACGAAGCACTCTGTGCGCGACAAGCCAGATAAGAAAGCCCAGCATCACCGCTTTAAAAATGGGAGGGAAATAGACAGAAGCACCGACAATCAGGTCCTGAAGGGGTAATCCTGCAGCGCTAAATGAGAACGTCACAAGCAGAGATCCTTTGCAGTGGAAAGTGGCCTGAAGTGCTTAGCACGATAAACAGCCATAATTGTAAATTATATGTCCAACGTGGAGGAATGCCGTATTGCATTTGTTTTGGCAATATAATTGCTGCACACTATTCTAAAATCAGTATAATAACTTAGCAAGCTAATTATAAGGAGATGAAATTGGAATCGCCATTAGGTTCTGATCTGGCCAGGTTGGTACGCATCTGGCGTGCTCTGATTGACCATCGCCTGAAACCTCTGGAATTGACGCAGACGCACTGGGTTACGCTGCATAACATCCATCAGTTGCCGCCTGAGCAGTCGCAAATTCAACTGGCAAAAGCGATAGGAATTGAACAGCCGTCTTTGGTACGAACGCTCGATCAACTGGAGGAGAAGGGGTTAATTTCCCGGCAAACCTGCGCCAGCGATCGTCGTGCCAAACGTATCAAACTGACTGACAAAGCGGCACCTATCATCACTGAGATGGAAGCCGTTATCAGTAAAACGCGTGGGGAAATTCTGTCGGGTATTTCGCCTGCGGAGCTGGAGCAACTCATCGGAATGATTGCGCGTCTTGAGCACAACATTAACGAGTTGCAAACCCGCGACTAACGTCATGAAAAGCCTTGTCTCGCAAGGCTTTATTTTCCTGATACACCACCACTCGATTTCGTCCTGCCTCTTTTGCCTCATACATCGCCTTATCCGCACGCTCCACGCACTCCTCAGCGGTGACCGGCAACGTAGTGGCGGTGTAAATACCCATACTAATGGTGATAGGTTCCGGGAGCATTCCTTCTGTTGTGAGCCGATCAAAGCTGCTTAAACTCAGGCGAATGCGTTCCGCCACAAGCCTCGCGGCTTCAGAATGTGTATTACTTAGCAACAACACAAACTCTTCTCCCCCAATGCGCGCGGTAATATCCTGTGGCCGCACTGAGTCCATCAGCAAATTGGCGACGAACTGCAGCACTTTATCCCCTTGCAGATGGCCGTAGTTGTCGTTAATACGTTTGAAATAGTCGAGATCGCAAACAATAACGGAAACCGGATGACTGTCCGTTATCTTGCCCAGTGCCTGATTCAGGCTTTCGTAAAAGTAGCTGCGATTGTAGAGTCGCGTCAGCGCATCGCGAATTGAATTCTGATAAGACTGCTGGTATTTGAGATGGGAATTTCGATAAAGACTGAAGACATCATGCAGTAGGGTTAAAATGATCAACAATGACGCTGCGGTTTCAAACAAACGCGCACTATACCAGACTGAACTGCCAATGAATTCGACGGGCAATAATGTGACTAATATAATCACGTAGCAAACGCATAAGAACGTCCCGCTCGCCCAGAATAGATTGCGCAAGCGGGTAATGATTAACAATGCCGTGAGCGCAACAAGCCATAATATAATCAACGTCACATTAATTGTTTGTTTCCATAATACCGTGAACTGTCGGGTTTTATTGCTGATAAGATCGAGAGGGAACAGCTCGCTATGACCTGAATAAAACCACGCCAGCGCCACCATTGTCAGCGTAAAAAGAAATAATCCAGCAAAGATCATGTGACGCATCAGGCGCGTTAACGGGTGATGGCGAAAAATGAACAGTACCGCGGCAAGGGTGAACAAAACGGCCATCATGACGTTGCGCATCATGAAGAAAATCATCGCGCCACTGTAATTAACGTGAGGCATGCCGGGCTGCATCAGCCAGACAGGAAAACATTTCAGTGTTCCGAATAACAGGACGGTTGAGCCCGAAAAGGCGCACGCGATAGCGAGATGATAAATTCGCTTTTTGTCACACCAGTATTTCATCACCATAAAACAGGCAATGAATAAATGAAAAACCGCAAGGAAACTGGTGAGTAGCGGAAAGAGTAACGGGGAAAAGGCGGGCGCGAAGTTCAGCAGTGTAACGGAAAGAAAATGTAACGCCACAAAGAACATCAGGCAGAAAAAAGTAAAGGCAACATATCTGTTTCCCAGTCGTCGATTTATCGTAATCATAGGCGTTTCTTCAGTATGAGAAATCAGCTTTAAAGCAGAGAGTAAAAAGGGAGACTATCGGTTTTCGACGGAATTACTTTGCGCTGGGACAATATAAAAGGAGGTGCGTAAATTAAACATTGTACATGCTTAATATTATGTAACGAATGGATAGAAGACATTAGAGAATGTGGCCCGAAGGCCACATTCTGCCGATATTAGCGTGGAGAGACAGTTACCTGGCCGCCATTGCTTGCCAGTACGACACGTTGGCCGCTGGCAAACTGCGTTTTGCCTTGTTTCTGAACCACCATAATGGTGTTGCCATCATCTTTGCGAATTTCCAGCTCAACACCCTGCGTTTTGTTCATTGAACCCTGAACGCCCTGGCCTGCGACACCACCGGCAACAGCACCCGCAGCAGTTGCCAGTGAACGTCCGGTACCGCCACCCACGGTGTTACCCAGGAATCCGCCCAGCACAGCCCCACCAATTGCGCCAATTACGTTATTGTCATCGCCGCCCTGAATCTGAACCGGGCGAACGTTTACAACAGTACCGTAAGTCACGTTTTGAACTTGTTTAGCTTCAGAAGCGGTGTAAACGTCCCCAGAAAGAGAGTCGTTGTTTACACAACCTGCAAGAGTTAATCCAATCAGCGAAACGCCCAGTACACGTAAAATCATTTGAATCTCCTGTTCACCCAAAACGCTCAAATTGAGCATCCGTTATGGCTAAATTATATGGCATTGGCAGCCATAGATCATATCTTTGCACTAACAATAGGAAAATTGTACTTGAATTTGACTTAACGAGACATAAACGAAGCGCGACCACTGCTCTGCCTCTGACATTGTTAAAAAATATTAACCCGTCGTAGAAATGCCCATCTGTTTATGGTGGAGTGAGGCAATCAGCCCACGCAATTTAAGGAAAGTGCATGAAATCGGGTCGCTATATAGGCGTTATGTCAGGCACAAGCCTGGACGGAGTCGATGTTGTCCTTGCCGCAATTGATGAAAATATGGTGGCGCAGCAGGCCAGCCTCACCTGGCCGATTCCCGTTGCGTTAAAAGAAGCGATTCTGGGCATTTGCCAGGGCCAACAACTCACGCTTTCCCAGTTGGGACAGTTGGACGTCAAGCTCGGCGCACTGTTTGGTGACGCGGTACTGGCGCTCATGCATCAGGAAAATCTCCATCCTAAGGATATCGTGGCGATCGGGTGCCATGGACAAACCGTCTGGCATGAGCCGACGGGCGAGGCACCGAATACGCTGCAAATCGGTGACAACAATCAGATCGTGGCGAAAACAGGTGTGACCGTGGTAGGTGATTTCCGTCGCCGTGATATCGCGCTTGGCGGGCAGGGCGCGCCTTTGGTTCCGGCCTTTCACGAGGCGTTGCTGGCGCACCCGGTTGAACGCCGTATGGTGTTGAATATTGGAGGGATTGCTAATTTATCTATGCTCATTCCAGGGCAACCGGTGCGCGGCTACGATACGGGCCCTGGAAATATGCTAATGGACGCCTGGATTTGGCGTCAGCGCCGTAAGGCTTACGATAAAGATGCACAGTGGGCGTGTGAAGGGAAAGTGATTATCCCGTTGCTGCAAACGTTTTTAAGCGATCCTTATTTTTCCGCCCCTGCGCCAAAAAGCACGGGGCGTGAGTATTTCAATTACGGCTGGCTTGAGCGTCAACTTGGACAATTCCCCGGCCTTGCTCCGCAGGATGTTCAGGCAACGCTTGTTGAACTCACGGCGGTGACGATTTCTGAACAGGTGATGTTGAGCGGGGGTTGTGAGCGACTTCTGGTCTGCGGTGGCGGAAGCCGAAACCCGCTGGTCATGGCGCGACTTGCCGGATTGTTGCCAGGGACAGAAGTTAGCACCACAGATGAAGCCGGTATTAGCGGAGATGACATGGAAGCGCTGGCGTTTGCCTGGCTTGCGTGGCGCACGGTCGCCGGGCTGCCGGGTAATTTACCGTCCGTGACTGGCGCACGTGAAGCCAGCGTGTTAGGCGCTATTTTTCCGGCAAATCCGCGTCATAATCAGAGTTAGCTTAATTTCAGCGGGGACCGTTGGCGGTAAAATATAAAGGAATACAGGAGGGTGAATTCGCCCTCTACAGACCTGGATAGTCTTCGGAACTCGCCCATGAAAAAACTGCTCGTTGCTTTTGCCCCTCTTTTACTGGCCAGTTGTAGCTATTACAACCAGTTTGTCGAACGTATGCACACCGATTCCCTGGAATACCGCTGTGATGAAAAACCGTTGACCGTGAAGCTGAACAATACGCGTCAGGAAGCCAGTTTTGTTTACGACAATACGCTACTGAACTTAAAGCAAGGTATGTCAGCCTCTGGCACACGATATACGGATGGAATCTATGTGTTCTGGTCTAAAGGCGATAGCGCGACAGTCTATAAACGTGACCGCGTAGTGCTGAACAACTGTGAGCTTCAAAATCCGAAGCGTTGAGATTTTTCCAGGGGCGGCGCACAATAGCGCCACCTACTTCTCATTTCAGCTAACGCCATGTCCGATAACGATGAATTGCAGCAAATTGCGCATCTGCGCCGCGAGTACACCAAAGGCGGTCTCCGTCGTCAGGATCTTCCCGCTGAGCCTCTGGATCTGTTTGAGCGCTGGCTGAAACAAGCCTGCGAAGCCAAACTGGCCGATCCTACGGCCATGGTTGTGGCGACGGTGGATGAAAATGGTCAGCCTTATCAGCGCATCGTCTTGCTCAAACATTACGACGAAAAAGGGCTGGTGTTTTACACCAATCTTGGCAGCCGTAAAGCGCATCATCTTGAGAATAATCCCCGTATCAGCCTGTTGTTCCCGTGGCACATGCTGGAGCGTCAGGTGATGGTGACGGGCAAAGCGGAACGACTCTCTACGCTGGAAGTGGTGAAGTATTTCCACAGTCGCCCGCGCGATAGCCAAATCGGCGCCTGGGTGTCAAAACAGTCGAGCCGCATTTCTGCGCGTGGCGTGCTGGAGAGTAAATTCCTTGAGCTGAAGCAGAAGTTTCAGCAGGGCGAAGTCCCCTTGCCGAGCTTCTGGGGCGGATTCCGTGTTCCTGTCGAACAGATGGAGTTCTGGCAGGGCGGTGAACATCGCCTTCATGACCGCTTTTTATACCAACGCGACAATGCCGCGTGGAAAATCGACCGTCTGGCCCCGTAATCCCCGAAATTTGTTGTGTTAAGCGCTGGCGCTACAGGTGTCAGCGCTTTATTCTATGTACCTTTCGCACCAGGCGAAAAGTCGTGTACCGACAGAGGTGCAGTCGTTTATACATGGAGAATTTGATGGCAAGCAGTAACTTGATTAAACAATTGCAAGAGCGGGGCCTCGTGGCTCAGGTGACGGACGAAGAAGCGTTAGCAGAGCGACTGGCGCAAGGCCCGATCGCGCTCTATTGCGGCTTCGATCCCACCGCTGACAGCTTGCATTTGGGGGCATCTTGTTCCTTTGTTATGCCTGAAACGCTTCCAGGAGATGGGCCATAAGCCTGTTGCACTGGTAGGTGGCGCAACCGGTCTGATTGGTGACCCGAGCTTTAAAGCCGCCGAGCGTAAACTGAATACGGAAGACACCGTGCAGGAGTGGGTGGACAAGATTCGCAAGCAGGTTGCGCCGTTCCTCGACTTCGATTGCGGTGAAAACTCAGCGATTGCCGCGAATAACTATGACTGGTTTGGCAACATGAACGTGCTGACCTTCCTGCGCGATATCGGCAAGCACTTCTCCGTCAATCAGATGATCAACAAAGAAGCGGTCAAGCAGCGTCTGAACCGTGACGATCAGGGCATCTCCTTTACCGAATTCTCTTACAACCTGTTGCAGGGTTATGACTTTGCCTGTCTGAATGAACTGCACGGCGTGGCGCTGCAGATCGGCGGCTCCGATCAGTGGGGTAACATCACCTCCGGTATCGACCTGACCCGTCGCCTGCATCAAAACCAGGTATTCGGTCTGACCGTTCCGCTGATCACCAAAGCGGATGGCACGAAATTCGGTAAAACCGAAGGCGGCGCGGTATGGCTTGATCCTAAAAAGACCAGCCCGTACAAGTTCTACCAGTTCTGGATTAACACCGCTGACGCTGACGTGTATCGCTTCCTGAAGTTCTTCACCTTCATGGACATTGAAGAGATCAATGCCCTTGAAGAAGAAGATAAAAATAGCGGTAAAGCACCACGTGCGCAGTATGTGCTGGCCGATCTGGTCACCAGTCTGGTTCATGGTGAGGACGGTCTGGCGGCTGCAAAACGCATCACCGCAAGCCTGTTTAACGGTACCCTGAGCGATCTGAGCGAAGCTGATTTTGAACAGCTTGCGCAGGATGGCGTGCCGATGGTTGAGATGGAAAAGGGCGCGGACCTGATGCAGGCGCTGGTAGATTCTGAGCTGCAACCGTCTCGCGGACAGGCGCGTAAAACTATCGCCTCCAATGCCATCACCATTAATGGCGAGAAGCAGGCGGATCCGGAATACACCTTCGTCGATAGCGATCGCCTGTATGGGCGTTATACGCTGCTGCGTCGTGGTAAGAAAAATTACTGTCTGATTTGCTGGAAGTAATTATCAGGACATAAGGGGCGTGGGAAACCACGCCCCTTTATTTTTTCAGGGTTGTGGTAAGAAAAATGAATAACATCCTCGCCATACAGTCCCACGTTGTTTTTGGACATGCTGGCAATAGCGCCGCGGAATTCCCGATGCGCCGTCTTGGGGCCAACGTCTGGCCGCTCAATACCGTACAGTTTTCTAACCATACGCAATATGGCAAATGGACGGGCTGCGTCATGCCGCCAGCGCATTTGACTGACATTGTGCAGGGGATTGCGGATATCGATCAGCTCAAGCGCTGCGATGCCGTGTTAAGCGGCTATCTGGGGTCTGCGGAGCAGGGTGAACATATTCTTGGCATCGTTCGTCAGGTTAAAGCTGCTAACCCTTCGGCAAAGTATTTTTGCGATCCGGTAATGGGGCATCCTGAAAAAGGGTGCATCGTTGCGCCGGGCGTGGCTGAGTTTCATGTTCGTCATGCGCTTCCCGCGAGCGACATTATTGCGCCTAATCTGTTAGAACTCGAAATCCTCTGTGAGCATCCCGTCAATACCGTTGAAGAGGCGGTCGCCGCATCACGCGAACTCATCGCTCAGGGACCCGAAGTTGTGCTGGTTAAACACCTGTCGCGCGCCGGCTTGAGCCTGGATCGGTTCGAAATGCTGCTGGTGACAAAAGATGAAGCCTGGCATATCAGCCGCCCGCTGGTGGATTTTGGTCTTCGTCAGCCCGTGGGGGGGGGGAGATGTAACCAGTGGTTTGCTGTTGGTGAAACTGCTACAAGGTGCAGCACTGCGTGAGGCGTTGGAGCATGTTACCGCAGCGGTTTATGAAATTATGATCGCCACGAAAAATATGCAGGAGTACGAATTGCAGGTTGTGGCGGCACAGGATCGCATCGCGAAGCCGGAGCATTATTTTAGCGCCACTGAGTTGTAAATTTTTACTGGCCGGGTAAGGCGCCGCCATTACCCGGCACGGCAACGAACGTTAAATCAATTCAACCCTTCAGCTTTCAGCGCTGCGGCTACCGCAGGACGCTCTGCAACACGCGCCATATAGCTATCAATATGATTCAATCCTTCCATATTGAGCTTCACGGCACGCGCCCAACGCAAGACCGTAAACAGATACGCATCTGCGATGGTGAAGCGCTGGCCACAGATCCACTGCTCATCCTTCAACGATTCGTTAATGTAGTGCAGTTTTTTCTCAAGCAGAGCGCGCACGGTAGGTTTGTACTCTTCCGGCGTATCCGGACGGAACAGCGGCGTGAAGCCTTTGTGCAGTTCAGTGGCGATGTAATTCAGCCATTCCAGCGTTTTATAGCGTGATGCGCTGCCCGTTTGCGCCAACAGTTGGCGATCGGGAACTGTGTCGGCCAGGAACTGCATGATAGCCACACCCTCAGTGAGCAATGTACCGTCGTCAAGAACAAGAGCCGGAACCTGTCCCTTCGGGTTGATAGCGAAAAAGTCTTCGCCATTCTCCAGACGCTTTTTCATCAGGTCTACGCTATCAAGCGTAAAATCTTTTCCGCTCTCGCGCAGAGTGATATGGGAGGCAAGAGAGCAGGCGCCAGGTTTATAGAACAGTTTCATCGGTAACTCCTTTTTGCTGAGGTTATAATGATGTTAACGCCAGGTAGAATAAAAAAAAAGCCGCTAACGCACAGTTAGCGGCTTCTCTTCCGTCGTTTCCCGATGGCAATTATGCAGTCGCGGCATCCGTCGCTTTTGCAGTCTTGTCGTCGTCCAGCGTCATACGATTCAGTTTCGGTGCAGTCAACAGCATCAGAACAGCAATAATCGCTGTCGCAATACCGATCTGCATGAATACGCGACCGTATACTTCCAGTGAGACCAGCGGGTCAGTCACGTTTTCTGGAACGGCCATCAGGTTCGCAATTTTACCTGCAATCAGTGCGGCACCAGCGGTAGTCAGGAACCAGCTACCCATGATGAAGCCCATCAGGCGCTGCGGAACCAGCTGTGCAACCATCGCCAGGCCCAGACCAGAGATCATCAGCTCACCAATGGACTGCAGGGCGTAGCTCAGAATCAGCCAGTTAACCGAAACGATACCCGCGTCAGTAGCAAATTTCGTCCCCAGC
Source organism: Lelliottia amnigena (assembly GCA_900635465.1). NCBI lineage: Bacteria > Pseudomonadati > Pseudomonadota > Gammaproteobacteria > Enterobacterales > Enterobacteriaceae > Lelliottia > Lelliottia amnigena. The sequence goes on from LR134135.1 coordinate 1,874,266, forward strand.
GGCAGCACGAGGAACGCACCTGAACACAGCACCATGCCGATAGCAAATTTGTGTGGCATCGGCAGACGATCGCCCATTTTGTTGTAGATAGCGGCCAGAATCGGGCTACCAATCATGATCCAGAATGGGTTCAGTGCCTGGAACTGTTCCGGTTCGAACGCGATACTCAGAATTGAGTGTTCTACGTTACGAATCGCGAAGAAGTTCAAAGACGTTGGCATCTGGCTGTAAAGCACGAAGAATACAACCGCCTGCAGCATCAGGATGAAAGCCACAATCATCTTACGACGCGCTGCGCCATGCATGGCGAACGCTTCTTTAGCAAAGATGCAGATGATACCCAGTGCCACCACGCCCAGTACGGCACGCGCCACGCCCTGGTTATGCAGCAGCCAAGTTGCGATTGTCGCCAGGATGACAACACCGACAATCGTAGCCAGCAGTTTGCCGATATGAACCGGTTCGAAATCGGGTTTTGACCCGTAGTTTTTCACCCACTTCTTACAGAACGCGAAGTTAACAACGGTGATCAGCATACCGACGACGGACAGCGAGAACGCAACGCTCCAGCCGAATTTCGCGGCCAACCACGGCGTTGCCAGCATTGAGAAGAAGGAACCGATGTTCACCGACATGTAATACATGGTGAATGCGCCATCAAGACGCGGGTCATCTTTGTTGTAGCAGGTAGAGAGCAGGGAAGACGGGTTTGCTTTAAACAATCCGTTACCTACGGCGATCGTCGCCATACCCATATAAACGACAGCTGCATCATGACCAGACCACGCGACCAGTGCATAACCGATGGCCAGAACGATTGCGCCCAGCATGATAACGCGTTTGGTGCCGAGGACTTTATCGCCCAACCAGCCGCCAACGGCGACCAGACCGTAGACTAAAGCACTAAAAGAAGAGAACAGTGTGATCGAATCCGCTTCGGACATACCCAGTTGTTTGACCAGGTAAACAGCCATAATCCCTTGCAGGCCGTAAAAGCCAAAACGTTCCCATAACTCGATTGAGAAAATGAGATAAAACGCTCTAGGCTGTTTGAAGGCGTTTAAGCTAACGCTTTCATCTGTTGGTTTATTGTTTGCAGTAGACACTTATACCTCTTTTTTTACATCCCATATTAACGGGGGTGTTCACGGCGTAATGACCAAAGTCCATTCGCCTTATAGTTATATTGGGAGGGGGAAACGGCGGGTAATGTTCACTATCTTGACTCGTCTGGCAATACATTTGCAATATTCTGTTACATATAACGATGGCGGTATAATCCAGGGGTCATATAAATGTTATTCAGCGTTAAATCTTTCAGCATGTGAAATGACGGTTTTTTTCACTACCCAATCCCCGGTCACGAGGCCTTATGGCGATATGTTCTGCTGACAAGCTATCAATCCAGTGATATAGCCCATAATCCTAAAAATGAATGGTTTAATCTTTGGCTAATGAAGGTATGCAACTTGTCTGGACAAAGGCTTGGGATGTCTTTTTAAACAAAAATCCAACATCGCGTTATCAGAGTGATCGCGATCACAAATGTATAGAAATTTTCGCTCACGAAAAAACAATTAACCTGGATGGGTGTTAAAGCGCCGGATCATCGACAGGATAAAAAGGCAAGGTGGGGGATAATTGTTCGCAAAATGAGAGGAATGCGGTTAGCTGTAGTCTGCGTGAAGAAAGGTGGACAGCAAAAGAGGGCTGAGCCCTCTTCATCAGGAATAGACTTTCTCTTTGAACTCGCACAAATCTTCAATAATACAGCTGCCACAGCGCGGTTTACGCGCGATACAGGTGTAACGCCCGTGCAGGATCAGCCAGTGGTGACAGTCTACTTTAAACTCAGCGGGCACGACCTTCAGCAGCTTCTCTTCGACCTGTTCGACGTTTTTCCCTGGCGCAAAATGGGTGCGATTACAGACGCGGAAGATATGGGTGTCGACGGCGATCGTCGGCCAGCCAAAGGCGGTGTTAAGGACGACGTTCGCTGTTTTACGTCCCACCCCCGGCAAGGCTTCCAGTGCCTCACGGTCTTCGGGAACTTCGCCTCCGTGCTGTTCCAGCAGGATACGACACGTCTTAATAACGTTCTCCGCCTTGCTGTTAAACAGGCCGATGGTTTTGATATAGAATTTCACACCCTCGACGCCGAGCGCCAGAATGGCCTGTGGCGTGTTCGCGACAGGATAAAGTTTTGCCGTCGCTTTGTTCACGCTGACGTCGGTTGCCTGCGCGGAAAGAAGGACTGAGATCAGCAGCTCGAAAGGAGAGGTGAAGTTCAGCTCTGTCGTCGGATGAGGATTCTCATTGCGCAGACGCGTCAAAATCGTAAGGCGTTTTTCTTTATTCATGACGCTTTCTCTGGCATCCCTTCCTGCACGCGACGTTCCGCGGCGCGGCGTTTACGTTTTTCATCGATCAGGTATTTTAACGCCAGCATCATGCCAAGGCCAATAAATGCGCCGGGCGGTAGCATCGCTAACAGGAACGGTGTGTCGGTATGGAACACGTCGATACGCAGTGATTTTGCCCAGCCGCCCAACAGCGCGTCCGCACCATCAAACAGCGTTCCGTTCCCCAGAATCTCGCGCATCGACCCGAGGACGAACATGGCGCAGGTCGCGCCCATGCCAATCGCGAAACCATCAAGAGCGGAGATCAGCGGATCGTTTTTGACCGCAAAGGCTTCAGCACGGCCCACCACGATACAGTTGGTCACGATGAGCGGGATAAAAATCCCCAGCGATTGATACAGGCCAAATGCATAGGCGTTAATCAGCATCTGCACGATGCTCACGACAGACGCGATAATCATGACGTAAATCGGGATGCGAATTTCCGATGGCGTCCAGCGACGCAACGCGGATACTGCTAAGTTAGTGAGCGTCAGCACCAACGTCGTCGCCAGGCCCAGCCCAAGGGCATTGGTGGCGGTGGACGTTACGGCCAGCAGGGGGCACAACCCCAGTAGCTGGACCAGCGCGGAGTTGTTCTTCCAGAGACCCTGAACGATAACGTCTTTAACCTGGCTCATTGTTATTCCTCACACGCTTGAAGCTGGTTGAGTTGCGACGGGAGCGTCTCGGCATACAGTCCGGCGCGCTTCACGGCATTGACGACTGCGCGTGGAGTGATAGTGGCACCGGTAAACTGATCAAACTCACCGCCATCCTTTTTCACCGCAAAAGCAGCGTCATCTTCGCCGTGAATGATTTTCCCGGCAAAGTGCAAAATCCAGTCACTTAAACGCACTTCGATTTTATCACCCAAACCCGGCGTTTCGTGATGCTCTGTCACGCGCGTGCCCAGAACCGTACCGGAAAAATCAGTGCCGACCAGCAGTTGGATTGCGCCGGAATACCCGTCTGGCGCCGTCGCTTCCATCACCGCGCCTGTCGCTTTATCACCTTTTCGGGCGATAAACACGCGGTGGTTGCCTTTGCCTAGCTGCGGAGCCTGAACGACAAAACAACTTTCCTGTAAATTATTGTCGTAGAAATCAGACGGAATGACCTGATCGAATAACGCCTTTTGCTGCTTCGCGGCCTGCTCGTCAATGGTCGTTTTAGTCAGTTGATTGACCAGGGCAGTCAATCCGGTTAGCACTGCCGCGAAAATGGCCAGCGTCATGCCGTGTTTTTGCATTGTCTTGAACATGGCAAATCCTTAACGGTGGCCGTACACGCGAGGACGCGTGTAGTAATCAATTAACGGCACGGTGATGTTGGCCAGTAAAACAGCAAACGCAACGCCATCCGGATATCCCCCGAAACTGCGAATCAGCCAGACCAGCAGGCCAGCCAGCATGCCGAAGATGAGACGCCCACGGTTAGTGGTGGAGGCGGTGACAGGGTCGGTCAAAATAAAGAATGCGCCCAGCATCGTCGCACCGGAGAGCAGGTGGATCTGCGGGCTTGCCATCGATTCAGGCGAAAAGAGCCAACCCAGGGTTGAGCAGAACGCCAGCGTCACCAGGAAACTCACCGGAATATGCCAGCGAATCGCTTTGTTCCACAGGAGGAAAACCCCTCCGAGCAGATACGCCAGGTTGACCCACTGCCAGCCAGCCCCGGCCAGAACGCCGCTAAAGATAGGGTATTGCATGATCTGATCGACGCTGTGACCGGCATGCAGCGACGTTTTAAAGGTGTCGAGAGGCGTGGCCTGACTGATTCCATCAACGCCCATTCGCAGCGTGGTCATATCTCCCCCGGTAGCGGTATGCCCGGTAAAGATCACCTGTAGAGCATCCAGCAAGCCGGGAGCAGTCGCCGCAATCTCCTGCGGCGGCAGCCAACTGGTCATCTGCACCGGGAATGAGATGAGTAACACCACATACCCGATCATGGCCGGGTTGAAGGGGTTATGCCCAAGGCCACCGTACAGCTGTTTTGCAATGATGACGGCAAAGACTGTCCCCAGGATCACCATCCACCATGGCGCGAAGGGCGGAATGCTGATCGCCAGCAACAGGCCAGTCAGCAGTGCGGAGTTATCCGCAAGAATGCGCGAGACCGGCATTTTACGCAGCGTGAGGACCAGCGCTTCTGCCGCGAGTGCACTGACGCAACCGAGAATAATTTGCAACAGCGTCCCCCAGCCAAAAAACCAGAACTGGACGGCAATGCCTGGCAATGCGGCCAGGCAGACCAGCATCATGATGCGTGACGTCTGGCGCTGGTTATGGGTATAGGGGGAGCTTGCGATTCTGAAAACCATTTAATCCTCGTTTACTGCCTGCTGTGCGGCTTTCTTAGCCTGAACGCGTGCAATCGCGGCGGCGACTGCGGCTTTGCGTGGGTCGTCATTCGCTGCGGGTTCCGCGTCTTGTGCTGCTGCTTTACGCGCTTTGGCACGCGCAATAGCCGCTTCAACCGCAGCTTTGCGCGGATCGACAGTCGCGTCTTGCGCGGTTGTCTCTTCCGGTGCGGCGGCTTTACGCGCTTTGGCACGCGCAATTGCGGCTTCAACCGCAGCTTTACGCGGATCGACCGGCGCGTCTTGCGCGATTGTCTCTTCTGGTGCGGCAGCTTTACGCGCTTTGGCACGCGCAATTGCGGCTTCAACCGCGGCTTTGCGCGGATCGACCGGCGCGTCTTGCGCGATAGTCTCTTCTGATGCGGCGGCTTTACGCGCTTTGGCACGCGCGATAGCGGCTTCAACCGCGGCTTTACGCGGATCGACCGGCGCGTCTTGCGCGATGGTCTCTTCGGGTGCGCCAGCTTTACGTGCTTTAGCACGCGCGATAGCGGCTTCAACTGCAGCTTTACGCGGATCGACAGGCGTGTCTTGCGTGGTTGTCTCTTCCGGTGCGCCCGCTTTACGCGCTTTGGCACGCGCAATTGCGGCTTCAACCGCGGCTTTACGCGGGTCGACCGGCGTGTTTTGCGCGGTTGTCTCTTCCGATGCGCCAGCTTTACGCGCTTTAGCACGCGCGATAGCGGCTTCAACCGCAGCTTTACGCGGATCGACGCCGGCATCCGACGCTAAAATTTGTGCTTTTTCTGCCTGATGGGCGCGCGCCTGTGCTTTACGTGCTTCACGCGCGGCAATCACTTCGCGGTTGTCAGGTTTCTCACCGGCAGGGATAACCACAACCTCTGCGGCGGTCGCTTTTTTCTCACGAACGCGGGCCAGCGCGGCATTAATCGCTTCCTGATCTTTCTCTGCAGGCTGAACAGCCGCTTTCTTGTGGCGTTCCTGACGGGCGATTTTGTCGCGTTCAAGACGTGCCTGGCGCGCTTCAAAGCGTGCTTTTGCTTCTGCTGCGCGTTTATCTTCAAGCGAAATGGCGTAAATCTCGGCCTTCTCCTGACGGAAGTATTGCACCAGCGGAATGCTGCTCGGACAAACCCATGCGCAAGCACCGCACTCAATGCAGTCGGCCAGGTTGTGGGCTTTCGCTTTGTCGTGAAGCTGACCTTTGCTGAACCAGTACAACTGCTGCGGCAGTAAATCCGCCGGGCAGGCATCAGCGCAGGCGCTGCAACGAATGCAGCCTTTTTCTTCCTGCTCTTCGCCCATCTCACTGGCCGATGGGGCCAGCAGACAGTTGGTGATTTTAACCACCGGCACGTCGAGCCACGGCAGGGTAAAGCCCATCAGCGGGCCCCCCATAATGACCATTTGCTCGCTACCCGGCGAGAATCCAGCGTGCTCCAGCAGATGGCGAACCGGTGTACCCAGGCGCGCCCAGACGTTACCGGGCTGCGAAACCGCTTCACCGGTGAGCGTGACCACGCGTTCGGTCAGGGGTTCACCGTCGATAATCGCGCGTTTTACCGCATACGCCGTTCCGACGTTTTGCATCAGCACGCCAATATCGGAGGAGCGTCCGCCATGCGGAACCTGTTTTCCGGTCAGGATTTGCGTGAGCTGTTTTGCACCACCGGACGGGTATTTGGTCGGAATCACGCGCAGGCCAATATCGTGACTGCCTGCCAGCACCGCACGGAGCATTGAAATCGCTTGCGGTTTGTTATCTTCAATACCGATCAGCACTTCGCGGGGTTGCAGAATATGCGCGAGAATGCGGATGCCTTCTACGACCTGTGCCGCGCAATCCTGCATTAAACGGTCATCGGCGGTAATATAAGGCTCACATTCCGCGGCATTGATGATGAGCGTCTGGATCTTATCACCACCGCCGCGCAGTTTGGTCCCGGTCGGGAAGCCAGCGCCGCCCAGACCCGCAACACCAAACTGATGGATGCGTTCAATTAACACCTCGCGGCTTTGCGCGCGAAAATCATTCCAGCCCTCACGATCGATCCAACGGTCTTCGCCGTCAGGCTCAATCATGATGCTCAATTCCGCCAGTGCCGAAGGGTGAGCCACCGTATGCGGGGCAATCGCCACCACGGTTCCGGACGTTGGGGCGTGGACCGGGAGCATGCGTCCGCGACCGAAGGTCAGCTGTTGGCCGCGCAGCACGGTATCGCCCACGTTGACGCGCAGTTCGCCCTCAGCGCCGATGTGCTGTTTTAGCGGCATGATAAAACGGCTCGCCAGCGGAATCTGGCGCAGCGGTACGCCGCTGGACTGGGATTTCATCTCTGGCGGATGAATGCCGCCATCAAAATCCCAAATCTTCTCTTTTCTGAAAGCAGAAAATAACTTAAGCATGGTGTTCCACAGGAATTATGCGAACTGGAATGGTTTGAAGATCCCACTTCCAGCTTTCGGGAGTCGTTTCGACCGGACGCAGTTCAATGCACTGCGTCGGGCAGGGGGGCAACGCAGAGGTTGCAGCCCGTACACAAATCCGCCATGACGGTATGCATGGCGCGCGTTGCGCCGACGATCGCATCAACAGGACATGCCTGGATGCACTTCGTGCAGCCAATACAGTTGGCTTCGTCAATAACGGCCAGCATGCGCGCTGGCTCTTGCGCGCTTTCATCGCCATCAACAGGTTGGGGATCAACGTTAAGCAGCGTGGCTATTTTCAGCATCACGGCTTCGCCACCCGGCGCACAACGGTTAATTTTTTCGCCCTGACTGCCCACCGCCTCAGCGTAGGGGCGACAGCCAGGGTAACCGCATTGCCCACACTGGCTTTGCGGTAACAGTTCATCGATTTTTTCGACGACGGGATCACCCTCGACCGCAAAGCGGCGCGAGGCATAACCCAGGATGATGCCAAAAAACAGCCCCAGAATGCTGATGGCTACAATAGCAATCCAGATAGTGCTCATTACAACTTCACCAAACCACTAAAGCCCATAAAGGCCAAAGACATCAAACCGGCCGTCACGAGCGCGATGGCGTTCCCGCGAAAAGGGGCCGGAATATCTGCGGCGGCCAAACGTTCGCGAATGGAGGCAAACAGCACCATCACCAGCGAAAACCCGACCGCGGCGGAAAAACCGTACAACGCGGATTGCAGGAAATTATGCCCGAGGTTGATGTTCAGCAGCGCAACGCCGAGAACGGCGCAGTTGGTCGTGATCAGCGGCAGGAAGATGCCGAGCAGACGGTACAGCGCGGGGCTGGTTTTACGTACCACCATTTCGGTAAATTGCACCACAAAAGCGATGACCAGAATAAACGCGAGCGTTCTCAAATAGATCAAGCCCAGCGGGATCAATATCCAGGTATCAATCCACCAGGCGCAAATTGAGGCCATCGTCATTACAAATGTGGTCGCCAGGCCCATTCCCATAGCGGTTTCCAGCTTTTTGGAAACCCCCATAAAAGGGCAAAGGCCAAGGAACTTCACCAGCACGAAGTTGTTAACCAGTACCGTTCCGACGAAGAGCAGTAAGTAATCTGTCATTATTACGCCTGAAATAAAAAAGCCGCCTATTATCGGATAAACCACACCGGGCGACAACAGGATAACTGTAAGGTTATTACGGATTCACAAAGGTCTTCTTCACGCGAGCAGAGCGCCTGAAGTAAGGGGCAAAGAGTGAGGCTGCCAGCAGCGGAAACAACAACTGACGCACCGCTAATCCGTCTGAAACAGGCGAAAAGGCAAAGGCTTTTAACGCCAGCAGCACAGAAATAAGCAGCCAGATAATATAGTGTTTAGGCACTTTCTGACGTCGCTTAAAGAATGCAATGGTCAGCCAGAGGGTGTAGTACCACATCGCAATCGCAAAGCCGAAAGAAATAAACCACATGGCGATATTCATTGTGCTTTGTGAGGTCAAATTCTTAAGTGCGTAGGGTGTAACGAGCGCGGTGGAATAAAGCAGCAACGCCAGCGAGGCACTTAATAATGCAACCAGCAACCAGGCAAGCGGAGCGAATAACCAGCCTCCGATTTTCTCTCCAGGCAATGTGGCCATGTTATCTCCCAAAATTCTGCGCGAAATGAAACCCTGCAAATTTGCCGGGGCGTGAGTATATAACATTTCGCGCGGTTGGGTACCGTCTTAGAGCACGTAGCGCCAAACGGTTTTCGGGACCTCGCCGACATTGAACAGGCGTCCGCCAGAAACCAGCTCTGCTCTGCGGTGATCGGCTGCACGGTACATATTGATGATTTCCTGATTGTCGATCAGCGTGTAGTTCAGATGATCAAACAGTTTTTCCAGGCTCTCGAGAGAACTGATTTTGCGAAATTTTAATAAATAGTCCTGAACCGTCATATTAATAAGTTTCCATTTTAAAGTAAGTCGTACCGAGCACCTGTAGGGTAATTCGCACGAATAATAAACGGATAAAGAAAGGCGTAAATGGCCCATTCAAATGTTAAGGCTAAATTAGGAGTTTTCTAGGGAGAAAACAGGCGTCGGACGACACCTGGAAAAGAAGGTTAACCCTGATTAACATCCCAGGCAATATGCAACTGACAACATGTGTCACTCTTTAGGTGGGGAAGGTTACTTTGCCTGCGAGGCGGCAACCGGCTCAGGCGGCTGATAGTTATCAATATGACTTGCCACGCCGAGAAGAACGACGGAAACACCCAGGACAACCCATCCTGCTAACTCAATGATTCGATTGATTATTGACGCCATGATTTGAGTTTGTAATTTATCCATAAATACAGGATGTGAATGTTACAGCGCGATATCCCGCATCGCAAGTCTTTTGAAGACGGTTTACCTTCAGCAATTCAGTGAGTTATCTGAATATCTCCCGGTCATTCGTGGGATCATGCTATTTTTGTTAATGTAATCCATTACAAAATGATTGTGACGTCATTGTTGATAGTGTGAAAATGCGTGAACGACAAGATAAGAGGCAACGACATGAGTGACAAAATTCGCGTTGGATTAATTGGTTACGGCTACGCCAGTAAGACCTTTCACGCGCCGCTGATTGCGGGCACGCCCGGGATGGAGCTGGCCGCCGTCTCAAGCAGTGATGCGTCAAAAGTACATGCGGACTGGCCAACCGTAGCCGTCGTTTCTGAACCTAAAAAACTTTTTGACGATCCCAATATCGACTTGATTGTTATTCCTACGCCAAATGATACCCACTTCCCGTTGGCGAAAGCGGCGCTCGAAGCGGGGAAGCATGTGGTTGTCGATAAACCGTTCACCGTAACGTTGTCGCAGGCGCGGGAGCTGGATGCGCTGGCAAAAAGCCTGGGGCGCTTGCTCTCCGTTTTCCATAACCGTCGCTGGGACAGTGATTTTCTCACGGTCAAAGCGCTGATCGGCGAAGGCACGTTAGGCGAGGTGGCTTACTTCGAATCCCACTTTGACCGTTTCCGCCCTCAGGTGCGCAACCGCTGGCGCGAGCAGGCCGGTCCGGGCAGTGGAATTTGGTACGACTTGGCACCTCATCTACTCGATCAGGCCGTTAATCTGTTCGGTTTGCCGGTCAGTATGACGGTCGATCTGGCGCAACTGCGTCCAGGCGCACAGGCCACGGATTATTTCCACGCCGTTCTGAGCTATCCGCAGCGCCGCGTAGTGCTTCACGGCACCATGCTGGCCGCAGCAGAATCTGCCCGCTATATCGTCCACGGTACGCGCGGCAGTTACGTTAAGTTTGGCTTAGATCCGCAGGAAGACCGACTGAAAAACGGCGAGCGTTTGCCGCAGGAAGACTGGGGGTACGACATGCGTGATGGTGTATTGACGCGCGTGGAAGGTGAAGAGCAGGTACAGGAAACCTGGCTGACGCTACCGGGCAACTATCCGGCTTATTACGCGGGAATCCGCGATGCGCTTAACGGCACGGGCGAAAACCCGGTGCCGGCCAGTCAGGCCATTCAGATTATGGAGCTGATTGAACTGGGTATCGAATCCGCTAAGCATCGCTCGACGCTCTGCCTCGCGTAAATAAAGAAGGCCGGCGAAATGCCGGCCTTTCAAATCATCCTGCGACTAATTCGCGCAGCGCTTGTTTCTCAGATGGCGTTAAGAACGCAATTTCCAGCCCGTTAATCTGCGCCTGACGAATCTGTTCACGGCTCAGACCCGCCTGCGGTGCCGCAACATTGTATTCGTGAATAATATCAACACCCTGTACCGCCGGATCGTCGGTGTTCAACGTTGCCAGAACGCCATGTTCCAGGAATGTTTTTAGCGGATGCTGCGCCAGCGAAGCGACGGTGCTGGTCTGAATATTGGACGTCAGACAGGATTCGATGCCGATACGTTGTTCCGCGAGGAAATCCATCAGCGCGCGATCTTCAACGGCTTTCACACCGTGGCCGATACGCTCTGCGCCCAGCTCGCGAATAGCCTGCCAGATGCTTTCTGGGCCCGCTGCTTCCCCGGCATGAACCGTGATATGCCAGCCAGCGTCGCGTGCGCGGTTGAAATGAGAGAGGAACAGACTGCCCGGGAAGCCCAGCTCATCGCCAGCCAGATCGATAGCCGTGATATGGTCACGATGGGCCAGCAGACCCTCTAGCTCCTGCAGACAGGCGGACTCGCCGAAAGTGCGGCTCATAATCCCGATTAAACGCGCCTGGACGTTAAAGGCTTTACAGCCTTCGCGAACGCCTTCGATAACCGCCTCTACCACGCCTTCAATCGGCAGACCGTGGGTCATGGCCATATAACCAGGGGAAAAACGTAATTCGACATAATGCAGGCCGTTACGCGCTGCGTCTTCGATGTTCTCAAACGCCACGCGGCGACAGGCATCCAGAGAGGCAAGCACTTTGACACCCCAGTCGAGTTTACTCAGGAAACTCACGAGGTCAGGTTCGTTAGCGGTGACCTGTACATGAGGAATTAATGACTCAAGCGTTGCTGCGGGAAGTGACAAATTAAACTGGCGGCCAAGGTCGAGAATGGTCTGGGCGCGAATGTTGCCGTCAAGATGGCGGTGAATGTCCGTTAAAGGTAGGCGTGTATCGATCATGGTCGCACTCTTTTTCTGGTTAAAGTGCGACACATTATAAAAACAAAACGGGGCAAAAAGCTATTTGCGCAACGGAATATTCTATTGCGCAATGTGATTAGAGCAGGGTGGTGATCCCGGCAATGAGCCGTTGGACACCTTGCTCCAGCTTGCTGCGCGGGCAACCCGCATTCAGGCGCACAAATCCGTTGCCTTCCGCGCCGTAGGTGAATCCCGGCATAATGGCGACTTTTTGTTGCTCGATCAGCACTTTTTGCAGCGCGTTGTCGTCAATGTTTAGAGGGCGAAGATCGATCCACGCCAGATAGGTGGCTTCTGGCGGCTGCCAGTGGAGATTCGGAAAAGTGCTGTTTAATTTTTCAGCGATATAGCGAAGGTTGTCAGCCAGATATTCTCGCAGCGCATCCAGCCACGGCTCACCTTGCTGATACGCCGCGATATGTGCCGTCAGCGCCAGAACAGAAGGGGAAGAGAGTCCATAGCGCCCTTTCAACGCACTCAGATAGGCGTTACGGCTTTCGTCATCATCGATCAAACCATACGCGCCGGTCAGGGCCGGAATATTAAAGCTTTTCGACGCCGAGGTCAGCAGTGCCCATTTGCTGCGCGCCACTTCATTCCACGGCGTATGACGATGATCTCCCCAGACCATATCCATATGAATTTCATCGCTGATTACTGCAACGTTGTAGCGCTTGCACAGTTCAGCCATCGTCTGTAACTCGTCGCGGGTCCAGACTTTGCCAGTCGGATTTTGCGGGCTGCAAAGCAGTAAAACCGTGTTTGAAGGCTGAGAGAGCGCCGCTTCAAGTTTGGCCATATCGCATTGCCAGCCCGAAGCCTGCTTTTCCATCGCCACGGGCACAACGTGGCGCTCATTGCCTTCAATGGCTTTATAGAAAGCATCATACGCGGGCGTGTGAACCACGATGCCATCACCAGGTTTTGACCAGAGGCGGATCAGTTCGGAAACCATGTAGATCACCGACGGCCCATACACAATTGAGTTCACATCGATATCACTGTTAAAACGTTGCTTAAACCAGTGCGCGACAGCGGCAAGAAATTCGTCATTTTTCCAGCGGCTGTAACCGAATACGCCGTGGTTAATGCGCTGGTGCAACGCCTCGGTGATGCAGGGCGCGGTCGCGAAATCCATATCCGAGATGGTAAACGGCAGCAGGTCGGCAGCGCCAAAACGGTCGGCCACATAATCCCACTGCGTACACCAGGTTCCGTGCCGATCAACCACCGTTGAGAAATCAAACATTTTTGTTCGTCCTTTAAGTGAAAACCCCCTTCAGCGAAGGGGGCGAGACGTCAGGCTTCTACCGTTCTCATCAGGGTTGAAAGCTCATCCTTGACCGATTGCACCTGCGGGCCAATGACCACCTGCAGATTATGCTGGTTGAGCTGTACCACGCCGATAGCGCGATTCGCTTTCAGCGCGTTGGTGTCGACTTTGGACATATCGCTGACCGACAGACGTAAACGGGTGATGCAGTTATCCAGCGAGGTAATATTATCCGCGCCACCGAGTGCCGCCAGAATTGCCGGGGTGTTATAGCCTGATTTCCCGACCGTGCCCGCAACAGCCGTTTCAACGCTGCTGGCGGTGTCCGTATCGCGACCCGGCGTTTTCAGGTTAAAGCGAGTGATTGCGAAGCGGAAGATCGCGTAATACACCGCGAACCAGATGGCCGCGACAACCGGCACCAGATACCACTTGGTTGACAGGCCATGCAGAATGCCGAACACCACGAAGTCGATCACGTTGCCGTCAGTATTGCCGATAGTGACGCCCAGAACTGCCATAGTGGTAAAGCCCAGACCCGTCAGCACCGCGTGAATGAGATACAGCACCGGGGCGACGAACAGGAACAGGAACTCGATCGGCTCGGTCGTACCGCCGACCACGCAGGCGATTACGCCAGAGATCAGCAGACCTTTAATTTTATGACGATTCTCAGGGCGCGCACAGTGGTACATCGCCAGCGCCGCCCCCGGTAAACCACCCAGGAAGGCCGGCATTTTACCCTGTGACAGGAAGCGTGTGGCGCTCTCGGAGAAACCATGCGTGGTTGGACAGCTCAGCTGCGCCTGGAAGATGGTCAGCGCGCCACTCACATCGTGGCCGCAGACGTCCATCGTGCCGCCTGCTTCGGTAAAGCGGATCAACGCCACCAGAATATGCTGCAAACCAAACGGCAGCAGCAGGCGCTCACCGGTACCAAAAATCATCGGGCCAAAGTCACCCGCGCTGTTAATAATGTGACCAATACCGGTGATACCCAAGGCAAAGACCGGCCATACCAGCGGGATCACCAGGCCAAACAGGCCCATCACCACCGTGGTAATGATCGGCACAAAACGGGTACCGCCGAAAAAGGCCAGCGCATCCGGAAGACGAATATTATGGAAACGCTCGTGCAGCATCCAGATAATCACCCCGGCGATAACCGCGCCGAGAATACCGGTATCGATCGACTGAATGCCGATCACGTTCTGGATGTTATTGGCTTTGAGAATGGCTGCGTCGGTAGTGGGCAGAATCCCCTTCGCCGTCAACCAGAAATTCACCGCCAGATTCATGACAGCATAGCCGACGAAACCGGCAAATGCCGCGACGCCTTTGTTCTCACGCGCCAGACCCAGCGGGATAGCAATACAGAACATTACGGGCAGGAAGCTAAACGCGAAGGAGCCGACTTTGCTCATCCAGACAAAGATCGCCTGCAGCACCGGATTGCCCAGGAACGGAATCAGCGTCACGACATCGTGGCTGCTTAATGAACTGCCGATCCCCAGCATGATCCCGCAAAAAGAGAGGAGCGCCACGGGTAACATAAAGGTTTTACCCAGTTGCTGGAAAAACTCCCACAGCGATATTTTTTGTGCTGCTTTCGCCGTCATAAAACGACTCCTTTATTGTTAAAATAAATGTTACGTCTTCATTGCAGCGAAAGATAAAACGTTTTACCAAAGTTTAGTGCGCGCTGAATCACATTCTCATGCTTTAATTCGCAGTATAAAGATAACGTATTGATAAAACGTTTTACCGGTCTGAACATCAGGGAGTTACGCGTTCACATGTCTGTTGCGAAAAAAATCACCATTAATGACGTTGCGCTGGCGGCGGGCGTCTCGGTTAGCACCGTGTCGCTGGTCTTGAGTGGGAAAGGACGAATTTCTGCCGCCACGGGCCAGCGCGTCAATGATGCGGTTGAGCAACTGGGGTTTGTGCGCAATCGACAGGCGGCATCACTGCGAGGCGGGCAAAGTGGCGTCATCGGCCTGATTGTTCGCGATCTGACATCCCCGTTTTATGCTGAACTGACCGCGGGGCTTACCGAAGCACTGGAAGCACAGGGGCGGATGGTTTTTCTGATGCACGGTGGCCGCGAGCCGGAACAGCTGCTGTCTCGTCTGGATATGTTACTTACTCAGGGGGTGGACGGCGTAATTATCGCGGGCGCTTCTGGCGCGGGGAGCGAACTTTGCGAACGCGCGGCCGACAAAGGCATTCCGCTGGTATTTGCTTCACGTGCCAGCTATTTCGATGAAGCCGATACGCTGCGACCCGACAACATGCAGGCCGCGCAAATGCTGACCGAACATCTTATTCGTCGCGGGCATCAGCGTATTGCATGGCTAGGCGGTAAAAGTTCTTCACTGACGCGCGCCGAGCGAGTGGGCGGCTACTGCGCCACGCTGATTAAATACGGTTTACCTTTCCACAGCGAATGGGTTGTCGAGTGCGAGTCCAGTCAAAAGAAAGCGGCGGAAGCGATGGGCGCATTGCTTAGCAGCAACCCAACTATCAGCGCGGTCATTTGCTATAACGACATTATTGCGATGGGGGCATGGTTCGGGTTGATTCGTGCGGGTCGCCAGACGGGAGAGGGCGGCGTTGAGGCGTTTTTCGACCATCAGGTGGCGCTGGGGGCATTTGCTGACGTCGGTGAAAATGCGCTCGATGATTTACCCATCGTCTGGGCGACGACCCCTGCACGTGAGATGGGTTATACGCTCGCGGATCGCATCATGCAGCGCATTGATAAATCGGAAGTGCAGGCCGGTCATCAGATTGTGTCGGCGCGACTGGTGACGGTGAAATAGTGGGATGTTTCTGAGAGACGCGTGTTTCGGGCAAATGAAAAGCCCCTCAACCGAGGGGCTTTAAAAATTACTGCTGCGGTACGGCAGGCATTGCGGGGGCTACGGGTTCGGCAGGTGCTGCCTGTCCCGGCAGGCCGAGGGTAGGCATACCAAACATGCCGACAAACTCTTCCAGCGGCATTTTCTGACCGTTAAGTGTGACCTGACCATTGGCATATTGCAGGCTGGTCCCAATCACGTTGTCTTCAAGCGTAGTGATACGGAACATCTGGCCCATGGCCGCCATCCCTTTCACCTGCTGGCTCGCCAGTTTTGCGGCGTCCGCTTCGTTATACCCTTCCAGCTTCGCAATCTGAGTCATGAACTCGGTTGCCATATCCACGGGAATGGTCAGCTTGCTTTCAAGCGATTTCACGCTGCGATCCACTTCCTGCGCCAGCGTTTGTGCCTCGCCAGTTGCTGTCGCGGGATCTTTCAGGAATAACGACAGGTTGAAGTTGGTTTCGCCTTTGCTGTTTTTCCAGCTCAGCGGCGCAATCGTAATAACCGGTTCGCCTTTTAACAGAATGGGCAGATTACTGAGCAGTGCATCCATCGCTTTTTGCTGATACAGCTCAGGATTCTTTGTCATCAGCTCTTTATCCGCGAGCAACGCCTGGCTCTGCGCACGATACTGCTGGCTAAACTGGTGCCACGCCTGGCCATCAATATTGCCCACTTTTGCGGTCAGTTTGCCGGAACCCAAATCCTGCCCCTGTACTTTGAGGCTTTTCAGGGTGTAATCCAGTTGGCTGTCGATATTCTTGCCGTCTTTAGAAATCTCAGATTTACCGTTGAGATCCATGTCTTCCAGTACGGCCATCTCTTTCCCTTCAACGCCGATGGACAGCTTACCGAGGGAAATTTTTTGATCGCCAATACGCTCGTCAAAGCTGGTGAGGCGGCTACTACCGTCAGCTTTCAAATTATTAAAGGTCAACTGAACCTTCTGGTCGTATTCATTCACTGCGTTAACCAGTCCGCTTTCTGCGCTACCCGATAGTGAGAATTCATTACCTTCACGATCGGCATCAAGCTGGAAATTGCCGCCGCTGAAAGCCACTTTCTCGTCGCCTTTTTCGTAGTTCAGGGCTTTAAGGGCGATATCAGAGCGCGTATCACCGGCATAGCTAATGCGGGTATCAATAACAAACGGTGGCTCGTTCTTCGCCAGATCAAACAGCGGCTTGGACGCTTCGTTGTTGACCAGCGTGGTTTTTACCGACGCCATGGGAAGGGATCAGGTTGAAATGCTTCAGCTGCGCAAACGGGAACGGACCGTGATCGATAACTTCATCCAGCACAACGCTTTGCCCGGCTTTCAGCCAGGTGTTTTCAGTCCCGGCAGCGGGCTTAACAACCAGCTGCATATGGCTGGTAAACACGCCGCGCTGATAATCCTGATAGCTTAGCTCCAGTCCGGCTTCCGGGGCGGTACGTTTCATTTCGCTGTTGGCCTGTGCGACCATCTCTGCCAGACGGCTTTCCAGTTGCTTTCCTGTGAACCAGGACGCGCCCGTCCAGACCACGCCCAGCGCGACTACAACTCCAACCGCTATAACCGATTTTTTCATCGTCATTATCCCTAAAATGAAACCAGGCGGAGTTAACCGCCTGGCAATGTAAGAAGTCTCTGTCTAGCTTAGCAAGAGTTGTTAAAAACGTCAGTAAGTTGCTAGAACTTATTGAAAACTCTGGCCAGACGGCCTGTGCCACTTATCGTAATGGGTGATTCGTTCGCCGCAATAAACGCGGACTCGCCCGGTTTGAGCACCAGCCGTTGTTCACCTTTATTGAGCACCGCTTCGCCTTCGACGCAGAACAGGATCGCTGCACTCTCCTGTGCAACGGTCGTTTCTGTGTGGCTGAGATCGTGCAAGGAGAATGCAAAATCCTCGACCGGGATCGGGAAATCCAGTTCCGCGCCGTTTTTCACCGGCTGGGTCAGCAGATCTGCCGCTGGTTTTGCGACAAATTTGACGTTAGCGACCAGTTCCGGGATATCAATGTATTTCGGCGTCAGGCCAGCACGCAGCACGTTGTCGGAGTTCGCCATCACTTCCAACGCCACGCCCTGTAAATAGGCGTGTGGCGTTTCGGCGAACAGGAACATGGCGTCGCCAGGGTTGAGCTTCACCACGTTCAACAGCAGCGGGGAGAACAGACCGCTGTCGTCCGGGTAAAATTCAGAAATCACGCGGATGGTCTGCCAGGGTTCGCCTTGCTGGCTATCCAGGGCGGTTTTTAAAATCGCCAGCGCGTGGGACTTTTCGTCACCCTGCATATTCAACAGGCTGGCAAACAGCTGGCTCAGGCTTGCGGCGTCGGGGTTTTCAAGGAAATGGGCAATCGCTGTATGCGCACCGGCAACCGGCTGCAATAAAGAGACAATCTCAGAAAACTCGCGGAAGGCGTTCATCGCCAGGAATGGCGTCAGCGCGAACACCAGCTCCGGCTTATGATTCGGATCTTTGTAGTTGCGCTCGGCCGCATCAAGGGGAATGCCCGCTGCATTCTCTTTTGCAAAGCCCAGCTCAGACGCTTTCTTATTCGGGTGAACCTGAATCGACAGCGGTTGATCGGCGCACAGCACTTTAAAGAGGAAGGGCAGTTCGCCGAAACGGTCAGCAACCGCATTTCCCAGCAGTGCAGTTTTATCCGCCTCAATCACATCGCGCAGCGCGCGCACGTTGCCGCTGGCATCTTCAATTTTTGAGCTGCTCTTCGGATGCGCGCCCATCCACAGTTCCGCCATTGGCAGATTATCTGGATTGGGGATGCCGTAGAGATCCGTTAACGCAGTTTGACTTCCCCAGGCATAGTTCTGCACCGAGTTGATGAGTTTTTGCATTATCAAGCCCTGTTTCTAATGTGGAATTATCTGCCTGTATTAAAGCAATAAACCGCATAGAAGTAACCTGCGCGCACAAAAAGTCGTACTAGTCTCAGTTTTTGTTAAAAATTTGTGTAGGATAAGCCAACGCGTTTTTAAGCAGGGTAGACGAAGATCTGCCTGGATCAGAATGTGCAATGTCGTCAGTGAGAGCCAAATGTCGAACAAACCCTTCCATTACCAAAATCCTTTCCCTTTAGGTCAGGATCAGACCGAATACTATCTGTTAACCCGCGACCACGTTTCTGTCTCTGAATTTGAAGGTCAGGAGATCCTCAAAGTTGAGCCACAGGCGCTGACGCTTATGGCGCAGCAGGCTTTTCATGATGCCTCATTTATGCTCCGCCCCGCGCATCAGCAGCAGGTCGCCGATATCCTGACCGATCCGCAGGCCAGCGAAAACGACAAATATGTGGCGCTGCAATTCCTGCGTAACTCCGATATCGCTGCGAAAGGCATTTTGCCGACCTGTCAGGACACTGGCACGGCCATCATCACCGGTAAAAAAGGCCAGCGCGTCTGGACAGGCGGCGGTGACGAGGCGGCTCTGGCTCACGGCGTGTACAACACCTATATCGAAGATAACCTGCGCTATTCACAAAACGCTGCGCTGGATATGTACAAAGAGATCAACACCGGCACCAACCTGCCTGCACAAATCGACCTCTACAGCGTGGACGGCGACGAGTACAAATTCCTCTGTATCGCCAAAGGCGGCGGCTCAGCGAACAAAACCTATCTGTATCAGGAGACCAAAGCGCTGCTTTCACCGGGCAAACTCAAAAATTATCTGGTCGACAAGATGCGTTCGCTTGGCACGGCAGCCTGTCCGCCGTATCACATTGCATTTGTGATCGGGGGAACGTCTGCGGAAAGCACCCTGAAAACGGTCAAACTCGCGTCGACCAAATATTACGATGGGCTGCCGACAGAAGGGAACGAACACGGTCAGGCGTTCCGCGATATTCAGCTCGAACAGGAACTGCTGGTCGAAGCGCAAAATCTTGGGCTGGGCGCGCAGTTTGGCGGCAAATATTTTGCCCACGATGTGCGCGTGATTCGCCTGCCGCGTCATGGTGCCTCGTGCCCGGTAGGGATGGGCGTGTCCTGCTCCGCCGACCGCAATATCAAAGCTAAAATCAACCGCGACGGTATCTGGATCGAGAAGCTGGAAAACAACCCGGGGAAATACATCCCTGAAGCGCTGCGCAAGGCCGGCGAGGGCGAAGCGGTTCATGTCGATCTCAACCGTCCAATGAATGAAATTCTGGCTCAGCTGTCGCAATATCCGGTTTCTACGCGTCTGTCGCTGAATGGCACGATTATCGTCGGACGTGATATTGCCCATGCGAAATTGCAGGAGCGTCTGGATAACGGCGAAGGGCTGCCGCAGTACGTGAAAGATCACCCGATTTACTACGCGGGACCGGCCAAAACGCCGGAGGGATACGCGTCGGGTTCGCTTGGACCCACTACCGCAGGGCGCATGGACTCCTACGTCGATCAGCTGCAGGCCAACGGCGGCAGCATGATCATGTTGGCGAAGGGCAACCGCAGCCAGCAGGTGACGGATGCCTGCCATAAGCACGGCGGATTCTATCTCGGCAGCATTGGCGGCCCGGCCGCAGTACTGGCGCAAGGCAGCATTAAGAGCCTGGAGTGCGTCGAGTATCCCGAGCTGGGAATGGAAGCTATCTGGAAAATCGAAGTAGAAGACTTCCCGGCGTTCATCCTGGTGGATGATAAAGGCAACGACTTCTTCAAACAGATCCAGTCCTCCCAGTGCTCAGCCTGTGTAAAGTAGGTTAATCCCGATGCCCGGTTACGCCGGGCATCGATAAGAGCGCACAAAGCGCCATGCAGCAAATTGATAGCCAACAATACTTATCCTGACTGACATGTGAGCAATGTCGCCAACTTCATTGTTATCAAGGAGAAAGTAATGACAACGCATCGCAGTGAGAAAGATTCCATGGGCGCTATCGACGTCCCCGCTGACAAACTCTGGGGCGCGCAAACCCAGCGTTCGTTAGAGCACTTCCGCATCTCGACCGAGAAAATGCCCGTCTCGCTGATCCACGCGCTGGCGCTCACCAAACGCGCCGCGGCGAAAGTTAACCAGGATTTAGGTCTGCTGCCTGCCGAAAAAGCGACGGCGATTATTCGTGCCGCCGATGAAGTGCTGGCCGATAAGCACGTCGACGAATTTCCGCTCGCTATCTGGCAAACCGGCTCCGGCACCCAAAGCAACATGAACATGAATGAAGTGCTGGCAAATCGCGCGAGCGAACTGCTGGGCGGCGTGCGCGGCATGGAACGTAAAATTCACCCGAACGACGACGTGAATAAAAGTCAAAGTTCCAACGACGTGTTCCCGACGGCGATGCATGTGGCGGCGATCGTGGCCCTTCGCGAACATCTTATTCCTCAGCTCAACGTGTTAAGAAACACGCTCGCCGATAAATCACAGGCATTCAGCGATATCGTCAAAATTGGCCGTACACATTTGCAGGACGCCACGCCGCTGACGCTCGGGCAGGAGATTTCTGGCTGGGTAGCGATGCTGGAACATAATCTCCGACACATCGAAAACAGCCTTCCGCATCTGGCCGAGCTGGCATTGGGCGGGACAGCGGTGGGCACAGGGCTAAACACCCATCCGGAGTATGCCGTGCGCGTCGCCAAAGCGCTGGCGGAGATGACCCATCAGCCGTTTGTCACGGCACCGAATAAATTTGAAGCGCTCGGCACGTGCGATGCGCTGGTTCACGCCCATGGCGCACTGAAAGGGCTGGCGGCATCCTTGATGAAAATCGCCAATGACGTGCGCTGGCTGGCATCTGGGCCGCGCTGCGGCATCGGTGAAATCAGCATTCCTGAAAACGAACCCGGCAGCTCCATCATGCCGGGGAAAGTCAACCCGACGCAATGCGAAGCGCTGACCATGCTGTGTTGTCAGGTGATGGGCAACGACGTGGCGGTGAATATGGGCGGCGCGTCCGGCAACTTCGAGCTGAACGTTTATCGTCCGATGGTTATCCATAACTTCCTGCAATCGGTGCGCCTGCTGGCAGATGGCATGGAGAGTTTTAATGCGCATTGCGCCGTCGGCATTGAGCCAAATCGTGAACGTATCGGTCAGCTACTGAATGAGTCGCTGATGCTGGTGACGGCGCTTAATACGCATATTGGCTACGATAAAGCAGCGGAAATTGCCAAAAAAGCGCACAAAGAAGGGCTGACCCTGAAAGCGTCTGCGCTGGCGTTGGGCTATCTTACCGCCGCAGAATTCGATGCCTGGGTACGTCCTGAAGAGATGGTCGGCAGCCTGAAATAATCACTCGGCCACATACAGGTGCAGCCGCGGAATAATCAACCGCAGCGGCTGCGCCTGAGGCTTATAGCGATGCTGAATATTATCAGCATCGTAATTCAACAGTTCCCCAATATCGGGCACCATCGCCCCTTGCTCCGCATCAAACAGTGCAATCATCGGCGTAGGGCAGGCATACTGCACCTGCTTTTGCTGACCGGCATACCAGACGCGGGCGATCGGCTGGACCTTTACCGGTCGTTTGATTTTGAGACGAGTGTCTGGCGGAAGGGCGGCGATAGTGTCGTACTCCTCCTCGAGCCGTTCAATCCACTGTTCGCGAGACCAGGGCGCAACGGTGCGAGGCGATTTCAGGCTTTTTTCCAGCAGCGAAAGCACGTCGTTGCGGGTGAAATTTTTAATAATATGCTTGTTCGCCCAGCCAAATCGCAGGGTTGCCGGTTGGCGCAACACCGTTAACGATCGATACGCGTTCAGCGTAATTAGCCCCGGCAACTGGCGGTGCACCCATTCGAAACGCGCAGCAGGAGGCAACCCGGACTCCTCAGTGATGATTTTTTCAAACGCCACCTTGAGCGTATTAATATGCGCTATCTGCGTTTCAATCTCCTCGCGCAGTGCGCCATCGCATTGCAGGCAAATCACCCCCGGCAAACGCACGGCGGCTTTGCTGCTGCGTTTCTCCGACTGCTGCTGGATAAACAGATGACGGTAGTGGGCGAGCGTCAGCTCCACGGCCTCTTGACCGATGTGCTGTTCCACTTCAATGGTGTTCAGCTCATCGTGCTCCGCGCCTTTGGCTACATCCGGCAATGTAAAAACGCGCGCGGCCAGCAGCCGACAGCCCTTTAATCGTTCAGTAAGATTAACCAGTTCCAGCTCTATCTGGCGGAAAGTGGAATTCAACCGTTCAATAAGATCGTAAGTCGCCATAAAACACTCTCATTAGTTACAACATACTTTTTTATAGCACAGCACGCCGGGTCAGGCCAGGGTGCGGTGTGTGTCCAGCAGGATAATGAAAAGCTTATTGATTGCTGATGAATCATACGGGTTTTGTATATTAAGCGACACGTGCGGCCCCTCAGTTGATCCAGAGCAGGTTAAAAGTATGATGAATTATTAGAATCGTCACACGTTTTTCCTACTCCTTAATGATGAGAGGCAACTATTTTGTCCAGACCTGGCCGAATCGTCTGTGCGCTGCTGGCTGGTGCGTCATTCTTGTTGCACGCAGCGGCACCTGATGAAATCACCACGGCATGGCCCGTTAACGTTGGACCACTCAATCCGCATCTTTATACGCCCAATCAAATGTTTGCCCAAAGCATGGTGTATGAGCCGCTGGTGAAATATCAGGCTGACGGAACCGTTAAGCCGTGGCTGGCGACAAGCTGGAAGCCCTCGGCGGATGGGAAAGTGTGGATGTTCACCTTACGTGACGGTGTCACATTTTCGAACGGCGAATCGTTCACTGCGCAGGCAGTAGTCGAGAACTTTCGCGCCGTGCTGGACAACCGAAAGCGTCACGCCTGGCTTGAGCTGACCAATCAAATCACCGATGTCAAAGCCCTGAGCCCGAACGAGCTGCAAATCACGCTAAAAAGTGCCTATTATCCTTTCCTGCAAGAACTCTCGCTGCCGCGTCCTTTCCGGTTTATTGCCCCGTCGCAGTTTAAAAATCATGAAACCCTGAACGGAATCAAAGCACCGATTGGAACGGGGCCGTGGGTGCTGAAAGCGTCGAAACTGAATCAATATGACGTGCTGGTGCGTAACGATCGTTACTGGGGTGAAAAGCCACAGATTCGTCAGGTAACGGTTAACGTGATCCCCGATCCCACTACGCGCGCCGTGGCCTTTGAAACGGGCGATATCGATCTGCTGTATGGCAACGAAGGGCTGTTACCGCTCGATACCTTTGCACGCTTTAGCCAAAATCCGGCCATTCGCACCCAACTTTCGCAGCCCATTGAAACGGTGATGCTGGCGCTCAACTCGACACACGCGCCAACAGATGAACTCGCCGTGCGTGAAGCACTGAATTATGCGGTGAACAAAAAATCATTGATTGAAAATGCCCTGTACGGCACGCAACAGGTTGCGGACACGCTCTTCGCCCCGACGGTTCCGTACGCCAACATCGGCCTCAAACCGCGTCAGTACGATCCGCAGCAGGCGAAATCACTGCTGGATAAATCGGGATGGCTTGTGCCGTCGGGCAAAGTCATTCGGGAGAAAAACGGTAAGCCACTGCGAATTGAACTGGCCTTTATTGGCACCGATGCGCTCAGCAAATCGATGGCGGAAATTATTCAGGCCGATATGCGTCAGGTCGGCGTAGAAGTAGCGTTGGTTGGGGAAGAAGAGAGCAGTATTTATGCGCGCCAGCGTGACGGGCGTTTCGGCATGATTTTCAACCGTACCTGGGGCGCGCCTTACGATCCCCATGCCTTCATGAGCTCCATGCGCGTACCGTCGCACGCCGATTATCAGGCACAGCGCGGGCTGGCGGACAAACCCTTAATAGATAAAGCGATCGGCGAGGTGCTTTCCACGACGGACGAAACGAAGCGCCAGTCGCTGTACCGCGATATCCTCACGCGCCTGCACAATGATGCCGTCTATTTGCCGATCAGCTATGTGTCGATGATGGTGGTGGCAAAACCGGAACTGGGCGTGATCCCGTTCGCCCCCATTGCCTCCGAGATTCCCTTCGAGCAGATACAGCCGGTGAAACGCTGATGATCCGTTACATATTGCGGCGTATCGTGCTGCTGATCCCGATGGTATTGGCTGCCTCGGTGATTATCTTTCTGATGCTGCGCCTGGGAACGGGCGACCCGGCGCTGGACTATCTGCGGCTATCAAACTTACCGCCGACGCCGGACATGGTCGCGTCTACCCGCGTGATGCTGGGGTTGGATCAACCGCTCGTCGTTCAGTACGGCACCTGGCTTTGGAAAGCACTGCATCTGGATTTCGGCATCTCATATGCCACTCAGCGCCCGGTGCTGGATGATGTTCTGCATTTTCTGCCCGCGACGTTGCTGCTGGCGGGGGCGGCGCTGGTATTGATTCTGCTGACGTCGGTGCCGCTGGGCATTTGGGCCGCGCGTCACCGCGATCGTGTACCGGATTTTATCGTGCGCGCTGTGTCGTTTCTCGGCGTGTCGATGCCCAATTTCTGGCTCGCTTTTTTGCTGGTGATGTTCTTCTCCGTCTACCTCAAGTGGTTGCCCGCGATGGGCTACGGTGACTGGCAGCATCTGATTTTGCCTGCCGTGTCGATTGCGTTTATGTCGCTGGCAATTAATGCCCGGCTGCTGCGCGCCAGCATGCTGGACGTAGCTGGACAGCGGCATGTTACCTGGGCGCGTCTGCGCGGATTGAGCGACAAACAGACCGAGCGCCGCCACATTTTACGCAATGCCTCGCTGCCGATGATTACCGCTGTCGGGATGCATATCGGCGAGCTGATCGGCGGAACGATGATTATCGAGAATATTTTTGCCTGGCCGGGCGTGGGGCGCTACGCCGTGTCAGCCATTTTTAACCGTGACTATCCGGTGATTCAATGCTTTACGCTGATCATGGTGGTGGTATTTGTTATCTGTAATCTGACGGTGGACGTGCTGAATGCCGCGCTTGACCCGCGTATTCGCCGCCATGAGGGCGCGCACGCATGAGTTTTTTACGCACGACGCGCTGGCCGGTTCGTCTGGCAATGATCATCATCGTGTTCCTCGCGGCTGTCGCACTCACCAGCCAGTGGTGGTTGCCCTACGATCCGCAAGCCATTAATTTGCCCGCGCGTTTGCTGTCACCTGACAGCCAGCACTGGCTGGGGACCGATCATCTCGGGCGTGACATTTTCTCTCGTCTGCTCGCGGCAACACGCGTATCGCTGGGATCGGTAATCGCTTGTCTGTTGCTGGTGCTGGTGCTGGGCCTGACGATAGGGGGCGCAGCGGGGCTGTTGGGCGGGCGAGTCGATCAGTTGACCATGCGTGTGGCCGATATGTTTATGACCTTTCCGACCTCCATTCTGTCGTTCTTCCTGGTGGGCGTTCTGGGAACGGGGCTGACCAACGTCATCATCGCTATCGCCCTGTCGCATTGGGCCTGGTATGCGCGCATGGTGCGCAGTCTGGTTATTTCACTGCGCCAGCGGGAATTTGTACTGGCGTCGCGTCTTTCTGGCGCGGGGCACGTGCGCGTCTTTATCGATCATCTGACGGGGGCTGCGCTGCCATCGCTGCTGGTGCTGGCGACGCTGGATATCGGACACATGATGCTGCACGTCGCCGGGATGTCTTTTTTAGGGCTGGGCGTGACGGCACCCACCGCAGAATGGGGCGTGATGATCAACGACGCGCGCCAGTATATCTGGACTCAGCCGCTGCAAATGTTCTGGCCTGGCCTGGCGCTGTTCATCAGCGTGATGGCCTTTAATCTGGTGGGTGACGCGCTACGCGATCACCTTGATCCTCATCTTGAGACGGAGCATGCCCACTGATGCCCCAGCAGATAGAATTACGCAATATGGTGATTGAGGCGGACAAACCGCTGGTGAAGGGCGTATCGCTCACGCTTACGCGGGGGCGCGTGCTGGCGCTGGTGGGCGGTAGCGGCAGCGGTAAATCACTGACCTGCGCCGCCGCGCTCGGCGTCTTACCAGCGGGCGTTCGCCAGACCGCAGGCCAGGTGCTGGCAGACGGAACGCTGATGTCACCCCGAACGCTGCGGGGGAAAACGGTCGCCACGATTATGCAAAACCCACGTAGCGCGTTTAATCCGCTGCATTCCATGGCGACCCACGCGCGCGAGACCTGTCTGGCGGTTGGCAAGCCCGCTGATCACGACGCGCTTATCGCCGCTTTACGCGCCGTCGGGCTGGAAGATGCGCATCGCGTCTTAACGCTTTACCCTTTTGAGATGAGCGGTGGAATGTTGCAGCGAATGATGATCGCGATGGCTGTGCTGTGCGATGCCCCGTTTATTGTCGCCGATGAACCAACTACCGATCTGGATGCCGTCGCCCAGGCAAGAATTCTGGATTTGCTGGATTCCATCATGCAAACCCGCGCCCCCGGAATGCTGCTGGTTACGCATGATATGGGCGTCGTGGCACGTCTGGCGGATGAGGTCGCGGTGATGGACGATGGCGTGATAGTGGAGCAGGGCGACGTTGAAACCGTGTTTCATGCGCCGCAGCATCGGGTTACGCGCAATCTGGTGGCTGCCCATCTGGCGCTTTATGGCAAGGAATTGGCATCATGACGTTACTTTCGGTTTCTGCGCTTTCGCACAAATATACGCCGTCACAGACGGTATTACGCGACGTGTCGATGAGCCTGACAGCCGGTGAAACCGTGGCTCTGCTTGGACGCAGTGGATGTGGGAAAAGTACGCTGGCACGTTTACTGGTGGGGCTGGAATCTCCCCATGAGGGCGAGGTGTACTGGCAAGGCAGTCTCTGACGAGCCTCAACCGGGTACAACACAAAGCCTTTCGCCGCGATGTTCAGATGGTTTTTCAGGATTCAATCAGCGCCGTGAACCCGCGTAAAACGGTGTGCGACATTCTGCGTGAACCGATGCGGCATCTGTTGACGTTATCTAAAGCCGAACAAATGACGCGCGCCAGTTCGCTGTTACAGGCGGTGGATCTGGACGACAGTATTATGCATAAACGCCCGCCGCAGCTCAGCGGGGGACAGTTGCAACGCGTTTGTCTGGCACGTGCCCTGGCCGTTGAACCTAAACTATTGATCCTCGATGAAGCCCTGTCGAATCTTGATCTGGTGCTTCAGGCGGGTGTGATTCGCCTGCTCAAAAAACTCCAGCAGCAGTTCGGCACCGCTTGTCTGTTTATTACCCATGATTTACGGCTGGTGGAGCGTTTTTGTCACCGTGTGATGGTGATGGATCAGGGGCAAATTGTCGAAACTCAAGCTGTGGGTGAGGTACTCACATTTTCATCCGTTGCCGGAAGAATGCTGCAGAACGCGGTGCTTCCCGCTTACCCCGTGCGCCGTCGCGCTAGACCAGAGACTAAAACCCGATGCAACGTGTCACCATAACGCTTGATGATGATTTACTGGAAACGCTGGATAGCCTGAGTCAACGTCGCGGATACAACAACCGCTCGGAAGCGATTCGCGATATTTTGCGCGCAACGCTGGCGCAGGAAACCACGCAGCAACACGGCACGCAAGGGTTTGCGGTGCTGTCTTACGTCTACGAACATGAGAAGCGCGACTTGGCCCGGCGTCTGGTGTCGACCCAACATCACCACCACGATTTGTCCGTCGCGACGCTGCACGTTCACGTCAGCCATGAAGATTGTCTTGAGATCGCGGTGTTAAAAGGCGATATGGGCGATATCCAGCATTTTGCTGATGATGTTATCGCCCAGCGCGGTGTGCGACATGGTCACCTGCAATGTCTTCCTGATGAGGAATAACCCGCATCAGACCGCGGCAGGCAGAGCAATGTGGTGATAAACCGGCCAGCTAAAGCAGAATTTTGCGCCGCCCAGATCGCTGGCTTCGCAGCTGACGTGTCCGCCCATGGCCTGAGAGATTGAATGGACAATCGCCAGTCCCAGCCCGCAGCCGCCGGTGGCACGGTCGCGGCTCGGATCCAGGCGCACGAACGGTTCAAATACCCGATGGCGCTCTTCGGCCGCAATACCGGGTCCATCGTCCTCAACGGATAAACTCGCCTCGCTGCCGTTCAGCTCTAAACGAATTCGCAGTCGGTTCTCACTGTAGCGCAGGGCGTTATTCACCAGATTATCCAGCACGCGCTCCATCAGGCGCATATCCAGCGCCCCGTAATCGCCGGGATGATTGTCCAGTAACAGCTCCCGCTGCGGATTGACGCTCTGCACGTCCTCCAACATAGCTGCTTATCCACGCTGAAAAATCCGGGGTGCTGAGCTTCAGTTCATTTTGCGGGCGATCCAGACGGGCGTAGGTGAGCAGTTCTTCTATCAGCGCTTCGAGCTGACCGATATCGCGATTCAGCGCCACAGACTCCGCAGCGGTCAGGTTTTCGCTCATCTCCAGACGATAGCGCAGGCGCACCAGCGGCGTACGTAACTCATGCGCGATGCCGTCAATCAGCGCCTTTTTACTGGCAATCAGGGCGTTGATATTGTCGGCCATCTGGTTAAAGGCGACGCCCAGCCGTTCAAAGCTGGAGGTGCTGTCAAAATGTATACGCTCCGTCAGATGACCGTCGCCAAAGCGCTGCGCGGCAGCCTCCAGGCGCAACATATCCTGCCAGTGCGGACGCATCCAGATAAACACCGGAAAGGCCAGCGAAATGGCGATAAAGGCCATCAGCGCCATGTCCAGCAGCCGCATCTGGTGTAAAAAATAGAGATACGGAACCGGGCCGACTGCCAGCACGTAATGGCTGCGCGGGATCCGCTGGATAAAGGTGTATTGGTCGTCCAGCGCCACGATGTCGCCTTCGCGCAGGCGCTGAGCGGTGGGGGGCATCCAGACTGTAATTTTTAAGCGGCTCGATGCGCATATTAAACGACAGATTCAGATCCAGCTCTTTCAGCGTGCGCGCCCAGTCGTGCGGGGGGATTTCACGTAATTCGCTGCGCATTAAATAGAGCGAACTTTTCATCAGGTCATCCAGAGACTGTCTGCCTGCGCGTTCGGCGGTGAATTTATAGACCAGCCCGACCAGCATGGTCATCACCAGAAAACAGACAAACAGCAAAAGATAAAACTGCACAAACAGCTTTTTCATGAAATCACACCATTATTACAATGAGTTAACTAAACTGATTTTACCTTTAGCGGCGCTATGAGGGCAGGGTTATATTCATCTACGCGCTGATTGAGGAGCGCAATCCGATCGCCATCCAAAGCATGTATCCAGGCAGAATAAACGCAATAAATCCTCTGTGCATTTTTATGTCCTATTTGAGTTGCTATGAAAGCAGGGTTTGCTCCGGCTGACAACATCCAACATGCAAACGTATGACCCTTGCCTGTGCCACGCTGATTAACACACCGCGATGCCAGTAATGCCTTCTTCGCCACTGTAGACATCCTCTTTGGGAAGCGTTTTCCGAAGAACAGATCATCAGTATCCTTCGCGAGGCCGAAACTGGGGGGCTGCCTGAGAGCATGCTATCTCACTCGCAACCTTTACACCCGGCGCAAGACGTTTGGCGGCATGAAGATTCCTAAGTGAAGCGGCTTGCTGAAATGTGTATCTAATGCTGTGAGCAGGTCACAGCTACTAAATCTGAGAAAGAATGAATGCCATCAGCAATCAAACGTTGAGCCCCTGAAAATATACCTGTCACTAATCTTTATTAATAACACATTAAGCTGGCAATTATACTGATTAATATGCTCTTGCGAGCCATTATTAAAGCCCATGATATCTATTATCATTTCTCATTAAAAAATTAAAGTTCAAGGGTGAAAGCAGATTGAGGGTTATACTTGCGCAATCTCAATAACTTGTTAAGAATGATAAAATGAAATAGGTTATGATGAGTTTATTCTCATCATGCATGATTTTATTAAATCGTTTTTTAACCGGGGCTTAATAATGCATCTCGAACGACATAGTATCGAAAGAGTGGGATGGCTTAGGGCTGCTGTTCTAGGGGCTAATGATGGCATTGTTTCGACGGCCAGTCTGGTACTTGGCGTTGCTTCAGCGAATACTTCTTCATCGGGTATTCTACTTGCCGGGGTTGCAGGGCTTGTGGCAGGTGCAATGTCGATGGCAACAGGCGAGTATGTTTCTGTTTCTTCACAGGTTGATACTGAGAACGCAGCTCTTGCTCAGGAGAAAGGTGAGCTGGAAAATGATTTCAAGGAGAGACACAGGAACTTACTTCTCTGTATATAAAACGCGGTCTCAACCCGACCCTGGCGCGTGAGGTTGCTGAGCAACTCATGGAGAAGGACGCTTTGGGGGCTCACGCTCGTGAAGAACTAGGATTAACGGAGACTAATTCTGCGCAGCCACTGCAAGCCGCTCTCTTCTCGGCAGTCAGTTTTTCTGCTGGGGCCATTTTACCCTTAATCGTTGCGTGGTTAGCGCCGCACGCTTATATTTCTGCATTCATCATTCTTACCACGCTTTTTTCACTCGCTATTCTTGGTTATATTTCTTCGGTAGTTGGCAATGCCTCTCCGGTAAAGGCCATAATAAGAATTACTTTCTGGAGTGCCATGGCAATGGGCTTATCGATTGGTGTTGGACATTTTGCGGGTCAGAATTTGATTTAACAGCATGGAGCGGGAAGGAGAGTAAACGGCCAGAGGGATGTGTTCTATTATTTAACCTTTGGTGAAGTTGAACTGATATTTAATTTGAATATTTTGAACAGTTCATACATTTAGTCTGGACTCTGATAACAAAGGGTGAGCGACAATTAATTTATATTTTTAGCCCTATCGCACTTTTTTGACTTGCCGTAGGCAGAGATGCCGTTCGCATGTTACTCATCAAACGGCATCCTGAGTTCTGTTACGAAAGATGTTTTTTACTGGATGCTCTCAAGGTCTCTCGCAATATCACGGCGGCGACCACTGTCAGCGATTTCACGCCCAGGACGATTTGGGGCTTTGAGTGCTTTGGTTAGGTAGCGCCTGGCTTCATCTGTTTTTTTCTCTTTAAGAAGATAGTCACCGTAGAAGTAGTTAGGGTCTATACCATCCGGGTTAATGGCCAGCGCTTTTTTCAACATCTCGTCTGCTTTTTCTTTATCACCAAAGCCAATTGGCCAGCCGGGAACCTGATAATACAGAGCGCCCAGACTGGTCCAGGCAGATCCCTGGAGGGCGGATGGGTCAATTTCAATCGCTTTTTCGAGGTTGCTGCGGGCTTCTTTAACAAGGCTTAGCGCACCCAGACCGCCTTTCGCCCCAGCCCAGCTACTGTCGATAATGGCTGACCAAATCAAAAGTGGCGCGTTAGTGTTTTTTTGTGCCTGACTGGCATTATGGGCTTTCTGGCTAACGGTACTGAAGCAGTTCTCTTTTTTGGCCTCCAGCGTTTGATACTGACAGACAGACCAGTCGTGTTGTAAATCCCCAAGTGTCGTATCCGCCAGTGCTGACGCGGGTGCTGCTGTAACAAGCAAGATTGCGTACAGGGTTTTCATTTGTTGTCTCCTCTGACCGATTTTCTGGCGAATTCCTGAATTACAGGCAATTTTTTGCCTAATGCTCCCGTCGACGACGGTGGGAAACCAGGCATTAATCTTGACGAAAAGACGTTCCATCATGCCAAAGCGATAACATTTCTGTTCTTTTTCAAGAAGGCGTGCAAGTCGGGCAGCCACATACACTGGTGAATCGGTGTTATTACCGAGTTTCCGGTTCAGGGCATACACGTGGTCGTTGTTCAGTAAGGTTTCTGTTGCGCGTGGCGCGGCATACAGAACGGTAATACCACTGCCCTGTAATTCCCTGCTAAGGGCTTCGGAAAAACGGTGGGTCGCAGCCTTGGTCGCACTATAGACACTCCATGCCGGATGGCCTATTTCTCCAAAAATTGAACCAATATTAAGCACGATGCCAGGCGTATTCATTTTATCGAGTAAGGCCCGGGTCAGTAGGGCTGTAATCTCGATATTGGTTCGGATCTGTTCACGAATATCATCAAATGATTGTTCTTCAAACAACGCAAAGCAACTGCTCCCAGCGTTGTTGATCAGGATATCCAGCCCACCGTCCTTTAAAAACCTGGCGGCAAGCGCCGATATCTCTTCGTCGGAATAGCTACGCATCAGCGCGATATTGTGGCGCTCCGGGTGAGGGAGAGTATTCTGTAGAAGAGTCATTGCTTTTTCATTGCGACCAACCAGATAGAGTCTCGCCCCTTTTTGCGCCAGTTCTCTGGCCAGCGCCTGACCGATCCCGCCGCTGGCGCCGGTGAGCAGAACGGTTTTGTTAAGCAGATTCATATGCACTCTCTCCCAACTGATCAAGCATCTGCCCATATAGATGATAAATGCGGCGCGCGGTGTGGATAATGGCGTCCTGGTCACTCTTATCAGTGACTGAATCCATGAGGGATGCAAAGAATTGCAGATGCCCCTGATCGAGTTCTCCGTGAGAGCGCAGGTAGGTTGTTGCCTGTTGAGGTAGGGCCAGCGTATTCTCCAGTTGAGCCGCGACAGCTGTTGCAATTGCCACGCTGGTGCCTTCCAGCACGAGCACCATGCCAAATATGCTCATCGGGTTCACGCGCTCAATACGGTAGTAAAGATAAGCAATCATCATTTCAATGGGCAGGCCCGGCATACCCTCTCTAACAGCCTCAGGATTACCCCCACATGCTCGAATATCATTGAGGATCCATTCCTGGTGCCCATATTCTTCATCAATGTATTCGGCCAGTGCTCCGCGCACTGCTTCGTGCGTTGAAGGAAGCCGACCGCCAGCACACATCAGCAGTGGAACGGTATGGCTGACGTGATAATAAGCTTGCGTCAAAAATGCGATATACATCTCCGGCGAGATATCGCCTGTTTTACACCGGGCGATAGCAGGGACGAAAGTAAACGTTGACGTTCAACAGCGGTCTGATTCTGTAATTCTTGATAAAAGCTCATGCGTCTTCCTCCTCACTGCAGGTGAGAATATTTTCTTTTAGGGACTGCCAGATGGCGCTCCGTTTAGGGCGGCCATTAGCGGTAATCATTTCGGGAGAAGATATTTCGGACGTGAACAGCAGTCGATGAAATTGGGCGTAGTCAGGCAAGTGCGCGCAAACCTCCATAAGCTGCTCACGCGCCAGATCCTGCTGTCCTTCAAAAGCATCTACGAGAGCAACGTTACGTCTCAAACCGTCACCGAAAATCACAACACGGCGCACAGCGGGGCATGCCATCGCTTCGGCTTCAGGCCATTCTGGTGAAAAATTGCGACCATATGCGTTGATCTGAACATTTTTCAATCGGCCGAGAATGTGAATAAATCCTTCTTCATCAACCGTCGCAAGGTCGCCTGTGACCACGTCTGCTTTCTGGAGTTCCTCCCCAAGATACCCCAGGGCATTGGCCGGACTTATCACGCTGAGTTGCTGTAAGTGATCAACACTGACCCTTACGCCGGGCAATGGTCTGCCGACACTGTTCTTTTTTGTCGCCCCCGGAAGATTCAGAGCGACAACAGAACCACATTCTGATAACCCATAACCTTCAAAAACGGGTAAACCTGTATGTGTTGCCATTTCCATTAATGGCGCAGGGACCTTTCCTCCACCAACAGCGACAAAGCTCAGGGAACGGGTGCTGTCTGGAACCGTCTGGTGCAGATGGAGTAACACCCGCAATATTTCTGGTACCAGAACGAGACTTTGCGGACGCCATCTCATCAAAGCCTGTAAAAAATTTCTGGGGTTAAACTGGCTGGAACCTTCAAAACCTGTACTGGCGGAGGGCAATATCACCGTCAGTGCACCCAGCAGTAATGGGATATAGATACCGCACAAATTTTCCAGCAGGATGCTGAGTGGAAGGCTGACAAGGTGCCTTTCCGGTCTGATCACATTCAGAGCATCAGCCAGCGTTTGTGCTGTCCAGAACATACCGCTCTGGCTCAGGCAGACCCCTTTAGGTTCACCGGTCGTCCCAGACGTAAAGGTAATCTTGGCCGTGTCCGGCGGTAAGGCGGTCTGGGCAGTTAGCTTTCTGATTTGCAGCCTGCCAAACGGGAATTCATGGCTAAGCCATCCTTTCAGGGATTTTCCACCAATTTGCGCGTCAATGGATGCTGAAGATCGTACCCACTCTTTTTGTGTTTCAGAGAAAAAAGAAGGTACGGGCACAATCACAATCCCAGCGGACAGGCAGGCAAGATCGATAATGGCCCACTCAGGCCCATTGTCGAGTTCAAGTGCCAGTCGCTTAATATTGAGAGACCGAAGTCGTGTAGCTGTCGTTATTACATCCTCATGGTATCTCTGCCAGTTCCATATGCCGGACTCGCCCTGCAGGGCCGTTAGCTCAGGACGATCATTAGCCTGCTGCTCAAGTACGTTCAGAAACATTTTTCTCTCCTGACGCATGAGTCCATGGGGCTTCCGGCAGATCGGTCAACAGCTTCAGCAGCAGGCTGCCATGGTTAAGCGCCGAGTGTCCGCCAGAAAGCTCACCGGCCATAATTTGAGGATCATATTGATAATATTTTCCCCATTCTGATGCTGCGCTACCCAGGCGCGCTGGGTCAGCAGGCATCAGGAGGAGGGGATGCAGGTTCAGGCGATGAAAGGTGTTGCGGATTTTTTTCGTACCGGTAAAGACAATCCATGAAAAATGGTAGTGCGTGAGCACCTGGCAAAGTGCGGCAAACATAATGCGTGCGCTGGCTCCGTCACGGGCTGCGAAATTACCAATTTCGACGATTGTATTGCGAGAGACAGGCTGCATCAGGCGTGCAGTGAGTAACGTCTCAATCGGATTATCGAGATAATTTTCAAGATAGAGTGCTCCATGAGAGGCAATCTGTACGCCACTGGCCGCCTGGAGTTCACTGTTTGCATCATAAAGACCCAAGAGCCATGGCAAACAACGTGAAATTGACGCACGATAAACCTGATGATAATTTTCGCGAATCAGTGCTGAAATTTCATTCTGTTCGTATTCGCCATGAAGCCATTTAAGTGTGTAAGGGGGCATTATTCGCATCATCAAACCTCTCATATCAATGTTACCAATATGAGTGATTATTATTATGACAACCTTAAGAGAGGTTATTTATTTGATGAGGACGAGGCTTTGTTGAATTAAGGTATTCTTAATAATAAACCGCTAAAACTCACTCATACATTAAAAAAAAGGGTTCGCAGGATGAAAAGAAATTACGCCAAAAGTCAGATAGCTTTTCACTGGCTGGTATTTATAGCTATTGTCATAGCCTATGCTGCAATGGAATTAAAAGGTTTCGCGCCGAAGGGCAGTCCGACTCGTGCGACAATGGCGTTAGTACACTATACAGCTGGCTTAAGCGTGCTGGCGCTGATGGTTGTCAGAGTTGTACTGAAGGTCACACGTCGTGACCCCGAAATTATACCCGCGCCGCCGCGCTGGCAAATTGTGGCTTCAAAAGCAGTTCATGGATGCTTGTATCTGATGTTTCTCATTTTGCCGTTTCTTGGAATCGCATCACTTTACTTTGGTCAGGTAGAGTGGTCATTCTTTGGAATAACGATGCCCATAGCCAGCAGCCTGAATACAGATACACAGTATAATCTTAAAGAGTTGCACGAACTTATCGCCAATGCCGGATATTTTCTTATCGGGTTTCATGCTCTTGCTGCGTTATTTCATCATTACATTGTGCGCGACAACACGCTTGAGAGAATGTTACCCCTGTTAAATCGACAGAAATGAAAATGAAGAACTCTTTACTGTGAACGTGTTTTTACTTAAAAAATGAACGCCATGCCGAACACTTGCGTTATTATCAATAACACCATCAATTAACAAATAAAAATGGTACGTTGCTGCAAGCTTTGCGGTGTGGTGGAGAAGAAAAAGACCCGATTTCATCACATCGATTGCAGCACTGAACAGGCAGGCACTGACCAGACAGGCGATGGACTCAGGAATTAAGGCGCAGGTTATCTTTCAGTTAGCTATCCCATGAGCGATGATAAAAAATGTAGCCTGCAAAATGCAGGCTACTTAATTTTATCTAACGACCAGTACAGGACATTTGGCATGTCGTACAACTGCGGCAGCATTTGAACCTAACAGATACGTTGATATATCAGGTTTATGGGATGCTATTAT
This sequence comes from Lelliottia amnigena, assembly GCA_900635465.1. Classification (NCBI taxonomy): domain Bacteria; kingdom Pseudomonadati; phylum Pseudomonadota; class Gammaproteobacteria; order Enterobacterales; family Enterobacteriaceae; genus Lelliottia; species Lelliottia amnigena. The sequence continues at coordinate 1,911,234 of LR134135.1, forward strand.
AATTAAATCAGCACTTACCATTTCAGCGAGTTTAAGAATTTGATCCTTCGGTGAACCCGTTACGGCATGAGTCTGTATTTTGTCTGCAGGGATTTTGAATTGCTTCACAATTTCATCCAGTTTTGATAAGGCCGCATGCTGGAATTCTTTCATCTTCGGCATTTCTACTGAGTAGGCTAAACCTAAAGATGAATAATAAGGTTGCGAAGGAATAACAGTAAGAAAATGGACTTTTGCCGTGTTAAGAGCTGTATGTGCCTGAACATAAGGAATGACCATGTGTGTCAGGTCATCCTCGGAAATGTCAATTGGAACCAAAATTGTGTTGTACATTTGATCCTCCTACGTGTTTTGCCCCATTAAGGTTAGGCCGATAATTTGTAGAAAACAGAGAGCTAGATGCCATAACGGGGAAAAGTTTATTCTGCCAATATTGGTATTGTCGAATTTGGATTTACACAGGTGTTATCGTCAGGGGTTAAAATCTCTCAACTATGAAATAGTTAATTGAATTAAGAGCGTTTTGAATGAATATATCATCATGTGTTAACGATAATTATTATCAAATAATTAAATTTTAAAATGCGGAAAATATTCACATTTATGGCAGAGATATTTCTGAGGTGTTTTTGTTTAGTATTGAATACGTTACCCAAATATCTATTGAGTAAAAATAATCGAACGATACGCAATGAAGAGGTATTTAAAATTCTCGCTTTGGAGCGTCACAACGCGCTCTTTTTTCTACACCACATCCGCAGCCTGGTGCGGTGAGAGCCTGTCACGCATCGACAAACTAACCACGGGTATTGCTTATGAGACATCAGCCGGGCAGGCCTGATTCTGGACGTGAACGATGCCCGATAAGATCAGTCCATCCCAATCGGCTGCAATCGACGTACCTGGCAATATTCCATGCGCTGGGACCCGCCATATCCTCGCCCAACCACCCGGTTGCGTTTTTTGCCTTTCATCTCTGCGTTTCAGGGGAGCCTGAGATGCTCAACCAAATAATCAATTAATACACGCTGGGCCTGAGGCATTTTTTTATGTGAAAGATAAACCGCGCTTACAGACAACCTGTCGAGTTCATACTCCGGCAGCAGCGCAACCAGTCTTCCCGCCGCGAGCTCCTGCTCTACGGCATACAGAGGCAGCATGGCTACACCCGCCCCCAACTTCGTCGCCTTAAAAAGGATCGCAGCCTCGTTGGTACTGATGCTGCCCGTTACCGGCAGATTGACAATGTCGCTCTCTTTATGGAACCGCCACGCGCTCTGGCCGAAGTAGGTATAGGTAAGACAGTTGTGATGTTTCAGGTCGCTCAGGCTGGCTGGTGTGCCGTGTTTGTCCAGGTACGCGTGGCTGGCGCATAAAACGGAAGAGCAGTACCCGAGGTTGCGGGCATACAGGTTAGGAGCAAGTGTGCTTGAAGTGCGGATAGCCAGATCGATACCTTCCTCGGCCAGGTCAACGGTTCTGTCCATGATTTGCAGATCAACCTGTATTTCCGGATAAGCAATAAGGAAGTCAACCAGCAGCTCCGTAAGGCAAAATTCCGCAAAGATGGAATTGGAGGTGATCTTAAGTTTGCCCTTGGGCACAGGAACACTGCCGGGTCCCATCGCGGCAAGCCCATCCGTCAGAGTCCGAATGTCCTGACACAACAAAAGGGCCTGTTCACCGGCTACTGTCAGGCTGAGCCTGCGCGTTGTCCGGTGAAGCAGGCGCGATCCTGTCCACTCTTCCATCAGGGCTATGTAGCGCGAGGCCATAGCCCGCGATAAGCCCAGATGTTCCGCCGCCGCTGAGATGCTGCCGCGTTTGACCGTTTCCGAAAACACTTCCATCGCCGTAACTCTGTCCATTCGTTCACCTCATGCAACAATGTGTCTACTGTATGCCTGTTTTTCAAATTGCGTAATCTAATTATGATCAACACAACTGATTAAAGGAGGGTGCACTATGCACATTGAAAAGCTGCAGTACATTTTTGACCCACTTTGCGGCTGGTGCTATGCCAGCGCGCCAGCCCTGCATTATCTTGCCCGACACCACGGCGACCGGCTTGAGCTGATGCCCAGTGGCCTGTTCAGTGATGAGGGGGCGCGGCAGATTACGGCGCAGTGGGCTGAACACGCATGGGCCAACGATCAGCGCATTACATCGCTGACCGGACAGCCGTTCAGCGAGAGCTATCACCAACTTCTGCTGTCCGGTACCCGTTTTGATTCGACCTACATGAACCGCGCGCTGACCGCTTTTCAGCACGCCGGTGCAGCCACAGAGGCGGGCCTGCTCCACGTTCTTCAGCACGCCCGCTACGTTGAGGGTCGCGACACCTCTCGATGCGATGTGGTGGCGGATATCAGCGCCACCTGGGCGCAGGAACACGGTGCTGAGGGTGATGCGGATGATCTGACCAGCCAGTTTGAAGATGATGCCGTGCTGCGCAACCAGACTGAACAGCGCATCGCCCGCGTAAAGCGACTCATGCACGAAAAAGGCGTGGGAGGCGTGCCCCTGTTGATTGCCACGGCGTATGGAAAAGAACATATCATCAGCGGTTACGATCTTTACAGAGGGGAAGAAAGCATCAGCGCAGCGCTGGCCGCACTGGCATAACGCAACACGAATTTTCACAGGGTGGCGACTGAAATGGCAAACGTCGCAATCGTATTGTTTAACGGTTAAGGACATACTGCCGTAGCAGGCAGAGGCCATTAAGCAGGACGCGTAAAGGGTAGTAGGGGTCTACATCACCGCTCTGCGCATTGATGATAACGCCGGACTACCTGGTGGCAGATTTGACCTGAAAGCCAGGCAGGAACCGGAATTGCACGGGGCAAATTTCAGAAGGAATACGAATGAAATATTTACTGGGCAGTGCATTGATTGTCGCAAGTTCATTATCTTTTGCTGGTGCGCCTGCTCCTGTTGTCGACACCGAGGCGGGTAAGGTTCAGGGATACCGTACCGAAGAGGGCATCTTCATTTATAAAGGGATCCCCTATGCGGCCAACCCCTTTACCCCGGAACGACGGTTTCAGAACCCTCAGTCCGTGCAGCCCTGGAGGGGTATAAAAGCAACCCTCTCTGACTCGCCCGTGCCGCAACCGGGAAGAAGCTCAGCGCAACGGCTGGTCGGTCATGCCGGCGACCTGACCCTCAACATATGGCGGCCTGACAATATTGAAGGGAAATTGCCCGTCATGGTGTGGATCCCCGGAGGAGCCTGGATCAGGGAAGATGCCACAGAGTCTGTTTATGACGGAAGCGTGTTTGCTAAAAAAGGCGTCATGGTTGTCACAGTAAACTATAGGGTGGGCGTGGATGGCTTTATGCATTTTGCTCAACGTCCAGACAACCGCGGCATTGCAGACCAGATTGCTGCGCTTAAATGGGTTCAACGGAATATTGCAAACTTCGGAGGCGATCCGGGCAGAGTGACACTCTTCGGGCAATCCGCAGGAGCGGGAAGCGTCGCCATCCATTTAGGCAATCCAGAGACGAAAGGGCTTTACCAGCAGGCTATTTTGCAAAGCCCTCCGATGCAATGGATTAGCCCGGCTGATGCAAGCCGAATCACCCGGCAATTTACCGACAATCTGGGGATTCCTGCCGACCCCGAAGCCGTCGCCAGGGTGCCTTTTGAGGATCTGGTTCAGAACGTCCTGAAAGTCGGGGAACAAATCAAAGATGCAGCCCAATGGGGAAGGCTTTCTCTTGGCGGCACGGCATTTTTGCCGGTTGCAGACGGTAAAATCATCATCAAAAGCCCCATGGAAGATCTGGCGATGACGGACAGCAATCGCGTTCCTGTGATTGTGGGCAGCACCGACAGTGAGTTCAGACTCTATTTGCTCCCCGGCGACGGCATACAAAAAATCACTATTAAGGATGTGAACACGGTGATTGATGAGCTGGGTCTCCCTGCTAGTGCTCTGCAGGCTTATACAAAAAACAGTATCAGTGCGGAAAGTCCGGGCGACATTTACGCCCAAATCATGTCGGACTATACGTTCAGGATGCCGGCGCTGAACATAGCTCGTCTGTTGAGCCGCAATCAAAACACGTGGTTTTATGACTTTTCCTGGCGGTCACCAGCCTACAATGGCCGTCTGGGCGCCGCCCATTTTGTGGATGTGCCCTTTACGTTCGGAACGATTCACACAAAAGAAGCGGAAAACTTTGTCGGCGTGAACCCGCCCCAGTCTTTGTCTGACAGTATTAATAATGCCTGGGCCGCCTTTGCTAAATATGGCAATCCGGGGTGGCCGCATTATTCAAACAACGACAATAAGACGATGGTGTTTGATACCACAAGCCGGATAGAAACTCTCAAGGATCCTCAAATTTCGGCACTGTGGGATAAATTCCAATACTGACTATCCATTTACTGTGGCCTTAATGGCTGTAAGGCGTGTTCGGCAAGAAAGGGTTTTCGTTCTGGTTTCACTGTCCGGCTTGTAACCATGATGGTAAACCCTTTCTGCCTGCCGTGTCGTTTAATTACAACGTACTGAAATAATGATTATTTTTTAGTTATGGCTTTGTTATGAGAGTTCCCATGAGCTGTGCCTTTAAAAGCCACCAGGCAAACATTTCAATCATATCGGACGCTGCGTTACGCCTTGGGTGTTGGTCTGCAACCACGGCGTTCGGCTTCTGGAGTCCGTTCTTACTCTCGTCCACGTCAGCCATGTTACAAAAGCAGACGTCTCATAAGGATAAGGCATAAGCCAACGATCAAAGTATCAGGGCTTATTTTTATCGCATTTCGTTATCGGGTCTCGATTAATATAATCTAACGAAACCAGAAATCGGGATGCGACCATGAGCGATATTGCCAGGCCTGACCACAATCCTTGGGCTCTTTTTCTGATCTTTCTTCGACTGGGTCTGACCTCCTTTGGCGGCCCGATTGCCCATTTGGGCTACTTTCACGATGAGTTTGTGACGCGGCGGAAGTGGTTGACCGAGCGCAGCTATGCAGACTTAGTCGCTCTCTGTCAGTTCCTGCCAGGGCCTGCAAGCAGCCAGGTCGGCATGGCGATCGGGTTGTTCCGATGTGGTTATACGGGAGCGTTAGCTGCATG